>NZ_JCAXDT010000007.1:0-261687 GCF_059759215.1 Glutamicibacter sp. GQ173
ACCCTCTTGCGGAACGGTCCGAAACGCCAATCCGGACAGACCCCCCTACGGAACGGTGTGCCTGTTGCAGCGGCAATGGGACGCACTTTTCGGATGCACCACGCGAAGCGCCGTTAAGAGTCACGGGTGCGACGAGGCTCCCAGAATAGTGCCGGGTTGCTCGTCGCGCCCACACCCTCAGCGGAGACTCTAAGACGGCATCCTCGGGGTCGCGTCTTCGATGACTGTTTGGTCCTTCAGAGTGATCGTGTAGGAAATATCGGAAGCAGGTCCCCCATTTCCCTCCAGTTCGCCGCCGAGGGCTTTTCCCGGCCACCAAGCGGCATATCTGCCATCCTGCACGGTAGCTTCGACCAATTGACCGTCGGGGGTCGTGATCGTTACGCCGGCCACGTCCTCTCCGACGTTCCCGTGGGTGAGTGCAATTTCGGGACGATCACCGAACCCTAATATATTGCCGCCGCGAAATTCGGCGATGTTTCCTTCGGTGAATTCCCCGGCAACCGGGAGGAACCCCTGATCGCCGCCAGCCTGGCTGAAATCAATGTCGTTTGCTTTCGCGGCCCCGGCAGGCAGGTGCGCTATGCACATACCAGCCATGTGTTCGGAAGCGGTGTACAGCAAGACCACCCAATCACCCCGTCGTTCGGCAAGATCAAGCTGAGGGGAAGATAGGTCCAAGCGGCCACGGCAGGCCGCATCGGCCACGGCCCTATCTGGGCTACTGATGGAATCTGGCACAGCATTCCATGACGCATACGCCACATCGTTGCCTCCCGCCACTGGCAGGAGCACCACCGTTGCAGTGACGGCAGCCACCGCGGCCAATGCAATTGGGGCCGCTATCCGACGTGCAGGTCTGGAATGTCGTTTTCCGATAGCACCGTTCGCGGTATTTCCGTTGTCCGGATCGCTGGAGAGAATTTGTTGCAACCTCGCATTTGCCCTGATCTGTCCGTCCTCGTCAAGATCGCCTTGGGGAGCATAGTCGAGGGGTCGAAATGCGTCTAGTTCCGAGTACTTGTTCTTGTCCATGTCAGTCACTCCGTCATGATGGATCCGGCGAGGGGCGCCGGGAAGGGGGAGGCATCGAGTTCGTGTCGCAACGATTTGCGCGCACGATGAAGCCGGATGCGGTAAGCCGCCGATGATATTCCAAGGATCTTGCCCGCCTGTGACGAGGGAAGGTCTTCCCAAATCGCCAGGGCCAGGACTTCTTGGTCTTCGGGGCGCAATCGCTGCCAAGCCGCGGCTAGGTCAATGCGTTGGTGGGTCAACTCGGCCTCGGCGTCAGTGATGGTAGGGGTCCGGGTTGCGATCCGAACCGCCAGCGCTCCTTGGCGTGCTTGGCCGCGTCGGTCGTTAAGCAGACAGTTTCGCGCGGTCGCGAACAGCCAAGCTCTGGCGTCGTCGTGCTTTGCGGGAAGCTCATCCAAACGCCGCCAGGCGGCGAGGAAAGCCTCGTGGACAATGTCCTCAGCGTGCTCTGGACCCGCCCGGCGCTGGATGAACCGCAAGACATCGGTGTAGGCCAGTTCGTACAATCTGGAGAACCGTGCCTCCCGGTTCTGCTGTATTTCTGAAGTGCTCATACCTATACATGTCCGGTTGGTGCCAGTTGTTACCCGGAGACAGTTCCAATTTGTAGTAATCCAGTACATGTCCAACAACTAGGCCACGGACTATTTACGTATACTGCTCATTTCCCGAAGCCGGCGCAGGCTGTAAGTCCCGGATTCCCACTGGTCAATATATGATGTACTGCGCCACTGTCCGAGAACCGATACCGAAGACAAATCTTCCCGCTTATCGTCGGTTCACTCTGGTGGTGCATTTCCGTCCTGCTCAAGGTCCCCCTAAAAGGACGCGGCAATTGATGGCTTAACCGCCTCTGGCCGGCACCCGAAGGTACCGGCCAGAGGCGTTGCGAAACGAGGGCTGCTAGGCGCGGCCGTCAAACAGGTTCGTGACCGAACCGTCGTGGAATACTTCCGAGATCGCGCGAGCGATCGTCGGTGCAATAGAAAGCACCGTCAGGTTCTCAAAACGCTTCTCTTCAGGGATCGGCAGGGTGTTGGTGACAACAACCTCGCGGGCACCGCACTCAGCCAGGCGCTGGGCAGCCGGGTCCGAGAAGACCGCGTGGGTAGCGGCAATGATGACATCCTTGGCGCCAGCTTCCTTCAGCACGCGCACTGCGCCTGCGATGGTTCCGCCGGTGTCGATCATGTCGTCAATCAGGATCGCGGTGCGGCCCTCGACCTGGCCAACCACGGTCTTGGACTCGGCCTGGTTGGGCACGGTCAAGTCGCGGGACTTGTGCACGAAGGCCAGCGGTGCGCCGCCCAAGCGGTCTGCCCACTGCTCGGCCACGCGAACGCGTCCGGTGTCCGGGGAAACCACGGTGACTTCGTTGACGTCAACCTTGGACTTGATGTAGTCAGCCAGCAGCGGGAAGCCGAAGAGGTGGTCGACCGGGCCGTCGAAGAAGCCCTGGATCTGCGCGGTGTGCAGGTCGCAGGAGATCACGCGATCCGCGCCGGCGGTCTTGAACAGGTCGGCAACCAGGCGGGCCGAGATCGGCTCGCGGCCACGGCCCTTCTTGTCCTGGCGTGCGTAGGGGTAGAACGGTGCCACCACGGTGATGCGGCGGGCCGAGGCACGCTTCATCGAGTCGATCATGATCAGCTGTTCCATCAGCCAGTTGTTCAGCGGTGCCGGGTAGGACTGCAGCAGGAAGACATCCTTGCCGCGAACCGACTCATCCGAGCGAACGTAGATCTCGCCATTGGCGAAGTCGTAGGCGTTCAGCGGCAGCAGTTCGGTGCCCAGTTCCTTGGAGACCTCGGCGGCTAGTTCCGGGTGTGCGCGACCGCTGGCCAGCACCAGCTTTTTGTCGACGTTATGGCTGATTTCACTCATTGGGTATGCTTTCTCGCTCGCTTCGCTATCACGTATGAGGTTGTTGTCGAGGAAATTAAGTCCGTGGCCGGATTACTCGGTGCCCGAGGAATTCAGGGAGGACTTGAATGCGGCGTCAGCCGAAGGGCTCCCCGGACGCTTTTCAAGCGTCCAGCCTTCGGTATTGCGCTGCGGAGCCACAGACAGTGCCAAAGCACCGGCCGGGACGTTCTTGCGGACGATGGCGCCTGCCCCAGTGTACGCGCCATCCCCGATTTCAACCGGGGCGACAAATACTGTGTTGGAGCTGGTGCGCACATGCGAACCGATCTTGGTCCGGTGCTTCTTTTCACCATCGTAGTTCGCGGTGATATTGCCGCACCCGATGTTGGTGAATTCACCGATTTCAGCGTCCCCGGCGTAGCCGAGGTGCGAGAGCTTGGAGCCACGGCCAATCGTGACGTTCTTGGTTTCGTAGAAGGCGCCGATCTTGCCATCGGTCCCGAGTTCGGTGCCCGGGCGCAGGTAGGCGAAGGGGCCAACCGAGGCGCCTTCGGAAATCCGCGAATCGGTTGCATCAGTGCGCTTGACGGTGGCCCGCTGGCCGACGACAACATTGGTCAAGGTGGTGTCCGGGCCCACGGTGGCGTTATCACCAATGAAGGTCCTGCCGTGCAGCTGGGTTCCCGGCTTCAGCGTGGCGTCGCGGCCGATGATCACCTCGGCATCAATCCAGGTGGTGGCCGGATCGATGATGGTCACACCCTCGCGCATCCAGAATTCGGCTTTGCGCTGGTTGTAGATGCGGGCCAAGTTGGAAATCTGGACGCGGTCATTCGCGCCTTCGATCTGCCAGCGGTCCGCGATCTGCGAAGAAGCCACCCGGCCACCGCGAGCGCGGGCGATGGCCAGCACGTCGGTCAGGTACATTTCGCCCTGCGCGTTCTCGGTGGTGACCTCGGTCAGCGCCGAACGCAGCATCTTGGTGTCGAAGGCGTAGATGCCGGAGTTGATTTCCTTGATCAGAAGCTCTTCAGCCGAGGCGTCCTTCTGCTCGCGGATGCCGGCGACATCGCCGTTCTCATCGCGCAAGATGCGCCCGTACCCGTTGGGGTCTTCAAGCGAGGTGGCCAGCACGGTCACCGAGTTGCGGTTGGCCTCGTGAGTGGCCACCAGATCCAGCAGCACTTCGCTGGTGAGCAATGGCACATCGCCATAGGTCACAACGGTGGTGCCTTCAAGGGCTGGATCGATGGCGTCCAGGCCCTGCTGGACAGCGCGGCCGGTGCCCGGAATCTCATCCTGGTCGGCGATGGTGATGGACGGGAACTGGCTGAGAATGTGCTCGGCAACCAGATCGCGCTGGTGGCGGACGACGGCCACAAGGTTTTTTGGCTGCAGTGCCGAGGCAGCATGAAGCGCATGGGCAATCATGGAGCGACCTGCGATTTCGTGCATGATCTTCGGCTTGGCCGACTTCATCCGGGTACCAGCCCCGGCAGCAAGGACGATGACAGCAACTGGTGCATTGGCCTGATCGCTCAAGTGCGCTCTCCTGCAGATTAGATTCAAGGTTTTGGGCAGAGAAGAAAACCCTTAGACAAGTCTAACGTGCGCAGCGAGCGGGGCTGAACTGGTTAAAGAATAAAAGCGCCACATGCGCGACGCTTTATCTGTAGTTCCGCCCCTAGGATTCGAACCTAGAATACACAGCTCCAAAGGCTGGAGTGTTGCCATTACACCAGGGCGGAAAATGGCTTATGCAGGTCATGCCCGACAAGCACGCTAATTATTCTGCCATGTTCGCCCCCATTGAGCGAAATCGCAAAACGCCATGGCTAAATAGGGGTGCGCCATGGCGGTTGCCGGCCACCGGTCCACGCCGATTTGCACTCGGAACGTAAAATGGAAATCGTGGCTCATTTACTCGGGGGCGAAGCCCTACATCTGGAATATCCCACCCATACCGTCTTCGACTCGGTCACCATCGGCATTTCCGATGGCGACCGCATCGGCCTGGTGGGACGCAACGGCGAAGGCAAATCCTCGCTGCTCGGCATGCTCTCGGGCAAGATCGAGCCCAATTCCGGACGGGTCACCCTGCGCAACGGACTGCGCGTGGGTGTGCTGGACCAGTCCGACACCCTGGATCCGGATGCGACCGTGCACTACAGCGTGGTTGGCGAGATGGACGACCACGAGTGGGCCGGCGAAGCACGCATCCGCGACATTATTTCGGGCCTGGTTGCGGACCTTGATTGGGAAGCCACCATCGGCACCCTCTCCGGCGGCCAGCGCCGCCGTGTGGCCCTGGCGGCCTTGCTGGTGCAGGACTGGGATGTTGTCATCCTCGATGAGCCAACCAACCACTTGGATGTCGAAGGCATCTCCTGGCTGGCTGGCCACATCAACAACCGCTGGTCCAAGAATGCTGGCGGCCTGATGGTTGTCACCCACGACCGCTGGTTCCTCGACGCGGTCTGCACCACTACGTGGGAAGTGCACGACCGGCTGGTTGAACCTTTTGAAGGCGGCTATGCCGCCTACGTATTGCAGCGCGTGGAACGCGACCGCATTGCCGCGGTCACCGAGAACAAGCGCCAGAACATGATGAAGAAGGAACTGGCCTGGTTGCGCCGCGGTGCCCCGGCCCGTACGTCCAAGCCGAAGTTCCGCATCGAGGCAGCCAACCAGCTGATCGCCGATGTGCCACCGGCACGCAACCCGCTGGAACTGCAGAAGATGGCCACCAGCCGTTTGGGCAAGGACGTCATCGACCTGCTGGATACCGAGGTGTCCTTCGGAACCAAGCAGGTGCTCAAGCCGTTCACCTGGCGCATCGGGCCTGGCGAGCGCACCGGGCTGCTCGGAGCCAACGGCGCAGGCAAGTCCACGCTGCTGGGCTTGATCGCCGGCACCGTGGAGCCAACCGGCGGCAAGATCAAGCGCGGCCAGACCGTGAAGCTGGCGGTGCTCGACCAGCAGTTCCGCGAGCTGGAGACCATTGGCCAGGACAAGGTCCGCGAAATCCTGGGCCGCTACCGCACCACCTTCAACGTCGACGGCAAGGACCTGACCCCGGCCCAGCTGCTGGAGCGGCTCGGTTTCTCCTCGGCGCACCTGTCCACCAAGGTCGCGGAGCTCTCCGGCGGCCAGCGCCGCCGCTTGCAGCTGCTGATGATCCTGATGGACGAGCCGAATGTGATGATCCTCGATGAGCCGACCAATGACGTCGATACCGACATGCTGGCAGCTCTGGAAGACCTCTTGGATTCCTGGCCAGGCACGTTGATCGTGGTCTCCCACGACCGCTACCTGCTGGAACGTGTCACCGACCAGCAATACGCCATCCTTGGCGGGCATTTCCGCCATGTGCCCGGCGGCGTGGATGAATACCTCAAGTTGCGCGCCGCTGAAGGTTCAACCGGTGGTTCCAACCCCTCGCAGTCGCAGGGCTCCTCCTCGGCAGCCAAGCCTGCAGGCCCATCGGGGGCCGAACTGCGCGCGGCGCAAAAGGAGCTGAACGCCAATGAGCGCAAGGTCGGCCAGCTGAACGAAAAGATCGCCAAGGTCCACGCCAAAATGGCAGGCCACGACCAGAGCGATTACGAGGGCCTGGGCAAATTCACCGCTGAAATCGATGAATACCAGAGCCAGATTGACCAGCTGGAAGAGCGTTGGCTGGAACTGACCGAAATGCTTGAGTAGCCCCAGCTAGCCCCTGCGGAATTATGAGTTGGCCCGGAATCCTGGCAGGTTCCGGGCCAACGTCGCATTTGGCCCTCGGTGCCACTGATCCAGCAACAGCATGGCACACTCGATTCATGGGAATTGTGAGCCTGACCGGGCGCCTTGTCTGCGCCAGCCAATCAGAAGCAGATGCCGTCGCTGAGCTGTTGCCTGCCCACGTGCAGCTGACCCGGGCGGAAGCCGGATGCCTGTCATTCCAGGTGACACCCACCGGCGATCCTTGGGTATGGGATGTCGCCGAGCAATTCGCCACCGCTGAAGCCTTCGAAGCTCATCAGCAACGCGTGCGTTCAAGCCCATGGGGCCAAGGAACCATGGACATCAAGCGCGAATACAGTATCGAGGGGCTGCAGCCTGGCACAACCAGCTAGCCCCATGCCCTAGGGTTTTCCGGTGATTTTATCGGCAATGAGGGCCAGCGGCGATGAGCTTTCCCGCCCCTTGAATTCGTTTCGGTCGGCCTGGCCGTAGGCGGCATATAGCCCCTTGGTCGCCAGCCAGCGCAGTGGTTCCGGCTCCCATTTGCGCACTTCGTGATTGACCCACGGCAAGCGGACCAGTTCAGTTTCCTGGCCCAGGATCAGATCCCGCAATGTGCGCCCCGAGAGATTTGTGGTCGCCACGCCAGTGCCGACATAGCCTCCGGCCCACCCAATGCCTGTTAGCGGATCCAAGCCAACGGTGGCCGCCCAGTCGCGCGGTACGCCGAGCACCCCGGACCACGCATGATCAATTTTTGCGTGCCTTGCCTGCGGAAACATCCGATGCAGGACTTCTTGAAGGCCGGTGATGGTGCTCTGCGGTGTCTGGCCATCGGCATCAGTGCGCGAACCGTATTTGTAAGGAACCCCTCGGCCGCCAATGGCGATGCGGTTATCAGCGGTTCGCTGGGCGTACATGTAGACATGGGCGTAATCCCCCAGCACTTCGCCCTGGCTCCAATTGAGCTCGTCCCAAAGCCTGTCTGGCAACGGCTCGGTGGCAATCATGGACGAGTTCATCGGCAGCCACAACCGCTTATGGCCGGGCAACTGGGCCGTGAATCCTTCGGTGGCCCGCACAATGTATTGCGCGTTGACCGTTCCGCCATCAAGCTCCAGTTGCCTCGGGCGGATGGTTTTCACAGTGGTATCTTCAAAGATTTCCACCCCGAGCCGTTCCACGGCTTCCGTCAGCCCGCGCACGAGCTTCGCCGGATGGATCCTGGCCGCATGAGGGTGCCATAGCGCGGCCCTCGTTCCAGCGACATTGATCTTGCTTCGGGCTTCTTCCGCGTCCAGGAGCTTGGTGCCGGTGTGTTCCCAGGCGCTATTCGCCGCGGCATGCGCGCGCAGGCGCTGCTCCTGGGCCGGAGTGCAGGCGACTTCGAATTCTCCACCGCGCAGAATATCGGCGTTGATGTTTTCGGCAACGCAGACGTTGATGACTTCATCAACGGTTTGGTTCATGGCCAGTTGGAAGTCATTGATCGCTTGCACCGAGTGCGTCTTGAGGTAGCGAGCCCGGCCAGCGGTGATGGTGTTGGTCAGCCAACCGCCGTTGCGCCCTGAAGCGCCATAGCCAACGTGCCGGGCTTCCAGAACCGCGATGGACATTCCCGGATTGGCTTTCGCCAGGTAGTAGGCGGTCCATAACCCGGTAAATCCGGCCCCGATAATGGCGACATCCACGGTGCTGTGGCCGCGAAGTTTCGGGCGTGGTTCCGGGATGCCAATTTCTTGCCACCAATGCGATACCTGGCCGTTGAGCATGCTTGGACCACCCGTGCTTCCTAAATGAATCACTTTCACCTTGCGCTTGGAAATCAGCCTATGGCCAGTTCCATTGCACGACAAGAGCAATCAAGAAAGTCAGCTTTGCGGTTAGCTGTGGGAGCCGCGGAACCCAGTGGCTGTACTTAGGCCTACTCGCTCAGCGTGATGTGCGCACCGGCGGCCGGAGCATTCACCGGAATGGTCGCCACGCCAACTTCGTCACCAAGCTGCGCCATCACTTCTTCGGCGTGCTCATGATCGTTGACCAGCAGGGCCAGGGTTGGCCCCGAGCCGGAAACCATGGCACGCAGGGCGCCGGCTCCTTCAGCAAGGTCCCGCATGGTGCCCAGTTCCGGAGCCAGAGCCAGCGACGCTTGCGTCAGGTCATTGGCCAGCACCTGGGCCAAGGCTGGAGCGTCCGAAGCCATCAGGGCCTCAATGACCGCCGGATCGATTTCCTTCGGGACTTCGACGTCCGCACCGGATCGCAGGCGATCAAGCATTCCATACACCCGCGGTGTGGACAGCCCGTAGCTGGCAGGAATCAGCACCCAGTGCGTCTTGGCCCGGGTGAGCAAGGGAGCCAACTGGTCCCCCACGCCAAGGCCGATCGCGGCCCCGCCCATGAGTGCAAAAGGCACGTCCGCACCAAGCCGCGCGCCCAGCCGGCCAAGTTCCTCGCGGTCCAAATGGGTTTCCCACAATTCATTGCAGGCCACCAAGGTGGCCGCAGCATCCGCTGACCCGCCTCCCATGCCGCCAGCGATGGGGACACGCTTGGTGATGTGCAGGTCCGCACCCAGTGCGGTTCCGGTGTGCTCGCGCAGCAGTTGGGCCGCCTGGAAGACAAGGTTGCCTTCGCCCAATGGGAAATTCTCCGGGTCATGGACCACCGGTGAATCAGGTTCCAGGCTCAGCTGCAGCTCGCCATCGGTGCGCAGGGTGGCTTCGATCTGTTCGCTCAGAGATACCGCGACATACAGGCTTGCCACTTCGTGGTAGCCGTCCTCGCGGGGCGGGCCCACCTTGAAGTAGCAGTTGATCTTGCCTGGAGCGGTGGCGATGACTCTCTGCTTTGCCATGCCTAGGCCTCGCTGGCCGACGGTTCAGCCGGCACGCCCTGCGCTGCGCGGGCGATGTCGATGTACTGCTCGATATCCAGCTTCTCGCCGCGTTCCTTCGGGTCGATGCCTGCAGCCACCAGGATCTTTTCGGCGCGGACGCCGGAGCCAGCCCAACCTGAGAGCGCTGCGCGCAGGGTTTTGCGGCGCTGGGCAAAAGCGGCGTCAACGATGGCGAAAACTTCCTTGCGATCCGGAGCGTCGCTGCGGTCCTTGTCGCGGGTGAAGGACACCAGACCGGAATGGATCTTCGGCGCTGGCCAGAAGACGTTCATGCCGATGACCCCGGCTTTGCGCATGGTGCCATACCAGGCGCCCTTGACCGACGGGATGCCGTAGATCTTGTTGCCCGGGGTGGCGCTCATGCGGTCGGCGACTTCGTCTTGGACCATCACCAGGCCGTTGCGGATGGACGGGAAGTGCTCCAACAGGTGCAAGACGACTGGCACCGCAACGTTGTAAGGAAGGTTTGCCACCAGCGATGTCGGATTGCCTGGTAATTCGGTGACCTTCATGGCGTCGCTGAGGATGACGGTGAGGTCTTCTTCGCGCCCGGGCCGGAACTCGGCCATGGTCTGCGGCAGGCGCTGGGCCAGCGGCGGATCGATTTCCACGGCAACAACTCTGGCCGCTGCATCCATGATGCCAAGGGTCAGCGAACCGAGCCCCGGACCAACCTCCAGCACGGTCTCGGCGGGGTCGACATTGGCGGCGGCGACAATGCGGCGGATGGTGTTCCCATCAATCACAAAGTTCTGCCCCAACGTCTTGGTAGGGCGGATTCCCAGCTCTTCGGCCAGACGACGGATTTCGGTGGCCCCAAGCAGCGGCAAAGATTCCTTAGACATCACAAATCCAATTCTAGTTCAGCCAGATTGATCCAAACATAACAACGCGACGCGTCCACCGTGATGGTGGACGCGTCGCGTTGTTGTAGATCTTCGGCTTTTAGCGCAGGCCCAGCTTGGACGAGCAGGCCGGCCAGTGGCCCCAGCCGCCGGAGGCTCGCAGCACCTCGGCTGCGGCGATCTGTTCTTGCGGGCTGGCCTGGTGCGGCAATGGCGCGTACTTGGTGCCGCCGACTGCTCGCCAGGAGGAGGCAGAGAACTGCAGTCCGCCGTAGTAGCCGTTACCGGAGTTGATCGACCAGTTGCCACCGGATTCGCACTTTGCCAGTGCCTTCCAGGTTGCGGAGATGTTGCCGGTGCTGGTCGAAGGCTTCGAAGAGGATTCTTCCTTCTTCTCTTCCTTGGTGCCCACGCGGATAACTTCGGCGACTGGCTGCTTGGTGACCTTGGACTTGAGGACTTCTTCCTCGCCCTTCTCGCCGTTGCGGGTTTCCTGGCGCAGGGTGAGTTCGCGTTCGCCCTTCTTGCCCTCGGTCTTGACCTTAGTTTCGCCCTTGTCCAGGGACTTGTCGTTGACCTTCTCGACATCGAAGTCGATGTCGCGGGTTTCGTCCCAGGTCTTGACGATGACCTCGATAACTTCAACTTCTACGCCGGCCTTGATACCGGTGCTGTCCTTGACGTTCTTGTCGGTCTCGTCGTCAACCTTGACGTTGATTTCATCATTGTCATCAACTTTGACGTCCTGCTCGGCGAGCAGTTCCTTGACGGTCGATGCGGTGGTGGCGACGGTCTTTTTCTTGTCGTCCACAATCAAGGTGAGGTCCTTGGGCGTGATTACTTCAAGCTCGTCGCTCAAAGCGCTCAATTGCATATCCTCATCGAGGGACACCTCGGAGCCTTTTTCAAGGTCGAGCTGCTTGACAACATCTGCCACGGTCATGCCGGTGGTGTGGACCACGCGCTCGGCGCCGTCAACCGTCACCTCAACAGACTTGTTGCGCTTGATATCGATCTTCTGGTCATCCGAAAGGTTCGAATCCAAAGAAGCGGAGATCTCATCGCGCTCGTCCAGCGAGATTTCCTGCTGATCCAGCAGCGCGCTGACGGTGGCAGCGCGGGTGGTGACTTCCTGGGCTTCTCCATCGACGGAGATCACTACCGACTTCTGGCCAGCAACATAGAACACGGCGCCGGCGATAACCACGGCCACGGCGAGCGCCTGAGCCAGGTATTTAACCCAGCTTTTCTTGAGCAAGTGAGTCACAGTAGTGAGATCCTCATCGTTTATTGGCTCAAACCCTGAATTCTATTCCAGGAATTCGCGTTGAGCCCAGCAGCACCCGCTGCCTGCTTATCAATCTGACTTATGCCGTCTTTCCCGGACGCAGCGAGGTGCGAGGATCAGGCTGCCGAGGCCTGTCGCTGCCCCGCAAAGGGCAGGAAGGACCTCAAACATCTCATCCACCGTAACCGAATTGTTATATTCATGGCAAGTGTCCTGTAACGAGAGGCACAGCCAGCGAGTCTAGAATTCTCCGTACACTTCTCGGGTATTCGCATCGATTCGGGCGCAGAATTCAGCGAGCTCAACACCCTTGGTTTCCGCCATGAACCTAGTCGTATAGGGAATCATGTAACTGGCATTGGGGCGTCCGCGGAATGGATGAGGAGTCAAAAACGGAGCATCGGTCTCCACCAGCAGCAATTGCGGATCGGCCAGATTCAAGGCAGCTCGCAAATCATGGGAATTCTTGAACGTGACCGTTCCTGAGAATGACATGTACCAGCCATTGTCATTGCAGATCTTTGCCAATCGCTCATCCCCGGAGAAGCAATGGAACACGACTTTCGGCGGCAGCTGGGAGCTCTTGAGAATACGCACAACGTCATCATGCGCGTCACGATCATGGATCTGGACAGCCTTGCCGAGCTCAACAGCAATGCGCAGATGTTCGCGGAATGAATGCTCCTGGGCATCCCGTCCGTCTTCACCCGTGCGGAAGTAATCAAGCCCGGTCTCCCCCAGCGCTCGCACGCGAGGGTCTGAAGCCAGCTCTTCAATGCGCTCAAGGGCGCTTCCGAGTTCCCCGGCCTCGGCTAGCCGCGCGGCGTCATTCGGGTGGATAGCCACAGCGGCCAGGATGCTGGCGTATTCATTGGCAACCTGCACGGCATATTCGGAGGATGGCACATCACAGCCCACCTGGATCAGACCTTTTACTCCGACTGCTTCAGCAGCTGCCAAGGCATCGCGCGCAGAAACGTTGACCGTGCCGTCAAGAAAGTCCAAATGGGTATGGTTGTCGACCACCGCGATTGGAAGGGCTTCCGGCGCTTCGGGATAGTGCAAGTTTCGCTTGCTGCCGCCCTGTTCATTGTGAGTCTTGCGCGCGCGGCCTTCTGGCCCTGCAGATTCCTCAGCCTCGCTGGGACGGTAGGCCTCCGGTACCCGGTTAACGTCGGTGTCCGACTTCTTCTTTGACACGCTGATCCTTTGCACTTAATTACTACAGCCCATTGCTCATTTTATTGTGTCATCACCCGGTACTTTAACCCCAACCGCCCTGCGCCCCGGGCCAGATTAGCCTCTGTTGTTGGACAAAAGATGCCCATATGATGGTGAGCAAGAGTCTATTGAATGTCTCAGGATGCGAAGTGTCTCGCGGCTGACCCATTGCGCAGGAGGAACTTCGAATGAGTGCGAACCCGACGATGCCATCGCTGGATTCAACGTTCCAAACGAATTGCCAACGAATTTTCGACGCTGTGCAGAGCGTGATCACCGGAAAACCCGAGGCCGTCATCAGCGCGCTAACGGTACTGCTGGCGCAAGGACATTTGTTGCTGGAAGACGTTCCAGGCGTTGGCAAGACCATGCTGGCTAAGTCGCTGGCCAAAAGCGTGAATGGATCTGTGCATCGCATCCAGTTCACCCCGGACCTGCTGCCCAGTGACGTCACCGGCGTTTCAGTATATTCGCCGCAGACTCACGAATTCACTTTTCACCCCGGCCCCATTTTCGCCAATATCGTCATTGCCGATGAGATCAACCGCGCCAATGCCAAAACGCAATCCGCGTTGCTTGAATGCATGGAGGAATCCCAGGTCACCGTAGATTCCATCACCCACAGCCTGGAACAGCCTTTTATGGTTATTGCTACCCAGAACCCCGTGGACTCTGAAGGAACCTTCGCGCTGCCCGAGGCGCAACGCGATCGCTTCATGGGACGGATCTCTTTGGGCTATCCGCAACGCGAAGCCGAAATATCCATGATTGCCGGCCATCACCATCATGAGCCGCTGGAAACCCTGGCCTCGGTGTTGCAGCTTGCAGACCTGCGGCAAATGATCGAACAGGTCAGCTCCATCACCGTCACCGCAAGATTAAGCTCCTATGTCGTGGATTTGGGCCGAGCATCGCGAAACCATCCGCAGGTTGAGCTAGGGGCTTCACCGCGTGCCCTGATCCAATGGGTTCGAGCCGCCAAGGCACATGCCGCAGTTAACGGCCGCGACCACGTGCTCCCGGAAGATGTGCGAAGCGTGGCGCAAATGGTGCTGAACCATCGGCTGATCCTTACTCGACGCGCTATCGCTGATGGGGTGGAAGTCCAGGACCTCATTCAAGAACTGCTCTCCAGCACCCCAGTCAGCTAGCTGGCATCGCATGGAGAAGATACCTCGTTTCGACTCCCGTAATGCATTGTCGTGGGTTCGTTCAGAAAATTCGACACCTGCAATACTGCGTAGGTTGCGGCTGGACCTGTTCACCGTGCGCGGATGGTGCGTGCTCGGCTCAGGAATCTTCCTGGTATTCCTCGCCTTCATGTTCGGACGCCATGAATTGATGGCAGTGGGCATCAGCCTCGTAGTGCTGGCCGGCATTAGTTGGGCCCTCGCGCTGGGCCTGCGAGGGCGCACGCGAATCCAGCGACAGGTGCTATCCGCGGCTCCCAGTGCTGGCGAAGTATGCAAAGTGCAATTGCATTGTCTGGAACCGGCAACCATCCAGGAACAGCTTCCAGAAGGTTTCGGGCGCGGACCGATGCTCGACACCCCTGGCGAACTCGAATATGAATTGATCTTTGGCAGGCGCGGCAACCATCAGCTGGGCCCGGCACAGCAAATCGTTTCTGACACGTTGGGATTGGTCCGGGGAATGGTCAACACCGGCGAAGCCCTGGAGGTCCCGGTCCGCTCGGAACTCATGGATCTGCACCGCTTGGCTTCCCTTGGAGAGCAGATGCTCACCGGCGATGCACGGCATTCACGCAGCACCACCGCCGATTACTACGACGTTGCCATTCGCGACTATCAGCAAGGTGATTCGATCCGGCAGGTCCACTGGAAGGCCAGCGCCCGGCAAGGCAAGCTCATGGTTCGGCAGGAGAATCATGTCGCCACCGCTCAAGCGCTCCTGATCCTGGACACAAAACTTGAGCATTGGTGCCACAGCGGAGTGGATCTTCGACTGTCCATCCCCGGCGGGTCGAACGAAGACTTGCCAAGTAGCCGCCGTTTTGAAACAGCTTTGTCCCTGGCCAGCGGCATCGGACTGCGCTATTCGACCGGTGGCTACCAGCTGTCTTTCCGCGATCTCAGTGGAGCGCCGCTTACCAGCCAGCATCGGCAAGCAACGTCGGAGGCCGCCGCTGACTCAAACTTTGGCTCATTCCACGCTGCCACGGCCGAGTTGGCCCTCGACGCCAGCGGCCTCGATACCGACGCCTCAGAGCTATTCGGCGATGGATTGCATAAAGAGCTGCTGGGATTCCGAGACGAACCAGTCATCATGATTTTTGGCGAACTCACCGTTGCACAGGCTCGATGGCTTGCCACTCTGGCCCGCACGGTACGCCTTGCCGAAGTCTTTATTCTCGTAGCGCATCCGGAACGATACGATTCCGTGCAACAAGAGCTCGCCGGCACCGGGTGGAAAGTTCATCTGCTCCCAGGAACCATGGGCGCGGCTGAGATGTGGGGCGGATAATGACCTCACAGTTGGCTGGCGCCCCATCGCCTCGCGAAACAGAAGAACAAAAGAGCCTCATGCTGGAGCAAGCTCCGGCAGTTGAGAATGTGCTCCCCCGCATCTTGGCTTCATTGTGCCTGGCTTTAGCCGTCTTGGCCGGAATGGCGTCGCTCACCGGTGTCGTTGAGGGTACCTCGTGGTTCCCCTACCTCGTCCTGCCGAACATTGCCCTGCATCTGGCTTGCGGGGCGATCCGGAGCGTACGCGTCGTTCGCTGGCTGGCCATCCCGGCTGCAGTCCTCATCGCCGTCGCTGCCATCATGCGCCACGACGTCATGACCGCAAATTCCTATGGATTTCCTGCCTTGCAATGGTTCCGCTCTTCGCTGTCCGAAGCAGGACTCCAATTGGCCACGCAAGTCCCGCCGGTAGCCAGCTCCATCCATGTAGACTTCGGCATTTTGGTTCTGTCACTGGGCGTGAGCCTTGTGGTGGAACTGCTGGCCAGTTTCCGCCGCACTGCCTTGCTGGTGATCATCCCGCTGTCTTTCGCCCCGATTGTTGCTTCGCTGTTCAAGCAGCAAGGCGCCGGGATTGGCTACCTGTCGCTTATGGTCTTAGGGATATTGGCGTACGCTGCCTTGGTGCCCCACGCCTTCGCCAAGTCTTCGCCTCGCACGGGCAGGCGCAAGCTCCTCGAGCCGATGACCTTGGGAATTTTTGGCATCACCGCTCTGGCCTGCGTTGGATCGTTGATTGCCGCGAGCCTGTGGATGCCGGGGTTCCGCACCGGCATGTTCCCCGAGGGGCAACGCCCGTCCGGGGACCTGCTGGCCAACAATGTTGACCCGCTGATCAATCTCGGACGGGATCTCCGCTCCAATGGGTCAGATCCGTTCTTGACCTATTACACCAGCGCCTCGAAGGCGCCTTATTTGCGCACCCAGGTCATCAAGGAACTGACCAATGAACGCTGGGAACCGACCGAGGACCTGTTCCATACCGATTATTCGGGCGACGTGGCGGTCAACAATAATTTTTCGCTATTATCCAGCTCCGAGGAAATTGTGCAGATGACTTGGCCGAGGGGCAATAGGAATCCGCTATTGCCGTTGCCCGACCGCAGTAATCTGGTCAGTGGAATCCAGGGAGATTGGCAATGGACCCTTGAAACCTCGGTAGCTCGGCTTAGCGGTGATGCGCTTGGCGCGACTGGCGATATTACCGTGGCCTATGCGCCATTGAATATCACCCCGGAGATGGTTGAGTACCTCGATCAGCGGCGCATTGGCACGAACGATTTCATATCGTCGGACTACACGCAACTCCCCCAGGACTCGGACAACGCCCTGCAGCCGATGCTCGAACAGGCGCTGGAGGAAGCCTACGATAAGGGAAGCACGCCGAGGACCAATTTGGAAAAAGCAGTGGCCCTCCAGGATTACTTCCGCTACGGTAACTTCGTTTACTCCGAGCGCACTCCGTTGCGGGAAGGCTACGACGGTGCCAACGCTGAGGTAGTCAAAGCTTTCCTGAACCGCCGCCAGGGGTATTGCGTGCACTTCGCCTCGGCCATGGCTCTGCTGGCGCGTGAGGCTGGGATCCCCTCGCGAATTGCCGTGGGCTACGCCCCTGGCGTGGCCACCGGCGAAACCATCACGGTTGATAATTCTGATGCTGCAACCTCGCTCGCCAGCTTGCTGGAGCCGGGCACCGAGCTCAAGGGCTATGAGGTCAGCGGGCAGCAGGCTCATGCCTGGCCAGAGTTGTATCTTGACGGGCTGGGCTGGGTGCCTTTCGAACCGACTCCGGGCCGAGGCTACACGCCAACCTATGCGCCGGAACCAACCAGTACCGCAGCGCCTCAAGAGAGTACGGCGCCTGAGGTCCCCACGTCGCGCAGCACTCCGCCTCGTTCCGAGTCTCCCGATCCAACGCCTCAGGCGACGACGGGTTCTTCTTCACGTGATGGCAATACCGCCATCTGGTTGGCGCCCTTGGCTATCTTGTTGGCGGCTGCCGGATTATGCGTTGGTCCTTGGCGCCGGCAACGCACTCGGCAAAAGCGCCTGGCCCTGGTCCGTTCCGGCGCCCCTGATGCGGCACAAGCATTGTGGGCCGAACTGCTCAGTGTTGGAATGGATGCGGGAGTTGAAGCAGGCGTCCATGAATCAGTGGGCGACTATCTCGTGCGCCTGGCCGATGACCACCCGCGGCTCGCCAAGCCACTGCAATTGCTCCAGGCCGCCATTGAGCAGAGCTTCTACGCAGGTCGGCATGTACCTGCAGATGATGCGCCTGAACTGTTGGACGCATTGCACGAGGTTCAAAGCCAGCTTCGCGGGGAACTGCCCGCAGGACGCCGGATCCTCAGTTTCCTTTTCCCGCGCTCGTTGCGTTCAACGCCAGGAAAAAGAGCCACGGCAGAAGGTGCCAGAAAATAGCCTGCAGACAGTTGATGCCCGGCCAAGTGGCCGGGCATCAATTATCTGCGACGCATCATTAGATGCGTTGATCTACTTCTTTGCAGCGTATGGATCGGCGATGCCGATGTACTGCACGGTGGTGTATTCGCCCAATCCTTCAGCGCCGCCTTCACGGCCCAAACCGGACTGCTTCACGCCACCAAATGGTGCTGCTGCGTTGGAGATAACGCCGGCGTTGAAGCCAACCAGGCCGAACTCGATCTGCTCCGAAACGCGGAACATGCGGTTGAAGTCCTGCGAGTAGATGTAGGAGGCCAGGCCGTACTCGGTGGAGTTGGCCAGCTTGATGGCCTCTTCCTCGGAAGTGAACGTGGTCACTGGAGCAACCGGGCCGAAGATCTCCTGGGTCAGGATCTTCGCGTCGTTGGCTACGTTGGCCAGAACGGTTGGCTGGTAGAAGTAGCCTGGGCCCTCGACCGGTGCGCCACCGGTAACAGCAGTTGCGCCAGCGCTGACTGCATCCTCGACCAGTGCGTGCACTTCGTCGCGAGCCTTTTCCTCCACCAGTGGTCCCACGGTGGTGCCTGCTTCGGTGCCACGGCCTGGCTTCAGTGCCTTCATCGCTTCGGCGAACTTTGCGGTGAACTCTTCGGCAACATCAACGTGGACCAGGAAGCGGTTGGCTGCGGTGCAAGCTTCGCCCATGTTGCGCATCTTGGCAGCCATGGCGCCCTCGACTGCGGCATCCACGTCGGCATCTTCGAAAACGATGAACGGCGCGTTGCCGCCCAGTTCCATCGAAGTGCGCAGCACCTTGTCGGCGGCGTCCTTCATCAGCTGCTTGCCCACTGGGGTCGAACCGGTGAAGGAGACCTTGCGCAGGCGGTCGTCCTGCATCAATGGGCCGGAGATCTTCGAAGCCGAGGCACCGGAAACAACGTTCAGCACGCCTGCCGGAAGGCCAGCTTCCATCATCGTGGCAGCGAATAGCTGGGAAGTCAGCGGGGTCAGCTTGGCTGGCTTGAGCACCATGGTGCAACCTGCAGCAACTGCTGGGCCGACCTTGCGGGTGGCCATGGCCAATGGGAAGTTCCACGGGGTGATCAGCAGGCATGGGCCCACCGGCTTGTGGTGGACCAGAACCTTGTTCTTGCCCTCGGGGGTGGTCACGTAGCGGCCGTAGTGGCGCACGGTTTCTTCGGAGAACCAGCGCAGGAATTCGGCACCGTAGGTCACTTCGCCGTAGGCCTCGGCTAGTGGCTTGCCCATTTCCAGGCTCATCAGCAGGGCGAAGTCATCCTTGCGCTCGGTGACCAGATCGAAGGCGCGGCGCAGAATCTCAGCCCGTTCGCGTGGTGCCGTCAAGGCCCATTCGGCCTGCACGGCATCCGCTGCGTCCAAAGCGGCCATGGCATCTTCGCTCGTGGCGCTGGCAAGGGTCAGCAGCTTTTCTCCTGTGGCTGGATCCAGCACGTCGAAGGTGCCGCCGTCCGAGGCATCGCGCCATTCGCCATTGATCAAAAGACCGGTTGGAACCTTTGCAAGCAGTTCTGCTTCGCGCTGGGCAGTGATCGACATACGCGCATCTCCTGAAACTATAAATGAAACTAATCGTCGTTGATGCCTACGCTATTCTCGGCACAAGCGAACTGTAAATCGCCCTGTGCACTATAAATGCGCAGATTCATTGTGCAATCAGCCTATGCGAATTCCGCTATTTATCCGCTTCGTGACGTTCGGCCAGGACAGCCTCATAAAGATCGCGTTTCTTCACGCCAAATTTTTCGGCAACTTCAGCCACGGCTTGTTTCATTCGAGTGCCCTGTTCCACGAGTGCCGCAACCTTGGGCAACAACTCATCCACCGTGGCCGGTTCGGCTTCTTCAGCGCCGTGGATCACCACGACGATTTCGCCACGCACGCCGTCCTCGGACCACTGTTTCAAGGCACCGAGCGAGTCACGACGGACTTCCTCAAATTTTTTGGTCAATTCCCGGGCCACGGCTGCTTGGCGGTTTTCGCCAAAGGCTTCAACGGCTGCCTCCAGGAAATCGCCCAGGCGATGCGGCGCTTCGAAGAAGACCATGGTGCGTTCTTCGGCCAGCAACGATTCCAGCCTTTTGCGCCGCTCCCCTGCCTTGCGTGGCAAGAACCCCTCGAAGGTGAAGCGCCCTGTCGGCAGACCCGAAAGCGAGAGCGCGGTCAACACGGCTGAAGGGCCAGGCACAGCGGTGACGCGAATGCCTGCGCTGAGCGCGGCCGCCACCAGCGGGTAGCCCGGATCCGAAACAGCTGGCATTCCCGCGTCGGAGACGACCAGGATCGTTGCCCCCTGGGCTGCCAAGTCGATGACTTCAGAAAGCTTGTGGGCTTCGTTGTGTTCATGAAGGCTCATCACCTTGGCGGTGATCTTGATACCCAGTGCATGGGCGAGGTGGTGGAAGTTTCTCGTGTCCTCCGCGGCGATGATATCCGCGGTCGCCATCATTTCCCGCAACCGCGGGGAAGCATCGGATAAATTGCCAATTGGGGTAGCGCCGAGGACGATTACGCCCTCATTCTCTGAGATCTGCACATTCTTAAGCCTACGCGAAGTATGAAAAGCCCACATTCCTCCCTTCACGCCGGTAGCATGATCTGGTGATGGGCATCTCGACTCCTAACTCCGCGATTATTGGCCACGTCCGTTCAACGCGGCAGGCCTTCACTTTCGAGAGCCTGAAACAGCGGCTCCTGCCCACGGTAGCGCTCAGCGGACCGCTGCTATGGATCATTCCGCTGGCGGTGACGCTGCTTGCCGGTTTGCTGCGTTTCATCAACCTTGCTCATCCGCACGTGTTGATCTTTGACGAAACCTACTATGTCAAAGACGCATTTTCGCTGCTGCAGAGCGGTTATGAACGCGAATGGGCCGATGACAGCGACGCGCAATTCATAGCCGGGGATCCCCAGCTCACCACGGATTCTTCCTTCGTGGTCCATCCGCCGCTGGGCAAATGGCTCATCGGCTTTGGAATGCTGCTCTTTGGCGATTTCAACGGCTTCGGCTGGCGTTTCAGCACGGCGCTGTTCGGCACCCTTTCCGTACTGCTGGTCACCCTCTGCGCCCGGCTGCTCTTCGGTTCCCATATCCTGGCTGGCACCGCCGGACTGTTGATGGCCATCGATGGCCATTCCATCGTGATGTCACGCACCGCGCTTCTGGATATCTTCCTCATGTTCTTCGTCCTGGCCGCGTTTTACGCGTTGCTCAAGGATCGAATCCATGGGCGGACCCAACTGGCTCGAAAGCTCAGTGTCCCCCGGGGCAACAGGCCCGATGAATTCCTTCTGGGCTACGGGCCGATGCTGTGGTGGCGCCCGTGGCGCCTGGTTGCAGCGGTCATGCTCGGCGGGGCGGTCGGCATCAAGTGGTCAGCGCTGTCCTTTGTGGCTGTTTTCTGCATCATGGCCGTGCTGTGGGACTTCGCCGCGCGTCGCACCGCAGGCATTCATCACTGGCAGCGTGCCGCTTTCACCCGCGACGGCATCTACTCGTTCTTCACGATGATCCCGCTCGCACTGCTCACCTACCTGTCCACGTGGACTGGTTGGCTGATCACTGCCGGCGGGCGCTACCGGCAATGGGCTGAAGAGAATCCCGGCGACGGCGTCAGCTGGTTGCCCGCTCCGTTGCGCTCGCTCTGGCACTATCACCAGGCTGGCTACGAATTCCACACGGGACTCAGTTCAGAACACGGATGGCAATCCTCGCCATGGACGTGGCCTTTCGCAGGCCGCCCGGTGCTGTTCTACTTCGAAGGCTACGACCAGGGCGTCAACGGTTGCGATCTGAAGCGCTGCACCGAAGTCATCACCGACCTCCCCAACCCACTGTTGTGGTGGGCCTGCTCGATCAGCATGTTCCTGTTGATCCTGTGGTGGATCGGAGCCCGCGACTGGCGTGCCGGGGCCATTCTTTCCTCGGCCGTGGCCGGTTTCCTGCCATGGCTGATGTACCCGGAACGCACGATGTTCTTCTTCTACACCCTGCCGCTGGTGCCGTTCATGATCCTTTCATTGACGTATATGATTGGCAGGTTCATTCCGCGTGAGCCGAATTCCGGACTCATGTACCGCTCACGCATTATCGTGGTCACCCTGGTTATTGCGTTATTCCTAGTCACATCGGCCTTCTTCTGGTCGATTTGGTCTGGGGAAATGATTGCAGATGAGCTCTGGCGCCTGCACGTGTGGATCCCCAGCTGGGGCTAGGCACCGGGGCAGATCGGCGCTTGATGCCATGAACCAGGCCACGTTGACGATTATCGATTCCCGAAGGGTTCAGCTTCCATGCACGAAGTAACCGTCGAGCTGCTTACTGAATTAGCACCAGAAGTTAATACGACGAATCTTCTCCTCGACCGCGTCGCCCGCGGTTCGGACCAGCCGTTGTTCAGCGTGCAGCGCGAGGGCTCTTGGCGCGATGTGAGCGCGGGAGATTTCCTCGCCGATGTGAAGCGCCTGGCAACCACCTTGATCAATGATGGGCTTCAGCCAGGCGACAAGGTCGCGATCGTCTCGAGAACGCGCTACGAGTGGGCGCTGGCGGAAGAGGCCATCTGGTTTGCCGGCGGCGTCTCGGTTCCCATCTACGAGACCTCAAGCCCATTTCAGATCGAATGGATCCTCCGCGATTCAGGCGCCCGCGTCGTCTTCGCCGAAGACCACGCGTTGCGGGCCAATGTGCGACAGGCCGCCGCGCAGCTGGGCGACGAGATCCGCATCCACATTTTCGAGGGTTCGGACCAGTCCGACAAGGCGCTGATACCTTCAGCAGGATTGCACCGGCTGCTCGTGGAGCCTGGCGAAGTCAATGAGCAGGCCATCGAGTCCCGCCGCTCATCCATGAAGCTCGAAGACGTAGCCACCATGGTGTACACCTCGGGCACGACCGGCCGCCCCAAGGGCTGCAATATGACCCACGCCAATTTCGCCATGGTCGCCCACAACCTGGCCGGGCACATGCGCGAAGTTCTCGGCGACCAGCGACGCACCCTGATGTTCCTGCCGCTGGCCCACGTGCTCGCCCGCGCCGTCCAGCAGACCTGCATCCACGGCGGCTCCATCATCGCCCATTCAAGTTCCATGGCTAATCTGGTCCAGGACATGGCAGCCGTGAAGCCCGGCTTCCTGTTGGCCGTTCCACGCGTCTTCGAGAAGATTCGCACCACCGCGCTGGCAACAGCTGAGAGCAGCGGCAAGGCCGGCCTGTTCTTGAAGGCCGAGCAGACTGCCATCGACGTTTCCAAGATCCGCGATGCGCGTGCCCGGGGCCTCAAGGCACGCCTGCCCCTGGGCCTGCGTGCTCGGCATGCGCTGTTCAACAAGGTGCTCTATCCAAAACTGCGCGGCATTTTTGGCGGCGAATGCGGCTACGCAATTTCGGGGGCCAGCGCGCTCAACCAGGATCTGGCGCATTTCTTCCGGGGCGCCGGCATCCAGCTGGTGGAAGGCTACGGATTGACCGAGACCACCGCGCCGGCCACCGTGAACCAGGCCTCGCATACCCGCGTAGGCACGGTGGGGCGTCCAATCCCCGGAACCAGCGTCAGGATCGCCGACGATGGCGAGATCCTGGTCAAGGGCATCGGCGTCTTCTCCGGCTATCACAACAATCCCCAGGCCACCGCGGAAGCCTTCGATGCTGGCGGCTACTTCAAGACCGGTGATACCGGCGTCCTGGATGAGGCCGGGTACTTGAAGGTCACCGGGCGCAAGAAGGAACTGATTGTCACGGCCGGCGGCAAAAACGTCTCCCCCGGCCCCTTGGAGGAGATGGTTCGCGCCGGGCGCATTGTGGCCCAGTGCGTCCTGGCCGGCGAACAGCGTCCGTTTATTTCAGCCTTGGTGACCCTGGATCATGAGGAACTCGTCCTGTGGGGCAAAGCCAAGGGACTGGGCGAATTGTCCCTGGCGCAAGCTGCAGTTCATCCCGAGGTCATTGCCGAAATCCAGCGATATGTGGAAACAGCGAACCTGACGGTCTCAAAGGCCGAATCGATTCGCAAGTTCGTGGTCCTCGATGCGGAATTCACCGAGGCCTCAGGCCACCTGACCAGCTCGCTGAAACTCAAGCGGCAGAGTGTCCTCGACCAGTTTGATGACCGGATCCAGGAGTTCTACTCCAAGTAGGAGGCCAGTTAAACAATTCAGGCGCCGCAGATGCGGCGCCTGAATCAGTTTGCTGCGCTTATGCCTAGTTGCCGATGCCGAAGGCGCGGGCTTCCTGGCGCAGCCGGGAGGACTCGCGGCGGCGTCCGGTCGGCCAGCAGCTGACCAGAACCGCGAGAACAGTTGCCAGCACCAGGGCGGCAATGCCAATGGCGCTATCAACCCAGAATTGCTCGGGGTACAGGCGGATGAGGGTGTCCCTGACGCTGAAGGTCCAAGTTCCTTCGGAGAAGAACAGCGCGTGGAACTGGGTGAAGAAGGTTTCCCACCCCATCAGCGCTGCCACAGCGAGCACCGCAATCATTGCCAGGGTCACGATGGCGCCGGAGAACAGGGCTCTGCGCACACCGCCGGCATAGCGCTTGGCGAGGTACCAGACGCCGATGACCAGGATGATTGCCAAGACCACGCCAAGCACGTAGGCGAAGCCAATCAGGTGCTTCACATCGACCATATGCTGCACCTCGCCTTCGGTGAACATGCTCGAACCCGTGGAGAGCTTGAGCCCGGCCAGATACTCTCGTCCGGCAAAGTTGTTCAGGTAGTCCACGCCGTAGCTGCCGTAGGTCAGGCGTTCGGCCTCGGTGAATCCGAAGCTGTCGCTTGGGAATCCGGGGCGTGCGTAGGACAGCGCCAAGAAGGCCGGGGTGGCGATCAGGCGGATGGCAGCGATCAGGGTCAGCAGCGGGAAGACCAGGGCTACTATCACCTGCGCGGTGCGGCCCAGGGGCGGTTTGGAGTTCAAGGCGCGTTCGCGGGCGACACGGCGCTTGACGGCCGCCTCCGAAGGTTCTGGCTCCGGCTCGTAGCTGCCGAAGACGCGATTGCGGGCCTGTGCCACAGCGGCTTTCGTGGTGGGCAGCGATCCAGTTTTCGGAGCGACCGAAACCGGCGGTACCTGCTGTGCGGTGCTCGTGGCTGGCTCCTCTGCCTGCGGCTGCACGCTCGTTGCCGGTGCTTCGGGCTGGCTTGCGGTCTTCTTTTCGGCCGCAAGTTCATGGGGAAGCTTGATTGCGCGAATCACGTCTTCAACTGGCTCGTTGGCCTGCGGTTTGGCCGCTGGCTTCGCCGCTGCAGGCTTGGCGGGAGCGGTTTTGTCAGCCACGGTTTTCCCCTCCGCCGGCTTTTTCGCGGCGGCAGGAGCTGCTGGCTTGGCTGCGGCTGGCTTCTGCGCCGGCGGGGCCTCGGCTGGCTTGGCAGGCGCTGCTTTCTGGGCTGCAGGCTTGATGGCTTCGGGCTGCGCAGGAGTCTCGGATTTTCCGGACATGGCCAAGCGCACTGCTTCCTTGCGGGCGGCTTCCCGGGCAACGGTTTCCTTGGCCGCCTCAGCCTGCGCCTGGTTCTTGTGGGCTTCCAAACGCGCTGCCAGCTCCTCGGCCTTTTGGCTCAGGGATGCCTTTGGACTTGGCGCGCCTTCCGGGCCAGCCGATGCGGGCTGGCCCGCATTTCCTTGCCCTCCGGAAGGGTTTTTCGCCGCCTCAGCCATGAGCAGACCTCCTGCAATTCGCGCGATGGTGTGATGTTTTGGGGTAATTGGCAAGCCGCGAAGGGCTCACGCGCCTTCAGCATATCCACCCGAAAGGCTCTTGCGACGGATTACCACACCTAAAACATGTTTCGGCTAAGACACAAGCGCGAAGTGCTGGGAAAAGTTCTTGGAACGGTACTTACTGTTCCTTATCCGGCAAAACGGCCAGGCGCACACGAGAGTCAAAGCGCTGGCCGCGGTTTTCGCGAGCGCGCACCGAATCCACCGGGGAAGTTGAGGCGTGCCGCGGCTCGCGGGCCGCCGGCTGCGTGTCGCGCACCGCATTCACCAGCGCATTCAGTTCGTCTTCGGGCTCCAGCACATCCGGCATGGCTCCGCGAATCAGGTTCCAGCCGCTGGGGACGGTCAGGCGATTGGCGTGCCGCGCGCACAGGTCGTAGCAGTGCGGCTCCGGATAGGTCGCTAGCGGACCCAGTACAGCAGTTGAATCCGCGTATACGTAGGTGAGGGTTGCACGAGCTGCTTCACGGCAAGCTGGGCGAGAACAAAGACGAAGACCTTCCACGGTTCCCATTCTACTCGTGCCATTGGCGCTAACCGGGGATCTAGCGGTGTTTACGGGCCGATGCGCGGCCAGAGGCCATCCGGGGCGATAGGCTGGGGTGATGAACTCCAAGGTGCCGAATCAGCCCAGCGGGCCGCGGCGCAATCGCCACGGCCGGGGGCGCCGCGGGCCGTTGCTGCCAATGCATCTTCCTGCCTACCGAGGCAGGCAAGAGCGGTTCGATGACGCAGTGATGGCCAGTGCCCAGCGGCTTTCCGAGCGCTGGCCGCAGAAGATTGAGCTTATCGACTTCTTGATCGAGCCGGTTCCCAGCGACAATCTCATCAACCAGGCCCAGGCCGTTGGCGACCGGATCCCGCTGGCGTCCTCCGTGGCGGCCACCGCCAGCGAGCGGGCAAAAATCATCATTTTCCGCCTGCCCATCGAGCAGATTGCCGACAGTCCTGGCGAGTTGCTGGACCTGGTCCATCAATGCGTGGTCCACGAGGTGTCCCAGCTGTGGGTCAAGCCAATCAGCGAGATTGACCCGTCGTATTTCCCCGACGACCCTGATTACGAGTGAGCCGCCGCGGCGGCGCTGCGCTGCGGTGCATGGCTGGCCAGCAGCAGGCGTATCGCGCCAATCCAGACCAGCGCAGAACCGACCAGGTGGCAGACCACCAGCAGCTCGGGAAGGTGCGTGAGCGCCTGGACGATGCCGATCAGGCCCTGCCCGGCGAAGACCAGCACATACATTTTCGCCTTGCGGGACACGCTGGCTATTTGTTGCTGATTCGCCGTGCGCCACATGACCACCACCGTTGCCAGGGCCAGCACCGCCACCAAGGCGTGGAAAACAGTGATGCCCAGCCAGTCAAAGCCCATGCGCGGCACGTCGGCCGAGTCCCCGGCGTGCGGTCCGGAGCCGGTTACGGCGGTGCCTGCGATGACCAATACGGCGTTGGCTGCAAGCATGATGGTGCCAAGGGCCTTGAGCTTGCCGGTGCTGGCCGGATGTTCCCCGGCTATCAGGTTCTGCGTCTTGTCCCAGGTGATGGCCGCGGCCGTGAGCAGCAATGTAGCAGCCAGGAAATGCCCTGCCACCATGAAGGGATTGAGCTTCACCCACACCGTGACCCCGCCGATCACGGCGTTGAGCACCACGAGCCAAAACTGCACCCAGGCCCAGCGGGTAATGGCTGGCACCGGTTCGCGCTGCAGACGAGCGGCAATGATCACCCATCCCACCGCAGCGCAGAGCACCGTGGTGAGCAACCGGTTGGCGAATTCGATGGTCGCATGAATGCCCATCTGCGCCGTGGGTGCCAATGACCCGTCGGTGCAGGCCGGCCAGTCGGGACAGCCCAAGCCCGAACCGGTCACGCGCACGACACCGCCGCCAACGATGATCAGGATGGCGGCGATCATTGCGGTCAGGCTGGCCGCGCGCAAGCTGCGGCGCTCCAGTGAGATTCGGCTGGCGAGCCAGCCGAAGGGGGTAACCATAAAACTATTCCTTGGTGGCGGGAGGCTACCCGCCGATATTCACCACGATGCCGTCGCGACCGGCATTGGCCTGGGGCATGGCAGCCCAGGCAATAGAACGTTCAGAACTCAGGGTCAGCTGTCCAATATACGTGTTCGCGTCGGTAGAGAAAATCACTGCCTGGGCGTCATCCGCAACGGTTCTCGGGTCGAAGACGATGCTGGAGCCGGCGTTGATCGCCAGCTTCTTGCCCTTGTTCAGCTTGCCATTTTTGCTCACCACGGTGGCTTCCACGGTGGAGTCGGAATCAACAGCGGCCAGGGCAAATGTTCCTGCTCCATTGGCCGAGAGCGGCATGGCCTGGGTTCCGGCCAGCACGTTGGAACTGGCGGCCCATGCGGTATCCGAGGAATCCTTCGGATCGCTGCCGCGGACCATGCGCACCGCTGCGGTCACCGGAGCATCCGATTCAACCACGATGGTGTAATAGCCGCCCGCCAGCTGCTTCAAGCTCTGCACATCGGTGGCATTGGAGGATACAGCAAGGTTGTCATCGAAGCTGGCAGCTACTTCGCCGTCCTTGCCGAGCACCTTGACCTTGTATCCGGCTCCGGAAGAACCCGTGGCCGAGACGTGCAGCTGCGGAACCAAAGTGCCATCGTCCTTGCTCAGCGCATCGGAATTCGATTTCTCGTCAATCCAAACACCCGGAATCACCTGGGTGTTCGAGGCCGAGGCGTTGGCTGCCACGAGATCGACACCCGATGGGGTCAACCCGCGCAGGGCAGCCTGTTGCACCGAAGCGGTGATCTTGCCGCCAAGGCTGGTGACCTCGGCAGAGACCGAGTCCATATCCTGGGCGTAGCCGCCAAGAACAAGAGCGCGGCTCTCCCCTGGCGCCAAGACGATGCTCTGCAGGGTCGGGGTGTCGATCAGGCCTTCGGGCCCGCGCAGCCGCAAGGAAACCTGGGCCGTGGTATGCGTTGGATTGGCCAGGTTCATCACGCTGGTGGACCCGGTGCTGGTTTGCAGGCCGGTGAACCTCCAGGTTGATGCCGGCGCCTGGCAGGTGCCCGTCGCCAAGCCCGCCAGGTCGCCGTCCTTGGCCTGGTAGCTGCGCAGGGCGCTGCCTTCAGAGGCCAGGCCGCCCAACGGCTGCAGCGAGTACATCTGGGCGTCGTCGACGCCATTGACGGTCGAGACCTTGCTGGTGCGCCCGGTCTGGCCATCATCATCCGATCCGCGGGCTTCAAGCGCCTGGGCTTCTGCGATGCGCTCGGTCAGTGGCCGTTCCGAGGTTCCGTCAAGTTTGGCGAAGGATGATCCCGGGATGCGCTTTGCCAAGTCGGAGACGGCAATGCTGCGCAGGTTGCTGGAGATTTCCTTTCCTCCCGCGGCAAATTGCGGATCTGTACCGTCAACGCCCTTCAGTAATTTCGGGGTGGGCGCGCAGACGCTGCTGGCATCGCCGGCTGGCAGGTTGGTCACCGCGGCCGACAGGGTCTTTTCGGCAGCCTTCGGGGCAACCAGGGATCCTGCGCCCACTGCAGCGCTGGCGGCAAGCACAGCGGCCAGGCTCAACAGCACTGCACCAGTTTTCTTGCGGGTGGATGCGGTGGCAGCATCCTTGCTGGCAGCAGCTCGCGCCTTGTCCAGCTTTTTGCGGCGTGCATTCACGCTGCCGGCTGCGGATTCGCTGGCAATGCCAGCTTCGGTGGCCTGGGCTTGTTGAGCCTGCTCTTCCTTAGCCGCCTCTGCGGCGCGAATCTTTTCCAGCTTGCGGCGGCGCTTGGCCGCCTTGGCGTTTTCTGGTTCCTGGGCTACTGGCGCAGGTTTCTTCGAAGCAGCCTCCGTCGATGGCGAAGCCGAAGCCGTTCCAGTGTCTGCGACAGCTTTTGCAGACGGGCTGTCTCCCGCCGCGTCCTTGCTGTTTTCCGCCGGCTTTTGCTTCTCCGGCGCCGCAGCCTGTTCGGGCTCGGCCTTGTGGGCGGCCTTGGGCTCGTGAGCTGCCGCGGGCGCAGCTGGTGCTGCTGGGTCGGTGCTCTTATGAGCCGGATGCGCGCCAGCAGAATCTTGCTGGGCGGCCTGGGCCGGCTGGTCTTTTGCTTCAGGCTTGGCCTCGGGTGCACCGGCCGCAGCCGTGGTGGCGTTTGGCTGGCTGTTGCCCGATGGCTCGGATTTTTCTTCGGCTTCGGCCTTGCTGCCCTGATCGGCCTGGCCGGTTTTTGCCGAGTCAGCAGCGGCTGGCTCAACTGCCGGGGCCGGCGCGGTCTCAGGCTTGGCAGGTGCTGGGGATGCGTTCTTCTTCTGGGCCTTTGCCTCGGCCTTGGCCGCCGATTCCTGCTCAGCTTCCAGGGACTTCTGTTCCCTGGCCGCATTCTTGGCGTCGGCCTTGGCACGCAGCTGCGCTTCCTTGGCCCGTGCTTTCTCGAGCTTGGCATCAACCTTGGCTTTGGCCTTGGCAGCTTTTTGCTCTGCACGCGAGAGCGCCGCGGATACCGGTTCCTGGGATCCTGCAGCGCCCTGGAAGCTGGCCGCTGGCTTTGGCGCGGGTACCTGTTCGGCAGGCTTGTCAGCAGAATCCGCTGAGTTCACGTTCTTCTCGTCGCTCACTACTTCTTCTCCTGCTCGGCGTCATCGCCCGATATCCGGTCGTTGAGCTTCGGGGTCAAGTTGTCTCGGATCTCGCTGGCCCGTTCACGGGCTTCGCGTCGGCTCTGTGGAAGCATGCCAGTTGCCGCAGGGGGGCTGTGCACTTCGGCCGCGGCGAGAACCTCAGAGGCGTCAGCCAGTGCTTCGTCCTCTGCACGGGGTTCGCGGAACCGGTAATCGCTATTGCGGTAGTTCGCGAAACGCCGCGAGCTTGGCACCGGAATGGCCAGCAACACGGTAATCAGCAGGACGGCGCAAGCCAGAATCAAGAAAGGCATTGCCATGGCTTCCTTGTGCGACAGCGACAGTTCGCCACCGCCTGCTGGAATCTCGAAGGCCTGTGCCCAGCGGGTCTCCGAATCCTCCGGGTAAGCCACGGAGCGCAATTGCTCGCCGTTGAAGCTTGCCCGCAGTTTCGGATCGGCTGCCGTGGCCAGAACCAGGGTGCGTTCCGAATCAGAAGCCGGGATCTGCACCTTGCTGATCTTGCCGCGGTTGGCAGGCAGCACGGTGACCGCGCCGTCCTTGCCGACGATGCGGGCAAAGCCGGTGCCTTCGGCACCAGACGAGGTTCCATAGTCCACACGCCAGAGCCATCCGCTGTCGGTTTGTCCCACGGAGGCCAATCCGGTAGCTGAGTCAAGGGCGCGTACGGTTGCTGGAACCGATTCGCCGGTTTCGTTCAACACGATGTAGCCGATGCCCAATTCACGCAGGGACTTGCGGGAATCCAGTGCCGATTCGGAGAGCAGCATGGCTACTGCCTTGCTCTGCACCGATGCGGTAATTGAGCTTTCGTTGCGTTCTGGATCCAGCATGCCTCCCTGAAGCTGCTTGACCTGCGAATAGCGGCTGATGCTATCGAGGGTTTCTCCGGAGCCGGAGACCAGCTGGCTATCGATTTCGCCGGAAGACCGCGGACTGAGCACCAGGGTGCGCTCCTGGAATTCCGAACGACCCGCATCCGCTGCTGTAGCCGGCAAGGTGCGCGGCTGCGAGGAGCCAACCTGCTGGGTGTTCACCAGCTTGGCCATGGATTCCGATGCGGCTGCTGGATTCAGCTGAGTCGCCAGGAGCACCGAGCCGGAGGCCAGTACGGCCACCACGCTGAGCGCAGCTGTCAAGGCCAAGGCCAAGCGGGGTGCGCCTGCGCGGACAGCGCGCGGCTTGTCCTCGTGCCGCAATGCGGCCAAAGCGTTCGCCGCAGCTGCGATCAGCGCGAAAACCGCAAAGGAAACAAACGGACCGGTATAGGCGGTAACCGCAGTGTGCGAATCCATGGTGACCGGGACGAAGCCAACAGCCCATCCAGCGGCCACAGCGATCACGGCGCCCCACAGCAGTCGCCGCGAGTTCCGGCGCATGACAGCATTGACGCTGAATGCGGAGCTCAGCGTGCCAAAAACGGCCATGAAAATGACCGGGGCGCCGACCAGCAGGGCTGCCACGAGCGCCCATGGACCGGCTGGCAGGATGTCCCAGCCCACCAGGCCGACCGCCGGGTTAAATGCTTCCGGGAAGCCCAGCAGCATCTGCCACGGCGACGCAGGCGAAAACGCTGTCGCAGCACCGGGCTCGGTGAACAACAGGCGCGGGTCGCCCAGTGCGGCAACCAGCAGCGGAAGGTTCCATACCACAGCTGGCAACGGGATCCACCACAGGCTGCGAGCTCGGCGCAGCGAGGAGAGAGCCAGCGCGTAGACCAGCACGGTTGCGGTCAGGAAGAATGCCATTGAGCCGGCGGAAATGGCCCAGAGCAGCAAGGCAGCCGACGCTGATGCGGTCCATGCGGATACGGATTGCTGCTTGGGAGTTTTGGGCTTGGCGCCTTCAACGGCTACCTGTGCGTTCACAGAACGCATGACAGCGAGCACAAAGACAGGAAGGAGGATGTGCACCATGGCTGAGCCAATTCGGCCCGAGGCCAAGGAAGAAGCCAGCGATGGAAGGAACGCCCAAATAAGTGCTGCGAAGAATCGCACGGCACGCGAGCGGCTCACCGCGCCGATACCCCACCAGGCGGCCAGTGCGGCAAGCGGCATGGCGGCGAGGAACAGGTAGGGCGATGCCTGATTCGCGTGGCCAAAAGTGACCAGCGAGAAGAGCCAGAACAGCACGTCCGAATTATCTGGCGGCGCGCCCGCGCCGGTGGAGATGCTCTGCCACCACGACAGCGCATTGGCACCGATTTCCTCGGTGCTCTGCGAGAACGGGCGCAAGGCGCCGCCGGAGAGGGCCGAAGCGCCGATCACATTGCGCCAGGCAATCAGCGAGGCAGCTGCCGAAAGCAACAGGGCAAGGATCAAGGAGAGCACCGCGGTGGTGCGCGGCGGACGGGCGATGCGGACGAAGTCCGAGAAGTTGTCGCCGCTTGGCTCAACCATGGCGTCGGCGCCGCTGCCGTCGCCATAAACTTCAGTGTCGTCGCGACCGGTAGCCAGGTTGCGGCGGTATTCGCGAACCTGGGCCGCCGAGGTCATCAGCTTGCGTACCTGCCGGCGCGGAATCCGGCGAATCTGTGCGACATTGCGGCGCGAGGCCGCCAGCTTGCCTGGAGTAAACAGGCCACGCAGGACTGCACCGAGGTGGCTGAATCCATGGCCAGGATCCTTGGCGAGCAGGGCCAGCAAGAAGTGGCCAATGCCACCAAGGAGCAGGCCGACCCACAAGAACGGCAATGCCAGCGGCGAGGCGAACTTCAAGCGCTGGAAAACTTCTGAACGCTTCGCCTCGCGCGGTCCAGCCAGGGAGTCGACAACCTCGACCTGGTGGTACATCTTTGCTGTCGGAACCACCACTACGCGGTGCCCGGCCAGGCGGTTTCGCCAGCACAAATCCACGTCGTCGCCACGGCCCGGAATGGCAGGATCAAATCCGCCGAGGTCCTCGAATACTTCTCGCCGGATGAACATGCCTGCCGAGGAAACGGCAAAGTAATCGCTGCGGCCGTCGTACTGCCCTTGATCGACTTCGTCGGTATCGATCATGGTCAGCCGCTGGGCCTTGCGGTCTACACTCAGGCCAACTTCGGCCAGGTGCCTAGGGTTGTCGATATCCAACAACTTGCATCCGGCGATGGACACGGACTCGGATGCTTCAACGGCACGAGTCAGGTGTTCAAGTGCATCGGGCGCCGGCATGGAGTCATCGTGGATGATCCAAAGCCATTCGTCACGGTCTTGCCGAGCTTCTGGCAGTTGTGAAACGGCCAATTCCAGAGACAGGCCCAAGGACCCTTCCTCGGCTACCAGCAGGGCTGCGTTGGAAGGGAGATTGGCTTGGAGCACCTCCAGGGAAGCATCGGAGGAAGAAGCATCGACTCCGACAAATCGTTCAATAGGCCGGGACTGGTTGCGCAGCGCGGCTAAAGTGCGTGGTAAAAAGTCAGCGCCATCGTGCGAAGCAACGATGGCGGTGACGTGAATTGGCGGACGAATTAGATTGCTCGTTTCCGTAGACGGCGACGTTCGCGCTCTGAGAGCCCTCCCCATATGCCGAAGCGCTCATCATTGCTCAAGGCATATTCTAGACATTCAGAACGGACAACACATGCGCCGCAGACACGTTTCGCGTCGCGAGTCGAGCCGCCCTTTTCAGGGAAAAACGCTTCAGGGTCAGTTTGCGCACATAGCGCGCGGGCCTGCCAGCCCAGTTCGCCTTCATCAACTTCGCCGCCAACACCGAGCCATACTGCCTTGATGGTGTCGCGTACTTCATCGTCCTCATCGAGCTCCGGCGCCCAGGAACCAACTGAAGGAATTTCTTCAGCGTCCAGTTCCGCGTCGTGCTCTTTAAGATAGTTGTCGGCCGCGGTCTCCAGATCGGCTGCTACTGCAACACGTGCGGACTCACCGGCTTGAGGGTCGACAAACCAGTCAGACGGTGCGTCTTCGAGCCCGTACTGAGCGGACGCAACAGCCGAGGTCGAAAATTCGGAGTACCCCTGCTCCAGATTCGCCATGGTGATGTTGACCTTTCGATTGGTTTGAGTGGATTGGGCCATCTATGGTCCCTACCCATCCGGCAGCATTTATTCCATCAATCTAGAGAATGTGATGGATCCTGCCGGACTCACACTCTAATTACATCCGTGTAACTCCGCTAGAGTCAAGTGGGGAGGTCATTCTAAGAAGACTTCTCAGGAAACTCTCGGCACAACACGCCGTCAAAACAGGCAGATGAGACGGGCGAGTCTTCACTTGCTTGAATTCTCGGTGAATTCTCAGCATCTAATTTCAAAGGACGTTCAATGAGCAGCATTCAACCACAAGGAACTTTCGTGGAGGAACTACTTGCACCGCGACGGGCCTCGGCCTCGCCGTGGCTGACGTGGCATTCACTGGGCGGTGAGCGCATCGAGCTCTCCGGCCGGGTGTTTGACAATTGGGTAGCTAAAAGCGCCAATTTGCTCAGTGATCTTTTTGACCTTGACGAAGGGTCCACCGTCGTCATCGATCTCGCCCCGCACTGGAAATCCCTGGTGCTCGCTCTGGCTGCTATGCACCATGGCGCTACCCTCGTTGACGCCGAACACAGCGACGCAGCTCATGCCACGCTGTGGATCAGCTCCGAACCCAATGATGAACGCATTCCCGCAAGCAGTGAAATCCTCGCCGTGAACCCGGCAGCTCTCGCGCTGTCCTTCGGCTCGGATCTCGGCCCCGTCGCAGAAGACTTTAATGCTTCGGTGCGTTCCTATGGCGACCAGTTCTACCCCTCAGCTGTTGCTTCTTCCGCAACGGCACTGGCCGCCACTGGCGGTTCTGCTATGACGCTCAATGAGCTTTTTGGGAGTTCCGTTCCAGCACGGGGCACCATTCTGGTGCGCGCACAGCAACCGCTGCTGACCCTCCTCCCCTATCTGGTGAGCCAGTGGGCGGCCGGTGATGCAGTGGTTCTTGTGGAAGACGGCGTGGAAGTCACTGAGCGCCTGCGTGAAGGCGAACGCATCAGCTTCGACTATGAGCCTGCCAGCTAGCGCAAGACCTTTGGCGTAGAACCGGTATCGGTTGGACCAGTGGATCCATTCGCAGCCGCACCGATATCGGTTCTAGGCCGTCCGAGAAGTTCGTGATCGTGAGCGAACTCTTCCTCCTGGTCCATTTCCTTGCCAAAGACCCAGAACCGGTAGGCGAAGAAGCGGAATATGGTGCCCAGGATCAAACCGACCACCGAACCGGCGATGAACACCGAGGTCGGGTCGGTCAGGCCCATCCAGTATTTGGTGACCCACACACAGGCTGCGGCAATGCCCAGGCCGATGGCATTCATGATGATGAACATCACCAGCTCGCGCACCACGTTGGCCTGGCGGCGATGGCGGAAGGTCCAATAGCGATTGGCCACCCACGAGAAAATGGTTGCCACGACACCGGCAATAATTTTTGCCTTGACCTGCGAGTCGCTCATTGAGCCATGCAGCAGCCAGACATAGATGCCCGAGTCAATGATGAACGCGACTCCACCAACGACGCCGAACTTCGCAACTTCACGCCAGAACAGCGAGATGAGTCCGGCAATTTTTGATTTGATGCGTTCGAGCAAGGGTCCTCCAGGGAATGAGATTCCCGTCTGGCTAGCAGTAACAGGGCGCACAAAGTACAACTTGAAGCACGCGATCTAGCTATTTTATCGCCAATTTCTGAGGATTGTCCGAATTGTGAGAGTAATCAGACATCTCGCATGCGAATCTGATCCGCGCTTTCGATACCCTAGATAACGTGAGCTTTCCAAAAATTGGCGTGATTGGTGGCGGGCAGCTAGCCCGAATGATGGCCCCTGAGGCCCTGAACCTAGGATTCGAACTTCATATTCTGGCCGAAGGGCCTGAAGTCTCGGCTGCCCGAAGTGTTCCAGACGCACCGGTAGGTGACTACAAGGACCTCGATACCCTGCGCGCTTTTGCCAAGGGCAAGGACGTAGTCACCTTTGACCACGAGCATGTCCCCAACGAATTCTTGACCACGCTGATCAACGAGGGTGTCAATATCCAGCCTCGTCCCGCGGCACTGATCCATGCCCAGGACAAGCTGGTGATGCGCGAGGCCATTGAACGCTTGGGCCTTCCCAACCCGGCCTGGGCCAAGGTGGAGAACGTCGAGGAGCTGATCAGCTTCGGCGAACAGACCGGCTGGCCCATTGTGCTCAAGACCCCGAGGGGCGGCTACGACGGCAAGGGCGTGCGCATGCTCGATAGCATCCAAGATGCCAAAGACGCCGTCGACTGGTTTGCCAACGGCCCATTGCTGGCCGAGGACAAGGTCGATTTTTCCCGTGAGCTCTCCGCCCTGGTGGCGCGCACCCCTTCCGGCGAAGCCAAAGCCTGGCCAGTAGTCCACACCATTCAAGTTGACGGGGTCTGCGACGAAGTGATCGCCCCGGCCCAGGACCTTGACGAGACCACCGCACGCAGCGCCGCCGAGGCGGCCCTGCGGATCGCCAACGAATTCGGCGTGACCGGCGTCATGGCCGCGGAGCTGTTCGAGACTCCCGGCCAGGGAGCCGGATATGTCATTAATGAATTGGCGATGCGCCCGCACAATACCGGGCACTGGACCATGAATGGTTCGGTCACCAGCCAGTTCGAGCAGCACCTGCGTGCCGTCCTTGATCTTCCGCTGGGCGACACCCGCGAGCTGGGTGTCACCGTCATGAAGAACTACCTCGGCGGCGCCAACCAGAACCTCTACTCGGCATTCAGTGCTGCACTGGCCGCGGCCCCCGAGGTCAAGGTGCACGCCTACGGCAAGTCCGTTCGCCCGGGCCGAAAGATCGGGCATGTGAACGTGGTGGCAAATGCCAGGCAAACCGTAGATGAACTTCGCGTGCAGGCAAACAAAGTTGCCGCGCTGATCCGCGACGGCGTCGACGCCAAGAACTAACCTGATATTCCGGCAAGAGCCACTGCGCGCAACTGCGCAGTGGCTCTTGCCAATGACACAACCAAGGAAAAATCTGATGTCTGAAGCACCTCTTGTCGGCCTGGTCATGGGTTCGGATTCCGATTGGCCAGTAATGCGCCTGGCTGCGCAGGCCCTGGCCGAGTTCGGAATTCCATTTGAAGCCGACGTGGTCTCCGCCCACCGGATGCCAACCGAGATGATCGAGTACGGCAAAAAGGCACATGAGCGTGGGCTGCGCGTGATCATTGCTGGAGCAGGCGGCGCGGCCCACCTTCCCGGCATGCTCGCAGCTGTTACTCCGCTGCCTGTCATCGGAGTTCCAGTTCCACTGGCTAAACTTGATGGAATGGATTCCCTGTTGTCTATCGTCCAGATGCCAGCAGGAGTCCCCGTCGCAACTGTTTCCATTGGCGGTGCACGCAACGCAGGCTTGCTCGCGGTGCGCACCCTTGCCTCGGGAACGGATGAGCTTGCACAGTCGTTGCAGGTAAAGTTGCTTCAGTTCGCAGATTCACTGCGCGAGTCAGCCCACGCTAAGGGCGCTGCTCTGCGCGATGAAGTAGCCAACGAGAATTTCGCTTCCTAGGGAAAGTCAAACAAGTACATGGGTTCTGCCAGTCACCGCGCACCAAGTCCGTTGCGCCAGCCGGAGACAATTAGCGCTCCGCAACGCAGCAAACGTGCGCTGATCTTGGTTCTTCTGACCATCTTCTTCCCGGGCAGCGCTCAGCTGGTTGCCGGAAATCGAAAGCTCGGAAGGCTTGCGGTCTCCATTACGATGCTGTGCTGGGTCGCCATTCTTGGCATCCTGGCAATCTACTTCATCAACCGGTCGGTCATCCTCGGCTGGGTAGCGCACCCGAACTTCCAGCTGTTCCTGATCATCGTGCTCGGCAGCTTGGCTGTCGGCTGGTTCATCATGTTCATCAATACCCTGGTGATCATTCGGCCCGGAATGCTGGCTCCCGGCATGCGCGCCATCGTTACCGTTTTCACCCTGGCCGCGGTGGTCGCCACCAGTGGCGTGTTCATCTACGGTGCGTCCTTGTTGAACACCGGACGCGAGACCATTGTCTCGGTCTTCGATGAAGGGCCGGCTTTTGACCCGATCGATGGCCGTTACAACATCGCGGTGTTCGGAGCCGACTCAGGATCCAACCGAGAGGGTGTGCGCACCGACTCGGTGGCGCTGCTTTCGGTCGATGCCAAGACCGGCAAGACCCTGCTGATCTCGGTGCCGCGTAACTTCCAAGGCGCGCGCTTTGCCGATGACTCGCCGATGAAGAAGATCTGGCCCGACGGCTACAACTGCGGTGACGACTGCATCTTCAATGCCATTTACCGCAATGCGGCCGACGAGCATGCTGATGCTTTCCCGGCCTCCGTGAAGAATGTTGGCGCGCAGGCCGCCATGGATGCCCTGGAAGGAACTACTGGACTGCCCGTGCAGGGCTACGTCATGGTGGACATGGCAGGATTTGAGCAGTTTGTCGACGCCTTGGGCGGAGTCACCATCAATTCCGGCGGCTGGGTTCCATACAACGGCAAGCGCTACCCCAACAGCACCGTGCGCACCCACTGGTTCGCTCCTGGCACTCAAACCTTCAATGGCAAGCATGCGCTGTGGTTTGCCCGCTCCCGCGACTTCACCGACGACTACCACCGCATCAAGCGCCAGCAGTGCTTGCAGCAGGCCATCATCAAGCAGTTCACTCCGCAGACCATTCTGACGAACTTCACCAGCATCATGTCCGCTGGCGAGCAGCTGGTGGAGACAAACATTCCAGCTGGCCAGCTCGGTTCCTTCGTCTCCTTGGCCGAGAAGGTCTCTTCACAGCCAATGGCACGCCTGACCTTGGGCGCACCTGACTTTGAGCGAACCTTCTCCACGTACCCGGACTTTGACGAGCTCCAGGAGCGAATCCGGACCCTGATTGCCAAGCAGTCGGAGAGTGAAAAGAAGAAGACCGAGAAGTCCGATTCTCCTAAGAAGAGCGAAGATTCTTCCAAGGCTTCCGAGTCCTCCAAGAGCTCGGAAAGTGAAGAAAGCACTGAAGAGAGCAAAGATACCACGGATATAAATAACGCTCCCAAGCTTTCCAACGGCGGAGATCAGGAATTCACCCAGCCTGATGGAAGTCCAATCACCGAAGAGTACTTGGTGCAGTTGGAAATGGCTGGATACAACACCCGCATTTCACAGATCGCCGCTAACAACGACGAATGCTCTGTTCCGTAAACGGTTAGACCCCCCGACCGCGATGCAACCCAATCACCGTTCTTGAAAGGCTATGGTCAAACAACGTGTTCGAGTTGAAAAACGCGATAAGGGATTACCACTGGGGTTCTGATTCCCAGATCTCTGATTTGCTGGATCTGCCTGCGGACATTTCCCCGCAGGCAGAGATGTGGTTCGGCGCCCACCCGGGCTGCCCAAGCCGGCTGGTTGATGAAGACATTGCGCTGAACGACTTCATTGCCCAAGACCCGCAGCAAGTACTGGGGGCAACTGTTGCGCAGCGATTTGGCCGCCTGCCGTACCTGTTCAAGGTACTCTCGGCGACCCAACCCCTGTCGATTCAGACGCACCCAACGCTCAAGCAGGCCAAGGAGCGTTTTGCCCTGGAAAACTCCAGTGGCAAGCCCCTTGATGCGGCCGACCGCAACTATCGGGATGACAACCACAAGCCAGAGATGCTTTATGCGCTGACTGATTTTGTGGCGTTATCCGGATTCCGCCAGCCTGCCCAAATCATCAAGGATCTGCGGTTGTTGTCCGCCGGGCTGCCGGAAGACAAGCTGGGAGAGCTTGAGACGATCATCCGTTCATTGCAGGGGCAGGATCCGCTGGCTGCCGCTTTCAGCCGTGTGCTGACCGCCGGGGAACCTGTTGCCCAAACCGTGGAGCTGATCTGCTCAGCCATTGAGTCCTCGGATCAGTTGAAGGCCAACGTCCACTTTGCCGAGATGGTGTCGATCAACAAGATCTACCCCTCGGATCCTGGCGTGCTCGTCGCACTGCTGCTGAATCTGGTGTTCTTGGAGCCGGGCCAGGCCATCAGCCTGGGCGCTGGAAATGTTCATGCTTATTTGCGCGGCCTCGGCATCGAAGTCATGGCCAACTCGGATAACGTTCTGCGAGGCGGGTTGACCAGCAAGCATATCGATGTTCCCGAACTTCTGGATGTCACCATCAGCCAGCCCTCCCCTGCGCCGATCCTTGCACCGGTCGCGCTGGGCTCGCACGACCGCCTGTACAAGCCGGACTTCGAAGAGTTCCAGCTGCAGGTGCTGGATCCGCAGGCTGCAGGCCTGGCTTCCGAACTTCAGCTGCATGGTGCTGGAGTGGTCTTGTGCACCGCGGGCGAGTTCTTGGTCAAAACCCAGGAAGGCCAGCGAAGCATCACGCGCGGACAGTCCCTCTTCATTACCGCCGCTGAGCTACCCGCGACGGCGACACTGCAGGGAAATACAGCTGGCCAGCTCTTTGCCGCCAGCGCACAGCTCGATTAAAGAAGTCTCCTTGTTGGACCGAATCTAGCTCTAATACGCCGATGGCCATGAACCTTGAATAGGTTCATGGCCATCGGCGTATTCCAGAAAGATTTAGCGGGTGTAGGCTTCCCACTTATCCTGGTGGTGCTCACCTTCAACGAAGCGGATGGTTCCGGACTTCGCGCGCATCACGATCGACTGCGTGCTGATGCGGTTGCCCTTGTAACGTACGCCGCGCAGCAGGTCGCCATCGGTGATGCCGGTCGCTGCGAAGTAGCAGTTATCGGAGGTCACCAGATCGTTGGTGGTCAATACGCGGTCCAGCTGGTGGCCAGCGTCCAGCGCCTTCTGCTTTTCGTCGTCATCAGTTGGCCACAAGCGCCCCTGGATGACGCCGCCCAGCGCCTTGATAGCGCAGGCGGTCACGATGCCCTCCGGCGTGCCACCGATACCCATCAGCGCGTCAACGCCAGTACCTTCACGAGTTGCGGCGATGGCGCCGGCGACGTCGCCGTCCATGATCAGCTTGGTGCGAGCACCAGCAGCTCGGATCTCCTCGATCAGTCCGGCATGGCGCGGACGGTCCAAGATGGTCACGGTGATCTGGCTGAGCTTCTTGCCCTTGGCCTTGGCGATCAAGTGCAGGTTCTGCTTCACCGGCAAACGCAGGTCAACAAGGTCGGCGGCTTCTGGGCCGGTGACCAGCTTTTCCATGTAGAAAACAGCTGAGGGATCAAACATGGATCCGCGGTCAGCCACTGCCAATACCGACAGCGCATTGTTCAAGCCGAGGGCTGTCAAGCGGGTTCCGTCGATCGGGTCAACAGCTACGTCGCATTCGGCACCGGTGCCGTTGCCGACTTGCTCGCCGTTGAAGAGCATTGGGGCTTCATCTTTTTCACCCTCACCGATGACAACAACGCCATTGAAGTTCACGGTGGAGAGCAGACCTCGCATAGCGTCTACTGCAGCGCCGTCGGCCGCGTTCTTGTCACCGAATCCAACCCAGGGCGTGGACGCGATGGCGGCAGCTTCAGTAGCGCGCACCAGTTCCAGTGCTAGGTTGCGGTCCGGCTCCGAGTCGGTTACCGACAGTCGCGAGGAAAGGTGGGCATAATTGTTCTTTTCGGTCACGAAAGATCCCATCACTGAGTCGTAGTCATTGCGCCTATGCAAACATATTCATTCTATCTCTTTAGAATTTGCAGTGACAGTTCGTGTCGCCAGGGCTTTTGAAGCCCAACGTGGGGTTGGGCACGCTAGTTCCAATTACACAGAATCTTAGGGGAGAATAGAAGACGTGCAACTTGAGAACAACAATGGGAACACCATGCCTGTGAACGAGCCGTCGGATCAGTCCGCAAAGTCGGCACCGGAGCCTCGTCGCGATTTGAATGATCCCGAGGCGACCTTTGAGGACTTGCCGTTCAAGCCGCAGCTCACCGAGAAGCAGGCCAAGCGTGCCAACCAGACCTTTAAAGGCATGGTCCTTTCGGTTGGCTTCACCCTCGCTGTTGTTATTCCGCTGGTTTTGCTCAACCCAGCTCCCAAAGATGAAGCATTCGAGAGCAAGGTGAACTTGCAGCAGACCGCGGAGCAAACCGAACAAATTGCAGGTTTCGAGGTCTTCGCGCCAAGCCTGGGCGATGGACAGTATGCCAACTTTGCCCGTTGGCAGGCCAATACCGCTCAGGGTGTCCCCTACTGGGAATTTGGCATCGTGACCAAGAACAAGGATTTCGTCTGGGTACGCCAGGCCGCTGAAGCAAACGCCACGTGGATCGCGTTGACCACCGACACCGCCGTCCCGACCGGCACCAGGACCATCGGTGGCTGGGAATGGGAAGTCCGGGTCAAGGACGAAACCACGTATCTGATTTCGGAGCGAAAAGACTCAACGCTGATCCTGTCCACGGACACTTCCGAGCAGCAGCTTGAGGATGTGGCCGAGCTGGCAGAATCCACGCTTAGCTAGTCAGTTTTGTGACTTCACCCTGACCGCAAATATTCGATATTCGAACATCATCCCGTAGACTTTGGCTTATGCGATCTGAATCAACCACTCAATCCTTGTCCCCCAAAGAGGCTTGGGAGAAGCTTAGCGCCGGCAACCTGCGTTTCGTCAATGAAGAAACCGAACACCCTAATCAGGACAGTGCCCGGCGCCAGTCGCTGATTTCAGGACAAGAGCCGTTTGCGGTGATCTTCGGTTGCTCAGATTCCCGGCTCGCAGCAGAAATCATCTTCGACGTCGGCCTGGGCGACATGTTCGTGGTGCGCACCGCCGGCCACGTGATCGACCCGGCCAGCCTCGGTTCGCTGGAGTTCGCGGTCGACGAGCTCAACGTGCCTTTGATTGTCATTCTGGGCCACAATTCTTGCGGCGCAGTCACGAGCGCCATCAAGGTCAAGGAGTCCGGGGACATGCCCAAGGGCTTCGTGCGGGATCTGGTCGAGCACATCACTCCGTCGGTGCTGGCCGCCGAGCGCAAGGGCATCACCGATGTCAACGGCACGGTCGTTGAGCACGTAAAGCAGACCACGGACCGCCTTGTGGATCTGTCCACCATCATCGCGCACGCTATCGAAGAGGGCCGCACAGCCGTAGCTGGCGTGGCCTACCACCTCGACGATGGCCGGGCGCAGCTCGTCTCAAGCTTGGGCCTGGACTAGGCAGCATCCGCACTGCGGTAACCGCCTTGCAGCGCGGGTTTTATTCCCGTATCGGCGCAGCGTCACCAGCGGTTGTGATGTTTGCTTCAGAGTCCTGTCCTTCCATTGCATTCGAGGCGTAATCTGGGCGCATGACTAACAGTGACGATTTCCGCATTGAACATGACACCATGGGTGAAGTCCGAGTTCCAGCCCAGGCTTTGTATCGCGCACAAACTCAGCGTGCGGTCGAGAACTTTCCAATCTCAGGCAAAACGCTGGAGTCATCGCATATCAAGGCCCTCGCCCAGGTGAAAAAGGCCGCGGCCCAGGCAAACCTCGCATTGGGTGTGCTGGATGCCGAGCGCGCCGGAGCTATCACCGATGCTGCCGAAGAGGTGGCCAGCGGAAAGTACGACGAGCACTTCCCCATCGACGTCTTCCAGACCGGTTCGGGAACCAGCTCGAATATGAACACCAATGAGGTCCTTGCCGAATTGGCTACCCGCGCATTGAAGGCAAAACAGAGCGCCACCGAAGTTCACCCCAATGACCACGTGAACGCTTCGCAGTCCTCCAATGACGTATTCCCGACTTCGGTCCACGTAGCTGCCACCGGTGCCCTGATCAATGATCTGGTCCCTGCCTTGGGCCAGCTGGCCACCGCACTGGAAGCAAAATCGACCGAATTCAAGGATGTCGTCAAGTCCGGCCGCACCCACCTGATGGATGCCACCCCGGTCACCTTGGGACAGGAGTTCGGCGGTTATGCTGCACAGGTGCGCTACGGCATCGAACGAGTCGAGGCAGCCTTGCCACGAGTTGCCGAAGTCCCGCTGGGCGGCACCGCAGTCGGCACCGGCATCAACACTCCTGAAGGCTTCCCGCAGAAGGTGATCGAGCTCCTTCGCGAGGATACCGGCCTGCCTATTACCGAGGCACGCAATCATTTTGAAGCCCAGGCCAATCGCGATGGTCTTATCGAAGCATCGGCTGCCCTGCGGACCATCGCCATATCGCTCATTAAAATCGCCAACGACTTGCGTTGGATGGGCTCTGGACCGAACACCGGCCTGGGCGAAATCTCCATTCCTGATCTGCAGCCAGGCTCCTCGATCATGCCTGGCAAGGTCAACCCGGTGATCTCCGAAGCGACCATCCAGGTTGCCGCCCAGGTCATCGGCAACGACACCGCGATTGCGTGGGCAGGTACCAATGGAGCCTTTGAATTGAACGTGGGCATCCCGGTCATGGCCTCGAATTTGCTTGAATCAATTCGATTGCTGTCCAATACCGCCACCGTGATGGCTGAAAAGATGATCGATGGAATCAAGGCCAACGTTGAACGAGCCCGCTTCCTCGCCGAGGCGTCTCCATCCATCGTCACCCCGTTGAACAAGTTGATCGGCTACGAGAGCGCGGCCAAGATTGCCAAGAAAGCCGTTGCCGAAGGACTGACCGTCCGCGAGGCCACCATTGCGCTGGGCTTCGTCGAGCGCGGCGAAGTCACCGAAGCCCAGCTTGATGAACTGCTCGACGTCTCCACCATGGTGGGCAAGCACTAGAGCCCTCATAAACCAAGCGGCGCCCCCTTGCTATCCGGATTCATGATCGCGAAAGGCAAGGGGCCGCCGCTATTTCGGGGCTGGCGAGCAAACCAGCCACCGGAACACCCGAACAGCTCGCATCGTATAGCAGCTGCATGAAGCGCCCGTTAAACCAGCGTGATCCAGTAGCGGCGCACATCGTCCGGTGAACCGAATATCGGACCAACTTCGCTTTGCGGCTTAATGCTTTCAAGCACGCCGCCACATGATTCGATTGTGCGAGCGGATCCGAAGTTGGAGTCATTGCACGTAATCAGGACTTTTGGCAGCCCCAGGCTCCGCGCTTGCTCCAGCGATCCGGCGAGCGCCAGCTTGGCCAGGCCTCGCCGCCGCGCGCTGGGTCGGATGCCGTAGCCTATATGGCCGCCGACCTCCGCCAGATAGCCGGTGCCAAGATCATGCCTCAGGCTCACGGCGCCTAAGTACTTGCCGTTTTCCACTACCCAGAGCGTGCTTTGCGAAACGAATCCTGGTGCTGGCGTGAATTCTGGCTTTGCCAGATCGTTGAGAAGTTTCACCCAGCGCTCAAAATCCTTGGGGTCAGCCAAGTCCCAGCCATACTTATCGGCAAAGAACATCGAAGCGCCGTCTTGTTCCTCGCCGTTCCATTCTGCGGTGCTTTGCATGAATGAATGGTGCAGGTCAGTGGTTGGTTCACAGAGATCTATCTGGCTCATGGGGCCAGCCTAGTACAGATCGCCATCCAGCTTTCCGCTCAGGCTCGGCAGGGGTGGAATGCCGCAGATCACTTAAGTTGCACCCTTGAAACCATAGTGCAATACTGCACTGTATGAAAGATAGTGCAAAAGATGCAACGGGGGTGCCCACCGAGGCACCGACGTTGAGCGGACGCATGCAAAAAACCCGGACGTCCATCACTCGCCATTGCCGCGAGCTAACGGCCGAGTTGGGCTTCAACGGTTTCACCATTGAACAGGCGTGCGAACGGGTAGGCATCTCCCGGAGAACCTTCTTCAACTACTTCCCCAGCAAAGTCGACGCAGTCTTCGGTCACGACGCCGACGCCATGCCAGAAGGCATCATCGAGCGTTTCATGGCGGCTCGGCCTGAAGGCATCACCGGGATTTCCCCCACGCTTCTGGCGGACTTGGTGGACATGGTCATTGAACGGCTGAGTTTTGATGAAACCGAAATCGTGAGCACCCATGGGTTCTTCTCCGTGGCACACCGCGAACCGGAACTCCTTCAGCACATGGTCCAGGCCGGACCCAGGAAAGACGCGGAGTTCCGTGAACTCATTGCATCGCGCGAAGGAGTCGATCCGCAGGATCCACTGCTCTCAAGCCTTTTGCACATTCTCAGGCACACCACTCTCCAAGCCATCGAGGCTTATGTCGAAGGTTCTGGGAAACGCTCGCTCACCGAGGAATTCCTGGAACTGATGGGCCGGATCCAAAACATCATGGGCCAGCCCCTGAGACGCAGCAACGACTAAATAATTCCTTCAACACCTCTCGCAAGGATTGCAATGACCGCAACTACCGGTTCCCGGAAAACCCCGGGCGATGCACCCCTGGTACTGACCCAGCGGCGCATCTGGATCATCTTCTCCGCCTTGATCGCAGGAATGCTCCTGTCATCACTGGACCAAACCATCGTCTCCACTGCCATGCCAACCATTGTCGGCAAGCTCGGCGGCGTTGAGCACCAGGCCTGGATCACCACGGCCTACCTTTTGGCCACCACCATCGTGATGCCCATCTATGGCAAGTTTGGCGATGTTCTCGGACGCCGCAACCTGTTCATGATTGCCATCGCGTTGTTCACCTTGGCATCTGTCGGCGCCGCCTTCTCCACCACCTTCTGGATGTTCGTGGTCTTCCGCGCCATCCAGGGCCTGGGTGGCGGTGGCTTGATGATCCTCTCGCAGGCCATCATCGCTGACATCGTCCCGGCTTCCGAGCGCGGCAAGTACATGGGGCCTCTGGGCGGCATCTTCGGTTTGTCGGCCGTCGCCGGCCCGCTGCTCGGTGGATTCTTCGTTGACCACATGACTTGGGAATGGGCGTTCTACATCAACATCCCTGTTGGTATTGCCGCATTTGCCATTGCATGGTTCGCATTGACCCTGCCAAACAAGAAGGCAGAAAAGAAGATCGACATCCTGGGTGTGCTCTTGCTGTCGATTGCCACGACCTGCCTGATCTTCTTCACCGACTTCGGCGGCTCCGCCGCTCATGGCTGGGGAGCTCTGGAAACTTGGGGCTGGGGTGTCGGTCTGGTGATCGCCGCTTCGCTGTTCATCCTGGCCGAGGCCAAGGCCGAAGACCCGATCATCCCGCTGAGCCTGTTCAAGAACAAGGTCTTCATCAACGCCACCGCCATCGGTTTCACCCTGGGCATCGGAATGTTCTCCGCGATCGCTTTCGTGCCAACCTTCCTGCAGATGTCCTCGGGCACCTCAGCCGCCGTTTCCGGCCTGCTGATGGTTCCAATGATGGTCGGCATGATGGGTACTTCCATTTACTCGGGCATGGCGATCTCCAAGTCCGGACGCTACAAGGGCTACCCGATCGCCGGAACCATCGTCACCGTTGCCGCCATGCTGGCATTCACCACCCTGACCGCGCAGACCCCGCTGTGGCTGATCTGCGCCTACCTGTTTGTCCTCGGCGCCGGCATGGGCTTGATCATGCAGGTTGTTGTCCTTGTAGTACAGAACGCGGTTGGACCAGAAATGGTCGGCACCGCCACCTCCACCAACAACTACTTCCGTGAAGTCGGCGCATCGCTGGGTGTGGCCATCTTCGGTGCCTTGTTCACCAACCGCCTCTCCGATAAGCTCCTGGATGTCTTCTCCGGCGCTGGAGCCAGCGCTGCCGAAGCCGGCCAGGCGGCATCCACCTTGGATCCGCAGACGCTGTCATCACTGCCAGATGCTTTGCGTGATGGCATCGTGGATGCCTACGCCAGCTCCTTGGCTCCGGTGTTCTGGTACCTGATTCCGTTCCTGGTTGTAGCTTTCGCTCTGGCTTTGTTCCTAAAGCAGGTTCCGCTATCCGACACCGCCGGCATGGTTGCCCGTGGCGAGGCCATTGGCGGAGAGGAAGCAATCGCTTTCGAAGAAGCCCAGCGCGCCCAGCAGGCTGCGCCTGCGGAGAACGCAATGGAGTCCGAGGGCAATGTCTTGGTCGCTGAGCGCCCAAGCGAAAAGAACTCCTCGCCAGAAGCTAAATAGGGATTCAGCAGCCACTAGTTCTATCGGTTCAAGAGCATCGGGATGCGGACCAATTGGTCCGCATGCCGATGCTCTTTCCATTTTCAGCTAGGCGAAGTAGCCACCTGGACGAGGCTCCAGCGCCCATGACAAGGCTCGTTCATGCAAGGGCGGCAGCTTTGGACGGTCCCGCAGATCAAAGTAGCCGACTTCGAGATTTTCGTCATCGTTAATACTCGCCTGCCCGGAGAGGTGCCGGGCCTTGAATACGATATCGAGATATTGGGCATGGTCTCCATTGGGATAAACAGTTGGCGCAGTCACTCCCACCCCCACCAAATCGGTGACTTCGCAGGACACCCCGGTCTCTTCCTGGACCTCGCGCTGGGCAGTATGCGATGGCTCTTCTCCCGGGTCGATGATGCCGGCAGGCAAAGTCCACAGTCCGTTATCGGCACGGCGCACCAGTAGAACTCGATCACCGTGGAATACAACAACTTTTACCCCCGAGAGCCAAAGCATCTCATGCCCTATATGTGTTCGCAGCTTGGTGATGAATTCCGGAGTCGCCATGAATTCATCGTGCCACAAGCAGCACCGCAAATGCCCCAATGACCATAAATGGACCAAATGGAACGGCCGACTTCAAAGTCAGCTTGCGCACGATCACTCCCCCAATCACCCAGAGTGTGGCCAAGACAAAAGTCAATAACGTGGCAAGAAACAGCGCAGGCAGAGAATAATAACCCAGGTTTAAGCCAAGGACGCCAGCCAGCTTTACATCGCCCATTCCCATGGCCCCAGCCGAAATCAGGCTGATCAGCAAATATCCGCCACCGAGGAGCAGCATCCCCAGGAATCCTTGCAGAATTCCCGGCAGGCCACCGCTGCTGGCGCCCAAACAGATCACAAGGGCCAGGCTGCCCAGGAGCCACGAGCCCACAAGCCGATTCGGCAGTCGATGGCTGGCGATGTCAGCCTTGGACAGCAGTACTCCAAAGACGCCAAAGCAGAGAAATTGAAGCGCCACCAGGGCACCCTCGATCGGCCCTTCTTGGGCAACGCTCCATATCTGCGACATGTATAGAGCATAGGCATCTTCCCAATGCCATGGGATGGCCAGCTCGCCCTTGTGAATAATTCAGGCACTTATACAATTAGATTATGGACGTGCCTTCAGCTCCGTTGTACTTCCCCGGCTCCCCTGAGCCAGATTCCACCGCGCGGAGAAGATTTCGCGCCCTGGCCCGCTCCGCGCCCTGGCTGAGCACGTCGCTCAAAGTCGAAATCGACATTCCCGATGAGCTGGGCGATCCAGAGCGTGGTCTGACCGGTACAGTGACCGCCAAAATTCGCCAACGCGAAGGAATCGCCGTTCATAATGCCGCGGGCGCGCTGGTCTTCCAGAAAGAGACTTTCAGTGCCCAACGCAGTCGTGGTTATGTGGCCGCCACCAATGCGTCGTGGAAGTTGCCATCAACGCTGATCACACCGGTATATACGACAGATCAGCTAGTGCTCCGCCGCCCGGAGATCGCAGGATTTGATGAGTTGCTGCCCCTGGACTACTGGGCGGCGGTTTTGGATCCGGTGGAAATTGCGGGTACTGAGCCCGCAGCGCAGGACTTGGCCTTTGACCATCCCACCTATATTCATGAACTCAGCGAGATCATGCATGAGGGACGTCCAGCCTTAGCGGCGGTGCTCAGTTCCGGTCACACGTATCAAGCCGCCCTTGCCGATTTCGCGTTGGTTCCCGCTGGCGCGCGCACGCTGCTGGTTTTGGATCTGGGCACCGGCGTTTGCCTTCTGCGCCAGAGACTTTCAGGCCCAGCTCCAGCCGCGCCTGATCTGAGGCTTCGGATTCTGGCCCAGGATGAGTATTACATCAATTCGCACTTCCAGAAGGTTCATTGGCTTGATCAGCCGATAGTGCGCTCGTAGCCGTCTTTCCATTGGTTCCGCACGCAGTTCCGGCTCCCGTGTAGCTGGTGGTTGATCACCCGCGGCACGAGAGCCGGCGCATGTGCCGGAAGCTAGCGCAGCATCGGCGCATCGAGCATTTCGGTCACCAAAGCGGCAATCGCTGACCGCTCGGAACGAGTCAGCGTCACATGGCCAAACAGCGAATGCCCCTTGAGCTGTTCCACCACCGCGGCAATACCATCATGGCGTCCCACGTGCAGGTTATCCCGCTGGGCCACATCGTGGGTGAGCACCACCTTGGAGTTCTGCCCGATGCGCGAGAGCACCGTGAGCAGCACGTTGCGTTCCAGGGACTGCGCTTCATCAACAATGACAAATGAGTCATTCAGGGAACGTCCGCGGATGTGGGTCAGCGGCAATACCTCTAGCATTCCGCGCTCCAGCACTTCGTCGATGGCGTTCTTCGACACGATGGAACCAAGCGTGTCAAAAACGGCCTGGGCCCACGGACCCATCTTTTCGCCCTCCGACCCCGGCAGGTAGCCCAGCTCTTGGCCACCCACGGCGTACAACGGGCGAAACACGGTGATCTTGCGGTGCTCACGGCGCTCCAGCACCGCTTCCATCCCCGCGCACAGCGCCAGAGCTGACTTGCCGGTACCGGCGTTGCCGCCAAGCGAAACAATGCCCACCGAAGGATCCATCAACAGGTCCAAGGCGATTCGCTGCTCGGCGCTGCGGCCGTGCAGGCCAAAAGCCTGCTGATCTCCACGAACCAGCTTGAGGGTATTGTCATCGGTCTTTCGGGCCAGCGCGCTGCCGCGGGGCGAGGTGATGACAAAGCCGGTATTGACGGGCGCTTCGGCCGCCGCGGGCAAATTCAAGAGCTGCTCGCGCTCATACAGCGCTGCCATCGATTCCTCATCCAGGTCCAGCTGCTGTATTCCGGTCCAGCCGGTGGAGGCTATCAGCTCGTTGCGGTACACCTCGGCATGGATCCCCATCGCTGACGCCTTGATGCGCATCGGCAGGTCCTTGGTCACCAGGGCAACATCAAGTCCTGAATCCAGCAGATGCTTGGCGACGGCGAGGATGCGCGCGTCGTTGTCGCCCGAGCGCATGCCCACAGGAAGAACGTCAGGAGCAATGTGGTTGAGTTCTATGCGCAATGTGCCGCCGGCCGATGACACGGGAACAGCCTGGGCAAGTCCCCCGTGACTGGCGATCAGGTCATCGAGCAGGCGCAGGGCCTGGCGTGCAAAGTATCCGAGGTCGGGATCCTTGCGCTTGTGTTCCAGCTCGGTGACCACGGTCAATGGAATCACCACATGATGCTCTTCAAAGTGGAACATCGCTTTCGGATCGGAAAGCAAAACCGAGGTATCAATGACGTAGGTTCGTACGTCCTGTTCGGCAGTTCGGCTCATGGCAGCGCACCCATTCTCGAATCCGGCGTGGGGACTCTCCCCACGCGTTAGTGGGGAAGCCCAACACCGGATGTCCAAGGCGTGTCCGGTAGCTGTACCGGATGGCGCTGCTTTTGGTCATCTAGTGCGGAACCCTTCGATCAGCTGGAGCTGGATGCCCCTGCCTTATGATCACCATAGTCCTTGCGCGGCCACCAGTAAGCAACTTCTGGGTAACGATTATTTAAACTCTGTTCGCCCCATCGGGCGCTAGGCGCCGAACCTGCGTTGGCGATCGGCAAAGTCGCGCAGGGCTCGCAAGAAATCAACACGCCGGAAGTCAGGCCACAGCGCTTCGCAGAAGTAGAACTCTGAATAGGCGCTCTGCCAGGTCAAGAATCCGCTCAGGCGCTGCTCGCCGCTGGTGCGGATGACCAGGTCGGGGTCGGGCTGGCCCTTGGTGTACAGGGCCGATTCGATGTCATCTGTGGAGAGGTTTTCAGCCAGCTCTTCGAGCGTGCGTCCGTCGTGTGCGGCCTGCCCCAAAAGAGCCTTGAAAGCATCCAGGATTTCCCGGCGGCCACCATAGCCGATTGCCACATTCACGTGAACCCCGGCGCGGTTTTCGGTAACGGTTTCCAAAGCCGCCAATTTCTGTGCCAAATCTTCTGGAAGCAGGTCCTTGGCCCCGACCTGCTGGACCTTGACCCGGTTGGTTTCGCCCAAGCGGTCCAGGGTCCCGCCGATGACCTCCAAGAGGTCGCGCAGTTCGCTCGCTTCGCGATTCAAGTTGTCCGTGGAGAGCATGTAGAGCGTGACCATCTTGATGTTCAGCTCTTCGCACCAGTCCAGGAATTCAAGGATCTTGTCCGCCCCAGCCTGATGGCCGGCCATGGTTGGCGAACCTGCAAGCTTGGCCCAACGGCGGTTGCCGTCAACCATGACTCCGATATGGTGCGGAAGCCTGTCGGCTGGCAGTGACTTCGCCAAGCGCCGTTCGTAGTAACGGTACGCAAGGTTGGGAAGCTGCACCGTGGCACTGCCTTTCAATCGAATCCAAAAAGTCTAGGTTCTAAATCTACCGCGAATCCCCCGGCCCTTTGCTGATCTGCCGGCCGCAGCGGCAAAAATGCCGGGCTATTCTCAGTTTCCCGATCCCCCCGCCTGGTCATTGACCCGCAGCAATTCCATTAATTTATCGAAGCCCTCAACTGGCATCTGGCATAGCTCCTCGCGGCACGGCTGGATTTTGAGCCCCGCTGCTTCACCAGCTAATTCGGGCGAGTAATGAACATTCATTCCCATCGCCCAGGCAAGCTTGCGAACCCGCTGGGCTTCGGCAGTGTCCCAGGAGCCCAATGCCAGATAGTGCACGGGAGCAGAAATGATGCTCTGCACTTCCAGGGCGGTAGCCACCTGGGTAGCGGCTTCGGACGCCAACGCTACCGCGTGGGCCGAAAGCGCCCGTGCACTTTCGAGGCCCGCCGCATGGGATTCGGAATAGTTTCCGTCGGCCATGCCCTGCATTGCGCGCAGTGCCAGGGCCTTTGCATAGAGCGCGCCGGCAGCCGGAAGGGCATCGTCAAGCACGCTGACCGCAGCGACGTTGCTGCGCTGCGCGGCAATACGCGCATCGACCTGAATAGCGTCGCGGGGCACCCCGGTAGCCGGATCGACAAAGTCTTCGGCCCTGAGCAGCAGCTGGCTGGCGCGTTGGCCCCACTTCGCCTCGCCGGTAGCCTGCTTCAAGGCCAGGAAGGCGAGGGCCAACGCGGCATAGTCCTGCAAGGTTCCTTCATTATTCGGCGCAGGACGGCCGGCAAAGCTCACCCTGGCCAAGCGACGTGTCTCTTCATCCCAGTGGGTGGCCCACAGCGAGGCCGCAACACGCTCGGCGAGCTCCAGCGCTTTGGGCTCCTCAAGCAGCATGAAGGCATCGCAGAGCGCTTCGACAGCCAGGGCATTCCAACCCGCAACCACCTTTTCATCGCGCACCGGTCGGATGCGCGAGCTGCGCAACTGGCGCAAAGCGCTGATCAGTTCATCGATCGCATCTTGTTCCCCGGGCTCTGGCATCCGGGCGAGCGAGAAGCAAAAGTGCTGCGGATCCTCGGCAATGGGCGCGAAGCGGATCAGCCCTTGTGCCAAACGGGAACGCAGTTGTTCGGTAGCCTGGGTAATCTGCTCGCGGTTGTAGCTGTAATAGGCGCCTTCGATCTGCGCGCCATCGCGTGCTGAATCCGCGTCGAGGGAGGCGGCAAAGGCCGGGTGGGGCCCGGATTCGATCAGCAGTTCTTCATGGAGGAAGTCGATGATGCCCAGGGCGCTGCTTCTGGCCAGCTGCGCCAAGTTCTGCGCCCGTGCAGCAGCCTCGCCACCGGTGCTTGCGGCAACTTCGGATGCCAGCACCGCGCTGCGCGCAGCCAGCGAAAGCAGCCCGGCATTGTCGTAGAGCATCTTTTCAAAATGCGGCACCGACCAGTTTTCATCCACGCAGTACCGCGCGAATCCACCGTCGACATGGTCCTGCAACCCTCCCAGGAACATCGCTTCCAGGCTGGTTGCGGCGGCATTGAAGGCTTCCCGGGCGCTGTCCGGGCGGGTGATGATCGAATGCCACAGCGTCTTCAGCGCCCAGGTGGGCGGGAATTTGGGCGCCGGGGTGAATCCGCCCTCGGCCCTGGTCGTGAGGATCCAGCGTTCGGTGGCCGTGGCCAGAGCCGGCTGGGCCGGTTCCCGGGAGTCCAGGGCCAGCAGCGCGCTCTGCCTGCTGCCGAGTTCTGCCAGGTGATCGGCGAGCATTGCTGCCTGCTCTTCAAGGCCTTCGCGCTTGGTTTCCCAGGCTTCATGCACGGCTTGGAGCACTTGGCTGAACCCCGGGGTGCGTCCGCGGGGTTCTTTGGGGTAATAGGTTCCCGCGTGCACGGTGCGTCCATCGGGCAGGGCAAAGATGGTCATGGGCCAGCCACCAGCACCGGTGAGCGCCTGGGTGGCCATCATGTAGGTATCGTCAACCAGCGGGTGTTCTTCGCGGTCGACCTTGATGGCCACAAAATTCTCGTTGAGCAGCGCGGCGATCTGCGGATCGTCGAATGACTCGTGGCTCATGACATGGCACCAGTGGCAGGCGGCGTAGCCGATGGACAGCATCACCGGCACATCTCGCAGGCGGGCCTGTTCGAAGGCTTCATCCCCGTAAGGGAACCAGTCGACTAGTTGGTGCGCATGTTGTCTGAGATATTGGCTGGCAGCGCCAGCGAGTCGTTGAGCCACGCTTTCATGCTATCGCGTGGCTCACACCGCAGCTACCGGGCTTCGTCGGTCTTCGGGTCGACCGGGCCCTCGGGTTCTTGCAGGTTGCGCTGCTCGCCCTTGGCCACCATATCCTGCTGCTTGGACTCCGCTTCGGAGGTGTAGCGCACGCGGCGCACACGACGGACCATGTCGCGGATCAGGAAGATCACAGCGATGACCATGACTGCGGTGAAAATGAAGCCGAGGAATCCGGGACCGTAGTCACTGCTGGTCTCCGTGCCCAACTTGGTGGTCTGAGAAGCTACGGCCAAGGACGCGAAGATCGTACTCACGATGTACAGACAACTCTTTTCTGGAACGAGGAAGTGCTTATTGCTATCTTAGTCCGGCGAAGAGGTCGGACTCGGGCAAATCGGTGGATACCTTGGATGAGATCAAGGTGTAGTCCTCCCATGGCCAGTGCTCAGCGTAGACGTGCTCCGGCACCGCGAAGAAGAAACCTTCCGGGTCAATCTGGGTTCGGTGGGCTAGCAGCGCCTGATCCCGCTGCGAGAAAAAGTCTGCGCAGTGAATCTGGGTGGTCGTGGTATGTGGCGAAACCCACTTGAACATCTGGTTGTCCTCGTCCGCTTCCCATTGCGCGACCCGTTCCGCATACGGCGAATCGTAGCCGGCTTCGATCATCGCGTAGTGCAGGGCGCGGAAGCGGTCCGGCGCGAAGGCGCGGTCGTAGTACAGCTTGCTGACCGACCATGGCTCGCCCAGCTCCGGGTACATCCCAGGATTCGCGGCATGCTCGAAGGCGAAGGTCGCCACCTTGTGGCTGTGGATGTGGTCCGGGTGCGGATAGCCGCCATTCTCGTCGTAGGTCGTGATGACATGGGGACGGAATTCACGGATCAGCTTGATGATGCCGGCAGCGGCAAACTCGACCGGCTGCAGGGCAAAAGCGCCAAAAGGCAGGTCGGGCAGCGGGTCGCCTTCGGGCAATCCGGAGTCCACATAGCCTAGCCAGCGGTGCTTAATGCCGAGCACCGCGGCAGCTTCGGCCATCTCGGTGCGGCGCACGCCGGGCAGATCGCGGTGCGCGTGTGCCAGTTCTCCGGCTGCCGCGTTGAGAATGTCTCCACGTTCGCCGCCGGTGCAGGAAACCACCATCACTTCTGCGCCTGCATCGACATAGGCAGCCATGGTGGCAGCGCCCTTCGAAGATTCATCATCGGGGTGCGCGTGAATAGCCATGAGCCGGAGCCCCTGCGATGGGCCAATTTTCTTCACGTCGTGAATCTCCACTGATCTACTTTCCTTCGCCACTATGCTGAACAGCGGATTTTTGAGAATACTGTTCACCATTGATATCAACTGATACTCGACTGCTGGTTATTCCCAATTCAGCTCAGGCGGTAAACTTGTTGAAGGAACCAACATACGGCATTCCCAGTTCAAATGCCGCCCAGGCACAGAGAGTGGTGCAAGACAAGTAATGTCTGATCCAAGCTTAACGGCTCGCTACAACAACCCCAAGAAACGCAGCCTGAGTAAATCCTCGCGCAATTGGCTGATCACTTCGGCCATTGCTCTTGGCGTGGCCGGCGCCGCCTACATTGGGTTTAGCAACTACAGCGCCATTACCGCCCAGGACATACATTATGAGGTCGTTTCGCCGACCTTGACCAAGACGACCATCGCCGTGGAATACAACGCCAAGGATCGTGTCCAATGCGATATCCGCGCGATGAACGAGTCCAAGGCTGTTGTTGGCTACAAGACGATCCTGCTTGATCCGGGAGAGGCCACCGGCCTGATCAATCAGCAGATCGACGTCGATCTGCATACCGATAACCTTGCGGTGACCTCTGGCGTCGAAACTTGCTACGTGGTTCCCCAGGACTACAAGGGTTAATATTTCAGCCCGTTCATTCCCTAATAGCTGAATCTATTGGGCTTAAAGCGTTTTGGCGACTACTATCGTTGAAAAGATACGTTTCGCCCCGCATCCGCGATTGGTCCTGGTTTAAACCAGATCATGAAGCTGGCGGGGTCTTTGCTTGCATCAATAGAACAACGTAAGCCCGCAGATCCGTACCGAATCCGACTTCGTCGACGCCACCGTTCAGGTGGCGTTCGGCTTTGAGGGGCTCTTTGCAGTCCACCAAGCCACAGCGAAGTCCTAACTGACCAAAGGAAGTACAACGTGAGCACCAACAGCAACGAACCTGTCGTTTGGCTGACTCAGGAAGCCTTCGACCGGCTCCAGAACGAACTGACTTTCCTCTCAGGCCCGGGACGCGCCGAGATCGTTGCCCGTATCGAGCAGGCCCGTTCCGAAGGCGACCTGAAGGAGAACGGCGGCTACCACGCTGCCCGTGAAGAGCAGGGCAAAGCAGAAGCCCGCATCCTGTACTTGAAGGACCTGCTGCGCCGAGCCAACGTTGGCGAAGCGCCTGCAGATGACGGAATTGTCGAACCGGGCATGATGGTTGTCGCGAGCATCGCTGGCGATGAGACCACCTTCCTGTTTGGCTCCCGCGAAGTCGCTGGCGACACCGATTTGGAAGTTTACTCCGAGCAGTCGCCAATCGGCGTTGCCGTGCACGGCGCCAAGGTTGGCGACAAGCTTTCCTACGTGGCTCCCAACGGCCGCGACATCAAGGTTGAAATCATTTCGGCCAAGCCATACGAAGCTTCCTGATACTGCTTCAAGCTTTAAAGTCCTCGCCGGCTGCCAGCTCAAGGAGCTGGCAGCCGGCGAGGACTTTTTTGCTATAGATCAGGCGACGGATCCGCCAGCGTTATTGGTGATCTGCGGGTCAAAGCCCTCGGCCCGGAGGTTATTAAGCACGGCCTTGGAATGCTCATGGCCCTTGGTTTCCAGATCGATGGTGATTGCCACGTCGCCCATCGATAGCGAACCACCGATGCGCGTGTGGTCCAGGCGGGTGACATTTGCATCGGAGTCGGCGATGATCCGCGAGATCTGTGCCAGGGCGCCGGGGCGGTCTGGCAGCATCATGCGGACGGTCAAGAATCGTCCAGCAGCAGACAAGCCTCGCTGGATCACCTTGAGCATCAGCAGCGGGTCGATATTTCCGCCCGATAGGATCACCGCGGTGGTTGCCGGGTTGATGCCGTGCTCTTCCAGCCGGTTTTCCAGGAGGGCGGCGACGCCCACTGCGCCGGCCGGTTCAACTACCAGCTTGTTGCGTTCCAAGAGCACCACCAGCGCGCGGGCCAGGGCATCTTCGGAAACGGTCACCACGTCGTCAACGAGCTCCTTGATGATGGTAAATGGCAACTGGCCTGGCTTGCCGACAGCGATGCCGTCAGCGATGGTGTGCACGGTGTCCAGTGGCACCAGGGCATCGGCAGCCAGGGATGGAGGGTAGGCCGCGGCGTTTTCAGCCTGCACGCCAATGACCTTGATTTCGCGGCCCAGCTCGCGGGCCTTTTCTTTCAGGGCTATGGCCACGCCTGCAAGCAGTCCGCCGCCGCCCACGCCCATCAGCACTGTCTCCACTTCTGGAAGCTGCTCCAGAAGTTCCAGGCCGATGGTGCCCTGTCCGGCAATGATGTCCGGGTGGTCGAAGGGATGCACAAACACGGCACCGGTTTCGTCGGCGTAGCGCTGGGCTTCGGCCAAGGCCTCGTCAACGGTATCCCCGAAGAGCACTACCTCTGCACCGTGGTCGCGGGTCGCGGTGAGCTTGGGAAGTGCGACGCCACGCGGCATGTAGATGCGCGCTTTGATCCCCAACTGGCTGGAAGCTTGTGCGACGCCCTGGGCGTGGTTGCCCGCTGAGGCCGCGACCACGCCGCGTGCCTTCTCTTCAGCGCTGAGCTTGGACATGCGCACATAGGCTCCGCGGACCTTGAAGGAGCCGGCACGCTGCATATTTTCGCACTTCAGGAAGACCTCGGCACCAATGTGCTGGGAGAGTACTCGTGAATGCTCCACTGGAGTCAACGCAATAACGGGTTTCAAGACCTGTGCAGCTGACTCGATATCTGCCAGGGTGACCGGCAACGTAGTTTCTGTGGTCATGGGTTATTCCTCATCTGCTGTTGTCTCAGGTTGCCGGTTCTCCGGCGAGGTGTGGGTTTCAGGGGCGCCCGGGCTGGCCGGCGTTTGCGCCGCCACGGTTTTTGCTGGTTGTTCCGGGGGCAGCTGGATGCCGTAATGCTTGAGCACGAATTCGTCGCTCTCCCAGGCCCTGCCGGAGAGGTATTTGACCACCGCGTTGAGCACCGCCAGCAGCGGCACTGCAAAGAGCGCGCCGGGGATTCCGGCGAGCATGGTTCCGCCCGCGACGGCCAGCACGACGGCCAGCGGATGCAGGCTGACGGCCTTGCCCATGATCAGCGGCTGGAGAATATTGGATTCCGCCTGCTGGACAAGGAGCACAACGGCCAGCATGATCAACGCATTGACCCATCCGTTGGCCACCAAGGCGAGCAGGACGGCCAAGGCGCCGGTAATCAATGCACCCACCACAGGGATGAAGGAGCCGATGAAAACCAAAACGCCCAACGGCATGGCCAGCGGGACACCGAGGAAGAAGGCGCCAAATCCAATGCCAATGGCATCGATGAAGGCGACAAGCATCTGCACTCGCACGTAGCTGACCAATGAGGCCCATCCACGGGTGAGTGCTCCGTCCATTGCTGGTCGGGCCCGGCGTGGCAGGAGGTTCACCAGGAATAGCCCAATTTTCCGCCCGTCGAGCAGCAGGAAGATCAAGACAAAGAGGGCCAGCAAAGTTCCGGTGAGGAACTGGCCAATGAACGAGGTCCAGCTGATGGCTTCGCTCAGGATGTTGGTGGCGTTGCCTCGCAGCTGGGCCAGGGCATCATCCAAAACGCCCTGCAGGTCATCGTTGGTGAGCTTCAGCGGACCGTTGAACAGCCAGTCCTGGACCTGTTCGATGCCAAAGAGTGCTTGGCTCCACAAGGCGGTAAACCCCGCTGACAAGCGTTGGCCAGCAAGCGACAGTCCGGCAATGACCAACACCAGAAAGCCGATGAGCGTAATGCCCACGGCAAGGCCGCGGGGTACCGCCAGCTTGCGATTCAAGGCATTGACCACGGGAGAAAGAAGTCCGGACAGCAACGCTGCAACAAGTACCGGAATCACCAGGAGGGATACCTTGGACAGGGCCCAAACCAGCACGCCCAGGGCGGCTACGATGATCAGGAATCGCCACGCCCAGCTGGCCGCGAGGCGCATGGCATAGGGCATGTCTTCGGCGCTTTTGAAGTCGACAACTTCGGCGCGCGGCTCTGCTGGTTTTTCTGCGGACTTGCCCGGAAGGGAGACGCGAATACGTCGCAAACGTTCCAACCGGCTACTCTTCATGCAACTACGCTACCGCGTTTGATTCCTTGCTACTTGATCCATGTCGGAAATGTGACAAAAAACAAGGAGCAGTGCCCGATTTGGGCACTACTCCCTGTTTTCTAGTTCAATATGTTTATCGACAACCCCAGAAATGGCCAGATTGTTCATCCCGGTACCGTCGATTGTTCCTGCGGTGCTCGTCTGCTATTTCCGCCGTGCTCGCACGGCCATGAGCACCTGCTCTTCGGCATCGATGCCCGGGGCGATACCCCCAGGAACCTTGAAGAAGAACACTGCGCCAAGTACCCACCACACGGCAAAAATAACCCATGGTTCCCAGCTCAGCGAAGCGGGCATTCCCGGCATATAGAGACTAAACAGTGCTGCCGTGAGGATGACCGACGCCCAGCCAATGACCAACCCGCCCTGGCCATTGCCGCCCACCCTCAGCGGCCGGTCCATCTGCGGTTCCTTCCTCCGCAAAACCAGGAAGGTTACCGACACCAGCAGGTAGGCCACGATAATGCTCGGGGCGCCGGAATCCACCAGCCATCCGAGCATCTCAGCGCCGAAGAATGGTGCGATCATCGAAATGCCGCCGATAAAAATCAGTGCATTGGCCGGGGTGCGATACTTCGGGTGCAGCTGGCCGAACCACTCTGGCAACATGCCGCTTCGCGCCAATGAATACACCAGACGAGAGGCCCCGAGAAGCAATGAATTCCACGAGGTCAGGATGCCTGCGACGCCACCGGCGATGAGCACCTTGGCCATGAAGTCTGAACCGAACAGAGCACCAAATGCGTCCGCCGTGGCAATATCGACACCGGACAATTGATCAGCCGGCATGGCGGAGGAGGTAGTCAGCACGACCATGACGTACCAGATGGTGGCAAGTACGACGGAGAAGACCACGAGCTTGCCAATTTGCTTGGCAGGGATATTCACTTCTTCCGCCGACTGGGGAATGACGTCGAAGCCGATGAACAGGAACGGGACTGCCACCAATACGGCGAAGAACCCGCTCATTCCGTTGCTGAATAGCGGCTGCATATTCTGCACTTCGCCTCCGACAAAGGATCCAGCGATCAGCAGGGCGCCGATGGCCAACAGGAAGATCACCACAAAGGTTTGCAATGCTCCAGCGTGCTTGACGCCTCGGATATTGATCCACGTAATCACGATGGCAGCAAGCACGCCAACCAGCGCCCAGGTGAGATTAACTTCGAATCCGGCGACCGTCCACAACGGGATCTGCGAAATCCCGGGCAAGATGTACTCCACAGTGCGGGGAAATGCCACGGCTTCGAAGGCCACAATAGTGACGTATCCGCCGGTGATAGCCCAAGATCCAAGGAATGATGGCCGGGGCCCCAATGCACGAAGAATGAAGTTGTGCTCGCCACCGGCCTTGGGCATCGCCGCGGTAAGTTCTGCGTAGGCTAGCCCGACAACACCCATGATGCCGCCACCGACAATCATGGCGACAACTGCTCCCATGGTGCCCGCATTTTCTAGCCAACCGCCGGTCAGGACGACCCAGCCGAAGCCGATCATCGCGCCAAACCCGAGAGCCAAAGCGTCAATATTGCCTAGCGTTTTAACCAGGCCAGGTGAGCTGTTTGGTGCATGACTGGTGCTCATAATCTCTCCCTCGTCGAAATGCGTGTGATGTGGAGAATCATAATGAGTCTGGATGCTCTTTGGGGCCAAATTTGCAGAAATTCAGGCGTTCTTCAGTCCATGAGTCGCCGTCTGGGACATCACACGTCGGCGGAATGCCAGCCCATTTCCTGAATATCCGATGATTCACATCACCATGGCATGCGGAATTGTTACGGCGCCGTCGCAGTCCCCGTCCTATTTTCATGTGCGTTTGTTGACGATAGGGAGATCTCCGCCGGTCGCTGCTACTGGCCTGAATCCACTTTGAGGCACTAAAAAGGACCAGCACCCGCAGGTGCTGGTCCTTGTCAGTTTTCAGTTATTAGTCGTCGCCACGCAGGATGGCCAGGATGCGCAGGATCTCGGTGTACAGCCAGATCAAAGTCATGGTCAGGCCGAAGGCACCGCGCCACGCCATGATGGCAGGAGCACCCTGGTTGGAGAGTTCCTCGATCATCGTGAAATCGGAGACCAATGCGTAGGTGGCCAGCAAGACCGCTACAACACCGATAACCAGGCCAAGTACCCCGCCGCGCATGCCGAACATTCCGTCGATGACGCCGGTCATCATCAGGACCATGTTCAGAAGCGAGAAGACGACCAGGCCGATCATGCCGATCATGAAGATCTTGTTCAGCTTCGGAGTCATCCGGTACTTGCCCGAGCGGTACAGCGCCAGTGTTACACCGGCAACACAGAAGGTTGCCAGTACGGCCTGGATAGCGATGCCCTGCATTCCCTGGCGCGATTCCAGGAAACCGGACAGACCTCCGAGGAAGAGGCCCTGGGCTGCGGAATACAGCAGAATCAGCGCTGGCGATGGGCGCTTCTTGAAGACGTTGACCAAGCCGAGGACAAAACCGACCAATGCTCCTGGGAGCATCAAGGCTGGCATGATCCAACCGGCTGCTGCACCGATCACAACGAGGGCGAGGCAGAACACGGTCTTATTAATCGTGTCGCCAATGGTCATGCGACCCATGTCGGCACCGGTAGCAGCAGGCTGCTGGTACATGTGCTGCAATTGGTCAGAGCTCATATTGGCGTTGTCACGGAATCCAACAGGACTTCCGGGCTTGGTCCCCCAAACCTCTGATTGGCTGTTGGAACCAAAAATCGGGTTGCTCAACGTCATTCCCCCATAGATTGCGATTGTGCAGCTCGCGGCTCGCGAGAGTTCGTTGCTGTTAATCCTATTGAGCATGCCTGTGAATTCACTCAGTCGGAAGGATGATATTGGCCGATTCTCCGGGGAAAAACTACTCTCTGAGCGATATTCTTGAAAATTCTACCGAACATGGGGCGGCAATGGCTGTCTTTGGTCCCGTTACGCGGAGTCTCCAGAAAAAACTAGGCCCCTGCTCCCCGGCAATCGGGACAGCAGGAGCCTGAATATTGGTACCCCCAGTGGGACTCGAACCCACAAGCCTTGCGGCAGCTGATTTTAAGTCAGCCGTGTATGCCAATTCCACCATGGGGGCAAGACTCTCAAATCTTACGTGATCGTGAAAGCAAATAAAAAATCCGCTCTACGCAAGTGTGCGAGGGGCTGATTAGCTCAGCCCCTCGCCATTTAGTCGATCACCTAAGCCTTGCGCCTACTTCTTCGGCTTTGCCGACTCTTCGAAAGCAGTGCGTGGTGCTTCGAGGTTGTTCAGCTGCAGTGCATCGCGCTTGAAGAACAGCGCAACCAGCCAGTCGCCGACAACGCGGAACTTGCGCTCGAAGGTTGGCATGGCCATACCGTGGTAACCGCGGTGTGCCATCCATGCTGGCCAGCCCTTGAGCTTGATGCCAACAACCTTGGCTACACCCTTGTTGCGGCCAAAGCCGGCAACTGCGCCGAGGTTTGCGTGCTTGTATTCCTTGATCGTGCCAACACCGTAGCGGGCAGCGTAAAGGTTCTTTGCCAACAGCTTTGCCTGGCGCACAGCGTGCTGGGCGTTTGGAACGCAGGTACCGTCTGGCAAGCCACCGGTAACGTCCTTGACGGCCGAGATATCGCCGGCAGCCCAAGCGCCTTCCAGCGGTTCGCCGTTGGCGTCCTTGATGCGCAGGTCGGTGCGGGTCTCGATACGGCCGCGCTGCTCAATTGGGAAATCGGTGGAGCGAACCATTGGGTTAGCCATAACACCGGCACACCAGATCAGGGTGTCTGCGCCGAACTCGCCCGCTGAGGACTTGTCAGCCATGTTGATCAGCTCGAGGTTGCCATCCACTGCGCTATTGAGCGAGGTGTTCAGCAGAACCTCTACGCCGCGGCTGCGCAGGTGCTCAACGACCCACTCGGCCTGCTGCTCGGTAACTTCTGGCATGATGCGGCCCATAGCTTCAACAAGAACGAAGCGAGCTTCCTTCTCATCGATGCGGTCGTTGAGCTTGATCAGGTGGCGAGCCATGTCTTCAAGCTCGGCAATGGTTTCGATACCGGCGAAGCCGCCACCGACAACCACGAAGGTCAGTGCGCGCTTGCGAGCTACTGGGTCGGTCATATTCGAAGCGGACTCGATGCGCTCGGCAACCTTGTTGCGCAGGGCGACAGCCTCTTCGATGGTCTTCAGGCCAATGCCGGTTTCAGCCAGGCCGGTGATTGGGAAGGTACGGGTGATCGCACCAGCCGACATGACAATGTCGGTGTATTCCAGCTCGAACTGCTCGCCGTTCTCTGGAGCGACGACAGCCTTCTTGTTGGCGTGGTCGATGCTCAACACGCGGCCGTTAACCAGTTCGGAGTGCTTCAGGTGCTGGCGGTGGGAAACCACTACGTGGCGTGGTTCAATCTGGCCACCTGCAACTTCTGGCAGGAATGGCTGGTAAGTCATGTATGGGTTCGGGTCGACAACGGTGACGATGCCGCCGTGTGCCTTGACCTTCTTCTGCAACTTCATCGCGACGTACAGGCCAACATAGCCACCGCCAACGATAAGAATGCGCGGACGCTTCTGGGAGGATTCAATGATCGACATACTCTTGATTCTACGCGGATTTTCCGAGTTAGTGAAAACATTCACTAACTATTTACGTCAGATGTGTCACGTGGAGCTAACCGGCCGGTTTTCGGGTGTGAATACCGGCTATGACCGCATCGCTTCGCGGTTGGCGGGCACAACAAAAACTGGGGCGAAACCCGTAGGTTTCGCCCCAGCCTGGAGATGAATTATCTGTCTTCTTCGGGAATGTCATCGAAGAGATCATGTTTGCCCGCGGCCTTGCCGACCTTCAGCGAACTCAACGATGCCGACGCCACGCTCTGCGTCAGCCGCTCACGCCGGCGGCGCATCAGGGTCTGGGCACTTCCGGCAGCAATGACCAGCAGCAATAGCACCCCGGCCCCAATGACCAGCAGCGGCTGTAGCGCTGGAGTCGACTGATCAGGCTGGATGGGTTCAGGAGCTGCCACCTGCTTGAGGTCCGATTTTTCCATCGAGACGCCCGGAGCCGGGGCCTCGGTGGATTTGGCATTGTTCCGTCGGTGCACCCGAATCCATTCTTCGATGGTTCCCAGCGGGTTTTCGGAGACCGATGGCACGTTGTTGTTCACCGCGGCATTGGCATTGATGATTCCGTAGCCATAGAGGTTGTCAACACCGGCAGCACCGGTGTCGCGTGCAGTCTGCAGGATCCGGTTGATGACATCGGGAGCCTTCATATCCGGGTACTTGGAACGAATCAGCGCAGCCACGCCGGCAACCAATGGCGCGGCTCCCGAAGTTCCGGACCAGCGCGCGTAACCGTTATCCGGCAGCCCGCCAACCAGCTGTTCGGCTGGCGCGGCAACGCCTATGGAAATGCCCTCGGTGGACGAGTCCTGCGAGGCCTTGCCGCTTTCATCAACACCTGCCACGGTGAGCACGCCGGGGATGGTAGCCGGGGCACCGACCTGGCTCATGCCACCAGAACGGTTGCCGGCGGCAGCCACGATTACGACATCATGATTTTCCGCGTACTTGAATGCGTCGTCCCAGCTTTCGGGCCATGCAGGGCTGGTCGAGCCCAAGGACATGTTGATCACCTTGGCACCGGAATCCACGGCCCACTTCACGGCGCGGGGAATCTGTTCTTCCACTGGGATGTTGGCGGGATTGCCTTCGCCCATCCACAGCGAGACGGAAAGCAGCTGCGCGGCCGGGGCTACGCCGAGCACTCCGTCGCTGCCAGCGGAAAGCTTGGGGACTTCCTCGTATTCAGGTTCCTTGGGGACTTCAACGTCCTTGTCGTCGTCCTTCTGCTTTTCGTTTTCTTCCTCGGCTTCAGACTTGGCCTTTTCCCACGCGGCCTTGAGCCGTTCGTTTTCGGATTTAACCCGATTGATCTCGCCCTTGTTGTTGCCGCGGCCAGCCAACAGGGTAGCCACCAAGGTGCCGTGTTCGCTCATGACGCCAATGGGCTTATTGCCGCCGGTTTCGCCGGCACCGGACATGTCCGCACCGCCAACAACGGCACCCTTCAGATCAGGGTGCGAGGTATCAATGCCGGTATCAATGATCGCGACTTTAACGCCTTCGCCCTTGGTGCTCTGGTGCGCCTGGGTTATTCCCAATGAATCCAGCCAGTACTCCGACTCGCGCATGTTGTCAGCATGCGCCGGGGTGACCACGCTGAGCATAGCCAGCGCGAGGATCGCAACGACAAGCAATGAGCCGTACTGTTTCAGGCCCATCGCTTTCTTAGCGCGCAGAGCTGTGCTCAAGAGATCTCCTTGGTCGGTTCCAAATCAACGGACTAGGCGTTGGCGGCTGCCGTAGCAGCGATTCCGTCGAGAATATCGTGTTCCGATGCAATTAGCCGCATCGGGCGCTGGCCGCTTGCCGCCTCCAGATAGTGGAGAATGCGCTGGACGATCGCTGCGCCGGCGCGAATGACATCAACCCTGCCAGGGTGCATGAAGCCCAATGCCGCCCGCTCTTCACGCGAGTAGGAGAGCATGGCGCTGGTAGCTTCGCGCAGCTGGTCGAAGCTCAACTGCGCGCCGTGGATCTTCTCGGACTCGTATTTCTCCAAGCCCAGCGCTTGTGCAGTGAGCGTGGTGAAAGTTCCTGCCACCAGGATCACCGCGTCAACTTCCGAGACGTCAACGGCGCCATCCAAGGACTGCAACATGCTGTCCATGAACGCAACGGCTTCCGGCGATTCCAGGCCCTGCTGTTCGAAGCGTTCGGTAACGCGCACGCAACCCATGTCAAGGCTCTTGGCGGCCACCGGGCCTGAAGCATCGCCCAGGACAAACTCCGTGGAGCCGCCGCCCAGATCGATTACCAAGCTTCGGCCAGGCTGCCCGGCACGCACTGAAGCGGCACCGTTGAAGGACAGCGATGCTTCCTCGTCACCACTGATGACTTCCGGTGCAACACCGATGATCTTGGTGATTTCTTCGGCAAAAACCTCGCGGTTGGATACGTCGCGGGCCGCTGACGTTGCCACAAAGCGGATGGCCTCCACCTGATGCTCGTCGCACAGTGCCCGGTACTCGCGGGCGGCCGCAAAGGTCCGCTCCAGCGCTTCCGGAGCAAAGGCACCGGTTGCATCAACGCCCTGTCCCAGGCGAACGACGCGCATGGTGCGCAGGACATCGACAAGCCGAGTCCCGTTCCCATCCTGTTGCACATCAGCGATCAACAGGCGAATGGAGTTCGTTCCGCAGTCAATTCCGGCGACGCGCATTAGGCATCATCCTGGGCTGCTCGTTCTTGGGCTTCACGGGCTGCGCGCTTGGCTGCACGCTCGGCTCGCTTGGCCGCGGGGTCTTGCAGTTCCTGGGTCTTCACGTGACGTGAACGGTCGCGGCTAGGAGCTTCCGATTCCGTATCCCAAGCCCCTACGCAGTAGCACTTGTCCTTGGTCCACCACTCGGCAATTGCTTCCAGGGCCTCATCGCCCAACGGGTTCACGCCTTCACCAGCAGCCAGCGAATGGCCGACCAGCACGTGCAGGCATTTCACGCGGGTTGGCATGCCGCCAGCGGACACGCCATCAATTTCAGGCACCGCCCCGGTGCCAGAACGCGCACCGATGGCATCGCGGTTGGCGAGGTACGACTCGTGGGCCGCCACATAGGCCTGGGCCAAGACGGAATCGCCGCCCAGGCGATCGTTCATCTCGTTCATCAGCCCGGCCGCTTCAAGGCGCGAGACAGCGGCGGTGATCACCGGGTGGGCCAGGTAATACGTGGTCGGGAATGGAATTCCCGAGGAAAGCCGTGGCGCGGTGGTGGCCACCAGCGGATTTCCGCAGACGCAGCGTGCACCGATTTCCACCACATCGCGCACTGGTCGGTTCAGCTGGCGGGACAGGGTGTCAAGGTCGGCTTCGCTTGGTACTCGTCCGGCAGCGTCAAGGGCTTCGCGGATTGGCTGTTCAGTCACGGGTATTGGTTCTCTTCATGTTCGAAGTGGTTAGTCAGTGGCGGAACGCCGGACCGAGTCAAGCAATGCGTCGACCCATGGAAGCTCTTGGCGCACCTCGAAGGTGCTGCCATTGGCTTCGGTGTCCGCCTCATTTTCTTTCGGCCGGTCGCCGACGACCATGTATAGCTTTTCGCCAGGCATGACCAAGTTTATCCGCTCGCGCGCTTGCTGCTTGATGTAGAGCGGGTCATCCCAGCGGGCAATCTCGGCCTTCAAATCGTCGCGCTGCGCTTCCAGGGAATCGATGGAGGCGTTGAGCTCGTTGAGTTCGGCCATCTGGGTCCGGTAGTAATTCACCGTTGGCACCAGCATCACGGCGAAGAATGCGAGCACCACGATCAGCGCGGCAATGCGGCCGGAAAAACGGTGTGCCGCTACCGGTTCGCCCTCGGGCGTCGGCTTGCTCTCAACCGGTTTTTCCCCTGGCTTGCGGCGTACGGCAGCGGAGAATTTCATCCGGTCATCACGGCGGCGTTCGCTCTGCTTTTCCTTGGCCCGCTCGCGCAGCGGCACCTTGGGCTTGGCAGCATAATTTCCTGCAAATTTTTTTGGCTCACGTGACGAATCTGACGCTCGGCGTGCCTGCGCTGAGGGTCCCGGCGCGGTGCGCGGCGCAGTTTTCCGCGCGCTGCCGGCAGGCTTGGGGCGCGGCAATGAAGGAGCCTTTTTAGCTCGGGGTTGCGGTGCCACTACGTGCAATGCGTCGGTGGGCGGATCTGCAATTGTTCCTGGATCAGTGTATTCAGACTGGTCAACAGGGTTATTCTGAGTCAGTTCTTCCGGATCCGGAGTATTACGCCGAGGCATGCGTGGTGGTCGCTGTGCCATACTCCCCCAATTCCCCATAAAGCTCTACGCGCTGTGCTGCCGTGGAAACGGCGCATATGTCCATTAAATAACGAAAAGCTCGCCGGTATCCACTACCGACGAGCTTATTCGCTACAACTGGTAATTAGCTGTTGAAACGCGGGAAAGCGTCGCGACCAGCGTAAACCGCCGAAGCGCCCAGGTCTTCCTCGATGCGCAGCAGCTGGTTGTACTTGGCTACGCGCTCGGAGCGAGCTGGAGCACCGGTCTTGATCTGGCCAGCGTTGGTTGCCACGCAGATGTCGGCAATGGTGACATCTTCAGTTTCACCCGAACGGTGCGAGGTGATGGTGGTGTAGCCAGCGCGCTGGGCCATGGTCACAGCGTCGATGGTCTCGGTCAGCGAACCGATCTGGTTGACCTTCACCAGCAGCGAGTTGGCGGTGCCCTTGGCGATGCCGTCGGCCAGGCGCTCCGGGTTGGTCACGAACAGGTCGTCGCCGACCAGCTGGACCTTGTCGCCGATGGCGTCGGTCAGGGTCTTCCAGCCATCCCAGTCGTTCTCATCCAGTGGATCCTCGATGGAGACCAGCGGGAAGTCGGCAACCAGGGCAGCGTAGTAGTCGCTCATTTCCTGGGCGGACAGTGCCTTGCCTTCGAACTGGTATGCGCCGTTCTCGAAGAATTCCGAGGAAGCAACGTCCAGAGCCAGTGCGATGTCTTCACCCGGGGTGTAGCCAGCGCGCTTGATGGCTTCGGTGATCAGTTCCAGTGCTGCACGGTTGCTCGGCAGGTTTGGAGCGAAGCCGCCCTCGTCGCCCAGGCCGGTGGACAGGCCCTTTTCCTTCAGCACGGACTTGAGGTTGTGGTACACCTCAACACCCCAGCGCAGGCCCTCGGAGAAGGTCTCGGCGCCCAGTGGCACGATCATGAATTCCTGGATGTCGACATCCGAGTCGGCGTGCGAGCCGCCGTTGAGGATGTTCATCAGCGGCACTGGCAGCACGTGGGCGTTCGGGCCGCCCAGGTACTTGTACAGCGGCAGGTTGGAGCTCACGGCTGCAGCGTTGGCCACGGCCAGCGAAACACCGAGGATGGCGTTTGCGCCCAGCTTGGACTTGTTGCTGGTGCCGTCCAGGTCAAGCATGGCCTGGTCGATAGCGCGCTGGTCGGTAGCGTCCAGGCCTTCGAGCTCGTCGGCGATCTCGTCGATCACGGACTCCACGGCTCCAAGCACACCCTTGCCAAGGTAACGGTCCTTGTCGCCGTCGCGACGCTCAACTGCTTCGAACTGGCCGGTGGAAGCACCGGATGGAACTGCTGCACGGCCGTGCGATCCGTCAGATAGCAGGACCTCAACCTCAACGGTTGGGTTACCGCGGGAATCAAGAATTTCGCGCGCGTGAATGGCGTCAATCAATGCCATGAGTATGGACTCCTTGTAGAAAGGGGTGGTCTAGGGGAAGGTCCGCCAGCGGTGCTGAAAAGACCGTCGGCGCCTTTGCCAGTCTCTAGCCTAGCGCTTCGAAGGTGATTTAGGCGATATCGTGGCAGTGAATTCCGAGCCGTACTGTTTCGACAAGGTTGCGCGCAAAACAGATTCTGCATCTAATCCCAGCTCTTCTGCCCGTGCAGAGACCTCCAAGAGGGCAGCAGCCAAACTATGTTCATCGGTAATTTTCGTACGGGTTGCCTCGGAAACTTGATGTCTCCCGGCCTTATCAGAGCCGGCTCTGGTGTGGCGGTCCAGCAGCTTCTGGGCCAAGGCCAGGGCCGGCAGGCCTGCAGGCAGCCCGGCATTTTTGCGTGGCTGCGGCTTGCCTTGGCGCTCGGCCTGCTTGGCCGCATCCCAGACCCGGATAATTTCCTCAACGTCCGTGATGATCTCTTCGCGCACCACGCCTTGTTCGTCAAAAATGTGCCGGTTTCGCCTCAGCAGCTTTTCATTCAGCGTCTGCGAAACATCGTCGAGATCGAAGTGTCCCTGCTCGGCTGCAATCAGCGCGTGCAGCAGGATTTGGAAGTACAGGTCCCCGAGTTCTTCCTTGAGCAGCTGGGGATTCTGTTCGGAGATCGCGTCCAGAACCTCATAGCTTTCCTCGATCAGGTAGGTCCGCAGGGATTCATGGGTCAGGGCCTGGGTCCAGGCGCATTTATCACGCAGGATCCTCACCGTAGTGATCAGCTGCTGGGTCTGCGTTGGGTTCTGCGCCATGCTCCCATGCTAGCGAAGCTGGGCCAGCCTCTGCGCATAAGCAACTGAAGGCCGGTTCCCCAACGGGAACCGGCCTTCAGTTGCTTGCAGCCTGGCTGCGCGGAGAACTAGTCGGCGACGTTTTCGTATTCGTCTTCTTCGTAGTCCTCGTCGTCGTCATCGTCGAGCAGGTTGTCGTAATAGTCGTTGATGTATTCAACAAGCAGCTCGCGCATTTCCAGCGGAACGAAAGCGGCTTCAGCAGCGTTCAGCGTCAGGTCCAGCAAATCTTCCAGGTCATAGTCGAAAGCTTCGACCAGCAACTCGAATTCCTCGGACAGGCTGGTGCCGGACATCAACCGATTATCTGGCGAAATCGTGACGTTGAATCCGGTCTGGACCAGCAGGTCAATCGGGTGATTGCGGATGCCTTCGCCAAATTTGGCGGTGGCACCGGTCTGCAAGTTGGAGGACGGGCAGACTTCCAGCGGGATACCGCGTTCGCGCACCCAGTTGGCCACTGGGCCCAGGGAAACCAAACCGGTGTCGTCGCTGAGTTCTTCGCCGTTTTCGTCGATGGCGCCGAACTCGATCTCGATATCTTCGGCAACACGCACGCCGTGGCCCAGGCGCTGGGCACGGCCAACCAGGATTGCGTCCTTGATCGATGCCAGTCCCGCGGCCTCGCCGGCGTGGACAGTTGTCGGGAAGAGGTTTTCGGCCAGAAGGTCGAAGGCTTCCTTCATATTCGATGGCGGGAAGCCATCTTCCGGTCCGGCAATGTCGAAAGCTACGACGCCGTGGCCGCGGTGGCGCAATGCCAGCTTGGCGATTTCCACGCCCTGATCGGATTGGCGCATGGCGCTGAGCACCTGGCCGACCTGCATTGGATGGCCTTCGCTGTTCAGCTGCTCGCAGGCCTGGTCCAGGCCCTCCTGGACTGCGTCAACGACGTCGTCCAGGCTCAAGCCTTCACGGCGATGCTGCTCCGGGGCGTAGCGGACTTCACCGTAGATCACGCCGTCTTCAGCGAGGTCCTCGACAAATTCGCGGGCCACGCGGATCAGCGCTTCGCGGGTTTGCATCACCGCGAGGGTGTGCTCAAAAGTTTCCAGGTAGCGTGGCAATGAGCCTGAATCTGCAGATTCACGGAACCAGTCGCCCAAAGCTTCGGCTTCGGTCTCGGGCAGCTCGTGGCCAATTTCGGCTGCCAGTTCGATGATCGTTTGAGGGCGCAGTCCACCGTCAAGGTGGTCATGTAGCGAAACTTTAGGCAGATCCCGGAAGTCGAACTCGGGATCGTAGTCAGGATGAATCAATTCTTCAGTCACACCACTGAGCCTAGTCGCAATCCCGCGGAACGGACAGCTCCAGGAGGTAAAGATCTGCGAGCCACAATGTGACCCTGCTCAATACCGCGGGTTAACTCTCGTCGGTGCCTGGCGGCACCGTTGCGCGTGCTGCTTGCGCAGCGCGCTGTGCAGCCTTCTCAACGCGCAGGTGGTAGCGATTCAGCGCCCAGCTGACGATTCGGTCAATGATGAATCCGAGCACCACGGCGATCACAATCGACAGGCCAATGCCCAGCAGCTTGTTGTCATGCATCCAGTTGCCGGCCAAAGCGCCGATGCTCACCGAATAGGCGGCCCACGTCAGCACTCCGATGGTGTCGAAGAGCGTGAAGCGCTTGTGGCTGAATCCGGTGGCGCCGGCGGTGAGGTTCACCGCGACGCGGCCGATCGGAATGTAGCGCGCGGTGAAAATCAGCAGCGCGCCGGAGGTTTCAAGCTTCTTTTCTGCGTAGTGCAGTACTCGTTGCGCCCGTTTGCCGCGCATCCACTTGAATCCGTGCGAACCGATGCTCCGGCCAATGGCGTAGGTGATCTGGTCCCCCAGCAGCGCTCCGGCGGCACCGAGGGCGCCGACCAGGAAGAGGTTCGGGGAACCGGAATGGATGCCTACTGCGGCCAGGGAAACCAGGAAGGATTCGCTGGGCACGATCGGGAAAAATGCGTCAATCAGGCAAAACAGGAACAAGAGCGGCAGCACCCACCATGCGCTGGCTGCCTGCGTAATGGCCTCGTTAACTAGTTCCATGTGGACTTGCATCTTCTTTCCCCAAAGCGCGTAGCGCGCTGCCTGTCCAACTATTTTCGCTCGAGCAGCTGCAGGGGCGCATCCTACTGATGTGGCAATGTGGACTTCTTTCTACCCCGACCTAGGTAGGAGCCAATCTTCCAACGATTGAACCAGGCCAGATGGTTCCCGGGGCTTGTCCTGCGGACCTTGTTGCTTGTCCGGTTCTCTTGGCTTTCAAGGGCAGGAAACATGAAAAGAACCGGGGTCACCAGTGGTGATTCCCGGTTCTTCCCTGGAACATCAATTATGAAGCGGCGATGCGATCGAGGATCAGGCGCATGTCCGGGCGGTCGTGCTCGGAGCCGATCATGATGGCCCGCTCTGCCAGTTCGATGGCGCGCGGCAGCTTGTCCGGGGTATCGGTCAGCAAGGTGGCGATCGGTTGGCCTCGGCGCACCAAGGCGCCCGGCTTGACGTGCAGGCGCACGCCGGCTCCGGCCTGGACGCTGTCTTCCTTGCGGGCTCGTCCTGCTCCCAGGGTCCAGGCCGCCAGGCCGATATCCATGGCATCCAGCTTGATCAGCACGCCTTCAGCTTCAGCCACCACGGTGTGCGACTCCTTGGCCACCGGCAGCTTGGCATCCGGGTCGCCGCCCTGGGCGGCGATCATGGCCCGCCAGCTGTCCATGGCCCGGCCGTTCTTCAGCGCTGCACGCACATCGACGCCGTGAACGCCAGCGCCAGCCAGCATTTCAATGGCCAGGGCCACGGTCAGGTCGACTACGTCCTCGGGCCCGCCGCCGGCAAGGACCTCCACCGATTCCTCGACTTCGATGGCGTTGCCAGCGGTCAGGCCCAGTGGCGTTTCCATATTGGTCAGCAGGGCGACGGTGTTCACCCCGGCATCGGTGCCGAGGTTTACCATGGTCTCGGCCAGTTCCCTCGCCATGGCTTCGTCCTTCATGAACGCTCCAGATCCCACCTTCACGTCAAGCACCAGGCTGCCGGTGCCTTCGGCAATCTTCTTGCTCATGATCGAGGAGGCAATCAGCGGGATGGCCTCCACCGTGGCGGTGACATCGCGCAGCGCATAGAGCTTCTTGTCTGCGGGTGCCAGCCCGGCACCGGCCGCGCAGATGACCGCGCCAACCGAGGAGAGCTGCGAGAAGAGTTCTTCGTTGGACAGGTTGGCCCGCCATCCGGGGATGGCTTCCAGCTTGTCCAAGGTGCCGCCGGTGTGGCCCAAGCCGCGACCGGACAGCTGTGGCACAGCAACACCGAAACTGGCCACCAGCGGGGCCAGCGGCAAGGTGATCTTGTCCCCCACGCCTCCGGTGGAATGCTTATCGGTGGTCGCCAGCTTCTGGCCCGACGGGTTGGCCAGAGTGGAGAAGTCCATGCGTTCGCCGGAATTGATCATCGCGGTGGTCCACCGCGAAATCTCGCTGCGGTTCATGCCCTGGAAGTAGATCGCCATATTCAGCGCGGACATCTGCTCTTCGGCAATGACTCCGCGGGTATAGGCGTCGATGGTCCAATCGATCATCTCGTTGCTCAGCTCGGCGCCATCGCGCTTGGCGCGGATGACTTCCACGGCACTGAATTGTTCGGTAGCCATTAGCGGCACCATCCGTTCTGCTTGTGGCCGGTGGTCGCCGGCACTAGGCGTTAAGGTTTTGCGGCCCGAAAGCGTCAGGCAAAAGATCTTCGATGCCAACGATTCCACGGGCAGTCTTGATCAGCAGGTTGGCTCCGCGGTGCTCGAAGAGGATCTGGCGGCAGCGCCCGCACGGGGTGATCAGTTCCAGTTCACCCTCGGCAAGCTGGCCGAAGCACAGGAAGTACTCCAGGGTTCCGCCGCCGGTGGCGAAAAGCTGGCCGATCATGGAGCATTCGGCGCAGAGGGTGACGCCGTAGGCGGCGTTTTCGACATTGCAGCCGGAAATCATGCGGCCGTCGCTGGTCTGGGCTGCAGACCCTACACGGAACGTCGAGTAGGGGGCGTAGGCCTGAGACAGCGCGGCCGCGGCCGCAGCTTCAAGCTGCGACCACGGCGCGGTGTTGGCAGTCATCTGTACCGGTTATTCCTTCACGTAGGGTTCGCCCGCAGCTGCCGGCCCGCGGGAGCGCCCCACGAGTCCAGCCACCGCGAAGATGGTCACCAGGTACGGCATCATGGCCATGAACTGGCTCGGCACGGGGGTGCCGATGATGGTCAGGATGACCTGCAGGTTATCGGCAAAGCCGAAGAGCAGGGCAGCCAGGAAGGCGCCGATCGGGTTCCAACGCCCGAAGATCACCGCGGCCAAGGCGATGAAGCCGCGGCCGCCGGAGATCTCCTTGGTGAAGGAGTCGATGGCCACCAGGGTGAAGAAGGAGCCGCCGATGCCTGCCACGATGCCACCGAGGGTGACATTCCAGAAGCGGGTGCGGTTGACCTTGATGCCCAGGGTGTCGGCAGCCTTGGGGTGCTCGCCCACGGCACGAACCCGCAGGCCCCACTTGGTCTTGAACAGCCCGAACCAGACGATAAACACCGCCAGGTACATCAGGTAGCCGATGACCGACTGCTTGAACAGGATCGGCCCGATCACCGGAATGGCTGAGAGCAGGGGAATCTCGATAACCGGCAGGTGCACCGGCGAGTTGAAGAGCTCGGGATCTTCCTGCATCACGGTGGTGAACAGGAATCCGGTGATTCCGGAGACCAGTACATTGAGCACCACACCGACAATGATCTGGTTGACCACGTACTTGATGGAGAACAGCGCCAGCACCAGGGAGACCAGGGCGCCGGCAATGCCGGCGGCGATCAGGCCCAGGAACGCGTTCTTGGTCAAGGAGGAAACCAGTGCCGCGGTGAACGCGCCGCCCAGCAGCTGGCCTTCGATGGCGATGTTGACCACGCCGGCTCGTTCGCAGAGCACGCCCGACAGGGAGCCGAACACCAGAGGGACAGCCAGCACCACGGCACCAGCCAGCAGGCTGGCCAGCGAAATGGTGCTGATATCAGCGCCGGAGACCACCCAGATCAAGAAGGAGAGCACAAAGAGGACTGCGGCGATGGCAACCATCCAGGTCGCCAGGGTGTGGCCCTTTTTGCGCTGCATCCAGGAGTAGGCAGCGATGCCCACGAGCAGCAGCCCGATCACGATGTTGCTGGCTCTGCCCGGGAACACCAGTTCCGGCAGCTCAAAAGCATCGCCGGAGCTGTTCAGCTGGAAGTGCGCGCTTTCGCTGTTGCCCAGCAGGCCGAAACACAAGAAGACGATGACGGCGATCGCCGAGAGGATGATCGAGGTCTTCTTGCTAGGCAATACGCTCATTGCCGGTTGCAAGGTGGAAGAGGTCACTTGGCACCTGCCTGGGTAGTTTCTAGCTTGGGGCTGCGCTTTTTCTTCTTGCGGTTCATGCCGAAGATCGCTTTGACCAGTGGTGGCGCGGCGATGAACAGGACGATCAGCGACTGCACCACCGAAACGATGTCGATCGGGGTGCCGGTGGTGATCTGCATGTTCACCGCACCGGCCTGGAATGCGCCAAAGAGCAAGCCGGCAAAGAAGGTTCCCCATGGAGTGGAACGGCCCAGCAGCGCCACGGTAATCGCGTCAAAGCCAAGGGAACCGGCGATGCCGCTGGTCAGCACCTTCTCGGTGCCGGCCACCTGGGCGACACCGGCGGCGCCGGCCAAGGCGCCAGCCAGGGCCATGGCGATGATGGTACTGCGGGCGACGTTGATGCCAGCGGTCTGCGCGGCGTCGGGGTTATGCCCCACGGCGCGGAATTCAAAGCCCACGGTGGAGCGCTTGAACATCCAGGAGACCAGGATGACCAGCAGGACGGCCATCACGAAGCCCAGGTGCAGACGGGATCCGGGGAAGGAGGGGAAAACTGCCGTCGAGTCCAGGATCGGGGAAATCGGGTTGGTTTCGCCCGGACGGCGGAAGGCCTGGGTGTTCATCAGGAAGTCGATGAAGTACACGGCCACGTAGTTGAACATGATCGTCAGGATCACTTCATGGGCTCCGGTCTTCGCCTTGAGCAGCCCGACCAGCCCGCCCCAGATGGCGCCGCCGATCAGGCCGAAGACGATCACCAGCAGCAGGTGCAGTCCCAATGGCAGGTGCCAGGCGAAGCCCACGTAGGCGGCCAGTACCGAACCGATGATGATCTGGCCCTGGGCACCGATATTGAACAGGCCCGCGCGGAAGGCGACGGCCACACCGAGGCCTGCGCAGATCAGCGGGGTGGAGACCGTCAGGGTTTCCAGGAAGGGCTTAAAACCCTGGGCCGAGTTGTAGATGGCGCCGTTGAACAGCGCCACATAGCTTTCGGTCGCCGCGCGCCAAAGCTCGGAGAGGAAGTCGGCTGGACGGGCGAAGAAGTAGCCGGCGGTTTCGGCGACTTTTTCGTCGGTGATGGCAATGAGCAATCCGCCGATCACCAGTGCCACGATCACGCCGAGCACCGAGACCAGTCCCGGTCCCTGGGTGATTTGCTTGAAGAGGTCGTTGCCCGGTTTGCCGGGGTCGGGAATGACCGGTGATTTTTTCTCGCTCACTGGCCTTCTCCTTCCTGGTTTTCGCTGCGCTCGCCAGCCGGTGCTGCTTCCACGGGCTCGTTATCTGACTTGGTAAATTCCGCTTGTTCCGCGGCTTCTTCGGCTGAAACGCCGGCCATCATCAACCCGAGGACTTCGCGCGAGGTATCCCCCGGCACGATCCCGTTGATCCTGCCCTTGTAGAGCACGGCGATGCGGTCGGCCAGCTCCATGACTTCATCGAGCTCGGTGGAAACGATCATCACCGGGGTGCCCTTGTCGCGTTCGGCGACGATGCGGCGGTGCAGGAATTCGATGGACCCCACATCCACCCCGCGCGTTGGCTGCGAAGCGATGAACAGCTTCAGCTCGCGGCTCAGCTCGCGGGCCATGACGACCTTCTGCTGGTTGCCGCCAGAGAGGCTGGAGGCCGGATTCAGCGCATTGCCGGTGCGCACGTCAAAGTCCTTGATCTGCACGGCCGCGTTCTTCTTGATGGCATCCAGATTCATCGAGATGCCCTTGCCGAAGGGCGCGCGGTCGTAGAGATCCAAGACCAGGTTCTCCTCAATGGAGAATTCGGTGACCAGTCCGTGCACCGAGCGGTCTTCGGGAACAAAGCCGACGCCGGTGCGCAGCACCTGCTTGACGGATTTGCCCACCAGTTCTTCGCCGGCCAGCTTAACCGAGCCGCCGGTCACGGCCTGGGTGCCCAGGATGGCTTCGGTCAGTTCGGTCTGCCCGTTGCCCTGCACGCCGGCCACGGCCAGGATCTCGCCTTCGTGGATATCGAAGGTGACCGAGTTCAGCGTGGTCGTGCCTGCATGGTCAACGACCGTCAGGTCCTTGACCTGGAGCACTGCCTCGCCCGGTGTGGCTGGGGCCTTGTTCAGATTCAGTTCCACGGCGCGGCCCACCATCAGGTTGGCCAGCTCGGTGGTGGAGGATTCCGGGGAGACCGAGTCGATGACTTCGCCGCGGCGGATCACGGTGATCACGTCGGAGACGGCGCGCACCTCGCGCAGCTTGTGCGAGATGAAGACGATGGAGGTGCCGTTGGCCTTGAGCTGGCGCATGATTTCGAGCAGCTCGTCGGTCTCCTGCGGGGTCAGCACGGCGGTTGGCTCATCCAGAATCAGGATCTTGGCTTCGCGCACCAGGGCCTTGATGATTTCAACACGCTGCTGCACGCCGACCGGCAGGTCTTCGACAATGGCGTCCGGATCCACGTCAAACCCGTAGCGGTCCGAGATTTCGCGGATTTTCTTGCGCGTGACCTGGAGGTCCAGGACGCCGCCGGCCTTGGTGGTTTCAGCGCCGAGGGCAATATTTTCTGCCACGGTGAAGACCGGGACCAGCATGAAGTGCTGGTGCACCATGCCAATGCCGGCGGCCATGGCGTCGCCCGGACCGGAGAACTCGACGGGGTTTCCATCAAGCAGGATTTCGCCCTCGGTCGGCTGATATAGACCGTAGAGCACGTTCATAAGCGTGGATTTTCCAGCACCGTTTTCGCCGAGCAGACAGTGGATCTGGGCGTCATCAACCAGCAGGTCAATATTTTTATTGGCGTAGAAAGAACCGAAGGCTTTCGAGATTCCCCGTAGTTCGAGTTTCACGATTCCACCATCTTCATAGTTCGTTGTGCGAGGTAGTTTAGCCCGATAGCCGCTTTGGCCTCTAGGCATTCATAAAGCGCGTCACCGACCCACCGGATGACGGCAGGCGGTGACGCGCTGAATAAATTAGGTGCCAAAGCCTACTTTGGGCTTGCTGCCGATTCGACCTTCAGGTCACCGGAGATGATCTGGGCCTTCAGGGCTTCGATCTCCTTCTTGGTGTCCTCGCCGATGGCCGAGTCGAAATCGTGGAACGGTGCCAGCGCGACACCTTCGTTTTCCAAGGTACCGACATAAGGAGTGGCGTCGAACTTGTCTTCGGCATCAGACTTGATGACGTCTTCTACAGCCTTGTCCATGGTCTTGACGACCGAGGTCAGCATGTATTCCTTGTAGTCAGGTGCGGTCAGGTAGCCATCGGAGTCGACCCAGATGAGCTTGGCCTTTTCGCCGCCCTTGTTGGCTTCGGCTACCGCAGCGCCAGCGCCCTTGCCCACTGGACCAGCGACCGGCATGATCACGTCAGCTCCTGAAGAGATGAAGTTCTTGGTGATCTGCTTGCCTTTGTCCTGCTTCTCGAAATCGCCGGAGAAGGTGCCGTCCTGCTTCTTCTTGTCCCAGCCCAGCAGCTTCACGTTCTCGCCCTTGTCTTCGTTGAACTTGGCAACGCCGTCGGCGAAGCCGTCCATGAAGATGGTGACGGTAGGGATCTTGATGCCGCCGAAGGTGGCAACGGTGCCGGTCTCGGAAGCAGCTGCCGCTGCATAGCCGGCGAGGTAGGCTGCTTGGGCGGTGTTGTAAATGATCGGCTTGACGTTCTTGATGGGCTCCTTGTGCTGGAAGTCCACAATCGCGAAGTTGCTATCTGGGTTCTTGGCTGCGGCATCGGCGGTCGCATCGCCTAGCAAGTAACCCACGGTGACGGTGAGGTTGCAGCCAGCGGACGTCATGCCCTGGAGGTTGGTAGCGAAGTCCGCATTGGACTTCGACTCTGCTTCGCGAATCTTGATGCCCAGGTCCTTTTCCGCATTCTTCAGGCCACGGTAGGAAGACTCATTGAAGGACTGGTCGTCGAATCCACCTGAGTCGGAAACGATGCAGCCAACGTAATCGGGGTATTTGCCAGCTGAGCTGGACTCTTCCGGTGCAGCGCCGCAGGCGCTCAAAGCCAAAGCCGAGATGCCGAGCATGGCCGCGGCCACACCGGTCTTGCGCGATACGAAGCGCATCTATTCCTCCAAAAGTCGTGCGAGATCATGTGGGAGTTCAGACACCAGCCACCCCTGTAAAGCATCGTTGCCTTGGCCTTACGCGAGCGCACCTAAAGTCGTAGCTTCCCCATCGTTTCCATAGCCTATCGGAGATATGTCACAGGTAAAGACGATAAAGATTACAAACAGATAACTAAGCGGCTTCAAAACGGCAAGCGCTTAACGTCAAAGCCCAAGTCACTCAAAGAATTGAGAAAGTGTCAAAGACTAGTTAAAAAGTTTTGAGTCTACTGTGACCAACACGCTATTTGGCGCTTGCTTCGCGAACGGCCTGCATGGCGGCCGCGGTCATAATACGCACACCGATGCCAATGCAGGATTCATCAGGCATGTAATCCCCGCGATGCAGGTCGTAAGTCTTCCCGCCCGGAGTTCGCGTGCCCAAGCGCAACATGGCCCCGGGGACCTTCTGGGTCATCCAGGCAAAATCCTCCCCGCCCATGGACTGCGGGGTCAGTTCAATCGCGTCCGCGCCGAACTCACGACGTGCGGCATCCTCAATCAGCGCCGTCTCTGCGGGCGCATTCACGACCGGTGGAACGCCGCGGGTGTGCTGCAACTTGATTTCCACGCCGTACGGAGCGGCAATCTGGCGCACCACGTTGTCCAGAAGCTCACCGGCCTCGTACCAGATATCCCCATCCAGGCAACGCATGGTTCCGGCGAGATATCCAGTGGCAGGGATCGCGTTCGGGGCGCTGCCGGCATGAATCTGGCCCCACACCACGGAGACCGCCGAGCGAACGTCGACCTTGCGGCCGAGCACTGCGGGCACCTGGGTGGCGATCTGGCTCATCGCAAAAACGATATCTTCGGTCAGGTGCGGTCGGGAGGTATGCCCGCCGTGGCCGTTGACCTCGATGCGGATGGTATCGCTGGCAGAAGTGATGGCACCGATACGGGTGCCGATATGCCCTGCATCGATCCGCGGGTCGCAGTGAAGGGCCAATACCCGTGGCACCTCATCGAGCAGTCCCTGCTCGATGACCGAGAGCGCTCCGCCAGGGAGCTTCTCCTCGGCTGGCTGGAAGATGACGCGTACCCGGCCGTTGAGCAGGCCAGCCTCGTTGAACCTGCCCAGCGACAGGGCAACTCCCAGCATCACCGTGGTGTGGATGTCGTGGCCGCAAGCGTGCGCCACTCCCTCAACCATCGAGCAGTACTCCAGGTCGGTTTCCTCGATGACCGGCAGCGCATCAATATCGGCGCGGAAGGCAATCCGGATCGGCCCCTGCCCGATATCGACGAAGGCGCCGGTGTTGGTCATCTTCTGCGGCGAGAGCCCAGCGGCCTGCAGCGTTTCGAGGATGCGTTGAGTTGTCTGGTGTTCCGCAAAGGACAGTTCCGGGTTCCGGTGCAGCTCGCGCCGAAAGTCGATCAGCTGATCGATTAACGGCTCGGTGAAGTCGCTGACGGAGGCAACATTGTCATAATCATTCACGGTGGACACCTTTCGAAGATACTCGTCCAACAGCTGCAGATAACAGTTCTTCGTAATGTTTGGCCACAGCGCGAAACAGTTCGGACCACGCAACCGGTGGTGGCCACCGGTTTCCCGATGGCCACCACCTTTGTCTTGCGCCCTAGTTTTCGCGGATCAGCTCGGCACAACGCTCGCCGATCATCATGACCGTGATATTCGGGTTCACGGTGACCAGCTCCGGCATCACCGACGCATCGGCAACGCGCAAGCCACTGACGCCCTTGACCCGCAGCTGCGGATCCAGCGGGCTCATCACATCATCCTCGGCGCCCATGCGCACCGACCCTGCCGGGTGGTAGACGGTGTTGTGGGTGCGCCTGAGGTAGTCGAAGATCTCCTCATCGCTCTGCACATCCTGGCCAGGGAACTGCTCAACGCCGGCCCAATCGGCCATCGGGGACTGGGCGACGATCTCGCGGGCCTTGCGGATGCCGAAGGTCATCACCCGGGCGTCGTGGCCCTCTGGATCGGTGAAGTAGCGCGGGTCGACCTTCGGCTTGTCGCGGAAGTCGCAGCTGCGCAAGCGCACGGTGCCCCGCGACTTCGCATGCGTGACGTTCGGAGTCAGGCAGAAGGTGTTCTCGCTGGTCGGGTAGCCCTGGCGCAGGGTATGCATGTCGAAAGGCACCGAACCGTAATGCATCATCAGATCCGGGCGATCCAGCCCTTCCTCGGTGGGGGTGAAGATGCCGATCTCCCACCACTGGGTGGAAGATTCCACCATTGGCTGCTTCGCCTCCCACTGGATCACGCCTTCCGGATGGTCCTGCAGGTGCTCGCCCACGCCCGGGGAATCGACCAGCACCTCGACGCCGACCTCCTTCAGGTGCTCGGCCGGGCCGATGCCCGAAAGCATCAGCAGCTTCGGCGAATCGATGGCGCCGGCCGAAACGATGACCTCCTTGGCGGCATTCAGGGTCACGGTGCGGCCGAAAGCGCCATCCACCACGTCGACGCCGGTGCAGCGCTTGGACGCATCGAAGTTCAGCTTGCGCGCCTGCAGCCCGGTGAGTAGGAAGAAGTTCTCCCGGCCCTCGATCGGGTGGATGTAGGACACCGAGGAAGAGGAACGGGTGCCATCTGGCAGGCGGTTGATCTGGAAGAAGTTCGCGCCGTTGATGACCGTCTCGTTGTTGTTGAACTTGGCACGCGGGATGCCCGCCTGCTGCGCGGCATCCAGGATCGCCACGCCGCAAGGGTCATTGGCCGGAACGTTCATCAGCTTGACCGGACCCGAATCGCCGTGGTGCGGCGCCGCCGGCCCTGCGTCCTCATTGGTTTCCAGCTTCTTGTACAGGCGGTAGGCCATCTCGGCGTTCCAGCCGGTGGCGCCGAATTTCGACTCCCACTCGTCGATGTCCTCGCGCGGAGCCCAGAAGGCGATGCACGAGTTGTGGCTGGAGCAGCCGCCCATGACCTTGGCCCGGGCGTGGCGCATGAAGGAGTTGCCGTTTTCCTGCGGCTCGATCGGGTAGTCCCAGTCAAGCCCCGATTCGAGCAGCTCCATCCAGCGGTCAAGCTGCAGCACCTCGTCATAGCCGCGGTCATCGGGACCGGCCTCGACCAGCGCAACGGAAACGGCGGGATCTTCGCTCAATCGCGATGCGACCGCGGCGCCTGCTGAACCGCCGCCAACAATAATGTAATCGAAGTCTTTTTTGTCAATGCTCATTTTTCTCCCTTTCCCGTTATTTCTCGGCAAACCAGCCGGTAACCTGCGGGTTCAGATTCTGGTAGATGTGCTTTGCTTCCTGGTACTCGCCAAGCCCGGTAGGGCCAAGCTCGCGGCCGTTGCCGGACTGGCCAAAACCTCCCCATTCCGCCTGCGGCAGGTACGGGTGGTAGTCGTTGATCCAGATGGTGCCGTGGCGCAGGCGATTGGCGACGCGCTGGGCCTTGCCGGCGTCCTGGCTCCATACCGCGCCGGCCAAGCCGTAGACGGTGTCGTTGGCAATCTTGATGGCCTCTTCTTCGGTGGTGAAGGTTTCCACCGTCACGGTCGGGCCGAAGGCCTCGTCCTGGGCCACGCTCATGGAGCCGGTGACCTGGTCGATCACGGTCGGCAGGTAGAAGTGGCCGGTGCCCAGGCCCGAGCCGTCCTCCTCGGTGGCCTTGCGCCCGCCGCAGCGTACCCGGGCGCCCTCTGCGATGCCGGCCTGCACGTAGGCGTCAACCTTGGCCAGGTGCTCGGCGGAAATCAGCGGACCGGTTTCGGCTTGCTCGTCGAACGGGCCGCCCAAGGTGATCTGCTCGGCCTTGCGCACCAGCGCATCCACGAACTTTTCGGCAATGCTTGCTTCGACCAGCAAGCGGGAACCTGCCGAGCAGACCTGGCCTGAATGGACAAACGCGCCGTTCAGGGCGTTGTCCACGGCAGCGTCGAAGTCCGCATCGGCGAAGATCACGTTCGGGTTCTTGCCGCCCAGTTCCAGGGCCACCTTCTTGACCGTCCCGGCGGCCGCCGCGGCGATCTTCCGGCCAGTCACCAGCCCGCCGGTAAAGGACACCAGATCCACCTCCGGGTGCTCCGAAAGCACTGCGCCAGCGGTGGATCCCGCACCGGTGACCAGGTTGGCCACACCGTCGGGCAGGCCTTCCTGGCGCAGCACATCCATCATGAGCACCGCGGTGGACGGGGTCAGCTCGGCAGGCTTGAGCACGAAGGAGCAGCCAGCGGCCAGTGCCGGGGCGATCTTCCAGGCTGCCTGCAGCAGCGGGTAGTTCCACGGGGTGATCATGGTCGCGACACCCACCGGCTCGTAGACGATGCGGCTGAGCACATTGGCGTCATCCGCGTCGACGATCCGCCCGGCATCCTGCCCTGCGAGCCTTCCGAAATACTCGAAGCACGCGATGATGTCGTCCATGTCGATCCTGGACTCGATAATCCGCTTTCCGCTATCCAGGGTTTCGGCGAGGGCGAACTCCTCCTTGCGCTCGGCCAGACGGGCCGCGACACGCAGCAGGAAGCGTCCGCGTTCCGGTGCCTGCACCGAGCTCCACACTCCCGAGTCGAAGGATTCGCGCGCCGCCTTGATGGCCCGGATGGAATCCTCCTCGGTCCCCTCGGAGGCCAAGGCAACCTGCTCGCCGTTGGCCGGGCAATGGATGGCCCGGGTGCCCCCGGAAGCCGACGGGCCGAAGCTGCCACCGATGAAAATAGTCTCCCCGCTGGCCAGCAATTGCGGGTTGGGGCTGCCCTTGAGCTGCACCGAGCCCGAATCGAGAGTATTAGTCATTGAGGTTCTCCTTGATTTTTTCGTCGTCTTCGATTGCTTCTAGTTCCTTGTCCAGCTCATCGGAATCCGATCGAGGCTGGATCCGTGGCAGCATGCCGGTGTCAAAATCGCGTTCCCAGTCGGTCTTCGCGCATCCGTCATCGTTGATCTGGCTCTTGGAATCGTGCAGATTCTGGTGATGGATGAATTCCATATGCGTCTCGTACTGGTCCAGCACATCGGCGATGACCTGTTCCTGGGACAACGACATCAGGTCGAACCCGTGGCTGCCTTCCTGGTTGAAGGCTTCGAGCCGGAAGTAGACGTCGGCGCTGCTGGAGACGCGGGAATAGGTGGGCAGATCCATGCGCACCGGATAGACCTGGTACTTGAACGGGCGCTGGTCGGCATGGGTCACGGCGACCAGGTCGATGGAATTGAGCTGCAGCCCGCCCACCGGCTTGATCTCCAATTCGACCTCAACACCCTGGGCGGCGAATTCGTCATGGACATCTCGCAGGGCCGGCTCGATCACTTCCTGGATGTAGCGGGCGGTCTGCCGGCGTCCTGGATAGACCATCGTGCGCGACAGGCGCTGGCGCCAGTTGCGCCTGTCCCCTGCCGAGCTGCTGCGGCTGGTGAGCATCGCGTGCAGCGACTTGTCGTAGCTGTCGGCCAAGGCGGTCTCGACCCTCAGCGATTTGTACAGGCCCAGCATCACGAATATCAGGACCACGGAGAACGGCAGCCCCATGATCACCGTGGCGCCTTGCAAGGTGGGCACTCCGCCGACCAGCAGCATGGCCAGCGTCAGGATGCCGATGGCCAGGGACCAGAACAGCCGGACCGGCTTGGAGCCATCTGCCTCGGAATCCTTCAGATGCGAGGTGAAGTTCGCCATCACCAGCGCGCCCGAGTCGGCGCTGGTGACATAGAACAGCAGGCCGGTGAAAGTTGCGATGCCGGCCACCAGCGGCACGGCGGGATACTGCTCGAGCAGCGCGTAGAAGGCGCGTTCCGGGGTGTTCATGGCGATTTCGCCGAATTCGGTGTTGCCGTTGATGATCAGCGCCAGCGCGCTGTTGCCGAAGATGGAGATCCAGATCAGGATGAAGGCCATCGGCACTACCAGCACGCCGGTGACGAACTGGCGGATGGTGCGTCCGCGGGAAATGCGGGCAAGGAACAGGCCGACAAAAGGCGCCCAGGCGATCCACCAGGCCCAGAAGAACAGTGTCCAGCTGTTCAGCCAGGCATCAGGGCGGTCATAGGCGAAGGTATCGAGCGCCATGAACGGGAACTGGGCGAGCATGTCTCCCACGTTGCCCACCAGCGCGTCCATCAGGAATGCGGTATTCCCGGTCACCAGGATGTAGCCCAGCAGGATGATGCACAGGACCACGTTCAATTCGGAGAGCCGCCGGATGCCCTTTTCAACGCCGGTGAGCACCGAGATGGTGGCCATGACCACCGACAGGCCGATCAGGGCGAACTTCCAAGCGTTGCTCTCCGGAATGCCGAAGATGAAGTGCAAGCCGTAGTTCAGCTGGGCGACGCCAATGCCCAGCGAGGTGGCGATGCCGAAGATCGTTCCCATGACCGCTGCGATGTCCACGCCGTGGCCGATGGCGCCGTTGATCTTTTTCCCGAAGATCGGATACAGGGCCGAGCGGATGCTCAGCGGCATGTTGTGGCGGTAGGCGAAATATCCGAGCGCCATTCCAACCAGCGCGTACAGTCCCCAGCCGATGAGCCCGTAGTGGAACAGCGTCCATACGAGCGCCTGGCGGGCGGCCTCGGCAGTGGCTCCGTCACCGCGTGGCGGAGCCAGGTACTGGGTCACTGGTTCGGAAACGGAGAAGAACATCAGGTCGATGCCGATGCCGGCGGCAAAGAGCATCGAAGCCCAGGTGAAGAAGCTGAAGGTCGGGCGGGCGTGGTCCGGTCCCAATCGCGTCTTGCCGACCTTGCTGATGGCTACGAAAATGACAAAAACCAGGACCGAAACGACGACCAGGGTATAGAACCAGCCCAGATTCTTTCCGACCCATCCGACCAGGGCGTTGATCGCCAGATCGGCCGATTCCTTGTCGAGTATGGCCCACATGGCGATGGCCAGCACGCCGGCCGCCGAGCCATAGAAAACTACCTTGTTGATCCGCGTGCGAGGTTCGACTTCATCCGACGAACTCCCCAGCGTCGGTCCATTGCGATCGCTTGACTCGTGTTTGACTGTCATGCCGCTTGACCCTAGCAACGACAACAGATCACATTCAAGGTATTGATATATCAATAAAATATGTGCTTCATTTACAGCCATCATTTTTCAAAATAGAAAAATAACAGGTCAAATGGGCATTAGCTATCGGAGGGCTTTGGCGGATCCCGGAAGAAAATTTCTACAAAACGTCTTCGCGACCCTGTTCTTTAAGCCTTTCGACCGTCTGTTTCACCCGCTGCGCGTGCTCTTTGGTGGTCACCAGCAGCGCGTCAGCGGTATCCACCACCACCACGTCCTCGATCCCCACCAGGGCAATGACCCGCGGCCGGTCCGAGTAGACCACGCCGGTGGCGTTATCGGCATAAACGCGCACCTGCTTGTCGCCGAGGTTGATAATGCCCTCCTCGGCGCTGGCCTTGTTCAGGCGGCCGATCGCGGCGAAATCTCCCACGTCATCCCAGTTGAAGACACCGGGGATCACTGCTACATCGCCGGCAGCCGCGGCAGGCTCCGCCACCGCGTAGTCGATCGCGATTTTCGGCAGCCCTGGCCAGACTTCGCGCATGACCTGATCGCGGCGCCCGGTCTCCCACGCGTCAGCAATCTTCGACAGGCCCGCGTAAAGCTCCGGCTCATTGGATTCGAGGTGCTTGAGCATCAGGCTGACCGGGGCCACAAACATGCCGGCATTCCAGAAGAAGCCCCCGGAGGCCAGGTACTTGCGCGCGGTATCCTCGTCGGGCTTCTCCACGAACTCCACCACGCCGCGCGCGGTCGGCGCATTGGGCACGTCCAGCGGTTCACCGGTGCGGATGTAGCCGAACCCGGTGGACGGATGGGTGGGGTGAATGCCGATGGTGACGATCTTGCCGGTAGCGGCAGTATGAATCGCTTCGCTCAGCGCAGCCTGGAACACTTCCACCGGCTCGATCACCTGGTCGGCGGCGAAGGACCCCATGATGATATTGGGATCGCGGCGGTAGAGGATGGCGGCGGCCAAGCCGATGGCGGCGGCCGAGTCGCGGGGCTCCGGCTCGAGCACCAGGTCCTCGTCGCACAGTTCCGGAAGCTGGCTCACCACCGCTCCGCGGTGGGCGCGTCCGGTGACCACCATGATGCGCTCGCCTGCCAGCGGCACCAGCCGGTCATAGGTGGCACGGATCAGGGTTGAGCCGGACCCGGTCAGATCGTGCAAAAACTTGGGAGCGGATGCCCTGGACAGGGGCCACAATCGGGTACCGACGCCTCCGGCGGGGATCACGCCGTGGAATCTGGATAATAGGTCTGCATTCACGCATTCCAGACTAATTCATCCGGTGGATAATCTGTTCCATTGAAATTGGACAACCAGTGGAAATAGGGAAGGAATCCATGCGGTATTACGGGCGAAAATTCAGCCTTTCAGCGCTTTTTCACTACTATTCGGTGAACCTCCTCACAGGAGCTCGACACGAAATAGATTGCAGTGCGCCAAGTGGTTTAGACTCGCACAAGGAACGCTCGCACAAGTGCGTCAAATCTCATTGTGTGCAATATACACATGCGCCGTTGCGAGCCTTGGAGGTTTAGTTCAGTGTCGAAGACTTCGTCAGGCACCCTATACCGCGGCCATGAAGGCATGTGGTCCTGGGTGGGACACCGAGTCACCGGTGTCGTTATTTTTCTCTATCTGCTGGTGCACGTGCTGGACACGGCGATGGTCCGCGTTGATGCCAACGCATACAACGCCATCATCAGCACCTATCAGACCCCGTGGATGGCATTGGGTGAAACCGGTCTGGTTGCAGCAATCCTCTTCCACGCATTCAACGGCCTGCGCTTGATCCTGGTCGACTTCTGGAAGCAGGGCACCAAGTACCAGCGCCAGATGCTCTGGGGCGTATTGATCCTCTGGGTTGTCGTCTTCGCGGGCTTCGCCATCCGCCACCTGTCGATCGCATTTGGGAGCCACTAAGCCATGAGCGTTTCTATTCCTGCTCCGCGCAGCCAGCGCATTGATCCTAAGTACAACCGCGGCCCCAAGTCCCGCGGCAGCTTCGAAATGCTGGCATGGCTGTTCATGCGCCTGTCCGGTGTTGTGCTGATCGTCCTGATCTTCGGCCACCTCTTCGCAAACCTCATGGTCGGAGAAGGCATCTCCGGCATCAGCTTCGGCTTCGTCGCCGGCAAGTGGGCTTCGCCAATCTGGCAGTTCTGGGATCTGGCCCTGCTGTGGCTGGCCATGCTGCACGGCACTAACGGCGTGCGCACCATCATCAACGACTACGCAGAAAAGCACGCAACCCGCGCTTGGCTCAAGGGCATCCTGTACGTCGCAACGATCTTCATCATCGTGCTCGGTTCCCTGGTGATCTTCACCTTCGATCCTTGCGTAGCTGGCAGCCAGCTGCAGCAGTGCTTGTGAAACTCCCCCGTTTCAGCCGATAGCCAGATAGATTTTTAGAAAAGAGAGCATCAAGAATGCAGGTACATAAGTACGACGTAGTCATCGTCGGTGCCGGTGGTGCAGGCATGCGTGCAGCGATCGAATCCGGTCAGCGCGCACGCACCGCAGTGCTAACCAAGCTTTACCCAACCCGCTCGCACACCGGTGCAGCCCAGGGCGGCATGTGCGCAGCACTTGCCAACGTCGAGGAAGACAACTGGGAATGGCACACCTTCGACACCATCAAGGGTGGCGACTACCTGGTTGACCAGGACGCAGCCGAGGTCATGGCCAAGGAAGCCATCGACGCCGTGCTCGACCTGGAAAAGATGGGTCTGCCGTTCAACCGCACCCCAGAAGGCAAGATCGACCAGCGCCGTTTCGGTGGCCACACCCGCGACCACGGCAAGGCCGCCGTGCGCCGCGCCTGCTACGCCGCCGACCGCACCGGCCACATGATCCTGCAGACCCTGTACCAAAACTGCGTCAAGCACAACGTCGAGTTCTACAACGAGTACTACGTGCTGGACCTGCTGATGGTTGAAGAGGATGCCTACCGCGAGGACGGCACCGCCTACAAGCAGAAGCGCGTCGCCGGCGTGGTCTCCTACGACCTGGCCACCGGCGAGCTGCACGTCTTCCAGGCCAAGTCCGTGGTCTTCGCCTCGGGCGGCGCCGGCAAGGTCTTCAAGACCACCTCCAACGCGCACACCCTGACCGGCGACGGCATGTCCATTGCCTTCCGTTCGGGCCTGCCGCTGGAGGACATGGAATTCTTCCAGTTCCACCCAACAGGCCTTGCGGGCCTGGGCATTCTGCTCACCGAAGGTGCACGTGGCGAAGGCGCCATCCTGCGCAACTCGGATGGCGAGCGCTTCATGGAGCGCTACGCTCCAACCATCAAGGACCTCGCACCTCGCGACATCGTGGCCCGCGCCATGGCCAACGAGGTCCGCGAAGGCCGCGGTTGCGGTCCAAACAAGGACTATGTGCTCCTTGACCTGACCCACTTGGAACCAGAGCACATCGAATCCAAGCTGCCTGACATCACCGAATTCGCCCGCACCTACCTGGGTGTGGAGCCATTCACCGATCCAGTGCCGGTGTACCCCACCGCTCACTACGCCATGGGCGGCGTGCCAACCAACATCAACACCGAGGTGCTGCAGGACAACGACACCGTCGTTCCAGGCCTGTTCGCTGCCGGCGAGGTTGCCTGCGTTTCGGTGCACGGCTCCAACCGCCTGGGCACCAACTCGCTGCTGGACATCAACGTGTTCGGCAAGCGCGCCGGTGTGGCAGCTGCCGAGTACTCCAAGACCGCCGACTTCGTCGAGCTGCCGGAGAACCCGGAAGCATTTGTCATCGACCAGATCGAAGGAGTGCTCACCGGCAACGGCACCGAGCGCGTCTCCGACCTGCGCTCGACCCTGCAGGAGACCATGGACGCCAACGTCCAGGTGTTCCGCGACGAGCGTTCGCTGAAGGAAGCACGCGACGTGATCGAGGATCTGCGCCGCCGCTACAAGAACATCAGCGTCCAGGACAAGGGCAAGCGCTTCAACCTGGATCTGCTCGAAGCCATCGAACTGGGCTTCCTGCTCGACTTGGCCGAGGTCATCACCGTTGCTGCTCTGCACCGCAAGGAATCCCGCGGCGGCCACTACCGCGAAGACTTCCCGGACCGCGACGACGAGAACTTCATGAAGCACTCGATGTCCTACCGCGATGGCGAAGCCGTCACCGAGGACATCAAGGGCATCCGCATGGAGACCAAGCCAGTGGTCTTTACCCGTTACCAGCCAATGGAGCGTAAGTACTAATGAGCACCGAACTGCCAGAACCAGCGTCAAAGATCGAGCTGAAGCCAGGTGTTGGCGGCGGCGGAGAAATCCCAAGCTTCGACATCACCCTGCGCGTTCGCCGCTATCTGCCAGAGGCCACCGCGGATGCCTACTGGGAAGACTTCAAGCTGACCATGTACGGCACCGACCGCGTGCTCGACGCCCTGCACAAGGTCAAGTGGGAGCAGGATGGCACGCTGTCCTTCCGCCGCTCCTGCGCCCACGGCGTCTGCGGCTCCGATGCCATGCGCATCAACGGCCGCAACCGCCTGGCTTGCAAGACCCTGCTCAAGGACCTGGACACCTCCAAGCCGATCACCGTTGAAGCCATCAAGGGCCTGCCCCTTGAAAAGGACCTCATCGTCGACATGGAACCGTTCTTCCAGTCCTACCGCGAGATCATGCCATTCCTGATCTCCAAGGACCACGAGCCAACCAAGGAGCGCTACCAGTCCGCAGAGGACCGCGAGCGCTTCGACGACACCACCAAGTGCATCCTGTGCGCCGCGTGCACCAGCTCCTGCCCGGTGTTCTGGACCGATGGCCAGTACTTCGGCCCGGCTGCGATCGTGAACGCGCACCGCTTCATCTTCGACTCCCGCGATGATGCCGGCGACATGCGCCTGGAGATCCTGAACGACAAGGAAGGCGTGTGGCGCTGCCGCACCACCTTCAACTGCTCCGAAGCATGCCCACGCGGCATCCAGGTGACCAAGGCCATCGCCGAGGTCAAGCAGGCAATCCTCTCGCGCACCATCTAGGAACGCAGAGCTAAGGCCCGAACCAGTTCAACTGGTTCGGGCCTTGCTTTTTGGGCCTAAGAGTTTCGCCGTCCCTTTCGAGACGGCGAAATTCTTGCGCTTCTAGGCGCCCAAGGCGATGTCCTCGCTGAGGTTCCATTCGCCGCCGCGCGTATCAAAAAGCTGCACCTGGTCGGCCTCGAAGGCCAGCTGCACCTGGGCCAATGCAGCTTGCGCGGCATCCAGCTGCTGCGCTGGCACGTTCTGCGCGATGGTAAGGTGCGGATGGTAGGCGAAACCCGATTCGTGGCGCAGCGCATCGCCGAGCAGCTGCCGATGCAGTGCCCAGCATTGATCGGCCCCGGAGAGCAATGGCAAGTACACCACGTCGCTGGCCGGGCGGAAAGTGCGCGCCGCGCCCAGCTCGATGGTGAACGGCTTCATGCCCGAAGCCACCTGGCGCACCTGCGCGGCGGCCTTCTCCCAGGTATTGAGGTAGGACCCGGAGACCAGGGTGATATGCGGGGCGATCGGCTCGGTGGCCGCTCCCCCGAATTCCTGGCGCCACGCGCGCAAAGCATCCCGGTGCGGCTGCGGCACCGGGATCACTACGCCCAGGGTGTATTCCATCAGATTCCCAGCGGCGGCAGGAAACCGACCTTCTGGTAGACATCGGCCACGGTCTTCGAGGCCACTTCCCGTGCCTTGGCCGCACCGGCCAGCAGCAGGCGGTCAAGCTCCGCCGGGTCATCGAGCAGCTCAAGGGTGCGGGTGCGGATCGGGGTCAGCCGCTCGACCACGGCATCGGCCACAGCCACTTTCAAGTGCCCGTACATCTTGCCTTCGAACTCGTTGACCAGTTCAGGCACATGCTTGCCGGTCACGGCAGCCAGGATATCGAGCAGATTCGAAACGCCCGGCTTCTCGGCCTTGTCGTAGGCCACCACGGACCCGGCATCGGTGACCGCGGACTTGATGCGCTTGGCAATCAGCTTCGGCTCGTCAAGCACGTTGATCAGGCCTGCCGGGGATTCGGCGGACTTGGACATCTTCGAGGTCGGGTTCTGCAGGTCGTAGATCCGCGCGCCCTCCTTGGGGATGAAGGCCTCGGGCACCACGAAGGTTTCGCCGAAGCGGTGGTTGAATCGCTTGGCCAGGTCGCGCGCCAGCTCCACATGCTGGCGCTGGTCATCGCCCACCGGCACGCCCTGCGGCTGGTAGAGCAAGATGTCCGCGGCCATCAGGATCGGGTAGGTGAACAGCCCGACGCTGGCGGCATCCGCGCCGCCCTTGGAGGACTTGTCCTTGAACTGGGTCATGCGGCTGGCTTCGCCGAAACCGGTGATGCAGTTGAGCACCCAGGCCAGCTGCGCGTGCTCGGGCACCTGCGACTGGACGAACAGAGTGGACTTCTGGACGTCGATGCCGCCGGCGATGTACTGCGCGGCGGTGACGCGGGTGCGTGCCCGCAGGTCATCGGGGTCCTGCGTGACCGTGATCGCGTGCATGTCGGGGATGAAGAAGAACGCGTCGTACTCGTCCTGGGTCTTGACCCAGTTGACCAGTGCGCCCAGGTAGTTGCCAAGGTGCAGCGAATCGCCCGAAGGCTGCATGCCGGACAGGACGCGGGGACGGGAATTTTCCATGGATTTCCTTAGAACTGGTAATCGACGACCAGCGGTGCGTGGTCGGAGAAGCGCAAATCGTAGGCCGAGGCGCGGTCTACGTGGGACTTGATGGCCTTGCCGGCAAGGGCGGGGGTGGCCATATGGTAGTCAATGCGCCAACCGGCATCGTTGTCGAAGGCCTGCCCGCGGAATGACCACCAGGTGTAGGGGCCCTGGGCGTCGCCAGCCAGTTCGCGCGCCACATCCTTGTAGCCGATTTCCGGGCCGAAGAAGCCGTCGAAGTAGGCGATCTCCTCGTCCATCACGCCGGCGCGCTTATTGTGGTTCGGCTTCCAGTTCTTGATGTCCTTCTCGGTGTGCACCACGTTCAGGTCGCCCACCACCAGCACATGGTCCTTCTCGTTCTTCAGCTCGACCAGGCGCACGTTCATGCGCTGCAGGAAGCGGTACTTGTCTTCCTGCTTCTGGGTGCCCAGTTCGCCGGAGTGCACATAGGCGGAGACCACGGTGAAGATCTCGCCGTTGATATCGAAGTCCGCTTCCACCCAGCGTCCGGCATCGGCGAAGTAGTCCTCGCCGATATTTTCGCGCACGGCCACCGGCTGCGTGCGCGAGAGCACGGCCACCCCGGCGCGGCCCTTGTCCTTGGCCTCGGCATGCAGGATATGCCAGCCCTCGCCGATCAGCTCGCGCAGGATCGCATCCGGTGCGCGGACCTCCTGCAGGCAGAGGATGTCCACGTCGCGGGCGGCGATCCAGTCGGCCATATTGCGCTTGTAGGCGGCGCGAATGCCGTTGACGTTGACCGACGCGACGCGCAGTGCGCCGGCGTCCTTGCTCAGAATTTCCACGCTGGTAGGTATCACCCCTCCAGCTTACAAAACTCTGCGCCCGATTACGCGCTGATCAGTCCCGGGGCAAGCAAAAAGGGCAACGCATGTGCGTTGCCCTTGAAGCTAGTCGATGATTTCGCCATCCATCGGCGTGGCCGGCTTGATCATGTCGCGCGCGTTGGCCGCGGTCATCTGGATTGTCTCCAGCGCCCGATCGATCATCGCCTCGGACTCGGGTCCCTTGGCCTCGCGCTGCTCGGAGACCACCCTGGCCTGGACCTGCACGATCTTGAACGAGTGGTCCAGCTTCATATCGCGCTGGCTAGTGGATTCATCGACCACCACGGTGCCGGACTGCGCCCGCGGGGTGGCCGCGGCGGTCGCCTCGCGCAGCGAGTTGTTGATCTTCTCGGCCCCGCGCTTCAGGCCGAACATCATGAATGCGGCCAGCAGCAGCCAACCGGCGGAGATGACGACGACAAACCAGCCGACGATCTCATTGGAGTTGGCAGCGAAAACTACCGCCACCAGAAGAACGATGACCATGACGGACATTGCCAAAGTTGAGGCGTTGAGGGTGACTTTTTTGCCCTGCTTCGCGCTGCTGCCTAGAGGTTCCATAGCACCAATTCTCGCACCACCTGCCCACCGCAAGCCAATTGGCGGCCCGCGCTTTCGCCCACAGCGTGGCTAGCCGAACAAGCTATGCAGGTCCAGCCCGGCAAGGGATGCGCGAATCAGCAAGAAACCGCCGATGCCCACCACCCAGCCCAGGGTTTCCTGGACGTAGGCACCTGCTTTGTCCCCGAACTTTTGCATCCAGATCTCGATCCGTGCGTCGGCCAGCGCGCGGGCGGCCACCAGCAGCAACGCCGGGACGATCATGACCAGGCAGTAGCCAGCCAGCGCCACCAGCTGCAGGCCGGCGCTCCAGCCGGTGCCCTGCATGACGCCCACCGCTGCCAGGTAGGGCAGCATCGTGGGAAGTTCCAAGAGGCCCGCGAACAGAGCCAGGGCGATCAACCCGGTGCGGGTATCCAGCGCTGCGCCCACCCGGCTGCGCAAGCGGCGCGGCACCTGCTCGGTGGCCACCGCGCCGGCTGCCTCTGAAGCCTCATGGGCCCCGGCGAATCCCGCGGTGCTCTGCGTTTTCTTCCGTGCGCTGGCCGCCTTCTGCGCGTCGGTGCGGTAGCTCAAGGCCCAGAGGATCATGAGCACGCCGGCGAGAACCCCGGCGGCTTTGAAGAACCGGTGCTCGAAGATCCCCGGATCGACCAGCAGCAGCCCGCTGCGCAGCAGCACCCCGATGACCCAGTAGAAGACCGCTATCACCCCCAGATAGACCAGCACCTTGATGATGGCCTCGCGCCGCCCGCGCAGCAGCAGCCACAGCGGAATGACCAGGGTGCCGATGCTGGTCGAGTCGATCAGCGCCAGGATGACCAGGGAAAGTTCGGGATTGCCCGTCATGATGTCCATGGCTTCCACTGTTCCGCAGCCGAGTGCCTCGCGGTATCGGCCAGCAGGCTCGGTCTTCTCCGCCTTAAGGGGGATACCCGGAGGCATGGGGATCGGGGATGCTTGAAAGCATGAACTTCATTCGGCGGATGGGCAGCGGCGACAAGGAACCGGAGGTCGCCGGCACCTACCTGGTTCTGGTCGTCATCCTGCATCTGGCCGGCGTGGCCAATTCGCCGTTGATCCCGGCCAGCGGCGTTGAATGGATCCTTTTGCTGCTGCTTGGCGCGGGCGCGATCCTCATTCGCCGCCGCTGGCTGCTGCCCAGCACGGTGGCCTTGGCGCTGTGCGGGCTGGGGATGCTCGGGGTGGGAAGCATCGGCGGCTATTTCCTGATCTTTGAATGCATTTTCGGGTCGTTCCTCCTCGGGTCGGCCCGGGTCCGAACCGTGATGTTCTTCGTCTTGGCAGTAGTGGCCCTGGGGCTGGCGATCGCCAGCTGGCTGGCGACGCAGAACCTGCAGGAGGTGGTGCTGAGCCTGTTCATGGCCGGCTTCGTTCTGTTCATCCCGATGCTCTGGGCCGAAAATGTGCGCACCGCCAAGGAACTGGCCAGAGCTGAAACCCAGCGGGCGCACGCCCTGCAAACCGCGGCCACGTCGCGTGAAGACCGCCTGGTGGCCGAGCATCATGCTGCACGGATCGAAGAACGCACCGCCTTGGCCCGCGAGATGCACGATGTGCTTTCGGCCAGGTTCTCTTCCATTGCCTTGCTTTCCGGGGCGCTCTTGCCCGCCGCCTCCCACAGCGCGCGAGGCCCCTTGCAGAGCATCCGCGACGAGTCGGTTTCAGGCCTTGAGGACATGGCGGGCATGGTGCGCATGCTGCATCAAGGCGGCCAGGCATTGCAGGCGCGCATCGAGGATCTGCCCGCAGTGGCTGCGGGCTTCGGCGAGCCGGTGCGCTGGGAGTACCGGGTCGAGGATCCGCAGCGCTTCAGCCCGGCGGTGCATACCGCCGCGCACCGCACGGTGTCCGAGCTGCTGGTCAATCATGCCAAGCATGCCCCCGATACCCTCTTGGAACTGAGCATCGTGCAGCATCACGGGTTGAGCATCGTGGCCAGGAACAGGATGCCCGGTGCGCCGCACTCGGATGCGCCGGGGGCCGGGATCGGGCTTCGCAATATCCGCACCCGCGTGGCAGCCCTGGATGGGCGGTTTGCGCTGCGCACCGGCGACGTGTTTGAAGCGCGGGTCGAATTCCCCGAGATCGCGCGAGGAGCGGCGAAGCCATGAAGGTCCTGATCGTTGACGACCATGCCACCGTCCGCATGGGCATCCGGCTGGTTTTGCAGGCCGCGGAGGACCTGGAAGTGATCGGCGAGGCGGCCGATGGGCGATCGGCCATCTCCATGGCCAAGGCCCTGTCCCCCGACGTCATCCTGATGGACCTGCGCATGCCGGTGCTCGATGGCATCGAGGCAACGAAGGCGCTACATGGGTCCTGCGCCGTGGTGGTGCTGACGACCTTCGACGACGATGAGTATCTTTTCGGCGCGCTGCAGGCCGGAGCCCACGGATTTTTGCTCAAAAGCGCGCAGCCGCAGGCGATCATCATGGCCGTGCGCGCGGCCGGCCGGGGCGAATCGGTGCTGGATCCCCAGGTGACCTCCCGGATTTTGGCCCGCGCCCTGGCCCCGGAACCCGCCGAGGCGCTACCCGAGGGACTGACGGCGCGCGAACGCGAAGTTCTCGACGGGTTGGCTCAGGGATTGAGCAACCCGCAGCTGGCCCGGCGCCTGGGCATCGGGCACAGCACGGTGAAGACGCACGTTTCGCAGGTGCTGGCCAAGCTCGGGGTGTCCACCCGGCTTCAGGCGGCAAGAATCGCCTTCGCGGCCGGCGCTACCAGCTCACCAGGCAGAAGGGATGATCCTGCGGATCCAGGTAGACCCTGAAGGTCTTGGTGCCCTCGCCGGTGGCCTTCGCCCCCAGGTGCAGCACCTGCTCCTCGGCCAGGTCCAGGTCGGCGACTTTCACGTCGATATGGGCCTGCTGCGGGTGGATGTGCCCGGGCCATTGCGGCGCGACATAGGGGCTGACGGCTTGGAATGCGAGCGCCGGGTGGTCCGGGGCGTCGCCGATCGACACCCAGTCCGGCTCGTTGTCGATGCGTACCATCCCAAGGAGCTGTTCGTAGAATTCGGCCAGTGCATCGGGGTCCTCGCAGTCGAAGACCATGGCCTGCCATGTGCCAATCATGGCCCCATTATGCGCTCGGGTTCCGCCCGCGTCTACCAGGACTCAGCCATTGCGCAGATACAGTGGTCGATCAGCGCCTGCACCCGGGCGGGAATGCGCACCGAGCGCGGGGTGATGGCCACCACCGCGTTGGAATAGTTCGGCGCTTTCAGGTCCCGGTAGGCCAGCGGCCGGCCCTCCACGGAGACCGCGGCGTTATTCGGCCGGCGCATCAGCAGCCCGTAGCCCAGCCCGCGCCCGACCATGGCGGAAACCAGGATCATCTGCGGGACGGCCGCGGCGATTCTGGGGGCCAGGCCCTGGGAGGCGAAAAGCTGCATCTGGTGATCGGTGCTCGGCTCCGACTCGTACATGATCAGCGGTTCTGGCGCGAGGTCCGCCAGTTCCAGCGGCCGCTTCAGCTTGGCCAGCCGGTGTTCGGGGTGCAGCACCACCTGCATTTCGGTGCGGTAGACCTGCTGCTTGTCCAGGTCCGCGGGCAGCGAGAGATCGTAGACAAAGGCGACGTCCAGCTCTCCGTTGCGCAGGGCGGGCAGCAGCTCGTCATGGGTGCCCACGCGCACTTCGAGCTGCACTTCGGGATGGTTGAAACCCTCAAGTGTGGCCGGGATCAGGTGCGGGGAGAGCGAGGCAAAACATCCGAAGCGCACCGGCCCGCGCAGGCTGCCGCCGGCCTGCGGGAAGGTGGCGCTCAGTTCCCCCACGTCGACCAGGATTTTCCGGGCCATCTGCGCGAAGTGATGCCCCGAGGCGGTGAGGGAAAAGCCGTGGGCCTTGCGGCGCAGGCAGAGGCTCTCTCCGGCGAGGCGCTCGATCGCCGTAATCGCCTGCGACAGGGCCGATTCGGAGATCCGCAATTCGCTGGCGGCCGAGCCGAGCGTGCTGTGCCCGGGCAGCTCGGCCATGATTTCCAGATGGCGCATCGAATACATAAGCCTGCCTTCAGAAGTTCTGCAGATATTTGAAGTTTACCTTACCTGTATCGGCTGTCACACTGAAGTGATCCACAACCCAGGGGCGAGCGGCAGCTGAGCCCCGCTCGCAAGGGAAGCTTCATGAGAACAGCACACGCCGCCAAGGCGAACCAACGACGCGTCGCCTTCGCCACCGTCATCGGCACCACCGTGGAGTGGTACGACTTCTTCATCTATGCCACCGCCGCCGGCCTGGTCTTTTCCAAGCTCTTCTTCGAGCCCGCCGGCCAGGAGATCGCGCTGCTGATTTCCTTCGCCTCGGTGGGCCTGTCCTTCCTCTTCCGCCCGCTCGGCGCGTTTTTGGCCGGGCACTTTGGCGACAAGATCGGCCGCCGGGCCATGCTGGTGCTCACCCTGGCCCTGATGGGCGCCTCCACCACCCTGATCGGCGTGCTGCCGACCTATGAAACCGCCGGACTGTGGGCGCCGGTGCTGCTTCTGCTGCTGCGCATCCTGCAGGGCATTTCGGCCGGCGGCGAATGGGGCGGCGCCGTGCTGATGGCCGTCGAGCACGCACCCGAAGGCCACCGCGGCCGCGCCGGCTCCTACCCGCAGGTGGGCGTGCCGCTGGGCATGCTGCTCGCCTCGGGCACCATGGCGCTGATGACCGGCGTGGTCTCCCCCGGCGAGGCCTTCATGGCCTGGGGCTGGCGCGTGCCATTCCTCGTCTCGATCGTGCTGATCCTGGTCGGCTACTTTGTCCGCCGCTCCGTGGACGAGTCCCCGGTTTTCGAGGAGATCGCCGAGCACAAGGCGCAGACCAATGTGCCGATCCTGGTGCTGTTCAAGAAGCACTGGCCGCTGGTGATCGTCGCGGCCCTGGTGTTCGCCGGCAACAATGCCGCCGGGTACATGACCACCGGCGGGTTCTTCCAGTCCTACACCACCAACCCCGAGGGCCCGGTCGGCCTGGAACGCACCGACGTGCTGGTCGCGGTCGCCTTCGGCGCGGCCATCTGGCTGGCCATGACGCTGGTTGCCGGGCTGCTGGCGGACAAGATCGGCCGAAAGCGCACCTACCAGCTGGGCTTCATCATCCTGGCGCTCTCGCTGTTCCCGGTGTTCGCCCTGGTGAACTCCGGCTCGCTGGGCCTGCTCTACGTGGCCTTCGGCCTGTTCTCCATCGGCCTGGGCCTGACCTACGGCCCGCAGGCGGCCCTGTACTCCGAGCTCTTCCCCGCCTCGGTGCGCTTCTCCGGGGTCTCGATCTCCTACGCGATCGGCGCGATTGTCGGCGGCGCTTTCGCCCCGACCATTGCCCAGGCGCTGGTGCAGGCCACCGGCGGCACCACCGCGGTGGCCGTGTACCTGCTGATCGTCGTGGCAGTGTCCTTCATCGCGGTCAGCCTGATTCGCGATCGCTCCGGCATCGACTTGTCCTTCCGCAACCAGGCCGAACAGGAAGTGGGCGCGCTGGTCTTCGACAAGCGCGGCGCGGAAGCGGCCAAAACCACCCAGGACGCCTGATACGCAAACAGCCAGGGCCCGCGCGAGCGGGCCCTGGCTTTTTTGACGGCTATTTCCTGGTGCGCAAGACCTCAAGGCGCTGCCGGTACTCGGTGTCGTCGATCTCCCCGCGGGCGTAGCGCTCGCGCAGGACGCCCTCCGCGCTGGCCGGCCCTTGATGCCGGCGGCGCTTGAAGGTGAAGATCAGCAAGCCGATCACCAGGATCCAGAAAATCGGGAAGAACCAGAACGGGCCGGGGCCGTAGCCCCAGGCGTGCGCTGCTATTGCCAGGGTCGGGATCAATGTGGAACTCCTTGGTAGATGTGCGGGACGTCGCGTCCCATGCATCCACTCTCCCGCTCCCGGCCCCTTGGGCACATCCGCTCGGGGAAGACACTTTGATCGAGCGGCGTACTCCCCCGGGCAGACTGCCGGTACGCTATGCCATGTATCGGGTGGTGCCGCGCTGGTTGATGCGTTGCACCGTGCCCGGGATGGTGAACAGGTCAATAATCAGCAAGATCCACAGCACGCCCAAAGGCACCCAGCCGATCAGGATGAAGGTCGTGGCCCAGCCGATGACGCCCAGCGCCAGGTACACGATGCCCGCCACTACCTGGCCGAGGTAGAACTTGTGGATGCCCAGCTGGCCGAGGAAGAACCACAGCACATAGGCCAGCAGGGTGCTCTTCTGGTTCACGATCACGATGTGGTTGTTGATCTGGATGGGCTGCTGCTCGTAGGGGCGTTGCGGCTGGCCGCCGGTATTTTCCGTCATGGGTACCTCGCTAAATTCTCTGTGCTGCGTGCGATGATGCATTCACCACCACTTTATCCGACGACTTGAGAATTGCGTCCCAATCCGGAGTGGGTTACGTGTTGCCCAGCGCTTCGCCGGGGGTAATCAGGCCGGACTCGTAGGCCAGCACCACCAGCGAGGTGCGATCGCGCACCCCGAGCTTGCCGATGATCCGCGAAACATGGGTCTTGGCAGTCAGCGGGGTGATAAAAAGTTCCGCCGCGATCTCCGCGTTGGTTTTCCCAGTGCCGATCTGCACGAGCACTTCGCGCTCCCGGGCGGTCAGCTCGGCCAGGCGCGGATCGTCGGGAAGCTTCCTCTGGATCCCCGTGGCGACCTGGCTCAGCAGCGTGCGGGTGACGCTCGGCGAGAGCAGCGAATCGCCTGCCGCAACAATGCGCACCGCCTCGATCAGCTGCGCCGGCTCGGTGTCCTTGACCAGGAATCCGCTGGCGCCGGCGCGGATCGAATCCAGGATGTAGTCCTCGAGCTCGAAGGTGGTCAGCATGATCACGCGGGTGGGCAGCTCGGCTTTGATCTGTGCGGTCGCGGAAATTCCGTCACCGTGGGGCATGCGGATATCCATCAGCACGATATCCGGCTTCGTGGCGCGCGCCAGCTGCACCGCCTCGGTGCCGCTGCCGGCGGTGCCCAGCACCGACATGTCGGATTCGGCTTCCAGCAGCGCGCTGAACCCGGCGCGAATCAGCGACTGGTCGTCGACGATCAGTACCCGATTCTCATGATGCCTCCTGGGACGCCCGCGGTGCCGGGATGAGGGCGGTAATGCAGGTTCCCGGGGTGGAGCCGGGAAGGTTTCCGGGGCCCAATTCAACGGTACCGCCCAGGGCCTGAACCCGCTCGCGCACCCCGCGCAGGCCGTTGCCTTCTTGTGCACCGCGCAAGCCAATCCCGTCATCGGCCACGCACACCTGCGCCCGCGTTTCGGTGAGCTGCACGGCCACCTCCACCCGGCTGGCCTTGGCATGGCGCACGACGTTGGTCAGCGATTCCTGCACCACCCGGTAAATGGTGTTCTCCACTGCGTCATCCACCCAGCCAGGTTCACTCTGCGGCGGTGAGTAGTGCGTTTGGATGCCGGTGAGCTGGGCGAGCAAATCCGGCAGCTGTTCCAGGCGCTGGCTGGGGATGCGCGGGGCATCCTGGCGGAGCACCGAGAGGACCTCGCGCACGTCGTTCAGCGACTGCGCGGACCCCGCCTTGATATTGGTGAGGGCTTCAAGCAGTTTGGCCGGATCGGGATCCTTTTCGGCCAAATGCAGGGCGACCGAGGCCTGCACGTTGATCATCGACAGCGAGTGTGCGACCACGTCGTGGATGTCGCGGGCGACCACCAGACGTTCCTGATCGGCCTGGTGCTTAAGCTGCTCGGCTTCGGCGCGGCGGCGCTCAATGCGGCGCAACCTCCCGGCCCGGGCAAGCTCCGCACCCAACAGGAGCACCACCAGCCAGATCAAGCTGAACAGCGGCGGGGACCCTCGCCACAAAATCAGTCCGGCGACTCCGGCGGCAAAGGCGGCGGCCGATCCCCACGCCCACCACCGCGCCCCGGAAACCAGGGCCAGCACCAGGGCGATTGCCATCGACATGGCGAAGGGGCCTGCCGGGAAACCGGCGGCCACGTAGCCCAGGGCGACCGCTGCACATCCGGCCGCCGTCAGCCCGGGCGCGCGCCGGCGGAAAATCAAGATCACCGGCCCGGCCAGCAGCAGCAGCACCGCCGCGGCACTGAGTTCTGCACCCTGGCGCCACGAAGCCATATGCGTGCCCACGACCTGGATGACGGCGACGGCCACGGGGAGGAACAGCGGTCGTCTTCTCATAGAGCCGAGAATACTCCGGCGGGCCGGGCCGGGACATGCAGCCGGCGGGGCAAGGGCGATACTCCCGCGGGAGTACGGCAAAGCCCGCGTCCACAGAGCAGACGCGGGCTTGGCGTGCGGGCTAGCGGGCGTTGCGCTCGGCAGCCTCGACAACATTGTTCAGCAGCATGGCGCGGGTCATCGGGCCCACGCCGCCCGGGTTCGGGGAGATCCAGGAGGCCACTTCGGCGGCAGCCGGATCCACGTCGCCGGTGACCTTGCCATCCACGCGGGAAACGCCCACGTCAAGCACGATCGCGCCGGGCTTGATGGCGTCGGCCTTCACAATATGCGGAACGCCGGCGGCAGCGATGATGACATCGGCCTGGGCGAGCAGTTCGGGAAGGTTGGTGGTGCCGGTGTGCGCCAGGGTGACGGTGGCGTTCACGCTGCGGCGGGTGAGCAGCAGGCCGACCGGGCGGCCGATGGTCACGCCGCGGCCCAGGACCAGCACGTGCTTGCCGTTCAGGTCGATATCGTGGCGGGCCAGCAGGTCCACACAGCCGAGCGGGGTGCATGGCAATGGAGATGACATCGGGCGGTTGACGTTGGCAACCAGTCGGCCGAGGTTCATCGGGTGCAGGCCGTCGGCATCCTTGGCAGGATCCATCGCCTCCAGGATGACATCCTGATCGATGTGCTTTGGCAGGGGCAGCTGCACGATGTAGCCGGTGCAGGCCGGGTTCTCGTTCAGTTCGCGGACCTTGGCGAGCAGCTCGTCCTGAGTGGTTTCCTCGGGTAGGTCCACGCGGATCGACTCGATGCCGACTTCGGCGCAGTCCTTGTGCTTGCCGCCCACGTACCAGGCGGAGCCCGGATCGTTGCCGACCAAAATGGTGCCCAACCCGGTGCTGTGACCTTCAGCCTTCAGCTTGGCCACACGTTCAGCAAGTTCCTGCTTGATGGTGGCCGCGGTGGCCTTGCCGTCGAGAATGCGTGCGCTCACGCGTATCCTTCCGTAGGCGCCTCGTTGCCAAGGCGGGTGGTGTGCGGACCCAGGCGCGCGGCTCGCACAATTAGCTCCCCGGTGGTTACCCACCTAACGCCAGTCACGCGTTCCAGTGTAGCGAAAATGCCCTCAGGAATGATCTTGTAGTGCGCAGAGTTACCTTTAGTGTGTACTCGACAATTGTGATCGGCGCCGGTCAGGCCGGGCTCTCAGCCGCCTACCATCTGGCCAAGCGCGGCGTGGACTTCCTGGTGCTCGATGCGAACCCCGGACCCGGTGGCGCGTGGCAGAACCGCTGGGACTCCCTGACCCTGGGCGCAACCCACCATATCCACCCGCTGCCCGGCTTCCCGCTGGAGGACCAGGACTCCACGAGGCCTGCCTCGTCCGTGGTCAAGGAGTACTACGGCGAGTACGAGCGGCGCTTTGCGTTGCCGGTGCGGCATTCGGCCACGGTTACCTCGGTGCAGCGGGTGGAGGATCACTTCGAGGTGCACGCCGATCAGCTGTACACCGCGCGCACCATTATTAACGCGACCGGGACCTGGACCAATCCGTTCTGGCCGGTGTACCCCGGGCATTTTGACGGCCCGCAGGTGCATACCAACGGATTTGTTTCGCCTTCGCAGTTTGATGGGAAGCGGGTACTGGTGGTCGGTGCCGGGGCCAGCGCCACGCAATTCATCGTGCAGATGCGCGAGGCCGGCGTCGATACCCTCTGGTCCACTCGGCGAGCGCCGGATTGGCGGGAGTTCACCGGGGCGGAGTGGGGTCTGGATTTGGAGCGCCAGGTCAACGAGCGCACCCGGGCAGGATTGCCGCCCAAATCTGTGGTCGGAACCACCGGGCTGCTGCTCAACGAGAAGATGCGCGCAGGGATCGCTTCCGGGGCGCTGGTCTCGCGCGGGAAGATCGCCCGGCTGGAGTCCGACGCGGTGGTCTTTGCCGACGGTTCGCGGGAGAAGATCGACGCGATCCTCTGGGCGACCGGTTTCCGCCATGCCCACCGGCACCTGCGCGATCTGAAACTGCATACCGAAGCCGGCGGCATCATGATGGAAGAGGACGGGGTCTCCGCGACAGCGATGCCCGGGATCTTTTTTGTCGGCTACGGGGCGTCGGCCTCAACTTTGGGCGCTACCCGGGCCGGGAGGAAGGCCGCGCTGGCGGCGAGCAAGTTCCTGACCTCGGTGGCGGTATAGCCTGCCGAGTTACTTCTTGCTCACCTTGGTGACCACGGTGGTGTAGCCGGGTTTCGATGCCGTCACCCGAACGCTCAAGGTCTTCCGGGCATCGGCTTTGACGACCTTGTAGCTTGGCTTGGTGGCCTTGGGAATGCTCTTCCCGGAGCGCATCCACTGGTAGGAGATCTTCACGTTTTTCGTGCTGTAGCTGCCTGCCGTGGCTTTCAAAGTCTTGCCCGTGGATTTCTTGCCAGTCATCACCGGCTTCTTCAGGACTTTCAGCTTGGCGGCTGCGATCTTCCCGGTCGCAGTGCTGGTCACGGTCTTGGTGGTGTAGTTGGTCTTGGCATAGGTCACCGAGACCGAGATCCGTTGGTTCAGATCTGCCGGTTTGAGTGTGTAGGTCGTTGCCGTGGCGCCCTTGATCTTCTGGCAGCTGCGCAACCACTGGTACTTAGTGGACTGGGCGGCGGGAGCCGCTGTGGCGGTCTTGGCGGTGAGCTTCGAACCGACTTTTGCGGTTCCGGAGACCTGAGGCTTGGCAACGGTGATCGTGCCCTTGACGACCTTGACCGCGGTGCTGGCCGGCAGCCATACCGATTCTCCGTCCGCCGCGTGCAGAGTTGCCCGCACGGCGATCTTGCGGTTGGCATAGGACTGAGGTGGGGTATAGGCTTTCGCGGTAGCCCGCGGAATCTCGAAACCGTCGACTAGCCACTGATAATGGCGTGTAAACTCCGGGAAGTATGCGGCGTCGAGGGAAGCGGTGAGCTTCTGTCCCACGATCTTGCTGCCGCTGATCGTGGCCTTGGCGATCGAGCCCACTGTCGCGGCAATCGGCGCTCCGTACTTCATCGTCCCCTGCGCCGAGGGGACCCATACCTCGCCGTTCTGGCGAACCGCTTTCGTCTCAAAGTTCAGCGCGATCACCGTATTGGTGTCCTCGCGCTCCAGCTGGTAGCTCTCCCCCACGGCTCCGGGAATCGGCGCCCCGTCGCGGGTCCACTGCAGGGCCGTGTATGGGTATTTGGTTATCGGGGCCAGCAAAGTATCTCCCACGACCGCCGCATCATGTCCCTCCAGCGACGGGTTCCTGTTCAGTGAAATACGGCCAAGCTTCACGGTATCTCGCACACCCACGCGCCAGCCTGCGGCATAGCTGACGGACTTCAGGTTCACCTGTCCCGGGATCACTGCCTCAGAATCGGTGAGTTCGGCGCTCAACCCCGTGTACCCGGCTTTGTTCGCGGTGAAGCCGGTGGGACTGATCTGGCCCAGGATTCGTTCGCTGCTGTATTCCCACGGTCTGAGCACCATGCCATCCACCGTGATCACCGGTTCAATTTCCGTGCTGGCACCGACCTTCAGCTCGATGAGCGGCCTGGTGTAGCTGGCCAGATCCAGTACTTCGAGATTGATCAGGTCCTTGGCCCAGCGGTAATCCGTCGAACTCGTGGCCACCACTTCAAGTTCCTTCAGGCTCGATAACTGGCCCAGCCCAGCCAGTTGCACCTGCTTCCCCTTGGAGAATGTCAAAGACAGTGACTCCAGCACCGGCAGCTTCGCCAGTTCCGGGATGACCTCCTGCGGAACCTCGTTGATCCGAACCGATTGCAACTGGGGGTTGGCAGCCAGGACTTCCAACCCACCGAGCGAATGGTCCTTCTGGGTGTCGACGCCGATCCATTGAATATCGCTCGTCATCGGCAGATCCCGCAATGACGTCACATTTTTGCAGGACAGTCCCACGACGACACTGGCGGTCTCATCCGTGTGTTCGAAGCAGTCTGCAGAGCTGATAGCACCGTGGGCCGGAGGCACGAGCCCGGAAATTGCCAAGACTGTGACGCCTGCCATCGACGCAAAACGGTGCAGCAGCCTCATATTGTTTCCCCGAGAGTAAATTTGCCAGAATTCATAGCCATCATGCCATAGCTCTGCCAGGTATTGATCATTAGTTCGAACGGTATTTTCGAAGACGCATAAAGCCTCTCGGCTGAGTGCGGAAACCTGCTGATGATCCAGTAGCTTCGACGCCTAACTGTGTAACTCCACCGAGACGAATGTGCATGCAGCGCGCCAGCCGGTTAATCTCAATGCATGAACAATTTCATCGTCACCCTATCTTGCATCGACCGTCCCGGCATCGTCCACGCCATTTCCGGAGGTCTGTTGGGTGCCGGTTGCAATATCACCGAGTCCCAGCAGTTCCTCTCGCCTGAGACCGGCACGTTCTTCATGCGTATCGAAGTTGAGACCGAACAGTCGCTGGAACAAGCCCGCGCGTCGCTGGCACCGATTCGCGACCAGTTCGCGATGACGCTGAAGGTTGCCGACGCAACTGATCGGGTGCGCACCATGATCATGTGCTCCAAGGCCGGGCACGCGCTCAACGACCTGCTCTTCGCCCAGCGTGCCGGGACTCTGGCCATCGAGGTGCCGGTGATCGTTTCTAACCACCTGGATCTCAAGCCGATGGCAGACTTCTACGGGGTGGACTTCGTTCACCTGCCAGTGACCAAGGAGAACAAGTCGCAGGCCGAAGCCGAGCTGCTCAAGCTTGCCGGGGACTACAACATCGAGCTGGTAGTGCTGGCCCGCTATATGCAGATCCTCTCCGACTCGCTGTGCGAACGGATGGAAGGCCGCGTCATCAATATCCACCATTCGTTCCTTCCGTCGTTCAAGGGCGCCAAGCCGTACCACCAGGCCTACGCACGCGGCGTGAAGCTGATTGGCGCGACCGCGCACTACGTCACCGCTGATCTGGATGAGGGCCCAATCATCGACCAGGAAGTCACCCATGTGTCGCACACCCGCACCGCCGAGCAGCTGGTGGAGCTGGGACGCAGCGTGGAGGGCCGCACGCTGACCCGTGCGGTGCAGTGGCATGCCGAGCATCGCGTGATGCTCGATGGCCAGCGCACCATCGTCTTCTCCTGACTCGCACCGTGCCCCCTCGGCAATTAGAGTGGGTGGCATGAGCCACATTATTACTATTGACGGGTCGACCCCGCAGGTCGGCGAGAGCGTTTTTGTCGCACCCACCGCAGTGTTGAGCGGGGATGTCGCCCTCGCAGACCACTCCAGCGCCTTCTACGGGGTTTCCGTGCGCGGGGATTCCGCTCCGATTCGCGTGGGCGAAGGCACCAATTTGCAGGACAACGTGGTGCTTCACGCGGATGCCGGCTTCCCGTGCACTCTGGGCGCGGGAGTGTCGGTCGGCCACTCGGCAGTAGTGCATGGCGCCACCGTGGGTGATGGCTGCCTTGTCGGGATGAGCGCGACCATCATGAATGGTGCGGTAATCGGTGAGCAGTCGCTCGTGGCGGCCGGTGCGCTGGTGCTGGAAGACACCCAGGTTCCACCGCGCTCGCTGGTGGCCGGCGTTCCGGCCAAGGTGCGCCGTGAACTCAGCGATGAAGAGGTTGCAGGGTTGAACGTCAACGCCGAGCATTATCTCGAATTGGCGGCCAAGCATTTGGCTGCGAACTCCTAAGCCGCAGCGAACTCTACGGCCAGCAGCCCCGAACGCCATTGGGTTGTCATCCGCTCAGCCAGGGCTTCGGCGGCCAGCGCTTCAGCTGGGGTCATGAAATAGGTATTGATCCTTAGCCGTTGTTCCGGGTCGAGCTCCCTAGATAGTAGTACCAGGGGCCGACTTCCGGAGACCTTGACGGTCCTAAAGAGTCCGCAGTGCCGACTGATGTGGTGGATCGGGCAGTTCAGGTCCGCTGAGGCGATGTCGGTACGGCCGCCCTTCTCCCACGGATCTAGGTGGTCCAGTTCGCAACGTTGCGCAGGCATAGAGCAGCCCGGGTAGGAGCAACCTCGATAGGCGGCGCGGATGGCTCGACCTTGGGCCTTGGAAAAAAGCCGTTGGGTTCGACCAAGGTCCAAGGGCAGAGAAGTGCCATTGAGTACCAGCGGGTAAACGCCGGCGGTACAGAGTGCGGCTCGTGCTTCACCGGGGGTGAGGGGCAATCCGCTGGAAGTGACAGCAAAGTCCTTGAGCTGCTGTTGCATCTTTTCCCAGTTCAACACGATGCTGACCTGCGCTGCGGGCGGTGTTGATATACCGGAACCGGTAGGAGAACTTCCCATCAACAGGGTTAGCAGTCCCAGTAGCCGGCGGCGTTCGGGCTTCATGTCTTCCCATGGTTTGTGTTCATCCGGTCTCGGCGAACTTTGCGATGTTTCCGGTGGTGCTGATTGCTCCGGCTCGGCGGGTCCGGAACGGTTCCCGCCCTTGGCCCAGTCTGGCATCGACTCCTCATCGTCCCAATCGCTCCCCGGTTCCCCGGTGAAATGAGCTTCGGCGTCCTTCAAGTGCTCGCGGTTACCGGCCACGGTAGCCGGATTGTCCATCTTGGCGAGGTAGGCCTCGATAAAAGCCGCCTGCGAAGGAAGTAAGCGCAGCACATATTCGACCAGGCCTTGGCGCATGCCGCGTCTAAAAATACCGATGCACTCAAGCAGGGCCTTGATCGGGCGTTCGCCGGATTTCACCTCGGCTATGAGCGCGTTAATGTGTTTGCGTGCGGACTTCGGTTCGGTGCGCAGGAAAGCCAGTGCGTCGGCTTGGAGTTGTTCTTTCTTTTTACGCCCGGCTTTGCCCTCGCCCAGATCTTTGCGGGCTGAATGCAGTTTCGTGGCCGTGGCAGCGACCGGGCGTGGGTCGACGTCAGGATCCATGAATTGTTCGGCGAGCTGAGGCAACCACGGGGCGATGGGTTGACCTGCCTCATTCACCCCACCAATCAAGCAGTCGGCTTGGATCAGGCGGGACGAAGCGGTGGCCCGTGGAATATCCAACCAGTCCTGCAGCAACCCGGAGGCGCTATTAAAGTGGGTGCGTCCGGTGGTGCTGTGGCCGCGGGCTGCCTCGATCTGCTCGAGAGTGGGATGGGTGCCGGCATCGGAGATAGCTTGGAAGGAATCCCGGTCGAGCTTGTGCGCGCCGGTGCGGCGCACCGCGTGGGCCGCTTCGATCTGCGCACGGGCCTGCTGCTGGCCCAAGTGCTCGGTGAGCAGCGCGAAGTAGGCGGCGTGGCCGGCGGGCAGGTCGCCGGAGAGCACAGCCGTGGCCGAGGCGATCAGTTCGCTCGCCTCAGCCAGATTCTTCAGTGCCTGCGCTGTATCCATAGACACGAGCATGCCCCGCGGGAATTGATCCGCGGGGCAGGCAGTGACGGTGTGTGGATAAGCTCAGCGGTCGGCTTCCACCGGCAGCCAAAGCTCGCAGGTTGCGGTGCTGAAATCCGCGGCCCGATCGAGCACTGCGACAATGGACGGGCCGGGGCGCAAACGCCACGGGTTGGACGGGAACCACGAGGTGGCGGTGGCCGCCCAGAGCTCCTGCAAGGCCGCCGGGTAAGGCCCGGTCACGCTGAAAACCACCCAGTGGCCAGCGGGGACTTGGATGGAATCCAGGTCATCAGGCACCGTGGCATCGGCTGGCACCGCGACCCCGTGCAGGTAGGTCAGCTCGGTTCCTTCCTGATAGTCCGCATCAACCTGGTCGCTGACCTGCAGCAACCCGCCGGGCTCGGCGGCCGACAATTCCTTGAGCCGGGCGTGCTCGGTGACTGGGATCGAAGCAATATGCGCTTGGATGTGCGGGTTTGCTCCCTGATGAATCAGCGGCACTTGTGCGGCGTATCCGATGAGCTGGAAGTTATCTCGTTCAATTATTCGTGCATCCATGGGGCGTTTCCCTTCGACTTTCAGGCTGAACCTGATGATTGGCTGGCTTCGAAGGGGGCCACCATTCTCGCGGACCTCGCCCGCGCTCGCGCCATGCACGGACCGAAAGGCCCGGCCGAAAGCTTCGGCCGAACCGTAACCGTAGCGGATCGCGATAGCTAAGAGGTCATCCCCGGCCAGCAGGTCCGCTGCGGCCTGGGTCATGCGGCGCCGGCGGATGTACTCGGAGACCGGCATGCCGGCCAGCGCGGAGAACATCCTCCGCACGTGGTATTCGGTCGTGCCTTCGCTGCGCAGCAGATCCGCGAGGCTGATCTCGGCGCGCAGGTTCGCCTCGATGTGCTCGACGAGCCGATTGAGAATTCCGATCATGATTCCACCCTTCCCCAACTACTATTCTCCAGGGAAGGGGCGCGCCGCCCGATCTTTGCGGTTCGAAGTTATCAGGCGTTTTCCAGGGCCTTCTCGCGCACCGTGGCAGGTTGGCGTGCAGGCCGGGCCTCCCGGGCAGCAGCCAGGCCACGTTCGAGGTCGGCGATCAGATCCTCGACCTCTTCGATGCCCACCGAGAGGCGGACCAGGTTGGCCGGGATTTCCAGCTCGGTGCCGATCAGCGAGGCGTGGGTCATTTCGCGCGGGTAGCAGACCAGGGATTCCACCCCGCCCAAGGAGACCGAAAGCTGGAAGTACTCCATGGACTGGGCGAAGGCACGGGCGGCGGCCTCATCTTCCAGGGCCAGCGAGACGATCCCGCCAAATCCGCGCTGCTGGCGTGCGGCCAGCGCATGGCCCGGGTGGTGTTCCAGCCCCGGGTAGTAGACCCGGGTGACCTCGGGCTGCGCATCGAGCCAGCGGGCCAGGGTGCTGGCCGAGGCGCAGTGGCGCTCCATGCGCAGGCCCAGGGTTTTCAGCCCGCGGGCGGCCAGATAGGAATCCTGCGGGCCGGCCACCGCTCCCCCGGCGAACTGCTGGTAGCCCACCGCTTCGGCCAGTGTTTGCCCGCGGAAGAAGTGGTCGGCCACGATGACCGCTCCGCCGAGCACATCGGAGTGCCCGCCGATGTATTTGGTGGTGGAGTGGACCACCGCGTGGGCGCCAAAATCCAGCGGGCGCTGTAGATAAGGAGTGGCGAAGGTGTTGTCCACCACCAGCAGGGCGCCGTGCTCGCGGGCGATGGCAGCCCAGCCGGCCAGGTCGGCGATGCCCAGCAGCGGGTTGGAGGGCGTCTCCACCCAGAGCAGAGCGGTGTTCGGGCGCACCGCGGCGCGCACCGAGTCCAGGCTGGTGATGTCCACCGCCGAGGAGGTGATCCCCCACTTGCTGTGCAGCTTGGAGATCAGCCGGTTGGTGCCGCCGTAGCCATCGGCCCCGAGGATGATGTGGTCGCCCGGTTCGAGCACCGCGCGCAGCAGCGCGTCTTCGGCGGCGATGCCCGAGGCGAAGGCGAATCCGGCGGCCCCGCCTTCCAGCGCGGTGAGCTGGTCCTGGAACCCGTCGCGGGTGGGATTCGAGCCGCGGGAGTATTCGTGTCCGGAGCGCAGCACGTTGATGCCGTCCTGGATGAAGGTGCTGGTCTGGTAGATCGGCGGGACCACGGCGCCGGTGTGCGGGTCCTTGGGCTGGCCGGCGTGCACGGCCTGGGTGTTGAAGCCGGTCATCTCATGCTCCTTGGGTTTGCGGGGCCAGGGCCTGGGCCAGGGCGTGATCCAGTGCCCCGGTGAGATCTGCGAGCAGGTCGGCGGGGTCTTCCAGGCCGACCGAGAGCCGCAGGGTGGAAGTGTTCAGCCCGGCGGCGGCCAGCTGCTGCTCGGAGAGCCGGCAGTGGGTCATGGTGGCCGGGTGCGAAATCATGGTGCGGGTGTCCCCCACATTGGCGGCCAGCGAAATCAGCTTGAGCCCGTCGATCAGCGGGGAGACCAGTGTGGGGTGGGCCAGCTCGATGGCCAGCACGCAGCCGGTGCCCTTGGGCGTGATCTTCTTGGCCAGCTCGTGGCTCGGGTGGGTGGACAGCGAGGGGTGGTGGATGGCCACAATGCCCGGGTGCGCCAGGAGTTCGCCGATCAGCGTGGTGACGCTGCGCTGCACATGGGCGGCGCGCACCGGCAGGGTTTCGATGCCGGCGAGGATCCCCTGGGCGCTGGCCGGGGCCAGGGTCGGGCCCAAATCGTGCAGGAATTTGGAGCGCACCAGCATCGCGTAGGCAGCGGATCCGTGGCGTTCGAGCAGCGAGGTGTTGTTCAGCCGCACCCGCGGTGCGGCGATCTGCGGCCAGCGGGCGGTGTCGGAGAAGTCGAATTTGCCCGAGTCCACGACGATCCCGCCCAAAACAGAACCGTGTCCGGCCAGGCCCTTGGTGGCCGAGTGCACCACGATGTCCGCGCCGAAGTCCAGCGGCCGCACATTCAGCGGGGTGGCCAGGGTGTTGTCGACCACCACCGGGATGTTGTGCTCGTGGGCGATCGCCGCGATGGCGGGCAGATCGGCCACGGTGCACAGCGGGTTGGACACGGACTCCAGGAAGAAGGCGCGGGTGTCCTCTTCGATGGCGCCGGCCCAGGCGGTGGGATCGGCCTGATCCACAAAGCTGATGCGGATGCCGAAGTCGGCAAAGGTGTCGGTGAACAGGTCCACGGTGCCGCCGTAGAGCGAGGAGGAGGCCACGATGTGCTTGGGTCCCTGGGTCAGAGCCAGCAGGGACAAGGCCACGGCGGACTGGCCGGTGGCGGTGGCTACCGCCTGGGCTCCGCCTTCCAGCGCGGCCACGCGCTGCTCGAGAATCGAGACGGTGGGGTTGCCGGTGCGCGAGTATGTGAAACCGGCCTGGCGCAGCGCGAACTTCTCGATCGCCTCGGCATGCGACTGGAATTGGTAGGCTGCGGAATTGTGCAGCGGCGGCAGCATCGGGCGGAAGTCTCCGCTCGGGCGATATCCGGCGTGGACCGCGTCGGTTCCTTGGCTCATAGCTCCTCCTCGATTCTCTGCGAGGGAGTGCACCGATTAGGCATCGTGCAAAGGCACGAAGCACAGCGCGAAAGCGCGTTCGGAACTGCTCCATCGTTCCTGGCATTAGCACCTTTCGGTTTCCCGATGGTTGCTGCGACGTCAACGAGCCAGATCTCTTAGTCGCTCTTGATGGTTTGTTGTTCTTCCATGGTTGACCATGGCTCGCAGACGGCGCAAGCGGCCAACAGCCCTGCGCTTCATACAAGGCCGCCAGGCTTCATATGACTTCTCGTTGTCATGATGACGCGGTGGCTGGCATCACTTTATGACGCGAGCTTTTGGGCTGATTGGTTGCGATTTAGGGGTTCTGCTGGAAGTTTGTGACGATGGACCGGCGCTCGATGACCGAGAGTTACGCCTGGGGCGGCTCAGCCGAGCACCTCGACGCCGAAGCTGGCGACCACGGTGCGGACTTCTTGCAGATAGCGCTGGGCCTGGTCGGTGAGCGGGATCGCGGCGTGGCCGATCCAGCCGATCTCGATGCGCTCCTCGATCGCCAGCGGGATGGCGACGATGGAGGGATCCAGCTCGTCGCTGATGATGCCGGTGGAAATCGTGTACCCGCCCAGGCCGATCATGAGGTTGAAGATCGTGGCGCGGTCCGAGACCTGGATTTCGCGTTGGCTGGAGCGGGTGGAGAGCACCTCCTCGGCGAAGTAGAAGGAATTATTCGCTCCCTGGTCGAAGGTCAGCCGCGGCAGGTCTTCGAGGTCTTCGAGCGTGACCTGGCTTCGGGTGGCCAGCGGGTTGCTGCGCGAGATGAAGATGTGCGGGTCGGCCAGGAACAGCGGGTGGAAGACCAGCCGGGATTCGCGCAGCAGCTTGTCGATGACCTTCCGGTTGAAGTCGTTGAGGTAGAGAATCCCGATGTCGCTGCGCAGCGTGCGCACGTCCTCGATGATTTCTTCGGTGCGGGTCTCGCGCAGCGAAAACTGGTATTCCTCGGCGCCGCTGGCCTGGACCATGCGCACAAAGGCATCCACAGCAAAGGAGTAGTGCTGGGTGGAGACGCCCAGCAGCCGCCTGGCGGCGGGGCGGCCGAGGTAGCGGTGCTCAAGAAGCTCCACCTGCTCGAGCACCTGCCGGGCGTAGCCGAGGAATTCTGCGCCTTCGGCGGTGAGCGTCACTCCCCTGGCCGAGCGCATCAGCAAGGTGCGTCCCACCCGGGATTCAAGTTCCTTCATCGCCGCCGACATGCTGGGCTGCGCGACGTAAATCAGGTCGGCGGCGGCGGAGATGGATCCCTCGGAGGCCACCGCCACGAAATAGCGCAGCTGCTGCAGTGTCAAGCCATTTGTTCCCTGAACCATAGCCAGAGTCTATATGAATCCATAGTTATATCGAGTTACCTGATATCAAGAATCACCCTGCATGATTGACGCAACGACTTCCCCTCGGCCTGCCCAGGCCTCCCAAATACAGATTGGCCATCATGGCAGACGCATTAAATTTCAGCATTAGCACCACCAGATTCGACGAGAATTACTCCCCTTCTGCGAATTCTCGAACCACGACAAACTTCGCCAATTTGGCGCGCGGGGAGCGCCGCGAAGAGAACCTTCGCAATGCCCTGACGATGATCAATCGCCGTTTCAATTCCCTGGCTCACTGGGACAATCCCCAAGGCGACCGCTATTCTCTTGAATTGGAAATCATTTCTGCAAATGTGCATTTTTCTGCCGATAATACCGATCAGGAATTTCCACTTTTAGAAGTGCTTGAAACCACGATCGTGGATAAACTCACGGGTACTCAGTCCCAGGGCATGGTCGGCAATAATTTTTCTTCTTATGTCCGCGATTACGACTTCAGCGTGGTGCTTCCAGCTTCGTGCAATGACAGCGGAGCCCCGGTGCTTCCGGAAGATTTTGGCGATCTCCATGGGCAGCTCTTCCAGCATTTCTTGAACTCACAGGCGTACCGTGAGCGTTTTGCCCAGTTGCCGGTGGTCTGCATCAGCGTCTCGACTTCCAAAACCTATTTCCGCACCGGCAACAGCCATCCAGTGCTCGGCTTGGAATACCAACAGGATGAAAATTCCTTGACCGACGCATACTTCGGAAAAATGGGCTTGAGCGTGCGCTACTTCATGCCGCCGGGCGCCGTTGCGCCGCTGGCCTTCTACTTCCGCGGCGACCTGCTCAACGATTACACCAATCTGCAGCTGATCAGCCTGATCAGCACCATGGAGACATTCCAGAAGATCTACCGCCCGGAGATCTACAACGCCAATTCGGCGGCACCGGCTGTGTACCACCCGAGCCTTGGCGCCGAAGATTTCTCCCCCACCCGCGTCTTCTATGACCGCGAAGAGCGAACCCAACTGGGCAAGATCCAAGGCAAGTTCACCGAAGAGCATTTCATCATCCCTAATCGCCAACTGCTCGATCAGTGGTCCGCTTCCTGCCCGACACCCGTCGCCTAAGATCCAGAAAGATTCCCCTATGACTTCCCCGCTTATCCCCACGTCAATTGTTGGAAGCCTGCCCAAGCCGTCATGGCTTGCCGAGCCTGAAAAACTTTGGTCCCCTTGGAAGCTTGAGGGCGCGCAATTGCTCGAAGGCCAGCAGGACGCCATGCGCGCTGCGGTCCTCGAGCAGGCCCAGCGCGGCATCGACATCATTTCCGATGGCGAGCAGTCCCGCCAGCACTTTGTCACCACCTTCATCGAGCACCTGAGCGGTGTCGACTTCGAGAAGCGCGAGACCGTGCGCATCCGCAACCGCTACGATGCCAGTGTTCCCACCGTCGTCGGTGCCGTAGAGCGCGAAAAGCCGGTATTCGTTCAGGACGCGAAGTTCCTGCGCTCCTGTACTGACAAGCAGATCAAGTGGACTCTTCCTGGCCCCATGACCATGGTCGACACCTTGTACGATGCGCACTACCGCAGCCGCGAGAAGCTGGCCTGGGAATTCGCGACCATCCTGAACCAGGAAGCCCGCGAGCTTGAGTCCGCCGGGGTGGATGTCATCCAGTTCGACGAGCCTGCCTTCAACGTCTTTTTTGATGAGGTGGCCGACTGGGGCATCGCTGCCTTGGAGCGCGCCTGCGAGGGACTCAAAGCCGAGACCGTAGTCCACATCTGCTTTGGCTACGGCATCAAGGCGAACAATGACTGGAAAGCGACTCTAGGTGCCCAATGGCGCCACTACGAGAAGTCCTTCCCGCTATTGCAGGCTTCCTCCATCGATACCGTTTCACTCGAATCCCACCACTCGAATGTCCCGCTTGAGGTCGTCGAAATGGTGCGCGGCAAGCGAGTGATGCTCGGAGCCATCGACGTGGCCAATGACGCTGTGGAGACACCCGAGGAAGTGGCGCAGACTCTGCGCAACGCACTCGAATTTGTCGATGCCGGCAAGCTGATCGCCAGCACCAACTGCGGCATGGCCCCGTTCCGCCGCGAGGTGGCCCTGGCCAAGCTCAGTGCGCTCAGCGCAGGGGCTGGCATCCTGCGCGAGGAGCTTGTTGGTGCCCGCGTCTGAAGTGACAGAATCGGCGACACCATCGTTGCCCACGGAAGACTTCAAAGCGATCTTCCGCGGGCACCCCGGTGGCGTCAGCCTGATAACCGCCGATGCCGGCGACGGACCAGTTGCCCTCACGGCGACGTCCGTGGCTTCGATCAGCGTTGATCCGCCATTGCTCGTCTTCTCGATTTCTGCACTGTCCTCGGCGGCCAAAGTGCTCACCCGCGCAACATCTCTTGTCGTTCACAGCTTGGATGCGCATGACATCGAGGTGGCCAAATTGGGAGCAACCAGTGGCATCGACCGCTTCGCACAGAAGCAAACGTGGTCAAGGTTGAGCACCGGCGAACCGGTATTTGATGGCGTCCGGGCCTGGGTTCGTTGCGCGGTCATCGAGCGGGTTCAGGCAGGAACGTCCACAGTCTTTGTCGCGCGCGCCCTTGAGTCGCACATTGAACGCGATAGCGAACCCGGCCAGCCCAGCAACGGACTGGTTTACCACAACCGCGCTTGGCACCGCTTGGATGAAAACTCGCAAATAAAGAATTGAAGCTGTTCGGCCATCGCCTCGAAGACGGTGGCCGAACAGCTTCAATTGGCATTTCGCCAGTAATATCTCGCCGAGCTAATGCTTGGCCGATTTCCGGCGGCCCAGAGCAACAACGACTGCACCAGCCAGGGCCATGAGAAGTCCTAGCCCTGCAGCTGAAGAACCATCAAGGCCGGTGTTTGCCAGTACTGGCGCGGTGGAACCGGCAGCCTTCGAGGTGGACTGTTTCTCGGCTGCAGGAGACTTGCTAATTTCACCTGCTGGCTTGATTTCGGCGCTAGCCGTTGGAGACTCGCTTTCGGATGGAGTTGTTTCCTCTTCGGTTACTGTACCTCCCGAACCTTCGCCTTCAGTCTCCGGCTGAATGCCGAAGTACAGCTCAAGGTAGTACGCTCGCAGTTCGGGATCGTGGGCAAATACTTCTTCGAGGAACGCCTGGAACTCAGCGGCGTCTTCATCGCTTTCGATGCTTTCGGCGATGAAGGGCAGCATCAAGTCAAGGAGTTCGAGGCCTTGGTCAGTGCTGAAGTAAGCTTCCCACTGAGCTTCATCCCAGTCGAAGCTTTCCTCGGGAAGAAGATCGGTAATGGACTCCCAGAACGCCAGCTCTTCATCCGAAAGCTCGAATTCTTCATCCCAGAAGTCATCTTCAACAAGCAATTCATCAAGAAGCCGGTTCATCTCCTGCCCGGCTTCAGTCTGATCGAAAGCTTCCCACTGAGCTTCGTCCCAATCCTCGCTGCCCTCAGGTATCAGCGCGTCAATTTGAGCCCAGCGAGGGTCTTCATCCTCGACTGCGACGTCCGACGACGTTTCGGTGGGCTTGGCCGACTCACTAACTTCAGCAGTGAGCTCAGGTGCAGCGTCAGATTCTGCCGAAGCAGCTGATTCCGTCACCGCGGGTTCTGGTTCTTCGTCCGCATCGGAAACAGCAATTGGAGCAGCCGAGGACTCGGTTGCCGGGTCGCTGGCAGGTTCCGACGTTTCTGCCTCAATGGACTCGTCGACATCGAGCATCGTCTCTGGCTCAGTTGGAAGGATGCTTTCCTCGGATTCAACGAAGTCCGCTACAGGAGACTGAGACGCAACTGGTTCCGCCTGTGCGTCTGCTGACGTTGACGATTCCGTTGGGGTAGAGATAACCTCATCCGAAATCACTTCTGCATTTGCTGCCGGGCCGCTAAGCGTCAATCCCGTGATCAGTGCCGTGGACATTACTGCCGCGCTTAATTTAGTTTTCAATTATCCTGCTTCAAAGAGTGCGAATCGACGCAAGAACCTCACAACAGAATTAATTAGCAATTATTGCCAAAGCTGCTCTGTCCCGTGCCCACGAATTGATGATTAGGCTAAATCTAGCTCATTACCCGAACATTCACAAAGAAATTTTTTCACATAAAACTCGTTGCCTGCGAGCCTAGTCAACCAAGGAATATTCGAGACCACCTCTGCCTCTTACTATTGTCTAGCGACCCATTGGCAAGTCGTAGACCACCGATTAAAAATCTGCCGGAATCTGAACAGCAATTGAATCCTTTTCACGGCAGAGTACCCACTTGGCCCGCAGTGCTGACACTGTCGCCCTGATCGACCTTTCGACCTTCCACAGGTAGTGATAAGAACTGACTGCCTAGACCTTGCGATCGCATTGGAAGCTGGAAAGTGCGGCGCTGTTCGAGGGCAAGAAAGAAGGCATGCGCTGGAGTGCTGGATCCGACGCGCCAGTACTTCGCCACCACCCTCATCGGTCATTATGCGCACGCCTATGACGGTCGTTTTGACACATTCTTCATGAGACGAGATACGGAAAACGGGCGGCCTGAAATAACAACAGATTTCTCCGTCAGGATCGTAGAAAAACCCAGTGCCGAAAACTATGTTGCAAAAACATCGTTATCGCAAGGGCATTAGGATTCGATATCTTCTGTAACGACCCTATAGCGCGGCCATCCGTTTTCATCCAGCCCTATGTTTTCGAGCGCTCCAACTGCATAACGTGCTTCGCGGTCATCGGGCTCCGGATAGAACATTGGCGGCCTGGCGCGCACCGCCCGGGTCATCAATTTTCGAAGGGCTACAGCAAGAACTCTGCCTAGAATTATCGACGCTGAAGGTTCCGGCGTCTTCGCGGGTTCGTAGTGTTTAGTTTTATTGTAGTTTTGGGCGATTGCTTTACTCGCCTCGTAGATACTCAATGGAGAGTTGGTAAAATTCAACCTCGAATGCGCAATGCATCGTAATACGTATGTGTATTGGGTCGGCTTCCCGGGAGAGTTCGCGGTGGGACACCCACTATATGTGAATGTATCGCCGAGAACCGGAGGCAGTTCTTTACCCAGGCTCTCTGCAGTCATCCCCGCATAGATCACTCGATCAGTACTAGTGAAATGCTCTCGTTCGAGCAATTGAATAAGGGCTCCGGTTTTACCAGCAAGTGAAGAATCAGTTTCTAGCCACGCCTCTAATTTTGATGTCACCACTTCATTAAAATCAATCAAATGATCCACGCCGCGGGGCACGTCATGTTCAGTAGCGAACTGTTCACGAGCGGTACTGAAATGCGTAAATTCTAGCGAGTCGCTTTCCACCTCAAAGTTCAGCTTGTGACCAGAGATCTTTACAGGCTTGCCTGTGGAGATAACCAAGAAATCGCGTAAACGCTTATGAACATTCAGATGATCATCCACGGGGAGTGGACGCTTTGCGTTGGTACTTATCTGACCGTTAGTTTCAATGCTTGCCTGGCCATGATTAGAACGCCCTCGCCAAGGAGTGGATAGCTCTACACTCATGTTCGAAAGAGTGAGATTCTTGCTTGATGACGTCTCCACACGAACTTCGTATGCTACTGCTTTTCCCGAACCATCTTGTTCCAGCCGAGATGTCATACTTCCCTGATCAAGCCATTCACCTAAATATTCAATAGTAGAAGTAACTTGAGTTGCTTCAAGCGGCCCTTCGTTAGTCTTTGAGACCAAATCATAGATGACTGTCGCCGGGCGCATCGTAATCTCCGAGACACCGGAAAAACGTCGCTTTCGTCTAATAACTACGCAATCAAGGAAAGACGCACTCCCTTCAACTGAACGGAAACACAACACTTCCGGGATGACATCATCTTGCTTCCACCAGCGTGGATCCTTTTCCCCGAAGATGTCATCTGGGAACGATACGACAAGCAACGGACCATAGTATTCATCTATGATCATCTGCCCATAGAGCAGTTCATTTTCTTCAATCCCGTCATACACCAACCCAATAGCTGTGTCCCCGAGCTTCATTCCAAATGAGTTCATCACAGCTCCATAGTAATGCTGCACCTCGCCAATCTGGTTCACGGAATGGAGGGGAATCGTTGACAACTACCCCCGCGCTGACCTTGGCACTCACCGTAATATTATCGCTTGTATCGAACCCGATAGACTGCAAGACATCTCACCGCGCACCGCTCCTCCATCGAAAAATCCGCGTAAAACCAACGGCTCAGAGTTCTCGTAACCATGTGTCGCAACCGCTGCCGTAGAATCTTGTCTACACCATCAGTGGCGAGACACTTTTGAAGGACCAATGACCAAGCTCATTGGCTACGCCCGCGTTTCCACCAAAGCCCAAGATGCCGATCGACAAAGCCAGGACCTGCTCGCCACCGGCGTCCGTCGAGATGATCCCTACATCGACCATGGACTCTCCGGAGCACTGGCCAAACGCCCCGGACAGGACATAACACTCGACGCGCTGTACCCGAACGGCACCCTCGTGATTACTACCCTGGACAGGCTCGGACGCCCTCAGAAGATGCTCGACCTCGCCCAAGAGCTACTCGAGCGCAATATCGGGCTACGGATGCTGAACCTCGGCGGCGATGACGTGGACACCAAAACCCCAATGGGCGACACGGTCTTCACCGTCATGCCCGCACTCGCCCAAATGGAACTAGAGATCAAACGCGAACGGATCAATGACTCCGTTACCAAACGCCGCACGACTGGCAGGGATCTCGGCGGCCGCAGCCCGAACTTCGCCGAATCCCAAATCCGCACTGCAGCCAAACTCATCCAGGCCGGCGAACCGGCAGCCCAAGTCGCCAAAGACATGGGTATGTCCAGAGCCACGCTCTACCGCAGGATTGACGAGCAACAGACTGAAATGTCGACCTGAAGTCGCTTTGAGCCCATCGCCCTTTAGCAAAGAGAACCTGTCGCCCAAGAAACATATACTGCTACAAACAACTAAAAGAACATCATGGGGTTCATCTAATGGTTCACAAGGTACCTACTGCTCGCATTCGTTTCGATAAGGGATTCTGGGGATCCTCAGGCAAGCTAGTCCTCACGTTGGGAAAGAAGGACTATCTTCTGCGAAAAGCCGCCAGAGCAGAATACGACCACCTCCTTTCACGCCAGTTAGAACAGCCAAAAGTCCTTGCACGGGTCAAAGGCAAAAACTACTGGCTCTTCAAAAACAACATTTATTCCGATCTCGACGATCTCAAAGCCAGCCAAATCTACGCAGTCCTTGAAGCATCCCGTTTGCGGCGGCAACGAAAAGTAGAAAACGCGGTGGCACTCCAAGATCTGAAACACCAGCCAGCGATGCGACGAGGCATCCCCGACGAGGTCAAATTATTCGTCGTGCAAAGAGACGGAGGCCAATGCTGCCATTGCGGTTCCTCGTCCGAACTTCAATACGACCACATCATCCCTGTCTCGCGCGGTGGAAGCAGTAACGCAGAAAATCTCCAGATCCTCTGCGGGCCGTGCAATAGGGCAAAGGGCGCCAACCTCACCGTACGACGCCTCGACTAGAACTACGCAGGCACGTAACAACTAAACTCGCGAAAGTAGAACACCGCATGCAGATATGGGGCCTCCACAACGACTCGCTTACCACCGAGCTGACCAAGGAAAACTTCGTCAGTCTCAGCTGGGACACCATCAATGATCTATCGCAGATCCCCGGCGGCCGCGAAGGACTCAAAGCCGAACTCGCCCGCATCACCCCAGAAGAACGCCACAAAGCTATCCCGACATGGGCCGGCGTGCTCCTGCGTTTCCGTGACGAGCTGCAGATCGGCGACATCATCGTCGCTCCGTACAAGCCGGACAGCACCATCAATATCGGCGTCGTGGACAGCGACTACTATTTCGATTCTGTAGCGCCGACCCACCGTCACCGCCGCAGAGTGCAATGGAAGAAAATCGGGCTGTCCCGCACCATATTTACCCAACCAGCGCTCTACGAAATCGGTTCCGCACTGACGCTCTTCAAGGTCAGCAAGCACACGCATGAATTCCTCGCCGCGTTGAAAACCCGCACCGAAGACGTCGAAAAAGTCACCGCGGTCGTTGAACAAGCTGCTGCCCGCAACACCGCCGATGACGATGCGTCCGATGAGCCCCGCGCGTCCAGGATCGAACGCCATACCCGAGATTTCGTCCTCGAAGTACTCCAAGAACGCATAAGCCACCGCCAGTTCGAAGAATTCTCCGCCGACCTCCTGCGGGCACTTGGGTACCAAGCCCGCGTCACCGCCTACTCCCAAGACGGAGGCGTCGATGTCATTGCCCACAAAGATCCCTTGGGTGTCGAACCGCCCCTGATCAAGGTTCAGTGCAAACACAAGACCGCCACGATCGGCGCTCCCGAAGTTCAGCAACTCATCGGTGTCCAGGGCGCCGGAGAACTCGTAGTGTTCATGACCCTCGGAGCCTACAGCCGCGATGCTCTTGCACTCGAACGCCAACGGCCAGGACTGCGTCTGCTCACCGGTGAAGACATCGTCTCACTCGTCTTGGAACACTATGCAGCGCTGCCTGAGCGCTGGCGTTCCCTAATGCCTCTTACTCCCCTGCTCGTCGTTTCTGACGCTGCTTCTTAGCCATTAAAGAAGGAAATCGACAGTGCAATTTCCAATTCAGCCTGCGGGTCTTGAAGATACAAGCAGACTAGTCGAGTTTTTCTGAGCAGATATCCGAAACCTCACAGAACAACAGCTCACTGCATACCCCGGCGGTTGGCCGAATCATCTGCCCATGGCCCTCTTGGATGCGGTCTTTTCAATTCGTGCCCAATACACCACGAAATATGGCAAGGGTCTAGCCCCTCGTCTGAAAAAATTCAAAGACACTTACCCTGCCGCTGCCCGCGTTCTCCACGAATTCTTGAAACTCACCGAAAGCCAGATAACGGACGTCCTCGGGAACGGAGTAACAGCAAGCAATCCTAAAGCTCGTGCGGCACTGCAGGTCGCCAACAACCTAGCCAATCTCGAGATCTACAACGTTTCTGGCGCACAAGATTTCGATCCATCAAATCATGCGCACCGTCACGCATACTTCGATTTCCTTGGGCTAGGCAAAGTGACATTCCGCTATTTCACTATGCTTCTGGGCCATGGAGATGTGAAACCCGATGTCTGGACCATCCGAGCAATTCAGCGAGTGGCTGATACCCACGAAATAGATATTTCCGTCACTCGCGGCTCAGGGTAGCAACGTTTCGGCCCACAGTATCGCGACCTTCAGAAGCTAGAAAACCGCAGGTGAAGAGTCACTCTTCATCCGCGGTCTTTGCATTCCCCTGAACGATTGTTTTGCGCCGAAAAGCTCTATCCAAATGCTTTTTGGAATCGTTCGTGCATATCGTCCAGTCACTGATTTGATAGTCGCACATAGCGAAGATTTATCTGGATTAGGCAAGATTGCACTCGCGCGGAGTGCTCATGGCCAGCACAATAGTTGCCATGGACTATGACAACCCGTTGATCCTCAAAGATGTTGCCGCATGGCGTACTTGGCTTGATGAAAACGAAGAAACCAGCGACGGAGTGTGGCTGCTCGTAGCAAAGAAGGGAACCACCGAGCCGACCTCTTTGAAGGTTGCCGACGCTCTACAGGAGGCATTGTGCAGCGGATGGATCGACGGCCAGCGCCGAAGCCGCGACGAAACAACGTTCCTGCAGCGCTACACACCGCGACGCAAAGACTCTGTCTGGTCTGAAAAGAATACGCAGTTCGTCCAGGAACTAATCATGCAAGGCAGGATGCGCCCTCGTGGACAAGCAGAAATCGATAAGGCGAAAACCGACGGCAGGTGGGACCGTGCGTACCAAGGACAGGCCACCGCACAAGTGCCCGAAGATCTGCAGCGCGCTCTAGATGTACATCCGGCTGCCAAAGCCGCTTTCGAAGCGCTGAAGTCCCAACCGCGTTATCACATTCTGCACCAGCTAATGATTGCCAAGACCGAGAAGACCCGGTCGGCAAGACTGGAGAAATTCGTTCGGCAACTGTCCGAAACATCAGGTTAAGGTGAAGAAGCCAGATTCACTCTAGATCTTTTCTGCAACCAAAACACGAATGGCTATGCAAGAAGAAACAGGCCTAGAAAACTCATCACAACCGTTTCGCATATAAAGATCAAGGTCTAGCTCACTGGGAAGCGACGATCTGTTGCCCTGGCCAGAAGGCAGCTGCCGATCCCGTTGACCCCAACGTCGTACGCCATCAGCCTCTAATCAGAGACTCACCAGCCTGCCACATACCTCTGACGTAGCCATTCTCGGAGGCAGTAGAGCGCGGTGAGCGGTTACGAATCGATTGCAGGCATTTCGTCTTCCCTGCTGTTTTGCAGTACTGCGGACGCCTCCCGCTTCCTGTTCAACGCCTCGGTGATCATGCCCCCGCTGACCTGTATCGCGCCGGCGATCGCCAACAGCGCGCCGACCAGCGGCTCGAAGAATAGTGCGGCGAGGCCAAGGACAAACACCGTCCAGCCAAGCGCCATCAGCGTCGTGGTTCCGACAATCCCTTTGTGAGCCATGGGTTCACCCTACTAGTTATTTGATCTGCAATCTGGAATAACTGATGCGGAGCAATGGGCCGGTAACCAGATTTTTCATCGCTACCAGCCAACGGACACAATAGTCATAGCACCCGAAAGGACATTCTTCATATGGCATTACGTGTATTGCTCCCTTGGCAGGATCTCGTCGACCGGCTGCAGCTTCCGGGAATTGAACCGATCCTCTGGCACATCAATGATGACCCCAATGACGCCCCACAGGCCGACGTGCTAGTTACCGAACGTCCGAGCAATCCGCAGCTGCGTTCAAGGGTCTCCCGCGTCAAGGGGCTGAAGCATGTCCACCTGCTCTCCATCGGATACGAGTGGGTTCTGGAGCATCTTCCTGAACAAGTGTCATTGACCAATTCCAAGGGCGCCGTGGAAGATGCCACCGCCGAACACTGCCTCGCCCTAGTCCTCGCATCCCTGCGCCAACTGCCGCAAGTCGGCCAGCAGCAGCGCGAGCGACAGTGGACCAGGACGTGGACCGGCTCGCTGCACGGGTCCAAGGTAGTGCTTCTCGGTGCCGGCGGAGTCGGCAGCGAAATCCGTTCGCGGCTGATGCCGTTCAAACCTGCCGAGCTAACGTCATTTGCTCGCACCGAACGAGTCCATGAGCAGGGCTATCCGATTTATTCTCTCGACCCGCTCTTGGCTTTTCTTCCCACTGCCGATGTGGTGATAGTTTGTCTGCCGCATAACCGGGAAACCGAGCAGCTCATCGACGCCGAATTCCTATCGGCAATGAAGGACGGATCACTGTTGGTGAATGTGGGACGCGGGCCCATCGTCGACACCGACGCCCTGTTGCCGGAACTGCAAGCCGGCAGGCTGCACGCTGCCTTGGATGTCACCGATCCTGAGCCACTACCGGCGAATCATGCGCTGTGGAGCGCACCAAATTGCATCATTACTCCGCACATGGCCGGAGACACTGGACAGTTCATCTCGCTGGTCTCTGAAATGGCCGTCAACCAGGTCATCGCCTTTGCGCACGGTGAAGAACTCGCCAACCGAATCATCAATTGACACGGCGTTAAGCAGGTGATCATCTAGGCTGGTTTCTACCATGGAATATAGGGCCAAGACACACCAAAGCGGCGGGCGGGATCGCGCCATTGCCGAGCCGAGCCTGAACGATGAGGACGAGTTCCGCATCGATATCGAGCGCATCCGCTTCTCCCCCTACTTCTCCCGGCTGTCCTCGGTCACCCAGGTGATCCCGCAGGCAGGCTCCGGCACCCTGGTGCACAACCGACTGACCCATTCGCTGAAGGTCTCGGCGGTGGCCCGCTCCATCGCTATCCGACTGCGTAATGCTGATGAATCAACTAGAAGACTCATCGACCATTTGGGTGGCTGTGATCCGGTAGTCGTGCAGGCCGCCGCGGCGGCCCACGACCTGGGACACCCGCCCTTCGGGCACCTCGGCGAGCTGGAGCTGGACCGCGTGGCCCGGGGAACGCTGAACCTGCCTGACGGCTTCGAGGGCAATGCCCAGACCTTCCGCATCCTCACCGCACTGGACAGCTGCGACGCCACCGCCCGCGGCATGAACCTCACCCGCGCGGTGCGCGCCGCCGTACTGAAGTACCCGTGGACCCGCAATGAATGGCGCGCCCTGGCCCCGCTAGCCCCGGAAATGCTGCCGCGCGGCGTGGGGACCGACCCGGCGGCAGGGGCATTGAAATATTCGGCCTACGATGTCGACGCCCACGAGATGGCCGATGTGCTCTCGGTGTTCCCCAACATCGGCCAGCACCAGCAGACCCTTGAGAGCTCGGTCATGGACATCGCCGATGACATTGCCTATGCCGTGCATGATCTGGATGACTTCTACCGCGCCGGGGTGCTGCAGTACACCAGCGTTTCGGCGGAATTGCGCGCCTGGCTGGAGCATTCGTCGAGCCTGGGACGGCTGAAGCAGGCAGAGCTCGATGCCCGGCGCCCGGGACATGCCTTGGAGCAGACCTGGCGGCGGGCGCTGGCCAAGGATCCATGGATCGCCAATGCGCAGGCATTCCGGGAATCCGTGGAACGGGTGGGCCATGACCTGGTCGACGGGCTACTGGCTGTTCCCTATGACGGAGGGCTGGAAGCGGATCGCGCGGTCACCGCGTTCACCCGCCGTTGGATCGAACGGCTTCAGACATCGGTGACTGTCGAGCAGACCCCCACTGTGCGCAGCGGCCACGTCCGGTTGGGCGATGAGGCTTGGCATGACGTGATCGTGCTGAAATTCGTCCACTCGCGCTTTGTGCTCGAGCGCCCGGATTTGGCCGTGTACCAGCGCGGGCAGACCCGGATCATCCGCTCGCTGGCCGAAGGCTTTCACGGCTGGCTCAATGATCCCGATGATGCCGGCCGCGCCCCGCGTCGGCTGCTTGATTCGGTCGAGGCCACCACGCAGGAGTACCGGAACCTGCGCGAGCTATCCCCCGAGCTATTCCGCCAAGCCGGACCAGACGAGGTGCAGCGCCTGGGCCAGTCACGGGCCATCGTGGACTACATCGCCTCGTTCACCGATGCCCAGGCCGTCTCTCTCAACGCCTTGCTGACCGGCACTGCCGACAACCTCTGGGAAGCAGGTCGCGGACTGTAACCGTCGGGTTCGGCCTGGTTTTCGAGCTTTGAGTCTTCCAGCAAGAAGCATTGGTGTAGGAACACCCGCGGAACCAGATCGCGCTGGCAGTGCCTTATGACCGGGGGCAGAGATGAAGTCTGCGGTTTACTGCGCCAGAAAGGAAATGCTCGGTGTACGCAGTTCGAAGAGCTAGCGGTAGACGTTTTGTGGCTCTGAGTTCACGATGACGCCGAGGGCCGAAACGACGAAGCCGAAGAAGTGGATTTGGTTGCAGTAGTCGTCGTTGCGGACTTGGGAGATGTGCAGATGCGAAGGAACGTAGGAGACTACGGTAGCCACGGTGTTCGCGAGAAAAATGCAGTGATGGAGTACGATCCCGAAACGTTGCAATTCAGGCTGTCGCTCACTGCCAGATGATCTTGCGGCAAAATCCGTTGATGCCGAACAAACGAAAGGCTTGGACAGCCACTGACTTATTCCGCATAGACACATTTCTCCTGAATTGAACCATGCCGAATTACATCGCATAACGAACAATTTTTAGTTCCGGTCACTGGCTATATGCAAGGAGCCCTCTGAACTGAACCTGTCCATATTGCCGTCATTGGCGTCATTTTAACCGTGTTTAGACGGCACGATGCAGGTATCGTGCCTTGCAAGTACCCGAATTCCTTAACGGCAGGTTCTTGGAATTATGCGTTGTTCAGCGACAGAAGCAAACTCAAGACTGCAGTGGGCGCCAGATACCTAGAATGCGTTGTGGAGCATTCATCCGTTCAGGTATCTTACTACAACATCGATACCAGGCCACAGTGCTTACATCTAGATAGGTGCTTCTGCTCAGCTCCTTGCATATGATCGAAGCGGAGCCGAAACTATACTAACGATCCCCCAAAAATTGAACCGTCTTTCAATAATTCAGTCCCGTCTGAAGCTCGAATCATCATGTCAAAATGGGCGCCATGACCTTGCTGTTCGAAGAAGAACTGCAACAACTGCAAAAAACGCCGTGTTCCACCGATGTCATGAGATTGTGCAAAGCCGTCGACAATAGTATGTGACCCTGAACTTGCCCATATATGAAACATTGAAACCAATCGCTCTTCCAGTACGGTGAGTTTTGCGTCTCGCTCTAAGTCACGCGCCAAACCTACAGTCTTGAAATAGCCTTCCACGATTCGTCTTGCAATATTGAATACTCCCACCTGCGATGTCGAAGATTCATCCTCGTCTCCGGCAATATCAACAACAGCCTGCCACAACATGTCATAGTTACCACGGATCATGCTACGCGTACCATCATGCTTAAGCGTGGTTAATCCATCGAACCCTTTAAGCATCCGATAATGACTACGGTCACTGCTTCTCGCGTCGTTTACTGTATAAGCGGCTTCATGATGGAATTGTGTATTATGAGTCAGTACCAGGAGCTGGACGACGTTCCCAACTCCTTCAATAACGTTTTTCGCAAGTTGACGAATGTATGCAGCGACAATGAAAAGCGTGTCACTGTCTAAGCTGGAAATCGGATCATCGATAACTGCTATAACCGGCTCAGCAGCCTCGCCGGGTACGGACGTTCCTGATAAAGATTCGAGATAATAAGCGAAGCATAGAAATGATCGCTCCCCCTCTGACAAAGACTCGAAGGCCAAAGTTCCATCGGACCGAAGTATGCGATACCCACCCGCAACTCCCCCGTCGCTTTGGAGACTAAATCTCGTGAATCCTAATGCGTGGAGTAGCGCGTTGATTCGATGCGCAACGTCCACTGTGTTTGAGACCGAGTTTTTGCGGCCTTCAATTGCCTCAATATCGGCAGCATCTGCTTGGTCGCACTCTTCGACCAACTTGGACAACTCATCTATACGCTGCTGCTTCCTTTTGCGCTGTCCCTCATACCGAAGTAACGCGCTCAACACTTCTTGCTCTTTTAGAAAGAGCGCCCAGCCTTGATCGATCAACTTTGGAAGCTCAGTACTCGAGTTTCTAACCAGAACATTGTGTTTTCGAATCGAATCATTCTCGCCGCTTACCAACGCATTCAATTTCTTTAACATTGGCTTAACGTCATCCACGTCGACGGAGCGAGCAGGGTGCCGAAGCTTCTCTGATACTCTCGACTCAATTAGTCCTACACTCAATCTAATTGCCTCGATAGTTTCGCTAAGCGGCTTCGCTTCAATCAATTCATCACGTTGAATCTGAGTTTCGAGCTCAACAAGGTACTCACCGATTTGCGCGCTTCTGTCCATAACCCGCTCTGAAACCTGCATGGCTTTGTTCAGAATGTCATCGTACCCACCTGCGAAATACCCACTTAACTTAGACATGAACCCTTCAGGGAGGCCCTGTTGGCAAAAAGGACACAGGTTCGCTTCATCCGACAAGTGTGCTCGCCCCTCATTTACCCAATCGCTGATTTCTAAACGTTGAATAAATTCTGCAAATTCTCCATCTGTGGCAAATACTTCATCTCTCAACAGTAAGTCAATCTCATCTTTTTCAATAAGAGCTTCTACGGTGAGAACAGGCAGGATTCCCCTCTCCGACAGATCCCCAGATAGCGCCGACCTGCGCTCATCCAGCTGTCCCCAATCAAGATCATCCGGAATTTCGGACATAGTTGACTGACGTCTAAGGGTTTCAACAAAGAATTTCTCCTTGTCGTTTCGAAAGCCTCTAAAGATCACTTCTTTCAAAGCTTCCGGGACGCTCCGATGATGATCGAAGACTGATTTCTTAACGAGGTTCCTCTCTTTAAGAATTTCTGATTTTAGTCCACTCGCCGCACTCTCGTCATCGTCCGAGCCAATTTGCGCAATCCATTGCTCTCTATCTCGGCGCCGCTCTGTCCGCCCGTTCTCTAAGGCCTCTATTTCAGCATTAGCCTGAGCTGAATCTTCGCCAATCGTAAATATACCGTTAACGTACTCAGTTAGAATTGATGAACGGTAAGACTCGTTGAATACCCGAATAGAGAAATCTGTCTCAGCAGTAGGCCACGTCGAACGTTTACTAGCGCCTGTCGGTTGCTGCGCCAAGGCGTTAGAAATCGTCGTCTTCCCAGAACCGTTCGGCGCATAAACAAAATTAACCTTCGCCAAGTCCGAGAATTCAATAGGTTTATCACCAAAACAATAATCCGCGGATACACTGATTTTTTTGAGCATAATAGTAACCCTAACGAGGTCGAAGTGTTCCACATTCGATGCGGATCGTGTTTAGCTAATCATAGGCCGAGCGTCGGACAATCTATCAAATTCACGCAATAGTTTCGGATTTCGCGTTTGTGAAGAATTTACCTACCAGTAGAACCTTGACAAATATGAATTCCCAGAAAGCACAGAGCGTAAGATACGCGTCTCTTGGTACCCCTCTTCTGCGCACCTGAGGCGGTGTCCTCATGACAAATAGGGCTGCGGTTCTTGTGCCCAGATACTGCCTAAGGATGACGCCATCGTGCAGAACGGCACCGGAACCATCCAGCTGTCGGATATAGTCACGGAACAGGCTGTATGTCCCGAGTCAGATCTATGGACATTTTGCATGCAAAGATGACCCGTTCTCTACCAGTTGACACACGACGTCGTCCATCGAGTCGTCTTGGGCCACTGAAAAGCTAAAGGTCTAATACGAGGATGTCCGGCATCGAGTAGCTTGCTGGGTCAGTGCAGATGTACTGGCGCACTCCAGGAGATGGTCGATGCCCACAGTCAACCTAGCCTTGGGTCGGGTCGTTGGCCATGGCGGAGCGGAACTGCCAGTGCGGCACCTAGGTGCCCGTGGACTTGCTGCAGCTGAGTAAGCTCGGCGGACCTATCCTCCGCAGGCAAGCAGATCTCCTGGCGTGGATTGATCAGTTGGGTATCAAGAGCAACGACAGTGCCAGATTGCCGGGGGTCCAGAACGAGACTGCCATGTCGTCAGACCAGAAGTTACAACTAAGGCGATTTAGCGCTCAGAGTAACGTTATCCGTTAAACACGTAGACAAGAGCTAATAAATGCCTTCAGTTAAAGCCAGATAATATTGCCGTCGGTCCAATATGCTACAGACGTTTTCCCCGGCGTTATTCCGAGACTTAAGACGTCGTCACAGTCCTTGGGACCGGCTAATGCTCTATAGACCATGATACAAGTCGTGTTGAAAGCCCTCCGTAGCCCGCCTTAGCTGATCTCCGTATTGCCTAAGCAAAGATACAAAACTGCAAAGCTATGGTGTCCTAAGGAAATCATTTACCGAAGACACCTTTGTTCGCATTAGGTAAACCCTGTTTCACCAGCAAGATCGGATGTATGAAGGCAAACACAACAGCAAACGCCGCGCCCTTTGTTTTCTATTAACGGCACTACAGACGGCGACCATTCATTAACGCAGCAGGCGCCGTTCCCCGGTAAGGGAACGGCGCCTGTCTGTTTAGCTCAAGGGACTACTTGGTCAGCAGTTCCAGAGCCTTGTTCAGGGTTGCGCTTGGGCGCATAACAGCCGAGGTCTTGGCTTCGTCTGGACGGTAGTAGCCAGCGATATCCACGGGCTTGCCCTGGACCTCGGCGAGCTCGGAAACGATGGTTTCCTCGTTCTCGTCCAGTGCCTTGGCAACTGCGGAGAACGCCTCGGCCAGCTGGGCGTCCTTGTCCTGCTTGGCCAATTCCTCTGCCCAGAACTTGGCCAGGTAGAAGTGGCTGCCGCGGTTGTCCAGCTCGCCGACCTTGCGCTTAGGCGACTTGTCTTCCAGCAGGAAGGTACCGGTTGCGGCATCCAGGGTGTCAGCAAGAACCTGGGCACGAGCGTTGTCGTTGTTCACTGCCAAGTGCTCGAAGGAAGCGCCCAGGGCCATGAACTCGCCCAGCGAGTCCCAGCGCAGGTGGTTTTCGTTCACCAGCTGCTGCACGTGCTTCGGAGCCGAACCGCCGGCTCCGGTCTCGAACAGGCCGCCGCCAGCCAGCAGCGGAACGATCGAGAGCATCTTTGCCGAGGTGCCCAGTTCCAGGATCGGGAACAGGTCGGTCAGGTAGTCGCGCAGCACGTTGCCGGTCACCGAGATGGTGTCCTCGCCCTTGCGGATGCGGTCGATGGAGTACTGGGTCGCCTCGACCGGGGACAGGATTTCGATGGTCAGGCCATCGGTGTCGTGTTCCTTCAGGTATTCGTTGACCTTGGTGATCAGCACGGCGTCGTGTGCGCGCTTCTCATCGAGCCAGAACACAGCAGGGGTGGCCGAAGCGCGAGCGCGGTTCACGGCCAGCTTGACCCAGTCGCGAATGGCAACGTCCTTGGTCTGGCAGGCACGCCAGATGTCGCCGGCGAAGACCTGGTGCTCGATGAGCACGGTGTCGTTCTCGTCAACGATCTGCACGTGGCCGTTGGCAGCCAGCTCGAAAGTCTTGTCGTGCGAGCCGTATTCCTCGGCCTTCTGGGCCATCAGGCCGACGTTTGGCACGGTGCCCATGGTGGTCGGGTCGTAGGCGCCGTTGGCACGGCAATCATCGATGACAACCTGGTAGATGCCAGCGTAGGAGGAATCCGGCAGAACAGCCAAGGTGTCAGCGGTGTTGCCCTTGGCATCCCACATCTTGCCGCCCAGGCGGATCATTGCCGGCATGGAAGCATCAACGATGACATCCGATGGGACGTGCAGGTTGGTGATGCCCTTGTCGGAATCGACCATGGCAACTGCCGGGCCTTCTTCCAGGCCCTTGGCGATCAGCTTCTCGACGCCGGCGCGAACCTCGTCGGAGAGTTCGTCCAGGCCGCCGAGGATGGCAGCAAGGCCGTTGTTGGCGTTCAGGCCTGCAGCAGCCAGCTCGTCGCCATAGGTGTCGAAGAGCTCGGAGAAGTAGGCCTTGACCACTTGGCCGAAGATGATCGGGTCGGAAACCTTCATCATGGTGGCCTTCAGGTGGGCCGAGAACAGCACGCCCTCTTCCTTGGCGCGGGCCACGGCGTTCTTCAGGAACTCAGACAGGGCCGCGACGTGCATGACGGTGCCGTCGATGACTTCGCCTTCAAGAACCTTGAATGGCTTCTTCAGGACCTTGACTTCGCCGTCTTCGCCAACGAAGCGGATCGAGATCTTCTTGTCCTGATCGATGACAACGGACTTCTCGTTCGAAGCGAAATCGTCAACACCCATGGTGGCGACGTTGGTCTTCGAATCTGCAGACCATGCGCCCATGGAGTGCGGGTACTTGCGAGCGTAGTTCTTGACGCTCAATGGTGCACGGCGGTCCGAGTTGCCCTCGCGCAGCACCGGGTTCACGGCGGAGCCCTTGATCTTGTCGTAGCGTGCGCGGACGTCGGTCTCTTCATCCGAAGATGGGTTGTCCGGGTAGTCAGGCAGTGCGTAGCCGGCAGCCTGCAGTTCGGCAATAGCGGCCTTGAGCTGCGGGATGGATGCCGAGATGTTTGGCAGCTTGATGATGTTCGCTTCTGGGGACTTGGCCAGATCGCCAAGTTCGGCCAGGGCATCGGAAATGCGCTGCTCTTCGGTGACATAGTCAGGGAAGGTAGCGATGATGCGGCCGGCGAGCGAGATGTCGCGGGTCTCGAGCTCCACGCCTGCGGTCGACGCGAAGGCCTCCACGATTGGCAGGAACGAGTGAGTCGCCAGCATTGGCGCTTCGTCGGTGTGGGTGTAAATAATCTTGGCCATAGGTGTGGCGTCTCCCTGAACGTCGTGCGGAAGCGGGGTTAACCGCCCTGAACTCAACGTTCCAAATCTACCCGATTTTGCTCTGCACCACACTTTCACGGCATGCGAATAGTTCTTGGGAACCCCAATTTTTCCCCGAAATGCCGGGATGAATAGCGTGGGAGCAGTTTGTCACATTTAAGTTAATCTGCCATAACTCAATCTTGTTTTCCCTGCTGCTCATGGTCCCGGGGTGCCGGTAGCGGAAATCTGCTGCATTTCCGTGACCGACTGCTCAAAGAATTCCGAAGGCGCCACAGCGCTGCCGGCCCTTTCGGCCTGGGTGAAGCACTGCCAGGCAACGCGCCAGGTTGACGCGACCATCTCGGCAATCAGTGACGCCTGCATTTGCGAAACGACCCCACGCTCAGCCAGCGACCGTCCCAGCTCTACGACGAGCTCCTGTTCCCTGCTGGTGGCGATCAACAGCAGCTTGGGATCAGAGAACATCAGCCTGGCCACCCGGCGGTACTCATGCTGTTCAACTTCTGCATGCAAATGCTCCCTGCACCCCTGCAACAGAACCTGGAATACCTCCGAGGGCGCAGCGCCCTGGGGAAACTCGAGGCCTGTCAGGGCCGCGGCCAGCTCACCCTGGCCAGGAACGATGGCCGACTCCTTGGAATCAAAATAACGGAAGAACGTTCGATCTGAAATGCCAACGCGCTGCGCAATTCGCGCCACGGTGGTCGACTCCAGCCCGAGCTCCTCGACGAGATCCAGAGCTGCCGCCTGAATCCTGCGCGAGGTCTCGGCTTTGCGCTCGTCTCGAATCCCCATGCATTCCTCCGTACCCGTTGACTTCTAGCGATCGTCTCATAAGCCGGCAGAAAAGTAGTTTCCTGTCACACTCTGACAGTTTTCCTTACGAAATTGTGTCACCCTGTGACACTATTTGACAGTTGAGAACTCCGAGATAGAGGAAAAGTGACGCCAGAACCCACAAAAACCGAGGCCCAAACTTCACCACCACAGGCTCCCAAAGCACAGTTGAGCACCAAGCAGCTCACTGGAATTATTGCGGCGCTGGCTTTGGCAGCCTTCATGATGATCCTGAATGAAACAGTGCTGACGGTGGCGCTGCCGGGAATCATGGCCGAAATGAGCATCACCGCGGCGACCGGACAGTGGCTCACCACCGGCTTCTTGCTGACCATGTCGGTCGTCATTCCAACTACCGGCTTCTTGCTGCAGCGCTTCAACCACCGATCGCTCTTCATGTTCGCCATCATCAGCTTCCTGGCGGGCACAGCCATCGCGGTTATTGCGCCGAGCTTCGTCTTCCTGCTCCTGGCTCGCATCATTCAGGCTTTGGGAACCGCCATCATCCTTCCACTGCTCATGACCACGACGCTCACGCTGGTGCCGGTCCACAAGCGCGGCACCATCATGGGCTTGAACTCCATCGTCATTGGCGTGGGACCGGCCATCGGCCCCACCGTTTCAGGTGCCGTAGTGCATGCCTTGGGATGGCACTACATCTTTGCGATGATGCTCCCTATCGCAGCAGTGGTCCTGGTGCTGGGCATCATTTTCTTCAAGGTTCCATCCAGCGCGCGCAGTATCCGTGTGGATGGCGCTTCGGTGGCTCTCTCGGCGCTGGCTTTCGGCTTCCTGGTGTACGGTATTTCCAGCATCGAGCACGCTTCGACCAACCCGGCATTGACCATTATCAGCTTTGCCATTGGCTTGGTATCACTGGCGGTTTTCATCAAGCGCCAGTTGTCGCTGACCGGCCAAGGCCGCGAGCTGCTCAACCTTTCCGCGTTCAGCTCACGTGGATTCACCTTCTCGATCATCATGATCATGATCGCTTTTGGAACCATGCTGGGGTCGTTGATGATCGTTCCGCTCTTGCTGGAATCGGGCAAGGGCATTGATTCATTGAAGATCGGCATGATGCTGCTTCCTGGTGGAGTGGCCCAGGCGATCGTCTCGCCAATTTTCGGGCGCATCTACGACAAGCACGGCCCTCGCCCGGTCCTGATCCCCGGCGCCATCATGCTCGCCGCGGGCCAGTGGCTGTACACGACGATCAGCGCCGAGACCGAATTGTGGATGTTCATGATCACCCACATCGTCTTCTCCATCGGCTTGGCCTTGCTGATGACCGGCTTGATGTCCTCGGCCATGGCTACGCTGGAACCACGGCTCTTCGGCCACGGTTCAGCCATTTTCAACACCGGACAGCAACTAGCCGGCGCTATCGGCACCACCATCTTCGTCACGGTGATGTCCGTTGTCTCGACGTCGAGAATCGGAGCTGGCTCCGGAACCGCGGAAGCCCTGTTCTCGGGTGCTCACGTTGCGTTCCTGATTGGAGCTGTGCTGACCACGATCGGGATCATCTTCGCCTTCAAGCTCAAGGACGAAAAGTCGCAGGCAAATCACTAAGGCACTGCCCGTGGTTCGATTTGCGTGGAGGTCCGGAACAGCGCGAGTGCTGGTGCCCTTGGCCAGCGGCAGATGACCCAGATAAATACGGTGTTCACCCCGGGTGGAGGAATTCCTGCCGGAATTCCTCCACCCGGGCTTTGCTGGTTTCATGAACGGTTCCCGGCCTGCCATGAGCGCATCCAGGCGCTAAGTCGACACCCGCAAGGCCGGCAGACCTGACACATCGGAAGAAAGTGGGCAAATGACAGGAAAGACGATATGTCTAGAAACTGACACCCTTCCGACCCCGGCCGCCGCTGCCCAGCGTGCTCCAATCATGCGCCAGCCAGACAGTTCAATACAGCCTGAGAAAACCAGTTATTGGAGGCAACTAACGGTTGAACCGAGTCGTGCGCTCGTAAGCATTCGTTCGTAGGATACCGCGAAAATGCAGGACGAGACCTACGCCACCGAAAAAGAACACAGGCAAGGAGCATGACTGCACGCACAACCTCATCGAAGGGCTGAAAATCGACACGAGTCATGGAAATTAGAAGCCTTCGAAATTGTGATCATGAAGTAGCAAAGACGTAGTCAAAGCGGGAAATAGACCCTGTTCATGAGCGCGATCGCTAAGATCAAGTAATCGTTGTGGTTTCTGCAGTCGACTTAGATGATCTCGGTTCTCACAACTCTTCTTGGTCATTGCGATGGTCTTTAACTGCGGTTAAAGCTGCAGTTACGAGTGCAAAGGCAAACGCTATCCAGAGATTCCCCAGCACTTCAAGGAAATGGCGGTTAGCCAACGCGCAATAAACACCAGTCAACGCCGAAAGGCCAAGTATAGATATCGCAAGATACAATACGACTCGACGAACTACGAGTTTGCGTGCCCATCTCATATTAGGCAACTCCTGACTGAATCTGTAGCTCCCACGCTATCCAGGGTAAGGAGCATTGCGAATCGGGGCGAGTTGTGCTGCGGTCAGACCAACAGCAGCCAATGCTGCGGCAATTTTCTTTCTATACTTCCAAACCAAACGCGCGACACGGACCAAAACCCACGACGTCGCAGGAATTCCGACACAGCCAACAATCACTTCCGTGACCTGCATGATTACTTGGTTCTTAGAGACGCCTTTTCGAAAAACCCAGACTGCGGTTAACGCGCAACTTACGATAGCAGCTGGGCCAGGTAGCGGTAACCCTGCGGGTTGCATTACACCCAGATCATTCATTCGCTTCTGGCGCTTAGCCATTTGGGAAATCTCAATGTCCGACACTGAACCGAATTCTTCAAACGCACGCTCGAAATCTTCGATATCCTGCAATGCTTTGCTATCCGGATCACAGGTATTGCAATCGTTTAGTGACGTTAATTTGTTGCCCTCATGCTCATTGTGCCCTTGTTTGACTGCTTGTGGAGCTAGTAACCCTAATAGAACCGCTGGGGCAAGGTTGAATACTACGTTCCGCCGCTCTAACGACATTGAATCCAGACTTTCTATTTTTTAATGATGAAATCTTCCTGTGAATAGAAACTACTAGTAAAATAAAGATATGGCAATCGGTATTTGGAAAATCAACATACCGTAGTAATGAAGCGCAGCTCATTCGGACACCTTGGTACTTCTGAGAGACTTCCTGAATCTCAAGCAGCATATCCAAGCCAGCGAGGTCCTACTCTTTGTGGCGCTCGCTCCCTGCGAAGTCTTTGAGAAGAGGAGTTTCTTCAGGGTTGGAAATGAGCCTGCCCTAGAGCAGGCCAAAACTCGAATAGATTCTAAATTGACATGTCACCAGCAGTTCACCGATCTTTTATCACCGGGGGCCGCACCCTGAATCTGGACTCGCTGGGGCGCTTATGCGGCCGTTTGAGATAGCGCTTGTCCCAATTTTGAACTCGTATATCGCTCTGCAGCTCGAAGGTCTGACTTGTGCTAATGACAATCGGGCGCTGCGGTTCTACTACACTCTCGATGGCAACGCGGTTTCATCCAGCCCGATCCGACAAGTCAAGATTTGCACACAAGTTTTTGAAACGTCGAGGCAGACATAGGTAGTTGCTCAAAAGTTGGTCTGGGGATCGCACCACTTATGCCCCTGCAGGTTCCCGGCGAAGTTCCGATCGACGTTCTGCCCGTCGCAGCCTTCTCGTCTCGCCTACAAGGTGGTAGCTTGAAGGCCAATCAGGGAAGTCCAGAAGCGTCGGTCATCCGCATCCCCGGATCGCCGGGCCTCCAGATAGGAGACGCAGCATGACAGCAACACCGGACACCGACATGAGCGATCTCGCGATTGCCTCGCGGGCAGCGCTCGAACCGATCTCCCGGATCGCCGAAGCCGCCGGAATCCCGGACGCTGCACTGGAGCCCTACGGCAAGTACAAGGCCAAGATCGATCCGGCGCTGCTGCCCACTGGAACCCGGCGCGGAAAAGTAGTCCTGGTCAGCGGCATGTCTCCGACACCGGCAGGTGAAGGAAAGTCCACCATGGTGGTGGGCCTGGCCGACGCACTGGCGGCCACCGGAGCCAAGACCATGATCGCTCTGCGCGAGCCCTCGGTCGGCCCGAGTTTCGGGATGAAGGGCGGAGCCACCGGCGGCGGCCAATCCCAGGTACTGCCCATGGACGAGATCAATCTGCATTTCACCGGGGATTTCCACGCCATCACCAGCGCGAACAATCTGCTCATGGCAATGCTCGACAACCACCTTCAGCAGGGCAACGCCCTGGGCATCGACCCGAGGTCCGTCACCTTCAAGCGGGTGCTGGACATGAACGACCGGGCGCTGCGCCACGTGGTGATAGGCCTGGGCGGTACCGCCAACGGAGTGCCGCGCGAAACAGGTTTCGAAATCACCGCCGCTTCGGAGGTCATGGCGGTCTTCTGCCTGGCCACCGGGCTCGCGGACCTGCGCGCCCGGCTGGGAAGGATGACCGTCGGATACACCTATGCCAAGGCGCCGGTCACCGCCGATGACCTAGGTGCGGCTGGTGCGATGGCGCTGTTGCTCAAGGAAGCTATCAAACCCAACCTGGTGCAGAGCATCGGCGGGACTCCCGCGCTCATCCACGGCGGTCCCTTTGCCAACATCGCCCACGGCTGCAACTCGGCCATCGCCACCAACACCGCCCGTTCACTGGCCGATGTGGTGGTAACCGAGGCCGGTTTCGGCACCGATCTGGGCGCCGAAAAATTCATGGACATCAAGGCCCGCTTCGCTGGGTGCCCGCCCGACACGGTGGTCATTGTCGCGACCGTTCGCGCACTGAAGATGCATGGTTCGGTGGCTAAGGAAGAACTGGGGGCCGAAAACGTCGGGGCCGTGCGGGCTGGGTTGCCTAATCTTGAACGCCACGCCTCGATCATCTCCAAGTTCGGCATCAAGCCAGTGATCGGCATCAACCGCTTCACGACGGATACGGATGCAGAGTTGGAAGCGGTCACCAGCTGGGCAGCGCAGCAGGGCATCGCCTGCGCCATCGCCGATGTCTGGGGCCACGGCGGGGCCGGGGCCACCGAGCTGGCCGCTACGGTGCTGCGCGCCATCGGGGAACCGGGCCATTTCGCCCCGCTGTACGAGCTGGAGCAACCGGTCGAGGAGAAGATCCTGGCCCTGGTGCGCGAAGTCTATGGGGGCGAAGACGTCGAGTACTCCCCTAAGGCCCGGCGGATGCTCCAGCAGATCAATGACAATGGGTGGTCCCACCTGCCGGTCTGCATCGCCAAAACCCAGTATTCCTTCTCCGATGACCCGCAGCTGCTCGGCGCTGCCAGCGGCTTCACCGTGCAGGTCCGCGAGCTGATTCCCAAGACCGGTGCCGGTTTCATCGTGGCCATCACCGGGGCACTAACCACGATGCCAGGCTTGCCGAAGGTGCCAGCTGCCGTACATATGGATGTCGATGAGAAGGGCGACGCTATCGGATTGTCCTAGCGTCCGGACCCGCCAAGAATGCTGCCTGCGCAAGGTTCCGTGGCGGGCGAACATGGTAGTTCCGTGACCGCGACAGACTCCAGGTGGTTCCCACGGCGAGTCTGTGTGGACCAGCACCCTCCAGCTGGCATCAATACAAGGCACGGAAGACGGGAAGCGACCAGGGGAACCGCAAACCACGACGAAACCACAGGACTACGCCAAACCCCGGATCCAGAGGGCAAGAATACTGCTGTCCCTGATCCGGACGACGCCCAAGGCGCGCCCATCCCGTTCGGCCTTGAAGATGCCTGCGAAGTAGAGGCCGAAAGCTAAGCGGCGCGCATCCCAGCACAAGACCTGCCCGGCACCGGGTTTTCCAAGTCATTCGCAATTCTCCTGCTCAGCACGCAATTTGGAGCACGTTCATCTGCCCTTCGGAGCGCCGATCTCAAGATACGACGTCAAGATTGTTGAACAATTACGGAAATTGAGGCATTCTTTTACCAAGAGGTTTTCACGAGACGGGGATCACAATGCCATACATAGACCTGAATTCGGACGTCGGAGAGTCCTTCGGCAACTGGAAGATGGGCGACGACGCCGCCATCTTCACCTCCGTTTCCTCCGCCAACGTCGCTTGCGGCTTCCACGCCGGCGATCCGAGCACCATCGCCCAGACCTGCCGCGATGCTGTCAGCGCGAACGTCACCATCGGCGCCCACGTGGGCTACCGCGACCTGGCCGGCTTCGGCCGTCGATTCCTGGATTGCTCGGCGACCGAGCTGGCTGACGATGTCCTGTACCAGCTCGGAGCATTGCAGGCTTTGGCTCGCAACGCCGGTGCAGAAATCAAGTACGTCAAGCCCCACGGCGCCCTCTACAACACCATCGTGCATCACGAAGTACATGCCCAGGCGGTCATTGATGCGATCAAGGCCTTCGGCGCAGATCTTTCGGTACTGCTGTTGCCCGGATCGGTGGCCCTGCAAAAAGCCGAGACCGCCGGGCTGCGCGGTGTTGCCGAAGCTTTTGCCGACCGCAATTACAACCCCGACGGCACACTGGTATCCCGCCGCGAGGCCAACGCGGTACTGCATGATGCCGAAGAAGTCACCGCCAACATGATCCGCTTGGCCACCGAGGGAACCATTGTTGCGGTCGACGGCAGCACCATCGCTATGCCGGCCGAAAGCATCTGCCTTCACGGCGATACCGCCGGAGCAGTTGCCATGGCTCGTGCCGTACGCGGCGGCTTGGAAAGCGCCGGAGTGCAGATCCGGAGCTTCGCGTGAGCATCCGCGCCATCCACCGGGCAGGATCCCATGATCTGCTCATCGACCTCGACTCGCTTGACGCAGTCTTGGCGCTCAATGCCGCTTTGGAAGCTTCTCCCCTGCCCGGACAGCGCGATCTATTGGCTGCCGCCCAGACGGTGCTGCTGAAGTTCGATTCGGGGCACAGCGCCGAACGCGCCATCAAGGCATTGCCAGAACTTGAAACAGCTTCCGCAGTTCGCACCGCTGGCAACCTGGTTGAAGTTCCGGTGCACTACGACGGCGAAGATCTGGCGGCGGTCGCCGAACTGACCGGGCTGAGTGTCGAAGCAGTGGTCACTGCCCACACAAGCCAGAAATGGCGCGCGGTATTCGGCGGATTTGCTCCCGGCTTTGCCTACCTGCTCGGTGAAAACCAGGAATTGAATGTCCCGCGCCGGGACACCCCGCGAACCAAGGTCCCGGCCGGAGCTGTGGCCCTCGCAGGCGAGTACTCGGCTGTTTATCCCCGCCAATCCCCCGGAGGCTGGCAGCTGATCGGGCATACCGATCTGCAGATGTGGGATCTTGACCGCGAAAATCCTGCGCTGATCCGACCGCAGGACACCGTGAAGTTCGTTCCCGCCTCCGAAAAGATTTCGGTTCAGGCACCTGCCGCCGAGCCCGCCACCGCCCAGGATCCCGGCTCCGGAGGCCTGCGGATCCTTGATCCCGGGCTGCAATCGCTGCTGCAGGATGCCGGGCGTGTCGGCTACGGCAACCTGGGCGTCGGCGTCGCCGGCGCAGCCGACCCGGCAGCCTTCCGCCAGGCCAACCGCCTGGTGGGCAACCAGCCAGGCCAGGCAGTGATCGAGAACCTCGGCAGCCGCCTGAGCGTCGAAGCCGTGCAGGACCAAGTGCTGGCCGTGACCGGAGCCGGAGCCGACCTGTGGATCACCCCGGCTGAGGATGATGAGCTGCGCACACCGCGCCAGGCAGCGTTGAACGCTCCGTTCGCGCTGCTGCACGGCGAGCGCCTGAGCGTGGAGCCCGGCGGCCAAGGCTTGCGCAGCTACCTTGCGGTGCGCGGCGACATCATGCTCAAGCCAGTGCTCGGTTCGCTGTCGACCGATACGCTCTCGGGCCTCGGACCGGATCCGCTGGTTTCCGGATCCTTCATTCCGGTCAAACAGCCATCCGTTGGGCACATTGTCGCCAATCCCCAGCCGAGCACACTGCCGGTTCCCGACGACCAGGGCCTGTATCGACTCAGGGTTCTGCCCGGTCCGCGCACCGAGTGGTTTGGCCCCTCCGGATTGAAGCAGCTGGCAGAACAGCTCTGGGATGTCACCAGCGAGTCGAACCGGGTAGGCATCAGGTTGTCTACCGCAGAACAGCCGTTGCAACGCGTCCTATCTGGCGAACTGGCCAGTGAAGGCGTGGCACGCGGCTCCTTGCAGGTGCCGCCCTCCGGCCTTCCGGTGCTCTTCCTTGCTGATCATCCGGTCACCGGCGGCTACCCGGTGATCGCCACGGTTATCGACGAAGATCTCAGCGTCGCGGCCCAGCTTCCCCCAGGAAGCAAGATTCGCTTTGTCCTCCAGTCTCCCGCCGCTTTGACGGCCAATTAACTTCCAAGGATTGTCATGAAAAAGGTTCTCATTGCCAACCGCGGCGAAATCGCAGTCCGCATTGCCCGGGCGGCCACCGACGCAAATATTGCCTCGGTAGCCATCTACTCCGACCCGGACGCCGACGCGTTGCATGTGCGGCGCGCCGATGAGGCCTACCCGCTGCATGGTTCGAGTAGTGCTGACACCTATCTGAATATCGAGAAGATCATCGAGATCGCGAAGCGCTCGGCGGCCGACGCAGTTCACCCGGGCTACGGCTTCCTCTCGGAAAACGCCAGCTTTGCCCAGGCGGTCATTGACGCCGGAATGAAGTGGATCGGCCCCTCGCCCCAGGCCATTGAAGACCTGGGCAATAAGGTCACGGCACGGCAGATTGCCGTTCGCGCCGGCGCACCATTGGCTCCGGGCACCGATGGCCCTGCCGAAAATGCCGAAGAGGTTCGCGCCTTCGCCGAGGAATACGGTGTCCCTGTAGCCATCAAGGCCGCGTTTGGCGGTGGCGGCCGTGGCATCAAGATCGCGTATTCGCTCGATGAGATCACCGAGGCCTTCGAGTCGGCCACCCGCGAGGCCACGGTGGCCTTTGGCCGTGGCGAGTGCTTTGTGGAGCGCTTCCTCTCCAAGCCCAGGCATGTCGAGGCCCAGGTCCTGGCTGATGCGCACGGCAATGTTGTCGTTGTTGGCACCCGGGATTGCTCGCTTCAGCGCCGCCACCAGAAGCTGGTGGAGGAAGCGCCAGCGCCGTTCCTCAGCGACGAGCAGCGAACCCGCATCCACGAATCCGCCAAGGCAATCTGCAAGGAAGCTGGCTACGTCGGCGCCGGCACCGTCGAATATCTGGTGGCCCAAGACGGCCTGATTTCCTTCTTGGAGGTCAATACCCGCTTGCAGGTGGAGCACCCGATCACCGAGGAAACGGCCGGCGTGGATCTGGTGGCGGAGCAGTTCCGCATCGCTGATGGCCTGCCGCTGTCTTTGGGCGAAGACCCAACGCCCCAGGGCCATGCCTTTGAATTCCGCATCAACGCCGAGGATCCTGCCCGCGGATTCCTCCCGGCCCCGGGGACGGTAGAGCGCTTCGAGGCTCCAACGGGTGCCGGGGTGCGTATCGATTCCGGCGTTCGCAGCGGTTCTGTCATTCCGCCGTTCTACGACTCGATGATGGCGAAATTGATTGTTCGCGGTGAAGACCGCAATCAGGCGCTGCGCCGGGCACGCACGGCCTTGGATGAGATCACCATCGCTGGCGTGCCGACAGTCTTGCCCTTCCATCGCGCAGTTATCGAGCATGAGGATTTCAACGGCGATCAGCTGAAGGTCTACACCACGTGGATTGAGGATGAATTTCTGAACGAGGTCGAGGCCAACAATGACATGGATCTCGACCAGATGGATACCAGCCGTGAAACGATCACCATTGAGCTGGATGGCAAGGCTGTGCAGCTTGGCTTGCCTGCAGCGCTGACCAACGCTTTGCGCAACCCGTCGGGTGCTGGCGCCACCCCTGCGGCGCAGGCAGGGCAGGCTTCCGAACTCGATGCGGACGCGGTGCTCAGCCCGATGGATGGCAACTTGGTGCGTTTCGCTGTCGATGACGGCGAGGCCGTTTCCAAGGGGCAGACGGTGGCCGTGGTTGAAGCAATGAAGATGGAGTCTGCCGTAGCGGCTCATCGCGATGGTGTTTTCACTGCGGCGAACTTTGGCATCGGGGCTGCGGTTCGTCGTTCCGACGCGTTGGGCAGCATCCGGTAACCGAGTTGGCACTTGTTCCTATTCCAGCTACGAGTTGGGATAAATTGGACTAATGAACTCCATCAGCAGTGTCTCTGCGCTTCCGGCCAAAGCACCCCATGCGCATAGCAGTGTTTGGGCCGCGAATCTTTTGCGGACCCGAATCGCAGAAGGCGAGTTGTTGCCCGGGGACAAGCTGTCTGAGCAGTCCTTGGCGGAGTCGCTGGGGCTTTCGCGCAATACTTTGCGTGAAAGCTTCACCCTGCTGGACAGCGAATTGATCATCACCAGAATCCCCAACCGCGGGGTTTTTGTTGCGTCGCCGGATGCTGATGATGTGCGGGAAATCTACGCCGTGCGCCGCACCATTGAGCCGGCTTGCCTGGCGTGGGGCCCGGAACTGGATTTGGAGCAGCTGGGCACCATCATCGATGAAGCGCGGGCGGCCTTGGCTGCCGGAGATATACCTCGGATGGCCAGCGCCAATCAGGCCTTCCACCAGCAACTGGTTCGCTCCTCAGATAGCAGCTTGGTCCAAGAACTCATGGGGCGGGTTCTGGCACGGATGCGCCTGGTCTTCCACGCGATGAGCGATGCCCCGGATTTCCACTCGCACTATGTTGAGCAAAATGCCCGCTTGGTAGAACTGCTACGTGAAGGCCTACGGGATGAAGCGGCCGCAGCCCTGCGGGGGTACCTGGACACAGCTGAAGCCGAGTTGCTCGAACACATCAACGGGGCATCGAAATAGCGCCAGCGCACTGCACCACGGCGCAAGTCCTGCGATTTCTGTCTCACCTATAACGCGGTCGCTCAGACCCTGCATGTTTAGCTTCATGCGGTGCATTCTCGTTGCTCGTTGCCTCAGGGGCATGGCCGTCGTTGTGCAAAGAGGCGAGTCATTCCCTGGGTTTCCGCGATTTTCAGTGTTGCCGGAGCCTGTCGATGGCTCCGTTTCCGCAGGACCAATCATGACCGGATTCCATCGGCGTTCACCTGATACATTGGCTGCAGATTCGAAACCCCAAACTGCAGGCACCTAGCCTGCCAGCGTATGGTTTAAGGCAATCTTGCGAGTTCCTGCCTAGTGCGGTGAGAACGCACCCTATAGTCGTTGCTGAAAGGTTCCGCCCCGTGAAGTTGCCCGTTGCCGAATTGCATATCCATCTCGAAGGAACACTGGAACCCGAGATGATCATGTCGCTGGCCGCAAAGCACTCCATAGAGCTGCCCTACAGCTCAATTGACGAGCTGCGCGCACAGTATGAGTTCAGCAACTTGCAGTCGTTCCTGGATCTCTTCTACGCCAACATGCTGGTGCTTCGCACCCGCGAGGATTTCTACGAGATCTCCATGGCCTACCTGCAGCGCGCGCATGCTTCAGGCGTGCGCCACGTGGAATTGTTCTTCGATCCCCAGGCCCACGTTGAACGTGGCATGGACTTGCGCGATGTCATCGCGGGAATTCGTGACGCGCTGGGCGAAGCACAGGAGCGCTGGGGAATCTCGCATAAGCTCATTGCCTGCTTCTGGCGCCATGCACCGGCCAGCGAAGCCTTGGAGCTGTTGCGCCTGATGATTGCGGAAAAACACGATATCGACGGCATCGGCCTGGACTCCTCCGAGCTGGGATTCCCGCCAGAGCTCTTTGTCGAAGTTTTCGATCTGGCCCGCGAAAGCGGTTTGCACGCGGTCGCCCATGCCGGTGAAGAAGGCCCGGCAGACTACATTTGGCAGGCCCTGGACCTGCTCAAGGTGGAGCGCGTGGATCACGGCATTCGTTGCCTGGGCGACGAGAAGCTGGTGCAGCGGCTCGTTGCGGAACAGATGCCGTTGACAGTCTGCCCGCTGTCCAATATCCGGCTGCGCGCGGTAGATACGATGGCCGATCACCCGCTGCCATCCATGCTTGAAGCGGGGCTGAAGGTTTCGGTGCATTCCGACGATCCTGCGTATTTCGGCGGCTACATGGACGCCAACTTCGCTTCCCTCATGGAGACCTTCAACTTCAGCACCGGGCAATTGGCGCAGCTGGCTCGAAACTCCTTTGAATCATCATTCATAGATGAGACTGCGAAGCGAGAGCGCCTGGCCGAAGTAGAAGCTTGGGTTGACCAGCGCTAGGTAAGACTTGCAGTTTAAAAGAGTGTTGCGGTGTTCTTCCCGGAAGGGCGAACACCGCAACACTTTTTTAGTTATGGCACTTGATACTGCGAATCCTTGATGTCGGTGATCAGCATGTGGCCCGGCGCATGGCCGATAGCGAGCGCTGGCTTCGACTCCATGACGGCCGCCTGCGGCGTGACGCCGCAGGCCCAGAACACCGGCACGCTGCATTCCGGGATTTGGACTGCATCCCCGAAATCCGGCTGTGCCAGGTCGCTGATTCCCAGCTCTTCCGGGTTGCCGATATGTACCGGTGCTCCATGAACTGCTGGATATCTCGAGGTAATCCGAACCGCATCAGCTACCTGCGAAGCAGGAATGGGCCGCATCGAGACGACCATGGGGCCGGAGATCGCCCCAGCGGTGGCGCTCCTCGTGGTGGTCTTGTACATGGGAACGTTGACGCCCTGATCAATGTGCGCGACAGAGATTCCGTTATCCATCAAGGCTGATTCAAAAGTGAATGAGCAGCCGATGATGAAGGTGACCAGATCATCGCGCCAGTAGTCGTTCAAGTCGGTGGGTTCAGCTACTTTCACGCCATTTTCGTACACCACGTACTTGGGGACATCGGTTCTGATGTCGCCGCCAGCCAGCAGTTCGCTGGATACTTCCCCGGCTTCAAGAACGCCGAGCACCGGGCAGGACTTGGGATTGCGCTGGGCAAAGAGCAGGACATCGAAGGCCAGTGCGCGCGGCACGATGATCAGGTTCGCCTGCGCATAGCCGGCACTGATTCCCGCTGTGGGAAGCACTTGGCCATCACGGAAGAACTCTCGCGCTTGCTTCGGGGACAATGCGGCTCGTTGGCCCAAATCCAGGTCTTTGATCTCATTCATCACTTGGCCTCCTTAGCCCTGCCAGAGTGCGGCTAGTCCGGTCAACGAGTTCCATCCGAGGAATACGCTCAACAGCCATGCGAGCACACCCACCACAAGCAAGAATGTCGGGTACTTGTAGCCGCCCATGAGGTCCCGGCGGCGCCACGCCACCCATAGCAGAACTGCGAAGCCTACAGGCAGGATCAGGCCGTTGAATGCGCCGGCGAAGATCAGCAGGGTGGCTGGCGCCTTGCCCAGGAACAGGTAGATGATGCCGCAGACCGCAATGAAGGCGACGGTGATCATATTGCGGGTACGGTCTGAGGTGGTTCGCTTGGTAATGAACGAGACCGATGTGTACGCCGCGCCGATGACACTGGTCAGCGCCGCCGCCCAGAGGATGATGCCGAAAGCGCGAATGCCGATATCGCCTGCCGCGTGGCCGAAGGCTTCCGCGGCCTTGTTGTCGCTGGCCAGAACCACGCCGCCGGCAACAACGCCGAGTATCGCCAGGAACAAGAGCACTCGCATGACGCCGGTGACAATGATGGCCAGGATCGAGATGTTGGAAATTGATTTGACGTGCTCAATGCCGCTGGTGCCCGAGTCGATCATGCGGTGGGCGCCAGCGTAGGTGATGTAGCCGCCGACAGTACCACCGATCAGAGTGGTGATAATCAGGAAGTCGATCTTCTCAGGCAGGACCACGTTGCGCAGGGCTTCGCCAACTGGTGGGGCGGCCACGATTGCTACGTACATCATCAAGAGGATCATGATGGCACCGAGCAGCACGACGATGCGGTCCAAAGCCATTCCGGCTTTCTTGGACAGGAAGATCAGGATTGCCACGACAGCCGAGATCGCTCCGCCAATCTTGGCATCCACACCGAGCATGGCGTTAACGCCAAGTCCGGTACCGGCGATGTTGCCGATGTTGAAGACCATGCCTCCGATGAATACAAGGACTGCCAAGAACCAGCCCACGCCGGGCAGAACCTTATTGCCAAGTTCCTGGGCGCGCATCCCGGTAACGCCAATGACGCGCCAGACGTTCAGCTGCACCGCGATATCAACGAGGATCGACACGATAATGGCGAAGGCGAAGGCTGCGCCGATTTGTACCGTGAATTCGGTGGTCTGGGTAATGAATCCGGGACCGATGGCGCTGGTGGCCATCAAGAACATCGCTCCCAGCAGGGCGGTGCGCCGCGCCTTGGGGCTCATTTCAGTCTTTGACTCAGGAAGTGCCATGGTGACGTTCCAATGCGATAGTGGTGACAGCTGTCACAGAATCAATGTAACGCACAAGACATTACAGGTTGTTGAACAACCTTGGCAAGATGTTGTTGAACAATTTCTTGTTTCGCAAACTTCACCCCTCTCAGGTAGACACGCTCAACGTAGAATTCATCTGCCATTCCTTGCGTTACTCGATCCGGATGCAGGTATTGTCGCAGTCCTGAAAATCCGCACAACCACCCCTCCCTATTGACTCAGAAAACACGGAACTCAATGCGGCGGTTACTCGCATTAGACATAGAACTACATGAAATCAAACCAGATTAGATCGTTACGATAACTAGTTTAAAATGCCTCTGATTTGAGATTTTACTGCACACCGTTTATAGTTTCTTGACGTGCTGTGGGGGCTGCAACTAGAAAATACGGGATATATCATGAAGTTTAGAGGAAAACTCTCACTAGTAACCACACTAATTGCTAGGCTGGTTATCATCCCCGCAGCACCGTCATTGGCCGAAGGATCATGGAGTTCATCCATCACCAACGCTCTCACCGGATTTTCGTCTCGTAGCTGGAACGACCAAAATACTGATTCCGTAGCAACCAAAACAACTTTCAAAACTTGCTCAGAAACTTGGGGAACGCCAAAAAGCGTCGGAAGCATTACCGTAGCACTGGTAGATCATCGAGGCGCGCTCCTCCCGGCAAAAACAGTTTCTACGAAGACCACCAAGGGATGCGGTTCAGTAAACTTCGGTGACCGCAAAAAGAGCACCTATCACTTTACAATAAAGAAAATTGCTGGCCTATCCTCCGGAGTAAGGCTCACTGCCAAAAAGGTCACGCAAACGTACTAATGAAAAAACTGAAAATCACGAATCTGTCTTTTTCCTACACTGGCGATGATCCGCTCCTCGACGCGGTGAGCATGGCTTTCAATTCAGGGAAGACAGCTATCCTTGGACCAAATGGTGCAGGAAAAACGACACTCTTATCCTTGCTGGCAACTGCTCTGCACGCTAACACCGGGATCGTCGAGCTTAAGCATGGCGCAGGATCAGTGCAGTTTACAAACATTCGGGCGTATCGCAAGCACGTAGCTTGGTTGCCCCAAGACTTTGTGCCCGTTGCAGGTCTTTCGGTGGAAGAACATGTTAGGTACTCGGCGTGGCTCAAAGGTGCCAGTCGGAAAGAAGCCAAGTCCGCCGCACCTATTGCGCTGGAACAAGTCGGTCTCACTGAGATGGCAATGCATAAGGCAACTGCGCTGTCTGGCGGCCAACAGAGGCGGCTCGGTTTAGCCGGCGCGTTGGCGCACGATGCTTCTGTCATCTTGTTAGATGAGCCTACGGCGGGATTGGATCCTAATCAGCGTGAAAGATTCCAGAAAATCCTGCAGGGCATGGATCCGAAAAAGATTGTTCTCGTATCAACTCATCAGACCGAGGACATAGACGGAACCTTCGACTCGGTATTAGTTTTCGATCAAGGCCAACAGAAATTCCACGGCTCAGTTTCTGAATTCATGCAGCTCGGCGGCGACCAGCACGTTGACCCGCGTGATCGAATTCGTGCGGCTTACGGACAGCTTGTAATGGGTGAACGCTGATGCTCCCCCTGAAAAAACGTCCGTCGTTGTGGCTGATGCCAATCTTCTTGATTGTAGCTCTCGTCTATTTGTCCAGCCATACGGATATGGATTCCGTCCTAGGCAACGGTCCCGCCGCAGTTTCAGGAGCATCAACCACACTGTTATTCTCTTGCCTGCTGGCCTCGATCGGTTCCTCGCTAGAGTCCAGCCGGGAAAGAAGTAGCCGAGGAGTTCTTGAACTTTCGTCACGCGGCTACTCAGCACGCATTTTTGACAGGCTATGGCCAACTTTCTTGGCCGCGTCTGTGATTCAGATTGTTATCGTTGTCTATCTGCTAGTCCCATCAGGGCAACTATTTGAGCCGAAACTCTGGCTCGTAGTCGTCGGCTATCTGTTGGCAATTCTTGCCCATTCAGCCTTTGGCTACTTGCTTGGGCAGTGGCTACCAGGACGATTCGCAGTTCCGTTGGCGCTGGTGTTGAGTTATCTTTTCCTTGCGTTTACCGGAACATCAGATTATTTCCCTGCTCATTATCTAGCCGGCATAACTCTAAACGGTTGCTGCATGGCTGCTCAATCGTTGGATTATCGTGCGGTGTGGACGCTGATCGTATTTTCGTCGCTCATCTCAATTGGTTTTTTGGCGTTGGCTGGAAATAGCAACCCTTTGGCGAAAAAGAAAATTTCCGGTCGGGCAAGCAAGGGCAAGTATGCTTTGGGATACTCATTTATTGTGTTCGCGCTAGTGGCTGGACTTTCGATATCTAGCCCCCTTGATGGCACTCCGGTAGTCAACGATGCAGCTGAAGATTTCACATGCACGGGCCACCGTCCCAAGGTTTGTCTCAACGAGGTCCAGCGCTTTGGAGGGGACCGAAGTGAGTTGGTGGCGCAAAGCGTAAGAATCCTCTCTGACTTAGGTTTCCCCGAAGCAGACAGAGTCACCGCGGAACGCAATGATGATGCCAAAGTGGTCCAAACCGGCGTATTGGTCACGTCATTTGAACCTTGGTACACCGATGATCAAGTCGTTTACGCTGCTGCGAGCTCCTACTCGGCGGAAGTCCTCAACCACTTGTGCGACAACGACGATTACGACAAGCAATACGCGGCATTTGAAGTATTGCAGGATTGGAGCACGGCGTACGCGCTTAGATCGGTACTGGGTATTGATACCGAATCCAGCAATCAGAAGCTCAGAAGCATGTCACCGCGGCAGCAGCAAGATTGGGCTCTGACTACTTATGAACAACTTTCACGATGCGAAGTTCCGCAATTGCCGAAGGGCTCTAAATGATTCTGGCCTTGCGTACCCGGGGAATTGTTCTATGCATGGTCAGCGCAGTACTTTGCGGTGCAGCGGCCGGAGTCTTTGGCCAACAATTTATTGCAATACCCTTTTTGGGTTCTTTATTCATGCCTACGCAAATGCCCGCTCCGGTCATTCCGTCCTTAGTGCTTAGCATCATCCTCGGTGCGAGCATTCATGGATCCCATTGCCGCTGGATGCTCTCGTCGGTGCGCAATATTTGGGCGCATTCTATGGGGTTCGCAGGCGCAATGCTGGTCATTGCGTCCGTCGTCTGCGCGCTGGCTGTCGCCCTGGCCGGGGGCGGGCAATTCCCAACCCTCGTTTTTGTTAGGGATCTAGCGACCCTGATGGCATTCTGGCTTGTGGGAATATTGTTCGGAATGGGCGCAACTGCAACGGTAGTGCCCGTCGCCTACGTTGCATTCTGTTCGGCCTTCGCCCGCAGCAAATCCGGAGAGTACTTTCCGTGGGCCTGGATCATGCAACCGCATCCGTATTCTTGGCTTGGGCTCATCTCGATTTGTGCAGGTATCGGTATTGCCTTGTTGCTGATCAAACGCAGGAGGCCCCTGCGCTAGAAATATGATGCTTTCCGAAGCAAAAGGCCCAGGCTCCGAATCCTTTAGGAATCAGAGCCTGGGCTTTTATGGCGAACCGCTGTTACTTCCTAGTGGAAGAAGTGGCGTGCACCGGTGAAGTACATCGTGATTCCGGCTTCATTCGCAGCTGCGATCACTTCCTCATCGCGCACCGAACCGCCGGGCTGCACAACAGCCTTGACGCCGGCATCGATCAGGATCTGCAGGCCATCAGCGAACGGGAAGAAGGCATCCGAGGCAGCCACGGAGCCCACAGCACGCTGCTCCGAAGCAGCTCCGTCAGCATTCTCGGCACCGCCGGCGGCATCCGCGCCGGACTCGACCTTCACACCCAGGGTGTTCGCGCGCTCAACGGCCAGCTTGCAGGAGTCGATACGGTTGACCTGGCCCATGCCGATGCCCGTTGCCGCGCCGTTCTTGGCCAGCAGGATCGCGTTGGACTTGGCCGCGCGCACCGCGCTCCACGCGAATTCGAGGTCAGCCAAGGTCGCTGCGTCAGCAGCCTCGCCCGCAGCAAGAGTCCAGGTCTCTGGCTTGTCGCCTTCGGCGTCGATCTTGTCGCCTGCCTGAACCAGCATGCCGCCGGAAACCTGGCGGAACTCGTTCTTGTTCCGGCCGTAGCCTTCTGGCATCGCCAGCAGGCGAATGTTCTTCTTGGCCGAAAGGATCTTGACGGCTTCAGCTTCGAAGTCCGGTGCGATGACGACCTCGGTGAAGATGCCCTTGACGGTCTCGGCCATTTCCTTGGTCACCGTGCGGTTGGCAGCAATCACGCCGCCAAAAGCGGAGACAGGGTCGGTAGCGTGCGCCTTGCGGTGCGCGTCGGCAATCGGATCGGCAGCGTCGTCGGAAGCCACGGCAACGCCGCAGGGGTTGGCGTGCTTGACAACAGCCACCGCCGGCTTCTCGAAATCGAAGGCGGCACGCAATGCAGCGTCGGCATCAACGTAGTTGTTGTAGCTCATTGGCTTGCCATGCAGCTGGTCGGCCTGCGCGATACCTGCTGGCGCGGCTTCGTCAACGTAGAGCGCTGCCTGCTGGTGCGGGTTTTCGCCGTAGCGCAGCACTGCCGAACGCTGCAAGGCGACGCCTGCGTAGGCTGGCCAGTCGATGACGCCGTCGCCATCTTCGTCCAGGAACTGGCTGGCGGTCCACGAAGCCACCGCGGTGTCATAGGCGGCGGTGTGGGCGTAGGCCTTGGCGGCAAGGCGCTGGCGGGTCTTCAAGTCGAAGCCGCCATCAGCAGCTGCGGAGATCACCTGCGGGTAGAAGGCCGGGTCGACCACAATCGATACTGCAGCGTGGTTCTTGGCTGCCGAGCGGACCATGGCGGGACCGCCAATGTCGATCTGCTCGACAACCTCATCCTGGGATGCTCCGGAAGCAACGGTCTGCACGAACGGGTAGAGGTTGACGACCACCAGATCGATCTGCTCGATATCCATGGATGACAGGGTGTCCATGTGCTCGGATACACGGCGGTCAGCAAGGATGCCGCCGTGGATGCGCGGGTGCAGGGTCTTGACTCGACCGTCGAGCATTTCTGGCGAACCGGTCACCTGCTCAACCTCGGTCACAGGAATTCCCGCGGCAGCAATCTTCTTGGCGGTGGATCCGGTGGATACCAGCTGGACGCCTGCGGCGTGCAGTCCGGCGGCCAGCTCCTCCAGGCCGGTCTTGTCGTAGACGGAAATCAGTGCGCGGCGGATGGCGACTTTGTCCAGGACGGTCTTACTCACGAAATTTTTCTCCCGGCGGTGAGAATGAATGGGGCGGGCAGCACACAGGCCACCGCCCTCATTCTAGCCAAGTCCTTGCCCGAATTTTCAGTTCGTGTCACTGCCCTTCCACGAGCTCGGAGAGCTGTGGGAAATACTTGGAAAGTTGCTGGTCAGTCAGGCAAAGCCGCAAGAGCTTCTCGGCATGGTCTTCATCGGCAACGTAGCAAACCAGGTCGGCGGTGGTGCGCTGCTGGAGCTCCTCGCGCAACGAGTTCGCCACGGCCACCAGCGTGCCATAGTAGCGCTTGATGGTCGCTTCCCATCCCTCGCGTGATGCCAGGTCAGTCATCGCATCAGACCACAGCGTCGCCGCCGGATCTTCACATAAATCAATAGCTGACCAGTGCCAATCGCTAGGCTCCCACTTATCCGAGTAGAAGCTTTCGGCGTCATCGGCCTCCAGGCCTTCTTCGAGCGAGGCAAGAACCTGGTCAAGATCGTCTTCTTCGACGCCCTCTTGATCTTCGCCGTCGAGGTCCTCGTCATCAGCGTCGGAAATCACAATGGAGTTTTCTTCCAATGTGACTTCTTCGGATTCCAACGGACTATCCACCCGGGCATCCGGGCGGTCCTCGTAATCGGCTGGTTCATCGGCGTCCTCGCCGCGTTCCACCAATTCTTCGCGGGATGCCGTGGCACGGTCTCTTTCGAGAGCCTGCACTGAGTTCAGCGCGAGCAGCGGCATGGCGATGCTCTCGCTTTCCTCCGTGCTGACCCCGTGCAGGGCAATGGCATAGAAGTCTTGGTCCGGGTGTCCAGTAATCACTTCCGCCGCGTGCCGAAGGGCGGTCACCCGTATCGCCTCTTCGAGAGCGGCCCAATCTACTCCCATGCCCAGAGATTACTCCCTCCCCCGCGCTGACAACAGGTCTTGACGTGGAAAGCAAAGAAGCGTAGAGAGCTACGAACCTGAAATGGTTTTCGGCTATGCTTCGACGCGGTACACACTACTTTTGCTCGCACTGAGAAAGGCGCCGCACCGTGTCTTCTGCACTCCCGCCCTCGGGCACGACCATCGTGCAAGAACTTCCCTTCAAGTGGAAGGTCCAAGGCGCCATTTTCATCATTGGCGGCCTGGGGTTCATGTTCGATGCCTGGGATGTGACATTGAACGGGGCATTGATCCCGCTGGTTGCCCAAGAATGGGGCCTGGATCGCCCCACCGCGGCGCTGCTGGGCACCTCCAACTTGGTGGGCATGGCCGTGGGCGCCTTCCTCTGGGGTGGCATCGCCGACAGGTTCGGACGAAAAAATGCTTTCAGCATGACGCTGCTGATGTTCGCGGTATTCACCGTCTTGGGCGCGCTGTCTCCGAACTTCGGGTTCTTCGTCGCATTCCGCTTCTTCGCCGGCGTCGGGCTGGGCGGTTGCATTCCGGTGGACTATGCCCTGGTCGGCGAATTCACACCGGCCAAGTTGCGCGGGCGGGTTCTTACCGCCATGGACGGGTGGTGGCCGATTGGCGCTGCGCTGTCCTTCTTCGTCTCCGGCTGGGTCATGGCCACCGCCGATAACTGGCGGCTGATCCTGGTCGTGATGATCCTTCCGGCGTTCATGGTGTTCCTGGTCCGGCGTTCCGTGCCTGAATCCCCGTTGTATCTGGCGGCCAAGGGACGAGAGGTCCACGCGCGTGCCGTCATTGACCAGCTGGTCGAGCGCACCGGTGCCGCCCCGCGCGAGTACATCATTGATCAGCCTGTCGCCGAGCGCCCGGCGCGATGGTGGGAGCAGGTTGTGGCGCTATGGCGCTACTCCTGGAAAATCACCGCGACCAGCTGGCTGCTGTTTGTCACCGTGCTGCTGGTGTACTACCTGGCGCTGACGTGGCTGCCGTCAATTCTCACCGAGGCCGGCATGGCCCAGTCGGCCTCCTTCTTCGCCACCGCGGTCATGGCGCTGATGGGCTTGGTTGGCGTGGTGGCCGCTGCCTTGCTGGTGGAACGCGTGGGCCGCAAATGGCTCTTGGCGATTTCGGCCCCGCTCTCCGGAATTGTGCTGATCCTGGTGGCGCTGAACTTGCAGGTTCCTTCGGCGGCCGTGGGATGGGTACTGGTCTTCGGCGTCATCGTCCAGGTGGCCATCCCGGTGTTGTATGCATATGTTTCCGAGCTGTATCCGACCGAGCTGCGGGCTAGCGGATTCGGCTGGGCGTCGACCATGTCGCGCTTTGCTGCAGGCTTCGGCCCGCTGCTCTTTGCCGCGCTATGGCCAGTGGTTGGCCTGCCCGGGCTCTTTGCCGGAGCAACGGTTCTGGTCGTCATCGCCATGATTTTCATGGCCAAGTTCGCCCCCGAGACCAAGGGCCGGGAACTGGGCTAGGCTGCCGCGGCGCAAAGCGGCCACGGTATCCTCCCGCCCATACAATTGGAGGACTGCACCTCTTCAGCAGTTAGATCGTCGCAGCACCTTTTGGCGGTAAGCATGACGAAGCACAGCGACGGGAACATTCAATGACCTTTGACCAGAAGCACCTCAAAAGCGATGGATTCACTGGGTTCCGCTCCATCGCCTCGCTGGAAATCAACCGCATCCCGCAGCGCCAAGGGATATTTGCCGTGCTGGCACCCAAAGGCTTCGAACCTCGATTCCTCAACCGCAGCACTGCTGGCACGTTCAAGAAGAAAAATCCGTCGCTCAAGGCGGACCAGCTGGCAAGCGAATGGGTCGATGGCACCGAGGTTCTGTATATCGGCAAGGCAGGCGCCGGAAGCCAGGGAAACCGCGGCTTGCGCCGGCAGATCCAGGAATTTGTCGATTTCGGGCAAGGCAAACCACCAGGACATTGGGATGGACGGTTGATCTGGCAGCTGGCTGGCTCTGCGAAGCTCTTGATCGCCTGGAAAGAGCTGCCCGCTGAAGAGCTGAACGCCGCGTTGGCGGCGTACCACGAGAATTTTCACGCCAGCTTCAGCAAACTGCCCTACGCCAATCTGGTGCGGGCTCGATGAATCGGGCATAGCCCAAAGTGGGTTCTCTTTAGTGGTTGTGTATCCCCGGACAAGCGGTGGGTTAGTTGAAGATGCTCGCGAAAGATGAGGGCACGGTGAAGTTGGGTGGTGCTTTGCGAAAAAGTGGGACGACTTGCTCGACCGCGAGCCCTGCAATACCGATGCCGAATGGGTACGCGATGCAAATATCAGATCAATCGCCGGTTCCGAAATTACCAGCATGCGCGAGTTCGATAGAGTGGGCGGATCGTTGGATACAAGGGGCGAATAGGAATTTGTCCACCAAGGCACTGCGTTAGATACTGCAAGTAATAGATAAGCTGGTCACGAGTTGGCTTATCCGCATCCTAGGGTTCATTGGGGGGGACATGGGTTTTTCGGTATTCCGTAAAAAGAGCGACGACGGCTTGCGAGGGCCGAGTGTAGAAGCGCTCAAAAAGGGACATCGAATTTTCTATGGAGAGTTTCTTGAAGGTCCTGCAAAAGGAACCTTGGTGCTCGTAGAAGTTCTTTCTTCACAGCGGATCACCAAGAAGCTCGTCGAGGGCAATACTGGGAGTTCCATGTTCCCTGCTGGGATCGAAGTATTAGTGACGCTTCGTTCGGCAGGTCCAGGGTCATACATGCTCTTTCCCGAGGTTGATATAGGGTGGGAGTTTTTCACTTTGGCCCCTGGTGAAGAGGAAGAGTGGCTCGCAGGTCAACCAATTCAGTGGTTCACACATCGAGAGTCTAAAGCTGAGGAGAAAGACTTTCACAGGGTTTATTGATCGCGCGATCCAAGCGATGCAATGATTCGAAGTTTGGCAGTGTATTCATTCTTGACTTTTAGGAACAACCATAAATGCATAACGATAATTTGGCGTTGCCCCATGGTGAATATGCGAAGCACTTCAGCTCAGAGTTCTATGAAGATCTAACCAACGAATTCGCACCGTTTGGTTCGGACGAAGGCTTTGACGTAATTTCATTGGCAGAAAACCATCGAGACGAGGTCTCTGCATCAACAACCGTTCAGGAGCTTTTGGAGATAGTAGACGCACCACTTAGCGATGAGTGGAGCCAGACTCTAAAAGGCGAGGAAGCTGTGGATGATGCGGTGCTCATTTCGTCAGCGGCGTTCGCACTAATTCGTATTACTGGTCGGATAGATCCGCTTGGACACAAAAAAGCGCTTAAAGCATTGAAAATTCTCATTGGCAGCTTTGGAGATGAAATTGAACTGGTGCAGCAGAAAGTAGATCTGGAATCTTGGACTAATTCTCCTACCTAACAAGATCTTTGGTTGAGCACTATGAGGATCACTAACCAATAGTTGGTTCAAGATCGCAGTCTTTCCGCCACAACATTCACCGCGTTTTGGCTAGTTGAAGATCAAACCCAGGGTGTAAAGAGAATGAGCTTGGTCCTGACAGTTGGACTAGCTAAATAATCAACACAACGGTGACACTTGATCGATCAAGACATCACACGAATAAATAGCTGTTCATCAGTGATTTTCGGTAGTCTGGCAAGGAACCACCCCGCTGATTTTCGGGGTAGCACCCTGGGAAAGGCAGCAATGCACGACGACACCTCACTGACCACCGGTCGAGTCAAACGAGTACTGCAGGAGCGTGTCCTGCCTGCCATCTACTCCCAGTCGGTTCCCCTGAAGGTGTCGTGGCATGAGCTTCCCGGCGAACCAGTCACCCCGGGCGAGGGGCTTGCACTGGAATTCTCGCCAACACAGGTGGGAACCTCATGGGGTGCCGCGTGGGGCACCACCTGGTTCCATTTGCAGGGCCAGGTGCCCGCCAGCTGGGCCGGGCGCCGAGTCGAAGCGGTCATCGACCTCGGCTTCGATGTGAATATGACCGGCTTCCAATGCGAGGGACTGGTCTATCGCCCGGATGGCATCACCATCAAGGCGCTGAACCCGCGCAACCAGTGGGTGCCGATCGCGGAATCTGCCGCTGGCGATGAAGTGGTCGATTTGTACCTTGAAGCCGCGTCCAATCCGGTGCTACTGGACCACCACCCGTTCTTGCCCACAGAGCAGGGCGATATCCTCACCTCCTCGAGCCGCAAGCTCTACACCACCCGCCGCATGGACCTGGCGGTCTTCGAACCGGCCGTCCATGACCTGGCACTGGATCTCGAAGTGCTGCTGGACCTGCAGGAGCAGTTGCCCCAAGGTCCTCGAAAGATGCAGATTCTCCAGGCCCTGGATAACGCCCTGGATGTTCTGGACCTGCAAGACATCACCGCCACGGCGCCGCGGGCCCGCGGCGAACTCGCCGGGGTGCTATCCGCACCCGCTGAGCACAGCGCGCACCAGATCTCGGCGATCGGGCACTCGCATATTGACTCCGCGTGGTTGTGGCCGCTGCGGGAAACCATCCGCAAGGTTTCGCGCACCTGCTCGTCCATGGTCGAGCTGCTCGGCGATGAACCCGAATTCCTCTACGGCATGTCCAGCGCCCAGCAGTACAAGTGGCTGAAGACCCACCGGCCCGAGGTGTGGGACCGGGTCAAGCAGGCTGTTGCCAACGAGCGCTTCCTGCCTTTGGGCGGCATGTGGGTCGAGTCAGATACCGTCATGCCCTCCGGCGAATCGCTGGTTCGCCAATTCCTGTATGGCCAGAAGTTCTTCCGCGACGAATTCGGCGTGGCCTCCAAGGGCGTCTGGCTGCCCGATTCCTTTGGCTACTCCCCTGCCCTGCCGCAGCTGATGCGCCGCGCTGGCTTCGAGTGGTTCTTCACCCAGAAGATCTCCTGGAACCAGCAGAACAAATTCCCGCACCACTCCTTCGACTGGGAAGGCATTGACGGCTCGCGCATCTTCAGCCATTTCCCTTCCATGGACACCTACAATTCGCAGCTTTCCGGCGAGGAAGTGGCCAAGGCTTCCCGCCAGTTCCGTGAAGCGCGCGTCGCCAATAATTCCATCGCCCCGGTGGGCTGGGGCGATGGCGGAGGCGGCACCACCCGCGAGATGACCGGCAAGGCCAAGCGCTTGGCCAGCCTTGAAGGCAGTGCCCAGGTCAAGTGGGAGCACCCCAATGACTTCTTCGACCGCGCCAAGGCCGAGCTTCCGAATCCTCCGGTCTGGGTGGGCGAACTCTACCTGGAACTGCACCGTGCCACGCTGACCAGCCAGCACCAGACGAAGCAAGGGAACCGCCGCACCGAGCAATTGCTGGTCGAAGCCGAATTGTGGGCCGCCACGGCCACCGCATACACCGGCGCCGAGTACCCATACGAGCAGCTGGACGATCTCTGGGAAACCGTGCTCCTGCATCAGTTCCATGACATCCTGCCCGGCACATCCATCGCGTGGGTGCACCGCGAAGTCGTGGCACGCTATGCCCAGGTCGTCGAGCAAGCCGAGCAACTGATCCATGAGGCCCAGCAGCGCCTTGCCGGAACCGGTTCGACTCCCATCACCTTCAACGGTGCCGCGTTCACCCGCAACACGCTGGCCTTCGCCGAAGCCAAGGCGCTGGACTCCAGGACCGAGGCCCAGGTACAGGCAACGGCCACCGACGGCGGCTACGTCCTTGATAACGGCGTGATCCGCGTGGTGATTAATGCCCAGGGCCTGATCACCTCGGCGGTGGATCTGGCGACCGGACGCGAGGCCATCGCCTCGGGCCAGGAAGCCAACCTCTTGCAGCTGCACCAGGACTTCCCGAATATGTGGGATGCCTGGGACGTGGACAAGTATTACCGCAACCAGGTCACCGATCTGCGCGATTGCGACTCATTGAAGCTGGCCTCGCGCGAGGACGGCAGCCAGGTCGTCACCATCCGCCGCAGCTTCTCAAAGTCCGCCGTGGTGCAGGAAGTGTCGCTGGCTCCCGGTGAGCGCACCGTGCAGATCTTCCAGAGCACCGATTGGCACGAGGCAGAGAAGTTCCTCAAGGTGGCCTTCCCGCTGGATGTGCGCGCCGAGCAGATTGCCGCCGAAACCCAATTTGGCTACCACAAGCGCGTAACCCACGTGAATACCAGCTGGGAGGCCGCGAAGTTCGAGACCTCAATGCACCGTTTCGCCCTGGCTGAGGAACCCGGCTTCGGGGTCGGGGTGATCAATGATTCCATTTACGGCTTTGACGTCACCCGCGACGCCAAGGACGCCCAGGTCACCACCACGATGCGCCTGTCCTTGCTGCGTGCTCCGCGCTTCCCCGATCCGCAAACGGACCAGGGCTTGCAGACCCACCGCTATGGCCTGGTCATTGGCGCGGATATTGCCGCGGTGACCAAGGCCGGAGCCTTGCTGAACAGCGCCGAGCGCACCATCAGCGGTTCCCAGCCCGTGGCTCCTTTGGCGAGGATCACGGGCGAGGGGCTGGTGGTTTCCAGCGTGAAGCTGGCCGCTGACCGTTCTGGTGACCTGCTGGTGCGAGTCTACGAGTCGTTGGGCCGCCGTGCCCGCGGCGAGCTGCGGCTCAACGTCCCGGTGGCCTCAGCGACTACGGCGAGCCTGCTCGAAGATCCGTTGGATGACGGCGCGATCGACCTCGCCGACGGCTTGCTGCCGTTGGCGCTGGGCCCCTTCGAGGTGCGCACCTTGCGCTTCAGCCTGGCGCAGTAGCCCGCAGACGTGAGGGGCCGGGATCGGCACGCGGCTGCGTGCCGATCCCGGCCCCGTTCTTTCCCTTGGATATATCCCGCTGCCTACTGGATCATCGTGCCGTCCGGGGCCACCGCGTACCAGACCCCGCCCACGCCCTGTCCGGTGGTGTCCCCGGGCTTGGCGTCTTGGGCGAAGGTGTACAGCGGCATGCCGTTGAGCGTCAGCTGCTTTTGCCCGTCGGGGCTTTCGATGGAGTTCACCTCGCCGGAAACCCCCTCCAGCGTCGGGTCATCGCTCGTGGTCGTGGCAATCGGCCACTTGGCCAGGCAATCCCCGGTGCAGGCGCTGGTCGTGGTGCCTGGCTCATCCTTGGTGAAGTAGTACAGGGTCATCCCCTTCGAATCCACCACAACGTCGCCCAATTCTGTTGCCGCCACCCCAAGATCCACCCCTGAGGATGATTCCTGAGGGGCTTGGCTGGTGCTTTCCCCGCCTCCTCCATACATGCCGCCGGTTCCGCCCTCCGAACCGCCATCTCCTGAGCAGCCTGCCAGCAGCAACGCGGCGCCGAACAGCGCAGCCACTCCGGCCGCGCATTTTTTGCCATTCTTGATACCCATGATCCGATCCCCTCTCGAAAGCTGGACCCACCTCAAGCGTGGGCATTCAGCCCGTACCTAGTAGGACGCAGGGAATCCCCGCCAGGTTCACCGCCGGGAAAGAATCTTGCCCATACTTGGGCCATGGATGTACCACGTGCCGCCCTGGCGTGTTCCAGGACCTAGTGCCTTGCCGCAGCCAAGACCAGGCGGAGCCAAGGCGCCCCGGGATGCCCAGCTGGTGTCCGAGATCTACCGCGAGCATGCAGATGCCCTGCGCCGCTTCGCGTTGCGCGGGTACTGCAGCCGGGAAGAAGCCGACGACGTGGTGCAGGAAACCGTGCTGAAAGTTTGGAGGGCCGTACCGGAAATCACCGGTTCGCTGCGCGGCTACCTGTTTGCAACGGCGCGGCATGTCATCATCGATGAGCATCGCCGGGCCGCGGCGCGCATTCAACTCGGCCTGCTGGGCGATGCGGATCCCGCAGCTGCCGGGGCCGAGGATGGCTATGTCCAGGTTCTGGACCGGCTGCTGATGCAGCAGGCGCTGATGCACTTGAGCGCCGAGCATCGGCTCGTGGTGCTGCATTTGCACTTTTTCGGTTCCACGGTGGCCCAGGCAGCCCATGACCTGCACATTCCCGAAGGTACGGTGAAGTCCCGAGAGCACTATGCCCTGCGCAACCTGCGCGGGATCCTGGCAGAAATGGGCGAAGAACCGTGAATCAGCGGCTTACCAAGGCGAAGGTTCGTAGTCCTTGAGGAAGCACCCGTACAGATCGATCCCGCGTTCCCCGTCGACAATTGGCTGGTAGACCCGCGCCGCGCCGTCGATCAGGTCCAGCGGTGCGTGCCATCCTTCTGCGACCATCCGGACCTTGGAGTCATGGGGGCGCTCGTCGGTGATCCAGCCGGTGTCCACCGCGCTCATCAGGATTCGGTCGGTTGACAGCATTTCTTCAGCACTGGTGCGGGTGAGCATATTCAGCGAGGCTTTGGCCATATTGGTGTGCGGATGGCCGGCGCCCTTGTAGCGGCGGGAGAACTGGCCTTCCATGGCCGAGACGTTCACGATGTACTTGCGCCGTGCATCGCTGGCGGCCAGCGCCGGGCGCAAACGGGAAGCCAGCAGGAAGGGCGCGGTGACATTGCACAGCTGCACTTCAAGCATTTCCAGGGCGTCCACGTCGCCCAGAATTTGGGTCCAGGAATTTTCGGTGACCACGTCGGGGACCAGTCCGCCGGCATCGATGGCGGTGCCTGCGGTAATTCTTTGAAGCGAGGCCGATCCGGCTTTCATGGCCAGTTCAGCCAGCTTCTCTGCGTCGTAGCTGCCCAGCGGTGCCGGAGCCAGCAGCGCGGAGTCCTCCAGGCTGAACGCACTGGCCAGGGCCTTGGGATGTTCGGCGGGCGGGTTGGCTTCGCCCCAGAGTTCCGGGCCGCCATGGCCGGCGAGCAATTCGTTGCTCAGCGGCTGATGCTCGGATTCGATCAGGTGCTGGTAGGAGTTGGTGGTGCGCCGCACGGTCTGGGCGGCGTTGTTGATCAGGATATCCAGCGGGCCTTCGGCGGCCACGCGATCTGCCAATGAGATCACCTGTGCCGGGTCGCGCAGGTCGATGCCGACAATCCGCAACCGATGCAGCCATTGCCCGCTGTCCTCGATGGAGGCGAAGCGCCGTGCCGCGTCCTTGGGAAAGCGCGTGGTGATGGTGGTGTGCGCCCCGTCGCGCAACAGGCGAAGGGCAATATGCATCCCGATTTTTGCGCGCCCGCCGGTGAGCAGCGCGCGCTTGCCGCTCAGGTCGGCGCGGGCCTCGCGGCGATCGCGTCCGGCCGCCGCGCAGTCTGGGCAGAGGTAGTGGTGGAAGGCATCAACAGTGGTGTAGCGCTGCTTGCAGATGTAGCAGCCACGGGGCTTGCGGAATTCTCCGGCGCTCTCGCCCTGGGTTGGCGTGCTCAGGTCCAGGCCCAGGGTTTCATCATCCAGGCGCTGCGGCGAACCGGTGGCGGTGCTCTCGATCAGTGCACGGTCCGCGGCGCTGATTTCAGCGCGCTTCTGCGACTTGCGGTAGCGCTTGGCGGCTTTGAACATGTTGCTGGTTGCACGGCGCACCGCAATATGGCGCTGGTCATCGGAATCCAACTGGTGCACCACCGACAGGACCTTCAGCGCGGTGGCCAGTTCCGCGTCGGTGAACAGTTCGGTGGGTGCAGCCGTTTCGGCCTGGGGTGTTTGCTCAGTCATCTCGACATCAATTTTACGCACTTTAACGGCTCGCCCTCCGGCACCAAGACGAGCGGGAAGGCTACTTGCCCTGTGCCAGATCCGCGAGGGTGGCAATCAGCAGGCGGCGCTCCACAACCTTGATCCGCTCATGCAGGGTCTCTTCGGTGTCATCATCGTCAATGGCCACCGCTTCCTGTCGAAGGATCGGGCCGGTGTCCACGCCGGCATCGGCAATGTGAACGGTGCATCCGGTGACCTTCACGCCGTAGGCCAGCGCATCGCGCACTCCGTGGGCGCCCGGGAAAGACGGAAGCAGGGCCGGGTGGGTGTTGATATAGGTGCCATCGAAGGCATTGATGAATTCTTCGCCGACGATGCGCATGAAGCCTGAGGACACCACATAGTCCGGCGCGTAGGATAGGCACTTTTCGGTCAGCGCGTGGTTCCAGACCTTGCGATCCTCGTAGTCCTTGAAGTTCACCACAAAGGTTTCGATTCCGGCCTGGGCAGAACGTTCCACGCCGAAGGTATCGTGCTTGTCGGCGCCGACAGCGGCGATCTCGACGTTGGGCAGTTCGCCGGCCTGCACCGCGTCGATGACTGCCTGGAGATTAGAACCGGTGCCTGAAACCAAAACCACAATGCGCATGGGCTCAATTCTACGGTTCACGGCGGCTAGTTATTCATTCGGCACCAGATTGTTGCTTGCCCCGGTCGCAAACTGGCAAGACTGCCGGGCACGGTGGAAGATGGGCTCATGAGCGAAATTGTTCCGGATCAGAAGAATTGGACCTTTGTCTTGGAAGCGGTTTGCCCGCAGTGCCGATACGACGTCCGCGCGGTGACTCCCGCGGACGTCATCGGGCAATTGCCAGATGGCGTGGCGCGCTATGTGTCGGCACTGTCCAGGCCGCAAGCGCGAGTGAGGACCAGCCCCGCGCGATGGAGCGATCAAGAGTACGCCGCTCACGTAGCGCAAATGCTGGAGATCATGAATGACCGGATGGATCTGATGCTCCAGCATGATGACCCCACCTTCCCCAATTGGGATCAGGACCAGGCCGCGGCAGAAGGCAATTACAACGCGCTTGAGCGCGATGACGTCGTCACGCGGCTTCGATATGCGGCAACAAAGTATGCGCAGAAATTAGGCAGCATCGATGAGGCTTCCTATTCGCGGCGCGGACTGCGCTCGAATGGCTCGGCGTTTACCGTGGAGTCCTTGAACAAGTATGCGTGGCACGATTTTGTGCATCATTTGTGGGATTTGGATTCCAGCACCAGCTGAATATGGTCCACCGGAGCCTGCTCGAGTCGACGTTCGACGACGCTATCCCTCAAGTACCGGGTCGGTTTCAAATAGCGGAGCAATCAGGTAGCCGATGGCAGTGCCCACGCCAACCTGCAAGACCAGGGCTCCCGCAGTGAGCCAGAGGTTGGGGCCAAGGTCGACTAGCCGGCCAATAGCCAGGGAACCGGAGGCCAGCCACGAGCCAATCAGGCTCAGGGCAGCGGCCACAATACCCGTGAACAGCGACAGGCAGGCCGTTGAAAGACCCAGGGAGAGCATGTTGAACGGGATGCGGCGGGCGAACCAATCTTCCAAGTGGTTTTCTCCCCCGCGCAAGAAGTACCAGCCGGCCATGATGCCCGCAGCCACCGGCAAGAGCAGGAACAGCCACTGATGGGACATCTCGCCCGTCGGAAGTGAAGCCAGCATGGGAATCGAAGGCAGCGGGCCGACGGTGGTTTCCAGCGTCGACAGGGTGCTCCCGGTGCCAAGGGTGAATCCGCCACCGCTAATCCAGGACAGGACCCAGAAGACCGCGTTGGGAATCAGGGACAGCTGCACAAGGGTCAGCGCGGCCGAGCCAATCGGTCCCGGCCGCAGTTCCTGGTAGACGTTGGCGACTTCGGTCCAGTGCAATCCCAGATTGATGGTCAGCAGCAGGCCGCTGATGCCAACGGCGGCGACATAGCCCAGGAACCCGGCCACGATCACGTGCCAGACATAGGATCCGGCCCAGCGGCGGTGCGGGGAAATCCGCTGGATATAGGCGGCCATGTCGACGCCGAAGAGCCTGGCCCAGGAACCTGCTTCGCGTCGCGCGCCGATGATCAGCCCCAGCGCCGCAATGATCAGCGGGATGAACGTTGCGGCCAGCACGTTGACTCGACCGTAGCCGTTATTGGACAAGGAACCCACCGCAGCGCCGATACCGCCATAGGCGATGAAGGCGCCGAGCAGCCCCTGCCACAACTGGTCAGTGTAGGAGGCGCGGGCGATGCGCCGGCCGGCGCGCAGGCAGAATAGGAACGGCAATAGCGACAGTCCCAGCGGAATGAGCGTGACCCACCCGGAGACGGAAGCCGGGTCGGCTTCCGGCCCGAGGTTCAGCAACTCTACCGGGACCCCATGAATCAGCAGCCAGGCAAATCCGGCAAACTGCAAGATGATGTTGAAGGAATCTTCCAGGAACCCGCCGCTGAAGTACACAGCGACCAAGGGCAGCATGATCAAGGCCAGGCAGAACACGACGGATTGCAGGATCTCGAACACGCCCTGCAACGCCAGGGGCATTGGCCAGCCGTTGCGCAGACGCAACATCACGGCCTTCATGGGTTTCTTTTCGCGACTCATCACTGTCAATGTTGCCACCATTCAGCGCGCCCTGTGCCCTTCGACGCGCAACCTTGCCCTGGGCGATTGCCCAGAACCAGCGTTTTAGTAGCTCTTCGGTGCTGGTGCTTGTTCTCCGGAATTGAAGCTCGCGGCCAGCGCCTCGGTGGCACGGGCCAGCAACGCCACATCTGCGCCGACTCCGACAAAATCAGCTCCCGCATCCATGTACTTGCGAGCGCTGTTCTGGTCGAAGGCATTGACCCCTGCGTATTTGCCGGCGGCCTTCGCGGCGTTGATGGACGTGATCACCGCAGCCACCACGTCGGGGTGGTTTTGCTGGCCGATGACACCCATCGAGGCTGCCAGGTCGGAAGGCCCGATGAAAATGCCGTCGACACCGTCGGTTTCGACAATTTCCTGGACGTTGCGCACGGCTTCGTCGGCTTCGATCTGCACCATCAGGGTGATGGTTTCATCGGCACGGGCCAGGTAGCCGTCAATGCGGTTCCAGCGCGCCGAACGCGCCAGCGCCGAGCCGACACCGCGCACCCCCTTTGGCGGGTACTGGCAGGAGGCCACAGCCGCTGAGGCCTGTTGCGCATCATTTACCATGGGAATAATCAGCGACTGCGCGCCGAGATCCAGGAACTGCTTGATGACAACCGGGTCGTTAACCGCCGGGCGCACCACTGGCACCACAGGGTAGCTGCGCACGGCTTGGAGCTGCGCCAGGATGTTCTGCAGGTCGTTCGGAGAATGCTCGGCGTCGATGAAAACCCAATCGAATCCGGCTCCGGCGCAAATTTCGGCGATCAATGGCGAGGCGGAGCACACCCAGATGCCGGCCAGTGGACGGCCCGCATCTTTCAGCGCATCTTTGAGCGATGGATCCGGTTCTACTCGAAATGGCATGTCACAGTTCCCAGCGGTCCGTAGTCGGCAAAAACAGTGTCGTTGGCGTTCACCCACATAGGGCGGGTGAAGGATCCGGCAAGAATCAATTCTCCTGCCTTGAGCTTGTCGCCGTGCGGGGCGATCTTGTTGGCCAGCCAGTACACGCCGGCGGCGGGGTGATTGAGCACGCCGGCAGCCACGCCCGTTTCTTCCACGGTCTGGTTCTTGAACAAGATGCCCGAAACCCAGCGCAGGTCCACGGCGTCGGGCTTCACGGGGTTGCCGCCAATGACCATGGCGCCCATGGCGGCGTTGTCGCTGATCGTGTCTACGATGGTGCGCCCTTCCATCTCGATGCGGGCATCGAGAATTTCGAGGGCGGGAATCACGTACTCGGTAGCTTCCAGCACATCGAAAATGTTGGCGCGGGGGCCTTCGATGTCCTTCTTGAGCTTGAAAGCCAGTTCCATTTCCACGCGGGCACCGGTGAATTCGGAGAAGTTGAACGTGGCCCCGGAGTCGTGAACCATGTCGTCAAAAATGATTCCGTAGTCAGGTTCGGTGATGCCGGTAGCCATCTGCATGGCCCGCGAGGTCAACCCGATTTTGCGGCCGACCAGTACCCGGCCGGCTGCCTCGGAGCGCTGGCGCCAGAGGTTTTGCACGCGATAGGAGTCTTCTACCGTCATTTCCGGGTAGCGCGCGGTGAGACGCGGCACCGGGGTTCGCGTTTCGCCGGCCTGGACCAGCTCATCGGCAATGGCCGTGATTGTTTCCTCGGATAGCATCGGCGCTGCACCTTTCACTTCAGTTCAAACCAAGGTGAGCACCCACCGACCGACTCAATGAGATGGCTCACGTTTCTTGATCGTACCCAGCTTCCGGGTGCAGGGCACATCGTACTAACATTTCCAGCCCTGCTAGTTCCCCGATGCCTTCACATTGGCCAGCAACGCTTCAAAGGGAAGCGAGGTCATCTCATCGTTCGGATCCGCAAATTCACTGACCGACGGGGTGATCGAGCGGGTATCGCCCAGAGCAGCATCAGCCTCGAAGCGCCCATCAAAAGCGCCGAGGGCCAGTAATACTTCGCCGGCTACCCGGCGAGCGCGTTCAGCCAAGGTTCCGGCGATGCCTTGTCCACCGAAGTCCTCAGCGGCCGCGAAAACCGACGTTGGCATGACGTTGGCCCTCAGATAGCTGAAAATCGGGCGCATTGCATAGTCGATCGCCAGCTGATGGCGCTGGGTCCCTGCCGTGGCCGCGAGCACCACCGGCTTTCCATCCAGCGATTTGGGATCGAGGATGTCAAGGAATGACTTGAACAGGCCGGAAATCGATGCGGTGAATACCGGGGTGACAGCGACCAGGACGTCGGCATTGATGACGGCATCAATAACCCGCTGCAAGCTGGGGGCAGCGAACCCGGTGAGCATGTTGTTGGTGATTTCACTGGCATGCTCGCGCAGTTCAATGTTGCTGACATCGGCCTGGACACCTTCCGATGAAAGCTTTGCTGCGATGCTCTCGCCAATCTGGCGCCCCAGCAAGGAAGAACTGGAGGGAGAACCCAAACCACCGCTGATCACTACAACCGACTTGCTCATTGCTGCCGTCCTTTCGATTTTTATATGCGTATGCATGTATCAACCCGATGGCTGACAATTGTATTCCCGATTCGTATTTTCATTACTGTGACGATGGTAAGAATATTGATATGCTGATGCCATGAGCAGCCAGAAGCCACAGACCGAAAACCAGCGCGATATCGAAGAGGGCGTCCGCACCGATTTCAGGAACACCATGTCTTATGGCAGCTATCTGGACCTGGACCGCGTGCTCTCCGCACAGCACCCGGTCAGCGTGCCCGAGCATCACGATGAAATGCTGTTCATCATCCAGCATCAGGCCAGTGAACTATGGCTCAAGCTCATGCTCCACGAGCTGCTCGAAGCCCGGCGGCTTTTGGGCCTCGACGACATCGGCAAAGCACTGAAGTGCTTGGCCCGCGTGAAGCACATCCAGAAAACCCTGACCGAGCAATGGTCGGTGCTCGCTACTTTGACGCCCCGGGAATACGCGCAGTTCCGCGGCTTCCTCGGCTCCTCCTCCGGGTTCCAGTCCTTCCAATACCGCGCTGTTGAATTCATCTTGGGCAACAAGCACGAAGGGATGCTCAAGGTCCACGAAGCAGATCCCAAGGCCCACGAGCTGCTGGCCAAGCTGCTTCACGAACCAAGCCTCTATGACGTTTTCCTGGCGGCGCTGGCTCGCCGCGGATACCAGATCCCCGTGGAGATCCTGTCACGGGATCTCACCAAGCCGTGGACCTTCCAAGAAGCACTGGTGCCAGTGTTCAAGGAAATCTACGAATCCGAAGAAACCGCGTGGAGCCTTTACCAGGCTTGCGAAGACCTGGTTGACGTTGAAGACAATTTCCAAGCCTGGCGCTTCCGCCATCTGCGCGTTGTCCAGCGCACCATCGGCTTCAAGCGCGGCACTGGCGGTTCCTCGGGGGTCGATTTCCTCAAGCGCGCCCTGGATCTGACCTTCTTCCCCGAGCTTTTTGCGGTGCGCACCGAAATTGGCAACTAGCGCCCCGATTTCGGCGTTCAGCCTCGACGACTTTGAGGCTCGCACAGGCAGCGCCACGTCCATCATCCGAACCATTACCGGACTATACTTGCGCCACAAGCCGGCGGCGATACCGCGATCGCACGTTGTCGAGCTGGCTACAGCGGCGGGAATTTCCTCGGCAGCAGCGCAGACTGCCATTTCCCGCCTGATCGAAAAGCAGGTGCTGGAGAACGGCACCGATTCGGCCTTGCGCGTACCGCAAATCGCGCAGGCGATGTTTGAACGCGGCAGCCGCCGCATTTTCACTCCCCGGCAGATGTCCGCAATGGACCCGTGGTGCCTGGTGGCCTATTCCCTGCCGGAAACGCTGCGCCCGCTGCGCCATCAGATACGCAAGCATTTCCTGCAGCTCGGCGGCGGACTAGTGGCTGCAGGCTTGTGGATCTTCCCGGAATATCTGCGCGAAGAGGTCGACGCGGCCTTGGAGGCATTGCATGCTCGAGCGCAGGCAACGATCTTCACAGTCCAGCAACCGCACTTCCCCGCCACGGCCCGCGAAGCCGCAGCGCAATGGTGGGACCTGGAACAGCTTGGCTCAAGGCATCAGCAATTCCTTGAAGCTACCGCTGGGCTCAGCGCGGATCAGGCAGATCCGGCCGAGGCCTACCGGGGCTATGTGAGCATGATTGACGCTTGGCGCGCCCTGCCCTATCTTGATCCGGGACTTCCCGATGGCATGCTGCCAGAGGCTTGGCCAGGCAAGCGAAGCAGGCAACGATTCCTGGCTTTGTCGAGCGCCTTGAGACACCCCTCCAAGCAATTTGCCGCTTCAGTGCTCGGACATGAGCTAAAGCCAGATCGGTTCATCCTGCCCGTAGGCCGGTGACGCTGCGCGGTAGTCAAGCAGATGCCCGTCGATGAGAAAAGGCGTCAGCGCATACTCCAGCTCGCCATAAGAGCTTGCCATCCGCCCGGTACGAGGATCTTCCAGTTCCTTCTCCGGGGTTTCCGGTGCACCTAGCGCGAAAAGCGCCTCCGCGGTGCGCGCGAGGGAAAAGCGCACCAGGCCAACGCCACGGCGCTCTGAACGAGCCTGAACCATGGCGATGACAGCCGCAGCCAGGCCGTATCCCGTTGCGTGGTCCAAGGCTTGTACCGGCAAAGCGCCAGGTTCACCACGCTCGGTGCGATAGGCATCGGAAATTCCGCAGGCAGCTTGCACAATGCTGTCGAAGCCCCGGCGGCTGGCCCACGGGCCCTCATAACCCCATGCATCAAGTTCAGCAATGATCAGTCCTGGATATTTCTCCTGCAGGCTCTGCGGGTCCAGGCCAAAACGGCTCAGTGCCCCTTGCCGGTACCCGGTAATCAGCACGTCGGCCACCTCCAGCAGGCGAGCCATGCGCTCACCATCAACTGGTGAAGACAGATCCAGCAAGGTGCTGCGCTTGCCGAAGCCGGTATCAACATGTTGCGCCTGCAGCTCCGGCAGTTCAGGGGCGTCCACGCGTAATACTTCTGCACCAAAGGCGGCCAGCGTCCGGCTCGCGGTCGGCCCGGCAATAACGCGCGTCAGGTCCAGGACCCGCAAGCCTTCCAGTGGCCGGTAGGCACCAGGAGCATAGCTCCAGGCCCCGTTTCGGCTCGCCTCATGAATCGTGAATTGTGCCCATGCACCACGCTTGGCTGCCTGCCCTGCAGCTGATCCAGCCCAATCGGCACGAGTCTGCACTGCCGCGGCCACACCGCCCGAAGCCACGATGAGCTCTTGGGCTTGAATTGACGAGAGCCCTGCCAGAGATTCGCGAAGGCCGCCACTCGCCGAAGCCCCCACAGATTGCAATAGCCTTTGTTCATGATGCGGATAATTCGCGTGGGTTCTTATCCAGCCATCACCCGTGCGGTAAAAGCCCGAGTGCTCGGCGAAGCCCTGGGATTTTTCACCATTAATCCGCAGAAGGCTTGAGGAGCCAAAAGCGGCTGCCACTTGATCCGTCCGGATGCCCACATCCAGTCGGCCTGCACTGAGCGAGCGCAGCGCTGCAGCTACCAGGCCAACCGATCCCAGCGCGAGCTGCTCGACATTCAGCGGTCCGTTCCACCACGATCGAGGCCCTTGCATCTCGACCGCCACCGGAAATTCAAGCACCCCGGATTCCGCAAAACCGCCACCGAGGATCTTTTCAGCGGAATGCCCAGCATTATCGGTTGTTCGCATGCCACCAGCGTACTGCGCACTTTTGCTCCCCATGCATAGGTGCGTTAAATGCAGCTAGGTCCGCATAGTGCCAATTGGCACCATGCGGACCTAGGTTGCTGGTCTAGCGAAATTAGTTCGCTGGAACGTTCAGGGTCTGGCCGACCATGATCAGATCTGGGTTGGCCAGCTGATCGTCGTTCAGAACGAACAGGCCGCGCCAGTCGTCAACACCAAGCTGGTCAGCAATCTTGGCCAGGGTGTCGCCGGACTTGACGGTGTAGTTCTTGCCCGAGTCGGTGACATCAATGTTGAACACTGGTGCCTGTGGAGCCGGAGCCGCGTGCTTGCCCGAAGTGCTTGGAGCAGCCTGCTTGGTGGACTTGACCGAGTTGCTGCTCTCGGAAACCTGTGGAGCGGCCTGCTTGGTCTGGGTGACCTCAGGAGCAGCCTTCTTGGTTTCGACAACCTTTGGAGCGGCCTGCTTGGTCTGGGTGCTAGACGAGGAATCGCTCGAGGATCCACCGGTTGGGGTTCCGCTGATGCCTAGTTTCGCGGTACATGCTGGCCATGCGCCCCAGCCCTGCGAAGCCTGGACCTTGGTTGCGATGCGAATCTGCTCAGCCTTCGATGCCTGGTTCGGCATGCCGGAGCCGCCGAATGCCTTCCAGGTCGACAGCGAGAACTGCAGGCCACCGTAGTAGCCATTACCGGTGTTGATGGACCAGTTTCCGCCGGACTCGCACTGAGCCAGCTTGTCCCAGGTGCTTGCAGCATTTGCTGGCGCAGTGGTGGCGACGATTGCGCCACCGGCTACTGCTACGGCTGCCAAGGAGGCTCCACCGCGGCGGATCAATTTCTTAGTCTTCTGCTGGATCATGATTCTCCAGTGCTCTTCCCGCGCTCAGGTCGTCCAAGACCATCTTCGTGCACCGCTCAGCGTCGCATTTCGACGTTGTATGAAGCACTACCCTGGCGAGCGGTTTGGAAGTCCCGGTAGTACCTGTTTCCCCAATAACACAGCGAGTGTTATCGAAACGTTATAAAGACCCTAACCCAGACCCCCACCCTCTCCGCAACTCAGCAAACGCCCAGATTCCGCGTAATTACAGGTCGCCATCTCGGAAAAAAGTTAAATTTTGGCCGCGTGCAGATCCTTAAACTCCTTGTGAACCGGCAAGAATGTTACAAATCTAGACTGGATATCAAACAAGTTTCTGTGATATAGCTTTCAATCCGTTCGAGGCCCCTGAAAAGCGCCAGAATCGCGTGTCAAGATCGCCGCTTCGCACGCTCCATAACGAGGTCCTTTGCAATCAGCAATTCACCAATTTCGGCGCCTTGAGCATGAACATTTCTTCAAGGTGCCTCAGCCTCCCTGCGAGGACACATGGTTGCTCGATCGGGCAGACGACACGACGCCAATCTAAATGACCTAGTCACCGGAGAGATGGTTAGGTAGTGTGATGTGCGAAAGCAGATCGTTGCACTGATGAATTCATTAGCCAGACAGGGGAAGCACATGCCAGACAAAGGCAGATTCACCAAAGAGCACATGAAAGAATCTCTCAACTGCTTCCCCCGCGCATTGCGTGAATTCTTCAGAAACGATGGCTTGGATGTCGCGGCTTCCCTCTCGTACTTCATGGTTTTGGCCATGTTCCCGGGACTGTTGGCACTGATTTCTCTGCTGTCATTGGCAGGCGCCAGCGACAGCGGGACCAAATGGATCATGGAGATCCTGGAACAAGGCCTGGCGCCCAATGGCCAGGCATCGAATGGCGATTCGCGACAGCTGCTAGACACCACCGAGCAGTTGCTTGAAGGATTGGCATCGCAAGCCAGTGGAACCTTCTGGGCCATCCTCGCGGGTTCCCTCGGTGCACTTTGGAGCACCTCTGGATATGTCACGGCGTTCGGCCGCAGCATGAATCGGCTCCATGGCGTGCCCGAAGGACGCCCACAGTGGAAACGCCGTCCGCAGATGTTCCTCATCACCGTATTGATCATGCTGGTTGCAGTTCTCACGCTTGTCCTGCTGGTCACCTCAGGATCCATTGCCCGCGGTATCGGCAACGTCGTCGGCTTGGGCGATAGTTTCGTGCTGATGCTCAACATCGCCAAGCCACCGATCATGCTGGTGATGATTCTTCTCGTGTTGGCATTGCTCTATTACTTCACCCCGAACGTCAAGCGTCCGCGATTCCGCTGGTTCTCTGCCGGAACCCTAACGGCCCTCGTCATTTTGGGACTGTCCCTCGTTGGATTTGGAATCTATCTCTCACAGTTCGCCAGCTATTCAGCTACCTACGGGACTATCGGCGGTGTCATCATTCTGGTGCTGGCCTGCTGGATCAGCAACATCGCGCTGCTGCTGGGTGCGCTGGTCGACATTGAATTCCTCCGCCTGCGTCGTCTGCGCGCCGGCTTGCCGGCAACCGACGACATGCTGCTCCCCCTGCGCGATGACACCCTGGTGGCCAAGCAGGAGCTGGCTAGCTACAAGGACCTCGTCCAAGCGCAAGAAGTTCGCATCAATCATGGTGGCGACCCGCTTCAGGACATGGAAATGGATCCGCGGCGACCGGCCAAACGCAAGATGAAACTTCTGCCGATGGGAGCAGCTGCCACGGCCGCTTGGGTAATTTCGCGGGCCGCGACGCGCCGAACGCTACGCAAGAACATGAAGAACCGCTCAGAACAACGTCAATAGGCTGCTGCTTGTCCACCACAGAGCGCCGGCTCCAAGGACAAGAATCACCAAGAGCCACAGGCCAGCAAAGGTATGCGTTGCCCGGGCAATCAAATAGGCGTCGGACTGGGCCACGTCTCGGCGCCGCCAAGTATGTACGGCCAAGAGCTTCGCGTAGTCACGCAATCCTGCAATCAGCAAGAATCCTGCGATGAGCAGCGAGAGATAAAGGTAGGCCTCCACCGGGGCGAAGAAGACGACGCCCAAGGCGATGAGGGCACTGACCGTGCACACCACAAATGCCGGCCAATTGCGGACAAAAACCAGTGCAAGCAGGAAGAAGAGCGCGTAGATCCCCAGCGCCTGGCCTGCGTAGCCGATGGAAATTGCCCAGAACATCAAGGCTGAAACCCACAACGGCGCAGGATATCCGAATATCCCTGAAACAATCACCGAGAATTTTCCGCGCCCGCGGCTCACAACTTCGCCAGAATGATCCCACCCCAATCGCAGTCCAGTGACAAATCTTCCGGTAAACAGCGCGGAGACGATGTGGCCGAGTTCGTGGACCAGCGTTGAGTACAGTCCGGTAATGCGCCATGCTGGGGCCGGAATCACCATCGCCAGCACCACAGCAGCAATAATCAGCCATTGCCATGAGTTCAGATCGACAACCACCGGCTGTGCCAGACGATGCCAGGCTTCAGCAATATCCAAATTCATTCGAGCTCCTCAATCGCCCATCGATGTTCCCCATTCTCGCAAGCACCACCGAAATGCAGCAGATCCGACCCAGCCTTTCACCTGCCTTCTGGGAAACATCACAGGTGCAAGGCATAATCTGCATAGCGAGATGTTGTGCAAAATATTTGGAGGATCTTCATGTCTCGCTTAGCTTCAACCGCATTGGCCGTCACCGGCTTGGCTGGCGGATACGCTACCGGCCGCGCTACCAAAAAACGCCCTCTGGCCGCCGTGGTGCTCGGTGCAGCTGGCGTTGGCTCGTTCCTCATCTGGAAAAAGGATGCAGGCTTAGCCAAGGCAATCGCACTGATTAGCGCTTATGTTGGCGGCTTCGGTGCTTCGCACCCATTGGCAAAGAAGATCGGCGCATGGCCAGCGGTCAACAGCGTCACTGCTGGCGTCGCTCTGTTGTCCCTCTTGCTCGGCGGTTCCAAGAAGTCGAAGGACGAAATTTCCTAAGATCCAACTGGCAGTGAACCACGTCGTCCACGCTGCAGAACAATGATTCTGTCCGGGGCCGGTGCTACGTTGGCTAGGTAGATACCAGTCAGCGAAAGGCGCCGGCCCCGTGTTCTTTTTAGAGGATCAGTTCATCTTCTCAGCCAGTGACCTTGCCGTGTCTGTCGATTGCAATTTTCAGTCGTTATTTCTCCTGGACGTGAAACTTGGCCGCCGTCCAGCAGCGGAAAATGCCAGGGACGAAATGCTGGAACGCACCGCCATCCTCGGTGATGTCCACGAACACAATGTCCTTGAAGAACTGGTGCAAGCCTACGGCGACTATGATCCGGCCCAAGGCACCGGAGTCAAGCAATTCCATGACCGCCCAACGATGACTCCCGAAGGCCTGCGCGCAGCCCACGAGCAAACGATGCAAGTCTTGCGCAATGGAGCCGATGTCATTTTCCAGGCCACTTTCTTCGACGGTTCCTTCATTGGATTCGCCGACTTCCTGGTGCGCCAGCCAGATGGTTCCTGGGCTGTTTGGGATACGAAATTGGCTCGCCACGCGCGGGTCAGCGCCCTGTTGCAAGTTGCCGCCTACGCAGATCAGATGATCGCGGAAGGCATCAAAGTATCTGCCAAAACCACTCTCGTCCTCGGAGACGGCACGCATTCCGTTCACCGCGTGGACGAGGTGCTTCCGGTCTTCCAAGCCCAACGCGCACGCTTCTTGTCGATGATCCAGCAGCATCGCGAATCCTCGGAGCCGGTTGCATGGAACTCGGATTTGATGCGCATTTGCGGCCGATGCGATTACTGCGCTGAGCAAGCCCAGGCAACCCGCGACGTGTTGCTGGTGGCGGGAATGTCCATGGTGCAACGTGAAAAACTGCGAAAACGCGGCGTATTCACCATCGACCAATTAGCTGCTCTGGAAGCACCGCCTGAATCGTCTCTGGCTCGAATAATCGATCAGGCGCAAATGCAGCTAGGGTTGGGCCGCGTTGATGGAGAGGTCCAAGGCGTCAGTTTCAGGGTCAAATCCAGCCAAACCATTTCGCAGCTTCCTGCTCCCGACACCGGCGATATTTTCTTTGATTTTGAAGGCGACCCGCTATATCAGGATCGTGCCGACGGTTCGTGGGGTTTGGAATACCTGTTCGGAGTAATCGAACATGACACCGGGGAACCTGTGTTCAAGCCCTTCTGGGCGCACAGCCGCGCCGAGGAACGCCAGGCGTTCCTGGATTTCATCAGCTACGTTCAGCAACGCCGGCAGCGGTATCCGAAGATGAAGATCTACCACTACGCCGCTTACGAAAAGAGCGCCCTGCGCAAGCTCTCGCAGGTGCACATCGCGGGTGAAGAAGAAGTCGATACCTGGCTGCGGGAAAACCTCCTCGTGGACCTGTATGAAACCGTCCGAAATTCCTTAGTGGTCTCCACTCGTTCCTACTCCATCAAGAAACTTGAGCCGCTATACATGGGCCAGCATCTGCGCGCCGGAGACGTCACCGATGCCGGCGCCTCAGTAGTTGCCTACGCACAGTACATGCAGGCACGCGATGCGCACGATACTCCCACAGCCAACGAGATACTGGCCTCGATTGCCGACTACAACGAGTATGACTGCCTCTCGACCCTGCGCTTGCGCGACTGGCTGCTTTCCCTCGAAGAACACCAGCCTCAAAGCCTTCCTGCTATTCCATTGCAAGAGGAATCCAAAGAACAGTACGAGCCCAGCGCGGAAGAACTGCGATTACAGGACTACCTGGCAAACCTTCCCCAGGGACAGGTACTCAGTGATGACGACCGCGCCATCGCCATGGTGGCAGCTGCTACCGGCTATAACCGCCGGGAGAAAAAGCAGTTCTGGTGGGAGCACTTCGACCGGCTCTCCGCACCAATTGATGACTGGAGCGATGTCCGCGGCGTTTTCTCGGTGGATAGCGCCGAAGTCCTCGAAGATTGGCACAAGCCCACCGAACGGGCCCGGACCTTCACGCGGATCACCAAGCTCAACGGCGCGCTGGCCGAAGGTTCGCTACTCTCCCCAGGGTCATCGGTATTTGCCATGTTTACGGCCCCTCTGCCTGAGGGCATGGAAGTCGACCAGTCGCTTCGTGGAGGAGCATTCAACGCAACTGTGGTGGAAGTTGGTGAAGGATGGATTATCGTCTCTGAAAAATCCAGCGCCAAGATCCCTCCCTACGGTTCACTTCCCATGGCGTTGACTCCCGATAAGCCGTTGATGACCAAGAGCATCGACGATGCCCTGCTGGAGATTGCCCAAAAAGTCGGATCCACTGTCCCTGTTCTGCCGCAACAGCCGGGAATCGACATTTTGCGCCGTACCGCCCCGCGGTTCAAAACGCTCATGGCACCCGCAGCACCGATGGTGGCCGACGGCCAGCCCCAGATCTATCAAGCGGTCGTGGAGTCGTTGAAAGATCTCGACGATTCATACCTTGCCGTCCAAGGTCCTCCCGGCACTGGAAAAACCTTCGTGGCTTCCCACGTGATCCGCGAGCTGATCAACGAAGGATGGAAAATCGGGGTCGTGGCCCAGTCCCACGCAGTGGTTGAAAATGTGTTGCGCAAAGCAGTCGAGGCGGGGGTAGACCCGGAAGTAGTCGCCAAGGAGGTCAAGCACAAGGATCCAGTACCGTGGGCCGGAACCTCCAAGGACTCGATCTCTGAAGTTCTGGGTTCGGCCGATGGCGCGCTCATTGGCGGCACGTCTTGGACCCTCACCGGGTCCAAGGTGCCCGCTGGCAGTCTCGACTTGCTGGTCATCGACGAGGCAGGCCAGTTCTCGCTGGCTAATACCTTGGCCGTCTCCCGAGCCGCGCGCAACCTTTTGCTGCTCGGTGATCCGCAACAGCTGCCCCAGGTTACCCAGGGATCGCATCCGCAGCCCGTTGACGAATCGGCCTTGGGGTGGCTCTCTGGTGGCGAGCCCGTGCTGCCGCCACAGCTGGGCTATTTTCTGGCTGCTTCATGGCGCATGCACCCGGAACTATGTGCCAAGGTTTCGGCCTTGAGCTACGACCACCAGCTGTTTTCGGCCCCGGCTGCGGGTCAGCGTGTGCTTGAAGGTACGCCTGCGGGAGTGAGCACTACGCTGGTTGAGCACCGTGGCAACACCGTTAGCTCAGTCGAGGAAGCCGAAACCATCGCTCAGCTAGTTCGCGATCATCTTGGCATGCTGTGGACTCCCGGTCCCGGTAAACCCCAACGAGCGTTGGAACCCACCGACATGCTGGTGGTCGCCGCATACAACGCCCAGGTCAATCTGGTTCGAGAGGTACTGGCCTCCCAGGGGCTGGACGCGGTCAAAGTCGGGACTGTGGACAAGTTCCAGGGCCAAGAAGCGCCGATTGTCTTGATGACCATGGCCTGCTCCAGCGCGGACGATGCTTCTCGAGGCATCGAGTTCCTCTTGAATCGAAACCGGGTTAACGTCGCCGTCTCCCGAGGACAGTGGAAAGCGATTATCGTGCGCAGCGAGCGGCTCACCGATTATCTGCCCTCTTCCCCGCAGGCACTGTCACAACTCGGTGCGTTCATGGCGTTGTAGGTTGGCGCGCATCGATCCGTTCATTTCCTTGCCGGGTCGATGACTTTTTCAACGTCGAAGAAGGAACCCAGAACCGGGCGGTCTCCCCTTTCTTCCTTGGCAAATTGCAGCCCATCAACGTTGATGCGCATTTGGCGCTGATAGCCTGAGCGCTGCTGCATCCAGGATTCTGTGGTGCCATCCACGCCGTAGAAGTACCTGAAACCTTGCTTCTTCAGGTACTCATAGCGGGGACCCGAATATTCGCTGGTGTGCGCTATGTCAGAGCCAAAAGGATAAATGAACTGGTCTGTTGCGCCAACGATCGGTTCAACCTCTTTTTTCCAAAGCTTGGTATCGCGTTCCAGCCGACCCATGCTCACCGTTCCGGTCTGGATGTGGCCCCATGAATGAGACGCGAAGACCCAACCGGTTTCCTTCATGGATTTTGCGATCGCCGTAGCCTTTTCCTGATCTTCTTTCAGATTCTTGTTATTCGGATACTGGCTCTCAGAGGTGCGGTAGCCGAACACGCCGTTATAGCCGGTCATTGCTATCAAACCTCGTGCATCCCGATAGGTGAAGTCCGGGTGCTTGTTGATGAAGTCGTCAACCATCGTTGTCACGTCGTAGGCACCGATGTGTTTTTTACCGGCAGCATCAACATATTCGTTGCGGACTTTGCCATCTTTGTCGAGCACCAGCTTGCTGGCGAATCCATCGCCTTCCATATATTCGTAGTAGCTGACATCATCAACGGAAAGCACCAGGGGCTTTTTGCCTTTGGGGAGCATGATCTTTCGATATTCCATCTTCTTCTGCTTATTGAGGCCAGCGAAGTCATGCGGATTGACCAGTACATAGTCTTTTGCATAAAGCGATGAAAGGATCGCAGAAAATTCCTTTTGGGTCACCATGTAGTCTTCGTATCCAGCAGAACTGCTCTCCTTGTCGAAGGCGCGGTCGGTGTCCACAATGAGCGAGTGGAAAAACAAGTGCGGAATCTTCTCTGGCTGATCCCACGCCGTCGTGTGTTCTTTCTCGTCTTCGAGTCCGGCGACCATTGAAGACAGGCTGTCGTCGGTGTCTTTCTTGGCAAGTTTTATCGCGGCGTCATAGTCATAGCCATCAGCGAGCCTGTTGATTTCGGCTTTAACGCTGCTGACTCGCTGTTGTTCCTGTTGTGATTGCTCCGGTGCGGCAGAATCCGAGCTCGGGGTTTCCGGGGTGGTTTGCGCGCTACAGGCTGCCAACGCCATGGCAAGGCCGACGGATACTGCTAAGCGCAAGGACTTCATTGATTGCCCCCTCCGTGCATTCTGCCTTGGCTATGAGCTGACAGAAAACAGGTTGTCATCTTTATAATTCGACCCTACACAGAATGAGGTTTTGGCAACACCCCCGGCAACTGATTCGTTCTCAAGGCCCGGGATTAACGGGCAGGAGCAATGGATTCACATTTACTGTTGAGGCCGATGATTTAGAATTGATTAGTTAGGCGTCCTAAAGATCAAGGAAGTACATGCAGCCCTCGCACCGCGCGAATAGTTTGTGGCTTCAAGCTCAACAGTTCAAAGGCTCGGCAGCATATCGTCTTCTGACGGCCCAACCATGGGCAGTTGCCTTCATCCGAGCCGAGTTCACCGCCGATCGCTCCCGCGTAGCGCTAGAGCTGTTCCATGCTTCGTTGGATTCGTTCTTGAAGCAGGCGCGTCAAAGCGACGAGCAGATTCCGCAGTCATACTCTGCCCAGGATTTTGCCGAGACCTGGGTCAAGCAAGGAATTCTCGCGCGGCCGCTGATCGATGGGCGTTTCGTTTATGAGCCCAGCGCGCAGACCTTGCGCACATTGCGCTTCCTCTCAGATTTTTCCACCGACGATTCCCACCTGAACTCCTCGCGCTTGAACACCTTGCTTTCATCGCTGGAATCCCTGGTGCATGAAACGGACCCGGATCCTGAAGCCCGAATCCGCGCCTTGGAATCCCAGATCGCCCAGCGCCAGGCACAAATTGAGCAGTTGCGCAGCGGGGATGATCCCGCGGTGCTCTCGCGCACAACAGCCTTGTCCGCAACGCGTTCGCTGTTGGACCTCGCCTCCAGCCTGCCTGCGGACTTCCGCCGCATGCGCGATGGTGTCCAAGACATGCTGCACTCCCTTCGCGAAGGCATCCTCGATGCCTCTACCGCTAAGGGCGTCGCGGTGGGCCAGGTGCTCGAAGCCGATCGCCAATTGCGTTCAACAGCTGAAGGCGAAACCTTCAGCGGATTCACCGAATTCCTGAATTCTCCCGATGCCCAGCAGCGCTTCCGTTCAGCATTGGCAGAAGTGCTCGAACGCGAATTTGTTGACGACCTTGATGCCACCGAGCGTCAGATCCTCACCAACCTGCTGCGCGAGCTGCGCCGGCAGGCGGCCGAAGTCCATGCTTCCTACGGCAAACTTTCCGAGTCCCTGCATGCCTTCGTCCAATCCGAGGATTACAAGCAGGCCGAGCTTCTGCGCCAGGCTGTCAGAGAAGCCGAGCTGGCCATCACCAAGTCGTCGGCGCTCAAGCCGCGCAGCGGCCTGGCCCCGATGGATCTGTACACTCCACAGCTGATGACGCTCTCCGGCTTGGGGATCTACGATCCTTCCGAACATGTTGCGCCTCCCCCGCTGGCCCAGGCACCGGAATTCAGCGAGGCCGACATTGTCCGCAGTCCCGCGACGCCACAAGCCAATATGCCATTGCTGCGCGAGTCGATCACCCGGCAGTTGAACCACGCGCCAGCCGGAGCGGTGCGCATGGATGAAGTATTCACCGCTTTGGACGATGAGCATCGGCATTTGAACACCATCCGCGCACTGGTTGAGATTGGACGCACCAATGGCGAATCGCTCAACGAGGCTGAATTGGTCAACATTGATTTCCAGCAACTTGATGGTTCCATGAGAACCGCCATCCTGCCCGCTTTAAGCTTCACGAAGGAGCCGCTATGACCACGAGCGATGCCTACGCCGCACCGATCGCCGAACCGCTGTTCGACGGTGATACCGGAAAATACTCCCTGCCGTTGCGCCAATTGCTGGTTCGCCTCTTGCGTGGACCCTACCTTGATGGCTCGGTGGACGCTTCCGCTTGGCAGCTCTTGCTTGATCAGCAGCAGACGATCACCGATTACTTCTCGGAGATCTTCTTGGCGTTGACCATGGATATGGACCGCAAAATTGCGATGCTGTCCCCGGTCCAGATTGACCACGTCCACACCGCGCCGATCGCGCCTCGGCGTCCGCTGAAGCGCGATGAAACCCTCTTGGCCCTGCGCCTGCGGCTTTTGCTGGAGCAGCAGTCCGGCAACGGCAGCGACGCGGTGGCCTCACGGGGCACCATGCACGAGATCCTGGCCGAGCACCGGCAGGCCACTGACCGCGATGACAAGCGATTTGCCGAATCCTGTGATGCCGCCATCTCCCGGCTGCAATCCCTGCGATTGCTGACCAGCACCGAGCTGGAGAACGAATTCCGCATCTCTCCGGCGTTGGCCATGGCACTGCCGCTGAGCAGCATTCAAGACATTCCGCGCTACATCGCGGCAATTGATGCCAATGAGCCGGCTTTTAACCTTTCGCCCGATGACAACGATGAACTTGCTGAACAGTCCCCCGAGTTGGTGCAGGAGTAACCGATGAGCATTGAAATGACTCTTCCGCTGGGCGGCGCGATTAACCCCGGCCAGCATCGCCTCAGCCGGGTGCAGATCGTTAACTGGGGCACCTTCCACGGGCTGCACGACCTGTCCGTGGACCGGGCCGGAACACTGGTCACCGGCCACCCCGGTGTTGGCAAATCCACCTTGTTCGATGCCATGGGCCACGTATTCTTCGCGACTCCCCGCCTCAATGAATCAGCTAACGATGCGGCAACCCGCGAAGACCGGCGCACCACCTTCTCCTATATGCGCGGACGCCAATTCAAGACCAGCGAAGGCACCGTTTACCAGCGTCCGGGGGCAACTTGGAGCGCCATCATCCTCAGCTACGAGGACGGCATGGGAAATACGGTGACTGCCGGAGCCGTTTTTGATCTGCCCGATGCTGGGCTGGAAGGCCAAGTTTCCAAGCACTACCTGTTGTGCGAAGGCAAGGTGGATATTGCCGAGCTGGAAAACCACGGACCGCGTCGCTTCACCGTCTCCTCGCTGTCCAAGGCGCTAGCTCCCACCGAAGCCTTCGATACCCACAAGGCGTTTATTGAGCGTCTTCGCCGCCGCCTTGGGGTCGAAAGCGATAAGGCCTTTGCCTTGTTGCGCACCCTGCAAAACGGCAAGGGCCTGGCCAAAGGCGTCAACCAGTTCTTCCGCCATGAAGTTCTCGAAGAACCGGCAACGCTCAAAGCCGCCGCGGCGGCAGTTGAGGACTTCGCGCACCTTCGTGGCATCTATCGCCAATTGGACACCGCCCGTGCCCAGCGTGACGCGCTGGCCGAGGTTCCCCAGCAGGATCTGGCCTACCGCCAGCTGGCCGAGAAAATCACCGAAGCCCGCCACCTGCTGGACAGCGACGTGCAAGCCCTGGAAGCCCAGGTCCGCCAGCTGGTCATGCGCAATGATCTCTCCGCCCACCAGGGCGAACTAGCTGCCCTGCAGATCGAAGAAGGGGAACTTCGAGCGCGCAAGGAGCAGCTCGATGACCAGCTGCAGTCCCTGGAAGCGGCGCACGATTCGGCCGGTTCCGCCTCGCTCATGCTTCTGGAGCGCGAGGCCGATGTTGCTCGAAAGGCGCTGAGCGAAAAGGAAAATGCCCTCCGCGCGCTGCAGCAACAGGCGACAGAAGCTGGATTGAGCTTTGAGTTCTCCGCCACCGGCTTGGATGAGTTGCGTGCCAATGCGGCCCGCACTTTGCAACAGCTGTCTTCGATCACCCACGACGCGCAAACCGTGGAATATGAAGCCATGGCATCGCTGGTCAATTTGCGCAAGCGCGCCGAGACGCTGGCCGAGCAGATCCGCTCCTATCAACGCCGCGCCAGCAATATCGATGACCGGTCCATCGCAGCGCGCCGGGCAATCGCTTCGGCGTGCTCGCTGAGCGAAGACCAGCTGCCTTTTGCCGGCGAGCTGATGGATGTTTCCGCTGATTCCTCGACCTGGCGCCTGGCCGCGGAGAAGGCCCTGCATTCCTTGGCCCGCACCCTGCTGGTACCGGGCGACCTGCTGGGACAGGTGACCCATGCCATCGACCAACTTGATGGCCTGGGACGTGTTCGATGGATCGATATTTCCCAGCAGCCCAAGGCGGGTGCGGCGGGCCCGGCAGATCTGGTCACCAAACTCGACTTTGCCCCAGGCGATGCGGGCAATTGGCTGAAGTCGAAGATCACCGCGGATTATCCGCTGGCTTGCGTGGATAACGATGCCGCCATGCATGTGCATCCCAAAGCCATCACCCCTGCAGGCACCATGAAAACCGGTGCCGGAACCTTCGAACGCGATACTCGCGGACTTCCGGCCTCCGAATACTTGCTCGGATTCACCAACGAATCAAAGATCTCCGAGCTGCAGTCCAAGGCAGTGCGCTTGGAGGAAAAAATCGCCCAGGCTCAAGCGTCTGCCGATGAACGCAGCGCCGCCAAGAACAAGGTGGTTGCCAAGTCGCTGCTGCTCAAGGCGATCATTGCCGACGAGCGCAGCTTCAGCCAATTGGATTCTTCCCCTGCCTTGGAAGCGTTGCGGCGTGGCGAGCAGAAGCTTGGCGATGCCCTGTCGCTCTCGGGTGATTCCTCACGAGTGCGCCAGCAGATTGAAGCAGCCAAGGCCGAAGCGGAAAAGCTTGTCGGCGACCTTGCACTTGTCCGTTCCCGCATCCAGGATCTGCAGCTCCAGGTAGAACGTGCTCAGCAGGTCCTGGCCACGGCGCAGGAGCCGGCTGGCGATTGGGAGCAATCGATTCCGGCGCCATTGCGCCAGCATCAGTTGCTCGGTCCGGTCCTTGACCAGGCCATTTCAGGCAAGTGCCCACCCAGTGAGCAAATCAGCGAGGCCTTCGCCGAGGTCAAGCTGCAGCTGGGAAGCCAGATGAATTCGCTGCATAGCCAGCACCAGGAAATTGGCAGCGCCCTGAGTGAAACTTTCCGTCGCTTTGCCCGTGATTTCGGCACCTCGCACGCCCAGACCCACGGTACTTCCGCGGAGGCCGCCGGGCACTACACGCAGCTGCACGATCAGATTGTTGCCGATGGCCTGCCGCACCACGAAGCACAGTTCCGTGAATACTTCGCCAACCGCTCCTACGAGCGCTTCAGCGATCTGCTGCAGTTGCTTGATGAAGAGCGGCGCATGATCTCCGAACGCATCAAGCCGTTGAACCAGATTCTGGCCGAAGTGACCTTCGAGCATGGCTCCATCCTGCGCCTGGAGGTCGAGAATTCGATTCCGGTGGAAGCCGGGAACTTCCGCAAGGAGTTGAAGGATGCCTTGCAGGAGGCCTATACGACCAAGGATGAAACGACCTTGGCCACGTCCTATAAGGCGTTGGAATCCCTCGTTACTGCCTTGAGTGATCCTTCACTAAATGCGTGGCGATCCACGGTGTTGGATGTTCGTCAACACGTGGTTATTAGCTGCAATGAGCACAAGACCAATGGTGAAATCGAAACCGGCTTGGAACCTGGAACCCTGTCCGGTGGAGAGGGCCAGCGTTTTACTTCCTTCATCATGGGCGCTGCCTTGGCCTACCAGCTGGGCTTCGCTTCGGCAGGCTTCACTTCCTTCGGCACGGTGATGATCGATGAAGCGTTCATTCAGGCCAATTCGGAGTATGCCGCTGCCGGTATACGCGCCTTGCAGGAATTCGGCTTCCACCTCGTGCTTGCCGCGCCGGAAGACAAGATCGACCTGAGCCGGCATCTGGGGTCGATTACCGACATCATCAAGCACCCGGGATCCAATATCTCTGGCTTCGTGACCACCGGCCGTTCACCGGCCATGGCCACCACCATCACGCTGCGCAGCTAGCGCCCCACCCGACATTAAAGGTCCAGTTCCCCTGTGAACTGGACCTTTAGTGTCGTGGTGCTGCATTCACTTCATGAGGCACTGAATGCGTTCAGGGATCATATTCACTCGAGGGCGCAGATCCTGCGGTGCATAGTCCGGGTCGATGCATTCTTTCCAATACCTCAAGTGGGCCTTGTCGATCTCGTGATTCGAGTCCTTGACCTCGACACCGTTCTCGCCTTGGATGCTGTACCAGTACAGGTACTCGACCCCGTCGATGCTTTCGCTAAAGATCGTTTCGACGTACATCTTTTCTTGCTCCAGGGTCTCAAGGACCGCAGGCAAGCTGGAGTTAAGCAGTTCCATCCATTCGTTGACCGAGGCAGTCTTTCCAGGAAGCACCCGGAACCGGGTGAGTTCTATGTTCATGGGGCCAATCTATATCTGCCGCTGCAATTGCAACGAAAAGGCCGAGCCCGGAAAACAGGATTGCTGTTATTCCGGGCCCGGCCTTGAGCGCTACGCGGCTATTACTCGGTTGCCAAGCCTTCTACTGGTGAAAGCCTTGCAGCCCGTCGCCCTGGGGTGATGGATGCCAGGAGCGCAGCGATCACGCTCACGGCAAGGACTGCTGCCAGCTGCCACCACGGGATGGAGTAGGTCAAGGTTCCCATGGATGCCAACGCCGATTGGGCGCCCAGCAAGCCGTAGGCAACTCCGAGGACCATGCCGAGCAAGGCCGCGACACCACCGATAAGGACTGCTTCGGTGGCCAGCATGCTTTGCAGCTGCTTCTTCTTCAGGCCCAATGCCCGAAGCAGCGAGTTCTCGCGGGTCCGTTCAAGCACCGAGAGGCTGAGCGTATTGGCGACGCCAATCAACGCGATGAGCACCGCAACGGCAAGGAGCGCCGAAACAATGGTCAGAAGCACATCAATGATCTGCGTGAACATCGACTTCATGACCACGCCGCCGTCAATCATCGAGGATTCAACGCCGGTGATGTCCGAAATTTCGGTCACCAGTTCATTGATCTGCGAGCCTGCGATACTGGAATCCACCTTGACGATGATTCCGGGGTATGAACTCGGGTCCTTGATGTCCAGGGTTTTGAGGGTCTCATTGGTGATCAGGTTTCCTGAGAGCAGCGCGCCTGATTCTTTGACCTTGAGCGACTGTCCTGCGACCTCGATGGATTTCTGGTCGGTCTCCCACTGGGACAAGATCAGTTCGCCATTCTCGGGCACGACCTTCTGGTCCAGAACCGTCTTGGCGTATTCCTTCGGATCAACGGCAATCAGCTGAATGTTGACCGGTTCGCCCATGTCCAGATCCGCATCGGCATACGAACTGGTGAAAGTCGAGGTGGCGCTGACGCCGTCAACGCCATCGATCGTCTTGGCCAGCTCTTCCGCTTTGGCTTTGCTGGTCGCTCCGTCGTAGAACGAGACCATCATGTCCACGGGGTACTCGGCAGCAACTGAATTGTTCAGGCTGGCCTTGGCGGTCTGGCCGCCAACCATGATCATCGAAACCAACGTCACGCCGATCAGCAAGGCAGTCGCCGTGGCCGTGGTGCGCCCTGGATTGCGCACCGCGTTCAATGCAGCCAGGCGGCGGGAAGTCGATTTGCCGGCAATTGCCTTGCCAATACCGGCGACGCTGCTCGGTACGAACAGCGAGGCGAGCATCAAGATCCCCGGGAACGACACCAAACCGCCCAGGAAGGCTACGACCAGATTCCCCTTGACTGCGCCGAAGACCAGAAGGCCAACACCGATGAGGGCCAACGCCGCTCCAAAGACGATACGCACAACGCCCGCGCGGTTCTTCACGCTGGCAGCATCAAACGGGCGCAGAGCGGCCAGCGGCGCCAGCTTCATGGCCCGGCGAGCAGGCAAGCTTGCAGCAACAACCGTCATTAGGATGCCGACAGCAATTGGAACCGCGAGACCGACAGGGGTCATCGAAAGCGTTGCGTACGACATGGCAGGCACCAGGGTGTGCAGCAGCTGGATCAAACCAGCCATCAACGCGATGGCCAGCAAGACGCCAATCACCGATGCCACGATGCCAATCACGAGGGCTTCAATCAGTACCGAGCTGCGGATCTGCTTGCGCTTGGCGCCCAGGGTGCGAAGCAGCGCCAATTCCCGGGTTCGCTGTGCAATCACCACGGAGAACGTGTTGACTACAACCAGGCCGGTAACCACGAGCGCGATCAAAGCGAAAATAATCAGGATGATGCTCAGCTGGTCGGTGCCACCGGTCATCTGGGCCACTTCGTCAATAACCTTTTGATCAGCGGTGACCACAGCGACGTCAATTTTCTTCTGGTCTGCAAAGTAGTCTTGCAGGTCCTGCCGAACAGCATCAATGGAACCATCGCTATTGATGACGATGTCGCGGAATATGGCGCTGTCGCCGGCGAAGTGGCTCCATGCCTTTTCGCTCATGCCGCCCAAGGCGTAGGCGGAGGTCTGCGGGTTAGCCGAGGAACGCTGAATTCCGACGATGTTGATGTTCTGGGTCTTCCCCTGGTCGTCGCTCAGGGCCACAACATCTCCGACGGAGATGCCCATGTCCTTGGCGTGGGAATCATCGATGATCATCTCGTTGTTGGCCAGCGGAGCGCGGCCTTCGAGAAGTTCCATTCCACCCAGCCCCTGATTCGGGTCGACCGGCTGGGTCTGAATGGTGTATCCGTTATCCGCGGTATGCAGTTGGCCATAGGCATAGCCCAAGCCATAGGCGGTAGACACTCCGGGGAGATTGCGAACGCCATTAATTTCTTTGGCGGTGAGCTCGGTTGTCTGGTCAGGGTCGGCGCTTGGGCTTGGATCCCAGTAGGCCACCAAGTCGGCGGACTTGTAAGAATCCCCCAAGGAATTCTTCAAGGTCGCCTGTGTTGACGAATTCACTGCCAGCGTTGCCGCGAGGAACGCAGTGCCGATGGCCACGGCAAGTACGACGGCGATATAGCGCCGGGCGTAGGTCTTGATATTGGAAAGTGCTACGTGCAGCATCGTTTACTCCGCCAATGAGGCGAGTGCCTCGGACACGGTAGCCACGGTTGGCTCCTCGATGGTACCGACGATCGCGCCGTCTTTCATGAGCAGCACGGTGTCTGCGTAGGATGCTGCCACGGGATCGTGGGTCACCATGATGATGGTCTGGCCCATTTCGCGAGTGGAAGTACGCATCAGTGACAGGACTTCGGCGCCGGTTCGGGAATCCAAGTTGCCAGTTGGCTCATCGCCAAAGACAACTTCAGGGCGAGTGAGCAGCGCACGGGCTACGGCCACGCGCTGCTGTTGGCCACCGGAGAGTTCATGTGGTTTGTGGGTGAGGCGGTCGCGCAAGCCCAAGGCATTGATGACCGTGTCGAACCAGGCCTTGTCGTGCTTCTTGCCTGCCAGGGACAGGGGCAGCAAGATGTTGTCTTGCGCGTTGATGGTGGGGACCAAGTTGAATGACTGGAAAACGAAACCAATCTGTTCGCGGCGCATCTCAGTGAGCTGATCGTCGCTGAGCGAGAGCAAGTTCTTGCCGCCGATGATGATTTCGCCGCTGTCTGCCGAGTCCAGGCCAGCCAGGCAATGCATCAGGGTTGATTTGCCGGATCCGGAAGGACCCATGATGGCAGTGAAACGAGAACGTGCGAACGAGACGTCGACGCTGCGAAGAGCCTCAACCCGAGTGGTGTCATGTCCGTAGGTTTTGGTCAGCCCACGAGCGGCGACCGCATGGTCAGTTTTTGGCAGGGTTTCAGAAGTCATACCAAAAGAATATAAATTCCCTAGCCAGATGGGCATCCACCAGCAGGCTTGACTTGATTAGGCGGGACATCATACTCAGGTATGACCCAGCCCCGGCAAAACTAAACCACAGGTTATCCGCCGGGTAATTCTAGGCGCTCTTGCTAGCAGCCGTGCTGGTGCTCGGTGCTTTGATGCGAGGATGGCTCGATCTGAAACGTCGAATGCTCAATGCTGATCGCGAAGTGGTCGGCCACGCAATTTTGCAGGTTCTTCAGGAGGTCTCCCGCGACTCCAGCCGAGAACATCGAATCCTCGACCACCACATGGGCGGTGAGCACCGGCAGGTTCGAGGCTATCTGGCTAGCGTGGAGGTCATGCACGGCAATGACACCGGGCTGGTTCTCCAGGTGCTCGCGCACCGCAATGAGATCCAGCCCTCGCGGCGTGGATTCCAGAAGAATATGAGTCGTTTCGCTCAACAGCTTCATGGCGCGTGGAACGATCAGGGCGCTGATGACCAGGGCAGCAATCGAGTCTGCCGCCATCCATCCGGTAGTTGCGATGACAACGGCAGCAACGATAACTGCCACCGAGCCCAATGCGTCATTAACAACTTCAAGGAACGCTGCGCGCATATTCAGGTTGTTCTTGCGTCCCGCGGAGATGATCCACATGGAAATGACATTTCCCAGCAAACCGATCACACCAAAAACGAGCAGGCCTGTTGGCTGGATTTCTGTTGGCGTGAATAGCCGGCGAACAGCATCGATGGCGGCGTAGATGCCGACTGCGAGCAGCAGCGCTGATTGCATTGTTGCCGAGAGCACTTCGGCGCGCCGGAACCCCCAAGTTCGCTTGGTGGTGGGCTTGCGCGCAATTAAATTGGCCGCGGTGAGCGCCAGCAGCAGTCCGAGGGTATCGGTCAGCATGTGTGCCGCATCGACAAGCAAGGCTAGCGAGCTAGTGACAATGGCCCCGACGATTTCGGCAATGAGAATGCCTGCCGTAATGCCAAAGGCCCAGGCAAGTCGCGAGCGATTGGCCTCCGAATGATCATGGGAGTGACCGTGCGAATGATCGTGGCCCATGGCTACACCTCCACTTGCTGGCTTGAGTGCGCTTCCTGCCAGTGATGCGCCTGAGATTGGTTTGGAACGAGTTGCTGTGCCAAGGTGAGCAGCTGGTCCAAGTACTCGGCCTGCCCCAGCGTGTAGATGCTCGCTCGTCCCTGGCTCCGGACGGTGACCAAATCAGTATCCCGAAGGCAGGCAAGATGGGCACTCACAGTGCTTTGGGCCAGCCCGAGATGATCGGTCAGTTCCCTGACCTTGTGTTCACCGGTTTTCAGATGTTCAAGGATCAGCAACCTTGTCGGGTCAGCGAGGGCATGGAAGAGCGCAGCTTGTCGCATCTTGCCGTCGCGATCCAGCACATCATCGCTTCTAGACTCTATCATCGCCATATAACGATGATAGACGGTTGAACTGGAAATTTGAACACCACGGGATAGCCAATCAGGGCCGGAGCATTAGGTGCGCCAGCTGAGCGCCGCGGCAACCTCCGATTGTTACGCGAACGCTCCGACAGGCCACGCATATGCTGATCGCGAAAGCGCAACTTTTTCACCTCGTCGATGTTCTTCGTCAGCGGTGGAAAATCAAGGATGGGACGCCCAGGACGCTGCCAGCGCGCGGATGCCCAAGCACCACCGGGGATTTACTAAATTCTGAAGCATTTCTTCAGTACATGCCCTTGACCTCATATAATGCGAAGATAGATTCATGACTGAAGATCTTGTTATCGGCGAAGATGGCCTTGCCCGTCCGCAATGGGCAGCCACCAGCGATATGCTCCGCACCTACTACGATTCCGAGTGGGGCATGCCGGTGAACACCGAAGCAGGAGTCTTCGAACGGTTGAGCCTGGAATGTTTCCAATCCGGGCTCTCATGGGCCATCATTCTCTCCAAGCGGGAAGCCTTCCGGGAGGCGTTTGCCAACTTCGACCCTGAAAAGGTTGCGCTGTTCACCGAGAATGACTTTGATAGCCTCATGGATAACCCCGCCATCGTGCGCAATAAACTGAAAATTCGCGCCACCATCGCCAACGCGGAAGCTACGCTCATGATGCGCGAAGAGGGAGGGCTGGCCAATTTCATCTGGTCCTTCAAGCCAGAGGAAACTCCAGCTCCACGGACCGCGGCAGAAATCCCGACCCAGAGCGCCGAATCCAGAGAGCTGGCCAAGGAATTGAAAAAACGCGGGTTCAAATTTGTGGGGCCCACGACAATGTTCGCGCTCATGGAAGCCATCGGGATGGTCGATACCCATTTGGTGGGATCCCATCGCCGCAGCAGCTCAGGAATCTGGGCCTGAAGCCATGAAATTGCACCTGGAGGCAGTGGGAACACTGGACATTGCCCATGCTTTGTCCGTGTTGCGGCTCCATTCCCTTCCAGCCCAGGAAGAAATCGAGCCGTCCGCTGCGAAAGTTCGCCGGGTCCTGCGCGTTGGCGGACACCTCGTCGAGGTCCACCTGGCTTTGGACCCGTCAGGAATATCCGTAGATCATGACGCGCCTGCCGCACTAGTCCCCCACCTGCAAACCATAATCAATCACTGGTTCGGATTGCAGCAAGACACTTCGCCAGCCTATGCATCCCTTGCGAAGCTGCCGGGGCTCGACGCGATGGCTGCGTCATTTCCGAATCTGAGGCTCATCAGCTACCCGGACCCGTTCGAGGCTCTGGCGACAACGGTCATTGGCCAGCAGGTTTCCCTGGCCGCCGCGCGAACGCTCGCAGGAAGGTATGTCGAACACCTGGGCGAGGCACATGCATCAGGGCTTCACGCGTTTCCGACTGCCGAAGCAACGTCAGGACTGGGCGCGCCCGAAATTCAATCCATCATTCGGTGCCCATTGGCGCGAGCAGCAACACTGCATACCGTGTCGCAGTGGTATCTGGAGTCCGGGGAATCCCTAGTTCACCGGCCAGCCGAATTCCTGACGCAACTGCTATCCTTACGCGGGGTAGGACCTTGGACCAGGGACTACATGGCACTGCGTGGGCTACGGGATTCACAGATCTTCCTGGATTCTGATCTTGTCGTCAGGCGCGCGCTCAAGAATTCAAGCATTCCCCCGGACATCAGAGAATCGCTTCCCGCCTGCGCGGGATATCTGGCCACACTGCTCTTATGGGCTCATGACTCCGAGTCTCGCGAGCAATGAAAAAGGAACTTACCAAGGTGTGCAATCCTGGTAAGTTCCTTTTTCTGCGATCCGGATGACTGAGCAGGTCACCCGATTCCCTATTCCCCTTATTCAAGCCGGCTAAGCCGACCACTAGGTCGAGATGAGCAACCTCGAACCGTAGTGAACTGGCCGATGATATCGGTCAAGTTAGTCGCTTCTCCCGACCACACACGGGAGAAGCTCTGGAATAAGCATAACCTAACTAGCCCTAATAACGTCAAGTCCTAATCACCTAATATCTTCTTTTTTTAATTAGGTACATCTAACTAAGGACGTTGGGCTGCTCGCAGCACTCAATGGGCACCCCGAAGAATGAGCGTGGGGCCCGCTTTAGTCGGCGAAGATCTTGCCAACCTCGGTGCGCTTTTCGGCTTGGAACGCATCTTCTGCCCGGCCAAACGCCCAGTAGGCGGACAGTGACATATCGCGGCGATCGACCCCGCGCTCATCGTAGAAGTAAAGGCGAAGCCGCTTCATGACTTCGCGCTCGCCATGGGCAAAGACCTGCACTCGGCCACCGGGCCATGAGTACTCGCGCACGGCGTTTTCCAGAACAGTGTTCTGCGGGGTGAAGGGTGCGTTGCGGTGCAGCCATCGAACTTCAACGCCTTCCGGGTGCACAAGCTCCAGTTCATCGGCTCGGTCGGCGACCTCGATGACGGCCAGCCCCTTCATTTGCGGGGACATGGCTTCCAAAGCCGCGGATATGGCAGGAATAGCTGTCTCATCACCGGCAAAGAAATGGAAATCGAATTCTTCGCGCGGCACGAACAGCCCGGCAGGCCCAGCAAAGCAGATCGAGGAACCGATCTCGGTATCGCGTGCCCATTTGCCGGCCAATCCCTCATCGCCGTGCACGACAAAATCAATTTCGATCGTTCGGGCTTCAAGATCGCTGCGGCGCACGGTGTAGGTGCGGCGCACCGGCATGTCTTCGGGGGCCAGCTTGCTGCGCAGCTCCTCCATGTCGTAAGGCATTTCCAGACCAAGCTCCGGCTTGGCAAACAAGAATTTGACGTAGCGATCCGTCACGTCCTTGTCGACATAGTTGTCGAACCCAGGACCACCGAGAGTCAGCCGCACCAAATGCGGAGCAATGTGCTCGCGCTTGAGTACCTGCAAGACAACTTGAGGACGTGCAGGTCGAGCCTCGCTTTGCAGACGTCCGCCAGCTGGCTGAGACATAACATCACTTCCTGTCTGAATAAGAGTAGATAGATCAATCCTAATTGACAGAAGCGCTAGAGCTTACTTCGGGAAGGTTGAAGCACCTTCAAAAGCGCTCAGTCCCTCGCGTTCTTCAGGGCTAAGCCTTTGAACCCGCGAAGTAGCCGGGTCAAAATACGCCAGCGTGGTGGCCGCTTTAACACATAGGTAATCCTCAATTGGGTCCCGGAATTCGTAGCAGATCTCAAAACTGGCTGGCTTGATGTTTGCCACCCACAAATCCACATTCACCGGAACATTGCGGTATTCCAAAGGCCTGGAGTACCGCACGCGATGCTCAACGACCAGGATCTGAATTCCCGGCGGCACCGCCGAAAAAATATCTGCCTGCGGTTCAACTCCGGGAGCACCAGTTCCGCCAGGAACTCCAAAGCCAGCAATACGCGCTTCTTCCATCAGCCTGATCAGGCTGACATTATTGACATGCCCATAGGCATCCATATCGCCCCAACGCATGGGCACCTGCACACGAAGCGTTGATTCAGCCATTACCGTACTTTCCTCTACAAATTCTCGGCGTCAGCATCAACCAGGCCAAGCTTCACCAGCTGGTCGAGGATTCGCGCGCCATCAGGCTCATATACCCAGCGCACGCCCGGGGTCGTGCGCCGCAACTCGTTGGAACGTCCGCCAGCCAGTACGGCCTCAGACGGCGTAAGCTGCCGGATCACTATCGCCCGGACTAGCTCGGGATAGCGGCGCGCGAATTCTGCGTAGATCGCCGGGTCGTGCTGGCCATCGTCGCCGACCAGGATCCAGGAGATATGTGGAAACTCCTGAGCCAGCCGCCGCAGCTGGTCCACCTTGTGCTGCATGCCGCTGCGGAACCAGGAACGGTCCGTAGGTCCCCAGTCCGTGAGCAACAGCGGGCCTTCGGGGTAAAGATTGCGGGAGATGAAGCGCTGCAGAGTTTGCGCAACATTCCATGCCCCCGTGGAAAGGTAGACCATCGGTCCACCAGGGTGTTCTTGCCGCACTTGCTGCAACATTACAGCCATGCCCGGAGTTGCAACGCGAGCGTGCTCTGAGAGCACAAATGAGTTCCACGCTGCCAGTAAGGGGCGCGGCAGTGCCGTGACCACCACGGTGTCGTCTACGTCGCTGATCACGCCGAACTTCTGAGCCTGGTCAATGACCATGATGCGGGCTGTCGCCTCGTCGCCGTCGTGGGCTTGAAGGTGTATCTCGTTCCAGCCCGCCGGCAGGTCAACGGCCAGCTTCGCATCGATGACGCCGCCGCGGTCCGCTTGCACCTCGAAGCGCTGCTCTCCTACGACGATGCTGACCTTGCCAAAAGGAAGGATCGGTGAAATGAAATTTCGAAAACCCCTGATCCCGTCGGCGATCACCTGCGCCTGATGCTGACCGAATTCGAAGGCTCCGGGGCCGGCAAGCACGACTCGGGCTAGTACGCGAATCCAGCCCCCTTCGGGTCCCGTCGAGCCGTAGCCGGTGTAAGGCAGGATGACCGCCCCTTGCCCCCTGGCTTGTGCCCGCTTGGCACGCCAGTTGTGGAATTTGTCTTCCACCCGCGAAGCAACGTGACGAGCTCGTTGATCAGTCGAAATGTGACTCATGCTCACAGTCTTTCATGTTCTCTCCAAACCCTGGAAAACGACTGGCATTCGAAACCCGGCACGCGATTCAACCTCCAGGCCCGCGGATTGGCTACGAGTAAGGGTAGAACCCTTCCCCGCTCTTGCGGCCCAGGAGACCGGCTTGGACCTTTTCGGTAATGAGCGGATGCGGCTTATCGGCTTCATTACCCGTTTCGGCGAAGGTCGCCTGGGCTATGAAATCGATGACGTCCAGGCCAACCATGTCCATCAGCTCAAAGGGGCCCATTGGGTGCCCGAGTGCTGTTTTGGCGGTGGTGTCGATATCTTCAATGCTGGCGATTCCTGCGTGGGCAAGGTTCAATGCCTCGGCGTTGATAGCTCCCATCATGCGGTTCGCGATGAATCCCGGGATCTCCTTGTTCACCAGCACCGGCTGCTTGCCCAGCCGCGTGGCCACCGCCGTCACGGCTTCCACCGTTTCATCGCTGGTCTGCTCATTGCGGACCACTTCAACGCACTTCATCACCAGTGCAGGGTTGAAGAAGTGCATATTGCATACCTGTTGGGGGCGCCCACTGGCCGCGGCCACGCGCGAAGAGGGCAAGGTCGAGGAATTGGTGGCAAGGATCGCGTGGGCTGGGGCATGTTCACCCAAGGTGGCGAAGATCTGCTCCTTGATATCCAGCCGCTCCACGGCTGCTTCGATCACCAGATCGGCCGTACTGGCGCTATCTGCCAAATCCGTGCTCTGGGCCAGCCGGCTCAAGGCCGCATCAGCGTCCGACTGTTCCAGTTTGCCCTTGGAAACCCTGGATGCGGCCCACGCTTCGAGGTCTGCGCGCGCTGCGCTCAAGGCCTGCTCAGAGATGTCTTGCAGGAGAGTCTCATAGCCGCTCAAGGCACAGCTCATGGCGATTTGCCGGCCCATGGTTCCGGCACCGATAACCAAAATACGTTCAATCATCATTGATCTTTCCTTCTTCGGCACTTGAGCTGGAGCAATCAGCCCCGCAAATAAGTGGTGGTCGTGTGCGTGTAGAACTCGCGGGCCGCTGCTCCTTGTTCCTTCGGCCCATAGCCAGATGCCTTGGCACCTCCAAATGGTACGTGGGGATCCGCGCCTGCTGACTCCGAATTTACATGCAATATGCCAACATCCAGTGTTTGTTCAGCAGCTAGTGCCACGGAAAGATTGCTGGTGAACAGGGCCAGGCTCAACCCAAACTCGGAGTCTTCGGCCGCTTCAAAAGCCTGATCTGCGCCGCTGACGGTGCACACCGCAAGAATCGGGGCAAAAAATTCCTCGCGCCAGGCACAGTTCTCCCGGCCGGCTTCACCTGCTGGCAGCTCCAAGATGGCGGGCGCCAGATAGCTTCCCGTTTCTGGAGCCTTGCCTTGGAAGCGCAACAGCGCTCCTTGGCTCAGGGCACGGTCAATTCCTTCGCGCGCCGAGGCCGCTGCTTTGGCATCAACTAGTGGTCCCATGTGGACGTCGGGATCCAGCGGGTTGCCGGTAGTCCACTGTTCCAGGCGCGTGATGAGTCTGGCCAGGAAATCCTCGGCAATCTCGTCGTCCAGGATGAGCCGACTGGTTGCAGTGCACTTCTGCCCGGTAGAGCGGAAGGCTCCCAAAAGCACCTGTTCGCTGGCTAAATCCAGGTCGGCATCGGCGAGCACCACCGCGGCGTTCTTGCCTCCCATCTCGGCCTGGACCGGAACACCGCGCGCTGCGCCGGCGGCACAGAGCCGGCGGCCTACCGCGGTTGATCCGGTGAAGGACAGGCCGTTGAGGTGCTCATTGGCAATGAATCGGTCTCCCAGCGCCCCTGGGCCAATGACGAGGTTGAGCACTCCTGCGGGCAGTCCCGCATATTCCAAGGCCTGGACTAGGCGCAGCGCCAGAATCGGAACCAGGCTGGCTGGCTTGAAAACGACGGTATTTCCGAAGACAAGTGCCGGCGCGATTTTCCACGCTGGAATGCCGATGGGAAAGTTGAACGGCGTAATAATGCCCACCACGCCCAGCGGCTTGCTGGTCACCAGAATCTGCTCTCCGGGGCGAGGAGACTGGAATACTGTCCCGGCAGCGCGTTCCGCTTCGCCTGCGTAATAGGTGAAAATTTGGGCTGCTCGCAGTACTTCGCCAATTCCTTCGGCCCGTGTTTTGCCTTCTTCGCCGGCAACTTCCTCTCCGAACTGCTCAGCATGCTCCTTGAGGTAGCTTGCGGCCGCGATCAGGTAGGCTGCGCGTGCAGCCATCGGGGTGGCCGCCCAGCTTTTCTTCGCTTGGTGGGCGGCGGCGAAAGCAGCATCGACTTGCTCTTCACTGGCTGCGCGGCCTCGGGCAAGTACCTGCGAGTTATCAGCAGCAGCTCTCGAATCGATTTCGCGTCCCTGGCCCTCGGCCCACGAGCCGTTGAGGTACTGGTGCAGGGCCACCGGGGTGGAAGCTAATTCCATCATCATGTTCCTCTGGATTCTTTTGCGTTGCGCGGTTTAGCGGAAGGCGGAGACGCCGGTGAGCTTATGGCCCAGGATCAGGGTGTGGACTTCGTCAGTGCCTTCATAGGTGCGCACTGACTCCAAGTTGTTGGCGTGGCGCAGTGGCGAGTAGTCCAGGGTGATGCCGTTGCCGCCAAGGATGGTCCGCGCCTCGCGGCAGATCTTGATGGCCTCGCGGCAGTTATTCAGCTTGCCCGCCGAGATCATGTGCAGATCCAGATTTCCTGCATCTTTGAGCCGGCCGATGTGCAGGGCCAGCAGGAAACCCTTGTTGATCTCCAGAGCCATGTCCACCAGCTTCTGCTGGGTCATCTGGTAGCCAGCTAGAGGCTTGTCGAACTGAAGACGTTGCTGCGAGTAGGCTAAGGCATCTTCAAATGCATCGCGGGCTGCTCCCATGGATCCCCAGAGAATTCCGTAGCGCGCTTCATTGAGGCAGGAAAATGGCCCCTTCAAGCCCTTGGCGTTTGGCAGTACGGCCGAGCCCGGCAAGCGCACATCAACCAGGTCGATGTCGCACTGGATGGAAGCACGCATGGACAGCTTCTGCTCAATCGGGGTTGCGGTGAATCCCGGGGTGTTAGTCGGTACTACAAAACCGCGGATCCCCTCGTCGGTTTGCGCCCAGATGACTGCTACCTGTGCCACATTGGCCAGGCCGATCCAGCGCTTGGACCCGTTGATCAGCCAGTCATCACCGTCGCGGCGGGCGAAGGTTTTCATGCTTGACGGGTCGGATCCGGCAGTTGGCTCGGTCAGCCCGAAGCATCCGATGGCCTGGCCGGCGGCCATTCTCGGCAGCCATTCTTGTTTCTGCTCTTCGGAACCGTGCTTGTGGATGGCGCTCATGGCCAGGGATCCCTGCACGGAAACAAAGGTGCGCAGTCCCGAGTCGCCGGCTTCCAATTCTGCTCCGGCGATGCCGTATTCCACCGCGGAGCGGCCGCCACAGCCATAACCGTTCAGGTGCATGCCCAACAGGCCCAGCTTGGCGATTTCCGGGACGATCTCCAACGGGAAGACCGCGTCGTTGTACCACTGGGCAATATTCGGTTTGATGTGTTCTTTAGCGAAGCCGCGCACGGTATCGCGCAGGGCCAGTTCCTCACTGCCAAGCAGCGAATCGAAGTTGATCAGATCAGCGGGGTCGAGGGCGTGTTCAGTGGTGTCCATAGTCGCTCCTTGGAGGTTGCGTTGGTTGGCGGGTTCGCGCACAGTCCGGCTAGGCGCGAGCTGCTTGTTCGAAGAGCTCTTGATGCTGGCCGTGGGCCGGCGGGTTGCTTCGGTATTGAGCTGGTGTGCGGGAGAGCCCAATAGGGCTGGCAAGGTGCGTGGTTGTTTCACCGGTGTCGGGATCGTTGATGGCCGCCACCGGATCCAGGCCCAGCTCCTGGGCAAAGCCAATGGCTTGCGCGATGGTGTTGACCTTGCCCGCGGGCACCCCGGACTCCATCAGGCAGCTGGCCCAGTTGGCCGCGCTGTGTTCAGCGGCGGCCGCTTCAATCAGCGTCTTGAGCTCGGCACGGTGCGCGACCCGGTCGGTGTTGGTGATGAACCGGGGGTCCTCGGCGAGCGCGGGATCGCCCAGTTGCTGGCACAGCGCGGCAAATTGCCGGTCGTTGCCTACCGCGATCGCGATGACGCCGTCGCCGGTATTAAAGGTTTCGTAGGGCGCGATGCTCGGGTGGGCGTTGCCCAGGCGCGCCGGTGATGTTCCGGTAGCCAGGGTGCTGCTTGTTTGGTTGGTCATTCCGGCCAGCACCGAAGAGAGCAGGTTGATGCTCACCCGCTGCCCCAGGCCGCTGTTCTCCCTTTCCCGAAGGGCCAGCAGGATCCCGGTGACGGCGTTGTGCGCAGCGAGCACGTCAACCAGGGCAACCCCCACCTTGCTGGGGGCGCCATCGGGTTCCCCGGTAATGCTCATCAGTCCGCCCACCGCTTGGACCAGGAGGTCAAAGCCGGGGAAAGCTGCGCCTTGTTGTTCGCCGAATCCTGAAATGGAGCAATAGACCAGTTCCGGGTTCAGCTCTTTCAACCGGGAGTAGTCCAGTCCGAATTTGGCCAGGACGCCGGGCCGGAAATTTTCCACCAGAACATCAGCGTCCTGGATCAATTCCAGGAGCCTCGCCAGGTGTTCGGGATTGCTGAAGTCGGCGATGACCGCCAGCTTGTTCCGGTTCACCGACCAGTAGTAGGTGCTCACGCCCTGGGCATTGACCGGCGGGATCCACCCGCGGGTTTCATCCCCGGCCTTGCTTTCCACTTTCAGCACCTGGGCGCCGAAGTCGGCCAAGGTCATGGTGCATAGCGGACCGGCAAGAATGCGCGAGAGGTCGACGACTTTGATACCGTCCAGCGGTTGGCCCATCTTTGCCACCTCGTTGTCATTGCCACCTGAGTTAGTTACATGTTGCATGCTACTCTATGTTGCGCAGCTCACGCATGGCAAGACCCGGTGGAAAGTATCCAGGCGCGGCTAGGAAATCAGGTCGTCAAGACGGTCCAGGAAGGGCTGGGCCACCAGCGTCTCGGTCCGCGAACAGATGGAACGAATCAGCATCTGCGCGGTGCGCGTGATGTGGCCCCGCACCGCCATGGCCGCCGCCGGCGCATCCTTGGCGAGAATCGCGGCCATGAGTTCTTCACGGTCCTCCGCCAGTTCCTGGCTGCTGCGGGCATAGGGCACCGTTGTCTGCCCATGCGCGAGCACCAGGTTGCGCAGCTCCCCCACCACGGAGTCAAGCTTCTTATTGCTGGCCAGCCCCAGCAGGTACAAGTGGAATTCCTTATCGGCTTCCAGGGTCGCGCGCCCATCGCCATTTTGCCCGGCCTGCAGCAACTGCTCGTGCAGCTGCACCAGCCGGGCGCGGTCGGCGTCGCTGGCGTTGATGACCCCGCGGGCCGCTGCTGGCGGTTCAATGGCCAGCCGCAGCTGGAAGACCTCGACGATGTCCTCCAGGGAAATCTGGTTGACCCGGACGCCGCGGTTTTTGGCGACGGTCACGATGCCTTCTTTTTCCAGCAGCTGCAGCGCTTCACGCACCGGGGTGCGCGAGACACCGAGCTTCTCGGAAATGCCGATGGCCGAATAGTGCTGCCCGGGTTCCATCTCGCCTGCAACGATGGCCGCCCGAATCATCGTAGTGACCTGCTCGGTCAACGAGGCCTTGGGCGGGATCGGTTGCATGCTGCTCATGTGCAGAAGCTTATCCTGATTCGCACTCGCGGCACCCGGTAGCCACTCGAATCGAGCTGCGCCGCAGAACTTCCCCGGCGGGCACCGGCATGGCTGCGCCTGCTCGGCAACGCCCGCCTGCCATCGGCCGCACGATAAGCTGGCACGGTGAGCGAGCAATCAGCAATCTGTGAAAAAACCCGCGCCGAAGAACTGCGCGTGGCCGCCCTGGACGCGGCGCGCAGCGCTGCGAGCCTGCTGCGTGCCACCTTCCGCACCTCGGTGGATGCCGAGATCAAGACCAATGCCCACGATCTGGTGACCGAGATTGACCGGCGCAGCCAGCAGATTATCACCGAGTCCTTGTTGGCCGCGGTTCCTGGTTCGTGGGTGCTCGGCGAGGAGAACATTTCCACGCAATCGGGCAACGCCGCGCCAGGCTCAGTCCAATGGATTGTCGACCCCATTGACGGAACCAGCAACTTTGTCCACGGCATCGCATTCTTCTGCATTTCCATTGCCGCCGCCATCGATGGCCAGCTGGCCGCGGCGGTGATCATCGATCCCATTGCCGGCGACGAATTCACCGCCAATGCCGATTCAGCGCTGCTCAACGGCGCAGTCCTGAACCCCGCACGGCGCCCCGAACAGGCCCGGGCCAATTTGATGACCGACTATCCCGGCGCAGAATCCCTGGTGCACGACGGGGATCTGGCACTGCAGCTGTTCGGCCAGTGGATCCAGGACTTCGCCACCGTGCGGCGCAAGGTCAGCGCCGCGCTGGCCTTGGCCCATGTAGCCGCTGGCTGGTGCGATGCCACCATCGGCTTTGATACCAAGGTGTGGGATGTGGCCGCCGGAGCACACCTGGTGCGCATGGCCCACGGGACCTACCGCGGCTTGGCCTACGGGCAGGAAGGCCTCGCCGATCACGAATGCCCCGGATTCATTGCCCAGGGACCGGGAGCGGACTACCGCTCGCTGAACTTGGCGGCGCAGAAAATCCATGAGCTGCGCACCGGCAAGGACGCTTAAGAAGTCTGACAATATCCAGATTCTTTCCCTGGACCTCGGATCCGCGTCGAATCGGACGTATCATGGCGGCATGGAAACACTATTCCACCGGGCCGCACACTCCGCCGTGCGGCACCATGGAGGCGGAGGAGTGATCCTGGGAGGAATCGGAGCGATAGTTCTCTTCGGTGCCTTCGCAGTGATGTTGGCAGCCCAGTCCTTGGATTGGGAGCCACTGCTCATCGGAATCAGCATGGGCGTTTCCGCAGTGCTCTTCGGCGTGGTTTACCACTTCACGCATTAGTCGCTGACGGTTCTGGATAAGGCTGTGGCCCCGGACGCTGGCATTTGCCATCGCTCCGAGGCCACCATATTTTTGCCTGCACTGGGCACTGCCTCTTACAGATGCGTCGGGGCGAACATCTTGAGCAGGGTTTTGACCACGATGACATTCGGCCCTTGCCCGGCCAGCGCTTCCTCGAGGGCGTCGCCGATCTGCTCGACGGCCACCTCGCGGGCAGGAACGCCAAAGGATTGGGCCAGCGCCACAAAATCTGGCCGCGCCAGTTCGGTGGCCGTCGCCTTGCCAAAGGCGCCTTCCATATATTCGCGCAGGATGCCGTAGCCGCCGTCGTCAACGATCAGCCAGGTCACCGGAGCCTGATGCTGCTTGGCGGTAGCCAGCTCCGCGATCGAATACATCGATGAGCCATCGCCGCTCACCGCGAGCACTCGTTGGCCGGTGCCGATGGCCCCGCCGATGGCCGAAGGGAAGCCGAAGCCCAAGCCGCCGGCACCCTGTGCCGAGTGGAACTGGCCCTCCTTGGCATCCCAGCAGCTCCAGCCCCAATAGGCCGCGATGGTCATGTCCCAGAAGGTCTGCATCCGGGCCGGAACCGCTGCACGGATATCGGCCATGAACTTTCGCTCCTTGGCCAAATCCTGCCCGTCAAGACGAGCCTGGATCTTCGCGAGGGTCTGCGCCACCACCTGCACTGGACTCTGGCCATGCCAGGAGGCCCGCGAGGCGAACCCGGCGGCGTGCAATTGACGATCGAGGAATTTCAAGGCTTCGCGGGCATCGGCGCGGATTCCCAGCGCCGGGGTATTGGATTCCAGCACTCGTGGCTCGGCGTCGATCTGGATCATTTTGCCGCGCGGTTCCAGGGTGAAGTAATTGCTGGTCACTTCTCCCAGAGCCGAACCGATGACCAGCAAGACGTCTGCATCTTCCATGATCTGCGTGGCATGGCGATCCTCAACCCACGATTGCAAGGACAATTCATGGTTCCAGGGGAACGCTCCATTGCCGCCGGGGCTGGAGAGCACCGGCGCCTGCAGGGTTTCGGCCACCGCGAGCAATTCGGCCTGGCCGCCGGCACGACGCACCCCGCCACCGGCGATAATCGCCGGGCGGTGGGCGAGAGAAAGCCAGTTGACCGCTTCGCGGATCAATTCCTCGCGTGGCGGGTGCTCATAGGCCTCGGCCAAGGCATCCTGCACCGGAGGGACCATCACCTGGGCCAAGAGCACATCCTGCGGGACTTCCACCCAGACCGGGCCCATGGGCACGGTGATGGCGCGCGCCCAGGCATCCTGGATGGCCGAGGGAATGCCCGAGGCATGGTGCACGGTCTGCTGGAACTTGGTGACATTGGCCGCCGAGGCCTTCTGGTCATCGAGCTGGTGCAGCATGCCCTTGCGGCGTGCGCCCAGGCCGTCGAGCGGAATCTGGCTGGCGATGACGACCATGGGCACGCCGGTGGCGTAGGCTTCCTGCAGCCCGGCCAGCGAGGTCAGCGCCCCGGGGCCGGTGGACAGGAAGAGCACGCCCACCTCTCCGGTGGCGCGGGAGTAGCCGTCGGCCGCGAAGGCGGAGTTGTTTTCCACGCGCGAGGAGACAAACTCCAAGGTGGAACGCGAGAGCGCGTCGAACAGCCCCAAGGCGTGCTGTCCGGGAATGCCGAACACGGTTTTGGCGCCCAGCGCGGTGAGGGTCTCAATGACCAGGTCGCCGCCGTTGCGTTGAGGCTGTTCGCTCATTACTTGTTCAGCCCCTGGTTAGCCCGGAAGTCGCTGATCAGGCTGATCAGGTCGTAGGTGACATGGCTGGCAGCCACGCCGGTCAGTTCCGCGTGGTCGTAGGCCGGAGCGACCTCGACAATGTCGGCGCCCACGATATTCAAGCCCCGCAGGCCGCGCAGGATCTCGAGCAGTTCGCGGCTGGTGATGCCGCCGGCCTCGGGGGTGCCGGTGCCCGGGGCGTGGGCCGGATCCAGCACGTCGATATCCACCGAGATGTACAGCGGGCGGTTACCAATACGGTCCCGCAGCTTGTCCACGATTTCGCGCACGCCCTGGTAGTAGACATCCGAGCTGGTTACGATGCCAAAGCCGAAGCGCTTGTCATCTTCCAGGTCCTTCTTGCCGTACAGCGGGCCACGAGTACCCACGTGGCAAATGGCCTCGGTGTCCAGGATGCCTTCTTCCACCGCGCGGCGGAAGGGAGTGCCGTGGGTGTATTCGGCGCCGAAGTAGGTGTCCCAGGTATCCAGGTGGGCGTCGAAGTGCAGCATGGCTACCGGTGCGCCGGCGCGCTGGGAAGCCGCGCGCAGCAGTGGCAGCGCAATGGTGTGGTCGCCGCCGATGGTGACCAGGCTCGAACCGTCCGCGGTCAGCTCCAGCGCCTCGTCCTGGATGGTTTCAATGGCTTCATTGATGTTGAACGGGTTCACTGCGAGGTCGCCTGCATCCACCACCTGGCTCTGCGCAAACGGCGAGGTGTCGGTGGCAGGGTTGTACGGGCGGATCAGGCGCGAGGATTCGCGCACGTGGTTGGCGCCGAAGCGCGCCCCGGGCCGGTAGGAGACACCGGTGTCAAAAGGCACGCCGATGATCTTGATATCCGCGTTCTGGACCTGGTCCAGGCGGGGCAGTCGGGCATAGGTTCCGGCCCCCGCATAGCGCGGGATAACCGCTGCGTTGATCGGACCCAGATGGCCGTTTTCCTCAATGCGGACTTCTTTCATGTTCTTGCCCTCCCGGCGTTTCACGGCTTTCACCGTAGTTGCCCAATATGAAACTTCAGTTTCCTATTATGCTATTTTGTTGGCGCGGTCACGTCAAGGCTTAAGCCATGGATCTGGGAGCTGGGGCGCGCAAAAGGGCATAATGCCGGCGCCAGGGCATTACAGGGCAGGGTTCTGCGCTGCGGCTATTGGCAGGCTGGCCCATCCGGGCAGGGGCAGCTTGAATGATGGCCCGGGGCCCGGTGCAAGATAAGGAGCCAGATGCCTGGACCAGCTGGCTGGCGCAGCGGCATGATGGCCGGAACCCTAGGCGTCGCGGAAGTTCTTCGTGCTGGCATTGACCAGCGAACGATCGATTTCATGGATCGCCACGCAGAACCCGGCGGACAGGATCAGGGACTTGAGCATGAGCTCGGAGAGGTCATCGGCTACGTAGACCAGTTGCAGGGGCCCGACCAGGATCATGAGAATGATCGCCCAGAAGGCATATAGCCACGAAACGCGGGCCTGCGCCATTTGCGGGAAGCGGGCCCTGCGCCGAATGGTCCGCAGGCCGAGCACCACAATCACTACCGCGATAATGACCGCCCCGATGAAAAAGAAATTGCGCTGCGTGCGGATCCACGTCAGGGTTGTGCCGGCAAGAAGGCCGACAAGCACCGAAGCCCACCAGCTGATGCAGCGAAGCTGATCCCGTGCGCCAGTTTCCTCGCTAGTCTTCACGCCACTCCCATCGATCACCGCACTATGTGCGCACGCCGAGCACACCTTTTTAGAATACGCGCTCCACAGCACCGCAACGAAAAGGAGCGCTTGAAGCTAGAGGATCAAGGTCCAGGTCACCAGGGCGGCCTCATCCGACTCGTTTTCCCAGCTGTGCGGCTCGCGCCCGGGAAAGGTCATGGTGTCCCCGGCCTGGAGCTCAACGCGCTGTTCGGGCAGCACGAGGGTGAATTTCCCCGCGATCACATGGAGCACTTCCAACTCGCAGTCCACCGAATACAGCTCGGCTTCGCCAGAGCCCTTGGGAGCGATTTCGGCTCGGATCATCTGCACGCGCTTCTCGCTGCGCGGCGTCACCAGCTGCTCGGTGATCCCCTCCCCGCCCAGCGACACCCGCGGCGCTTCTTCCAGCCGCACCAGCATGGTTTCGGGCACTTCGAATAGCGTGCCCACCTCGATGCCGAGCACCTCGCACAATTTCAGCAGCGTCGAGACCGAGGGACTGGTGAGATCGCGTTCAACACGCGAGAGGAAGCCCTTGGTCAGCCCAGACAGCTCTGCCACCTGGTCGATGGTCATTCGCTGCCGCTGGCGCACCCCGCGCAACCGCGAACCGATATTGATCGCGGCACCGCTTGATTCCACGGGCAGGGTCTTCATGCGTTCGCTCCATCACTTCGCTTGTTGTGGCACGCCAGCAGCCAAATGGGCGCTTCGAAAGGGCTGCGGCGACAAGTTTACCAATAGTAAACAGAGCATAGCGCGAGTCCTGCAAATATGCCGTGTCCCGCACGTTCCGCGCTCCGGATCCCTGCACGCTGGCTAGACTCTGATCATGGATCACAGCAAGGAACTGCTCCACGAATATCTCTCCGACGCGCGCGAAGCAGTCATCTACAAGGCCCAGGGGCTGAGCGGCCTGCTGGCACGCAAGCCGCTGACGCCCACCGGAACGCACATCCTCGGCGTCGTCCACCATCTGGCCATCACCGAGTACGGGTATTTTGCCCAATGCCTCGGACGCACAGTGGATGACCCCTATATCCAAGAGCTTCTGGAAGCCGATGATCCGCAGGCCGATTTCCTGCCGCCGGCCCGCTTCAGCGCCAGCGAAATTATCGAGCTATACCGGGAATCAACCGCCTTCTCGGATGCTGGCATCAGGGCTTTGCCGCTCAGCGCTCCCGTTGAAGTGCCCTGGTGGATCCGCCGCCGGCACACCACGCTGGAACATCTCATGGTGCACATGATCGCGGAAACCTCCCGGCACGCCGGCCACCTCGACATCGTGCGCGAACAGCTTGATGGCTTCACCGGCTTGCGCCCCGAAGCGCCCAACCTCCCGGACTATTCCGCGGCGCAATGGGCCCAGCAGTTCGAATCGATCAACCGCCTCGCCATGGGTGATGACCGCCAGTAGCCAGGGGGGCCAGGTCATATTACGGAACGGGTCTTCAGCGCGGACAGCGCAGGCGGTAGTATCGCAAGTGTTGCTTCACGAGACACGGCGCCAAGCTCCGACTGGCCGTGCACCAACCCCAGATTCACGGGTGGTTCGGATGAAGAAGCGGTCCGTTCACACAATGTGCTCGGGCAAGAACACAGCGAGAGCGCATCACATGGCCTATTCCGTCCTGCCCATCGTCGACCGCCGAACCGGCCAAGTGCAATTCAAGGTCCATGGACTCTGGCATATCTGCTACGTCGGCGATCCAATTCTGCTCGAACAGCTCCTGGCCCGCTGCGCACGCCGCCCGGTCTTCGATCCGGAAACTTCCGAGCTGCTCCTGGGCGTTGCCGCCGCAGGGGAACTGCAGGGGCGCAACGTCGCTTTTAGCCTTGCCAAATTCCCAACGCTCCATCCCCTTACTAAAATCGGTAGCTGACCCGTTCACCGAGTTTCGCCAAGAAATTCGACCTGCCAAGAGAGCTGTTTTCGTGATGTCGAACCAGTCAGCAACCGAACCTACCCGTGCCCAAGTCCAGCGCTGGCGAAAGTACCTGGCCGATGAAGTCGCCGAAGGCGCCATCTACCGCACCTTGGCCCAGAAGAAATCAGGGCAGGAAAAGCAGATCCTGCTGGGACTCGCCGAAGCCGAAGCCCGGCATGAGGCGCACTGGCGGGCCAAGCTGGGAGAACACGCCAAGCCTGTCCGCCCATCATTGCGCCGCACGATCTTGCGCTTCTTGGCCCGCAATTTCGGCTCGGTCTTCGTGCTGGCCATGGCACAGCGCTCCGAGAGCAATTCGCCGTACCGCGACGACAAGGACGCGACCGCGCAAATGGCCGCCGACGAACAGGTGCATGAAGAAGTAGTCCGCGCGCTGGCCACCGCCGGCCGGGCTCAGCTCTCGGGCAATTTCCGCGCAGCAGTTTTTGGCGCGAATGACGGCTTGGTCTCCAACCTCGCCCTGATCATGGGCATCGGCGCCACCGGCGTATCCTCCACCTTCGTGCTCTTTTCCGGCATCGCCGGGCTCTTGGCCGGAGCGCTATCCATGGCAGCCGGCGAATTCGTCTCCGTGCGTTCCCAGCGCGAGCTTCTCACCGCGTCGCGGCCCACCCAGGTGACGCTGACGGCAGCACCCAACCTCGATTTGGCGTCCAACGAGCTAGTGCTGATCTACAAGGCCCGCGGCATGAGCGATGAAGATGCCGAACACCGTGCCGCCGAACGCATGGGGCTTTTCACCTGTGATTGCAACCCTGCCTTTTCGCTGAACCCCGAAGAACGCGCAGAGGAATTGGAAAGCGAACACGAAGAGCTCGGCTCGGCCTCCGGCGCGGCAGCCACTTCCTTCTGCCTCTTCGCTTCCGGCGCCGTCATCCCGATCCTGCCCTATATCTTCGGGCTTGGCGGCTTGGCGGCCGTGGTCATCTCCGTGATCCTGGTGGGTATCGCCTTGATGATCACCGGAGCCATCGTCGGCCTGCTCTCCGGAGCTTCGCCGCTCAAGCGCGGCCTGCGCCAGCTGGCCATCGGATGGGGCGCCGCAGCGGTCACCTACTGCCTGGGCCTGCTTTTCGACGTGCAGGTGGCTTGACCGGCTGTTGGCTCCGCTTCAATCGCCCATGACCCCGTGGCATCATCTGATGCAGCGGGGTTATTTGGTCAGGGGCGCTACCAGCGAGTGCGCCGGCGCAGCGTGCTCATGGAGTTGATGAACTCCATCGCTTCGGCCGCGGTGTCCACCAGGGCAATCTTTTCTCGCATCACCCGATCGGCGGCTAGCGCTTGGAGCAGCGGCCACACCGGCAGGGTCTTGGTCCAGTACTCGCGGCCGAACAGGACCATGGGAACCACCCGGGCACCGGTGGCGTAGTAGTTTTCGCAGGCATCCTGGAAGATCTCCTGAACCGTGCCGGCGGATCCGGGCAGGACAATCAGCCCGCCATTGGACTGTTCCAGGAGAATTGCCTCGCGGATGGAGTTGGCGAAGAACTTTGCGATCTTCGTGGCAAAAAGATTTGGCGGTTCGTGGCCGTAAAACCATGTAGGCACCCCCAGTGACTGCTGCGAGCTGGGGAAACGATCCTTGACGGCGAGCGCGGTCCTGGCCCATCCGGTGCGCTGGTGAATGGCGTCGGGCTGTTCGGCGAGCATCTCCAGGGCTAGGTCGAGATCTTTTTGCTCGTAGCCTGCCAGCCATGCTCCGGCATTGGCAGCTTCCATGGCGCCCGGTCCCCCGCCAGTGGCAACGCCATAGCCGGCCCGGGTAATCAATTGGCCCAGTTCCACTGTTTGCGCGTACTCGCGTGAACCGCGGCGCATCGCATGGCCGCCCATAACCCCGATGAGCGGGGAATCCTTGAACACGCCCTCATAGACTTCCGAAATCAAAGCCTGCCCAACGTGGTGATCATGCAGGGTCCTGGCCATGGCATCTTCGGGATTCAGCGCAGCCGGTGCGGTGTGCTGTTGCGAATAGGTGTAGATCTTCGCATCCGGGACCTGTTCGTAGCCCTGCGTGCGGATCCCTTTATAGAGTTCGTCCGGGGTATACAAGCTGCGTTCCCCCGTGGTGAAGGGCAGTTCTTCAGCAGAGCTCATGCACAGGCCACCGGTCGCCTGAACCAGTTCCCGCCCATGCTGCGAGTATTGGCAATCGATGAAGATCGCTTCAGACAGGTCTAGGGAGCGAAGGACGGAGTCCCGTTCACGCAGATCAACACGATGCACGCGCCAGCTGAATCCACGGGGGTGGAGGGAGGAAAGCGCGTCGGAAGCCAGGCGATCAAACTCGACGAGCGAGGTGATATTCACTGCCCTCGCCGGTAGATAAGGCCAGATGTGGGACATGCGTCAACGCTACGTCATAGATAGTGATTATTCACAGACAGGCCCTTCAACTTTCACCGCGGGCCGGAACGTGAAACGATGAGAGGATGAGTGATTCTGTTCCCCCAACCATCGACGCGCGCCACTTGCTGCGCTATCTGGGCGATGTCCCTTTCTTTTACGGAAAGAACATAGCGGCTGAAGAAAATTCTGTGGTTGACGTGGAATTTGATGAATCCACCCGGCAGATCGAAGGCACCGTGCGTGCTAATGGCGAAGAATTTTCGCCGATGATCCAAGTTCAGATGGTCGGCGACGACTGGCAAATCGAACTTTGCGAGTGCACTTGCGACAAGCCAGGCATCTGCGCGCACATTGCTGCCTTGGCCATCGTCTCGAACAAGATTGCTTCGCAGCCGCGCCTTGTGGCTGTGCCGGAAGAAAAAAGCTCGGCCGCGTGGGCCCAGCAAATCGACTCGTGGTTTGAGCCCTCTGAACCTGGCCCAGCCGACGGGCTGCTCGGCTCGCAGCACGACCCAATAGTAGCCATGGGTTTGCAGTTCATGCTCTTCGATGCGAAGAACACCACGCAGCAACAACAGTGGATGCCAACCGGCACCATTCCGCATCCCACCCGCAATAAGCGTTTCCGCCTGGGCGTGCGGCCGATGGTCCGCAATACCGAAGGCCGCTGGGTTCGCGGACAGCTGCGCTGGACCACCCTGGGCTTCAAGACCTATGGCTGGAATTTGTTGCGCTCGCAGCACCACTGGTTCACCCGTTTTGCGTCCATGGCCCGCAGCGACACCCAGTTGCAGTTCAAGGTGGATGAAGACTGGCTATTCATGGACGAATACGCTTCCGACCTGCTGTGGCCACTGCTTCAGCAGGCTCAGGAGCTGGGCATTGATCTCATCTCCACACGCTCCGAACAGCGCATTCGAATCGTTGACCCGGCCAGCTTCAGCATGCAGGCGACGCTCGATGACCAGTTGATGCAGCTGAGCGGCATTTTGCATGTCGACGGCCAGGACCTGGTGCTGGATTCCGAGTCGCCTAGCGGCGTTATTGCAAATCATGGGTTCTATGCGCAGTTGGGCCAGCCCGACGAAATCTGGTTGGCTCCAAGCAAGGAACCGGTGGCTGAGGCGCACCGCCGCTGGTACGTTGACCGTCGCCCGGTGGCCATTCCGGTCGCGGAAATCGACAGCTTCTTCGATTCGGTCTACCCGCGTCTAGCGCGCCGCTTTGACCTGCGCAGTGCCAGCGAGGAATTGGTGCTCCCGGACTTGAAGCCCCCATATGTGCAGGCTACGGCCACCTACAAGCGCGATGTGAACGACAAGGGCGAGCCGAATGACTCGGCAACCTTGGAATTCCAGATCCGCTATCCCGGGGTTCCGGATCAGCACGAGGTCTACGATCGTGAAATCGAAGAACAGCTTCGCGCAGCTATCGATGAGGTCTTCCTGCAGACTACAGAAACAGGGAATCCTGATCTTTCACCCAAGTTCTACTCGGGCGAAAGCGTCATTACCTTTGTCTCCGAAATCTTGCCTGCCATCGAGAGCCTGCCAATAGTGAAGCTGAGCGAAAAGGGCACCCGGCCGGTATTCCGGCAGCTGCGCGAGCTTCCCCAGCTGAAAATCAACGCGGTCAACCACGAGCGCACTGACTGGCTGGACCTGGGATTGTTGATCACCGTTGGAGACCACGAGGTTCCTTTTTCACAAATCGTTGAGGCCATGAGCAATGGCCAGATGAAGATCAAGCTTCCGGACAATACATGGTTCTCCTTGAACCAGCCGCTGTTCGCCAAGCTCAAGGCCCTTGTTGATGAAGCCCAAGCACTCAACGACAAGCCAAAAGAAGGCGATCTGAAGCTTACGGTTTTCCAGATTTCCATCTTCGAGGAGCTCGATGATCTCGCCGAAGGCATCGACGGCGCAGATTTGTTCATTGCGCGTATGCGTTCCCTGCTCAAGGTTGCCGAAGGCGAGCAGGCGTCCGTTCCTGAAACGTTGAACGCGCAATTGCGTCCGTATCAGGTTGACGGCTTCCGCTGGTTGAGCCGGCTGTATCAGGGCGGCTTTGGCGGCATCTTGGCCGACGATATGGGCTTGGGCAAAACCCTGCAGACCATCGCATTGATCCTGCATGCGCACGGGCTGTGGAATGACAGCGAGGCTTGCGCCAAGCTTCCGGCAGCCCAGCGTACTCCTGCCCCATTCCTTGTGGTTGCGCCAAGCTCGGTCGTCTCGAACTGGGAAACCGAAGTCAAGCGATTCGCTCCAAGCTTGCGCGTGACCAGCATTGAAGGAACGTTGAGTTCACCGCGGCAGCTCAGCGAGCTGGCGGAAAACTACGACGTCATCCTCACCACCTACACGCTGTTGCGCTTGAATGATGAGATTTATGAGGCGCAGCGCTTTGCTGGCCTGATCCTTGATGAGGCCCAGTTCGTGAAGAACCGCTCCACCAAGGCCCACCGCACTGCTGTGAACCTGCAAACCAACTTCAAGCTGGCCGTTACCGGTACCCCGATGGAGAACAATCTCTCTGAACTCGGTGCGCTGTTGTCGCTGGTAGCACCGGCCCTGTTCTTGAACACGAGCCGTTTCAACCGCCAATTCGCCCGCCCAATTGAAGTCCTGGGCGACAAGGAAACCCTGGCGTTGCTCCAGCGCCGGATCAAGCCGTTTATGCTGCGACGCACCAAGGAATCGGTGGTGCTCGATCTGCCGGCCAAGCAGGAACAGCAATTGCTCGTCCGGCTCTCCGATGAGCATCAGCATGTTTACGACACCCATCTGAACCGTGAACGCCAGAAGATCCTGCACCTGGTGGAGGACTTGGATCGCAACCGCTTTACGATTTTCCAGTCCCTGACGCATCTGCGCATGCTTGCGCTGGAGCCTTCGCTGGTCGATCCCGAGCTATCGGATGTTCCGGGTTCGAAACTTGAAGCCTTATTTGATCAGCTTGATGATGTTCTGGGCGAGGGCCACCGCGCTCTGGTCTTCAGCCAGTTCACTTCCTATCTGAAAGTGCTGGCCGAGAAGCTGACCGAGCGAGGCGTGAATTTCGTGTATCTCGACGGAAATACGCGTAATCGTTCCAAGGTCATCGAGCAGTTCAAGGAAGGCGAAGCTCCGCTGTTCTTGATCTCGCTGAAAGCTGGCGGCTTCGGATTGAACCTGACTGAGGCAGATTACTGCTTCCTGCTGGACCCCTGGTGGAATCCTGCAGTTGAGGCGCAGGCTATTGACCGCACGCACCGCATCGGCCAAACTCGTCAGGTGATGGTTTACCGGATGATCTCCCAGGGCACCATCGAAGAGAAGGTTGTTGCGCTGCAGGAAAGCAAGCGCAAGCTGATCTCGACCGTTATGGACGAAGCTGATGGGTTCTCCAAGGCGCTCACTGCACAAGACATCAGAGGACTTCTCGAGTAACAGGTTGATTAATTCTCTGGGAATAAGAGACGGCTGCTGGCCAGACGCGATATATTCAATATGTCAGTTGGTATGCGCTAAACCACACATAGTGCGCCCATCGGTCACTGGCCTGAGCGGATCCTCGCTGAGGCGAAACGAACGATAAAGGCGGTAATAACCGTGTCCCTGATTAAGTCGGAGACTATCAGTACCCCCGATGACGACTGGATGCGTGCATCCGTAAGTACGGAAAAAGATCGTGTGGTCATCGAAACTGGGCAGCAACGCTTGTCCTTGGAGAACGACCGCCTGCTGGAAAAAGTCCGCCGGGTTCTGGCGTCTCCGCTCGAAGAGATTTTTTACAACCCCAAGCACAGGATGCTTTTGATCCCTGGTGCTTTCGCCGTCATCGGTTCTTCGTTCCTCCGAATCGATGCAGAAGCGACTGTCGGCCTACGAAACTAGCAATCGCGCAAAATAGATGCCCCAAGATGCCGCACCGGCAGCCTTGGGGCGTTCTTGTATCTGCTCCACTGCGCTAATCGGTGGCATGAACACATCGCTGCCTGGCGTTCCGCGAAGCAAAATCCTTCTTAACGCACCTCTGTAGCCGGCAAATTTTTTGTGTTTCCACAGATTCCCCACCGTGTCGCATAGAGTCCTTCAACACATTTTCATCGCCTCTAAACCCCTTTCGAAACTCGCGTCCAATTCTTCTCGATGCCTCTTGCCTACAACTGTTTTCACCGGTTCGCCTACCTACTCGAGAGCACCGCAAGCACCCCCGCACGAGGCGTGAGGGCAGTCCTTGTTTGGGGAAAATGATCAATTTTTTGGTAGGCTTGATAACTATCCGCTCAAGCGTTTCATCACTCGAGGCCCGTAATTAGGCGGTTTTTCGAGTAGGAATCTATCGATTTCGATGAGTCGCCCGGCGTCCAAACGTGACTTTAGCGAGTAATTTTCGACGCACCTGTCACCACATGGAGGACGCCGGTTCCACGACAAGATCAAGAAAGATACGAGGAGTGAAACTATGGAAGCAGCAAATCCACGTAAACAACTGTTCTTTAGAAAACGTCGCCTGAAAGTAGAAGATGTCAACGTCGTTGACGACTCAATGCTGAAGAAGGCTATCGGCGGAACTGTCGTCGGTAACCTCATGGAATGGTACGACGTTGGTGTCTATGGCTACTTGGCCGTCATTATCGGCAAGCTGTTCATGCCTGACACCGTTGACCCCGCAATCCAGACATTGTTCAGTCTCGGCGTATTCGCTGTGACCTTCGTTGCCCGCCCACTGGGTGGCGTGATCCTTGGACAGCTCGGAGATCGCGTTGGCCGCCAGAAAATTCTGGTTTTCACCTTGCTCATGATGGCACTGGCCACCTTCGGCATCGGCATCCTTCCGGACTACTCGGTATGGGGCGTAGCAGCACCAATTCTGCTCGTCGCCTTGAAGCTCATTCAAGGTTTCTCCACCGGCGGCGAGTACGCGGGTGCTACTACGTTCATTACCGAATATGCGCCTGACAAGCGGCGCGGTTTTTATGCTTCGCTGTTGGACCTTGGCTCCTACATGGGCTTCGCGTTGGGCGCGGCCTTTGTCTCGATCCTGCAGCTCACCCTGGCCGAAGATGTCATGGAAGGATTCGCCTGGCGCATTCCATTCCTGGTCGCCCTGCCACTGGGCGTCATCGCCTTGTGGTTCCGTTCCAAGATCGAGGATACCCCCGCGTTCAAGGAAGCCCAGGAAGCAGCCAACCGCGCCAGCGAAGATGCCAAGAACTCGCCTGATGCTCCCAAGGGTGTCATCGCCTTGGTCAAGTCCTATTGGCGTGAGCTTCTGACCGGCTTCGTCCTGGTTTCCGCCGCTAACACTGCTGGCTACGCTTTGACCAGCTACATGCCGACCTACCTGACCGAAACCCTTCATTATGACCCGGTCCACGGCAACCTCCTGACACTGCCGATCCTTGTGGGCATGTCCTTGTGCATCCCGCTGGGCGGCAAGCTCTCAGATAGCATTGGCCGCCGCAAAGTGCTGTTCATCGGTTCGGTCTCCGCGATTGTTCTGGCGATCCCTGCCTTCTTGTTCATGATGCATGGTGCTGTCTGGTCCACGTTGGTTGGCCTGTCCTTGCTGGCCTTCCCCGTGACCTTCTACGTGGCTAACCTTGCCTCGTCGCTGCCAGCCTTGTTCCCGACCGCCTCGCGCTACGGTGGCATGGGCATCTCGTACAATTTCGCCGTAGCGATCTTTGGCGGGTTTGCACCATTTATCATGCAGGCCTTGGTGACCATGACTTCGTCGTCGTTGGCTCCGGCATTCTGGGTGATGGGCACGTCAGTAGCCGGGTTCATCGCGGTGTGCTTCCTCAAGGAATCTGCGCGCAAGCCGCTGCCAGGTTCGCTGCCTTCGGTTGCCACCGAAGAAGAAGCGATTGAACTGGTCAAGACCCAGGAGGAGAATCCTGATCTTGATGTCGAGGAGCTGTTCGAGCAGGTTCCGGCTCTTGAGGAAAGCTACCAGCTGGAGTTGGCTGAGCAAGGCAAATCCGGCAAGGACTTGTCGGCGCAGCCGTAGAGCGCCTTCGACACCCTGCACGCGATCCCTGCTTCGGCAGTGCTGCGCCTGCGGGCGTCGCTTACTGGATAGCAAAGGGGAAGGCCGCCAGTCCGGCGGACTTCCCCTTTTCTGCGCTCTCAGGCCCGCTTGCCGGCGATGAAGCCATATGGGTAAAGAAATGCCCCGGGTCAAGGACCCGGGGCAGAACTTCTAGTTCAGCGTCAGCTTAGAGAGCTGCGAAAACTTCGCGTAGCAGCACAGCAGTCTCCGAAGGAGTCTTGCCGACCTTCACGCCAGCAGCTTCCAGTGCTTCCTTCTTGGCCTGGGCGGTGCCAGCCGAGCCGGAAACGATGGCGCCCGCGTGGCCCATGGTCTTGCCTTCAGGAGCGGTGAAGCCAGCCACGTAGCCAACAACTGGCTTGGTGACGTTGGCCTTGATGTAATCAGCTGCGCGCTCTTCAGCGTCGCCACCGATTTCACCGATCATGACGATGGCCTTGGTCTCTGGGTCAGCTTCGAAAGCAGCCAGTGCGTCGATGTGGGTGGTGCCGATCACTGGGTCACCGCCGATGCCGATTGCGGTCGAGAAGCCCAGATCGCGCAGTTCGTACATCATCTGGTAGGTCAGGGTGCCGGACTTGGAAACCAAGCCGATTGGGCCCTTGCCGGTGATGTTGTTCGGGGTGATGCCGACCAGCGCTTCACCTGGGGTGATGATGCCTGGGCAGTTAGGGCCGATGATGCGGGTGATCTGGTTGCCGTCGGCGTCAACCTTCGACTGTGCCAGAGCCCAGAACTCAGCGGAGTCCTGTACTGGAACACCTTCGGTGATGACAACAACGAGACCGATTTCAGCCTCGATAGCCTCAACGACTGCGTCCTTGGTGAACTTTGGTGGCACGAAGACGATCGATACGTCAGCGCCGGTCTCGGCCTTGGCTTCTGCCACGGTGCCGAACACCTTGATGTCCTGGTCACCGTGGGTGACGGTGGTGCCAGCCTTGCGGGCGTTAACGCCGCCAACAATGTTGGTGCCAGCCTTGAGCATCAGGGCGGTGTGCTTGGTGCCTTCGCCGCCGGTGATGCCCTGGACGATGACCTTGGAGTCCTTGTTCAGGTAAATGCTCATTGTTCGCTTATCCCTCTTACTTCGCTGCGTTGGCGAGCTCGGCAGCCTTGTCGGCGCCCTCATCCATGGTTGCTGCCAGGGTGACCAACGGGTGGTTGGCCTGGGCCAAGATGGCACGACCCTCTTCAACGTTGTTGCCGTCCAGGCGGACAACCAGTGGCTTGTTCGCCGAGTCGCCCAGGGTGTTCAGCGCGCCAACGATGCCGTTTGCGACAGCGTCACAAGCGGTGATGCCGCCGAAGACGTTGACGAAGACCGACTTGACCTGTGGGTCGTTCAGGATGACGTCCAGGCCGTTGGCCATGACCTCAGCCGAAGCTCCACCACCGATGTCAAGGAAGTTGGCAGGCTTGACCGAACCGTGGTTCTCGCCAGCGTAGGCAACGACGTCCAGGGTGGACATAACCAGGCCAGCACCGTTACCGATGATGCCTACTTCGCCGTCCAGCTTGACGTAGTTCAGGCCAGCAGCCTTTGCCTTGGCTTCCAGTGGATCGGCTGCGCCCTTGTCTTCCAGCTCTTCGTGAGCTGGGTGGCGAACCTCGGAAGCGTTGTCATCCAGGGAGACCTTGCCGTCCAGCGCAACGATGTCGCCGGCGCCGGTCTTCACCAGTGGGTTGACCTCAACGAGGGTTGCGTCTTCTTCCTTGAAAACAACCCAAAGCTTCTGGATGGTTTCTGCAACCTTGGCACGCAGCTCTTCTGGGAAGTTTGCGGTCTCAACGATTTCGGCAGCCTTGGCTGCGTCGATGCCAACGATTGGGTCCACTGCGACCTTGGCCAGAGCCTCTGGGCGCTCAACTGCGAGCACCTCGATCTCCATGCCGCCTTCAACCGAGCACATTGCAAGGTAGTTGCGGTTTGCACGGTCCAGCAGCACCGAGAAGTAGAACTCCTCAGCGATGTCCGCGCCCTGAGCGATCATGACCTTGTTAACGGTGTGGCCCTTGATGTCCATACCGAGAATGTTGGATGCGTGCTCAAAAGCCTCATCGGCGGTCTTAGCGACCTTAACGCCGCCAGCCTTGCCACGGCCACCGACCTTGACCTGTGCCTTTACTACAACAACGCCGCCGATCTTCTCAGCTGCGGCTTTGGCTTCTTCCGGGGTGTAAGCGACGATACCGGCAAGCACGGGAACGCCGTGTGCCTCAAATAGATCGCGCGCCTGGTACTCATACAGGTCCACGGGTTTGTGTCCTTCGTTCGAAGTTCATGCTGACTCGCGGCATGGCCATGGACCGAAATCCATCCCATACCTAAGAGAGCGCACCGCAACAAACGGACGTCATAAGGCGCCGTAGCCCGTGCGCACCTCTCAGACTATCCCGACTTCCGCAAAGTTCCCACTTTTACAACACGTAGAGAAACCGCGGGATTACGCCGAGAACCAAGTAAATGTGACGAAGAAAACTCGGTCTCCCAGTTGACTACTCGACGATTTCAAGCGGCGCGTAGCGCAGCAGCAACCGCTTTTCAGAATCAGGGAACTGGACCTTGGCCACGGTCTTGTCGCCGGAGCCTTCCAAAGCAATAACAGTTCCCAAGCCAAAGGCCGAATGCTTGACCGATTGGCCGACCTTCGGAACGGTGATGTCCTTATTTTGCACCACGCGTTGTTTGGAAACCGGGGCCGCGTTATGCCCGCGCTGTGGCGTGCTGCCAGAAGTTCCGGCGCCCCAGTGACTTCCACGCTCATATCTGCTCGTGGCGAAATTCACCGCTGCGTTACCAAAGCCGAAGCCCATTCCGCCGCCAGATCCTTCGCGCTTCCAGTCAATCAGCTCGCTCGGAACCTCTTCAAGGAACTGGCTCGCAGGGTTGTATTGGGCCTGCCCCCAGAGGCTGCGCTGTTCAGCGCGGGTCAGGTACAGGCGTTCGCGGGCACGGGTCAGCCCGACATAGGCCAAGCGGCGCTCTTCTGCCAGTTCCTTTTCATCGGTCATCGAACGCTGATGCGGGAATACGCCATGCTCCATACCGGTCAGGAATACGACAGGGAATTCCAAGCCCTTGGCCGTGTGCAGGGTCATCAACGTGACCATGCCTTCTTGCGCGGCCATGGCAGCGCCTTCGTCATCGCTCGGAGCCTCGGGAATCTGATCAGCGTCGGCGACCAGGGCCACCCGTTCCAAGAATCCAGCCAGTCCGCCTTCAGGATCTTCGTTGACGAAGTCCCGGACCACGGCGACCAGCTCGGCCAAGTTCTCGACCCGGGATTCATCCTGGGGGTCTGTCGACAACCGCAGGTTCTCCAGGTAGCCGGTCTGTTCCAGCACCGCTTCGAGCGCTTCAGCCGGGCCGGATCCTTCGGCAACGGTTTGCAGGTCATCAATCAGCGAAACAAAAGCAGCGGTCATCTTGATGCCGCGGGTACCCAAGCCGGGTGCTTCATCCGAACGGCGCAGGGCATCCATAAAGGAAATGCGTTCCCGGTCTGCCAGCGCTGCAACGGCGCCTTCAGCGCGATCCCCGATGCCGCGCTTTGGCTCGTTGAGGATACGCCGGACATTAATGTCGTCCTCCGGGTTCACCAGAACGCGCAGGTAGGCCAACGCATCCTTGATTTCCTTGCGGTCGTAGAACCTGGTTCCGCCTACAACGCGGTATTTAAGGTCAACGCGCATCAGTTGTTCTTCCAACGCGCGCGATTGGGCGTTGGTGCGGTAGAAGATCGCCACGTCGCCGGGACGAACATCGTTTTCGTCGTTGAGCCGCAGGATCTCCTCAGCGATCCACCGTGCCTCGTCGGATTCCGATTCACCGACGTAGCCCGTGATCTGTTCGCCGTCGCCACTCGCAGTCCACAGCCGCTTGTCGTTGCGGTCCGGGTTGCGCTTGATGACTTCGTTGGCCGCGGAAAGGATCGTCTGCGTAGAGCGGTAATTTTGCTCCAGCTTGATCGTTGCAGCGTTGGGATAGTCTTTTTCAAATTCGATGATGTTGCGGATATCTGCGCCACGGAATGCGTAAATAGACTGGTCAGAGTCACCAACTACCGTCAGCTCACCAGGTGTCGTCTCCCCTTCGATCCCGGTCAGCTCGCGGATCAGCGAATACTGGGCGTGGTTTGTATCTTGGTATTCGTCAATCAGCACGTGGCGGAATCGACGCCGGTAGTTGTCGGCGACCCTTGGGAAGGCCCTGAACATGAAGACCACCTGGCCGATAAGGTCGTCGAAGTCGAGCGCATTGGCCGAACGCATCCGCCGGGTGTAGCCGCGGTAGACCTCGGCGACGGCCCGGGAAAACGGGTCGTTGGTGTTAATGGTCGATGCATAGTCTTCGTCGTCGATGAGTTCGTTCTTCAACGAGGAAATTTTGTGCGCGATGGCCTTGGGAGTGAATCGCTTCGGGTCGATTTCCAAGGACTTGGCCACCAGGGTGATCAACCGGAGGGAATCGGTTGAATCATAGATGGAAAAGTTCGACTTAAGGCCAATGGTTGCGGCTTCACGACGGAGGATGCGAACGCACGAAGAGTGGAACGTTGAGATCCACATTTTTTTGGCTTGCTCTTCCCCGATCAGCTCCGCAGCTCGCTCGCGCATTTCTGCGGCGGCCTTGTTGGTGAAGGTAATTGCCAGGATCTCATGGGGGCGTGCACGACCCGTGGCCAATAGATAGGCAATACGGTGCGTGAGAACACGGGTTTTTCCCGATCCGGCTCCTGCCACGATCAGCAAGGGACCGCCGGCGTAGCGGACGGCTTCTTCCTGCTGCGGATTCATGCCCTGCAGTAGGTCCTCTGCACTGGGCATTACCTGCGGTGTGGTGTCGGCGGCGAAATCATCAAAAAGAAAATCCATGATGTAGCCAGTCTACGTGGCGCTGCAGACACTTTCAGTGCTTGCAGAAAAGTACCGGTCCAGGCACAGGCATAATGGACTATATGGCAAAGCAGGTCAAAAAAACCAAAGAGTATCGCAAGCCTGGTCACTTCAATAACCAGCAACCCGCGTCGTCCGACGCTGCGGTAGCGCGACCCACGACCAAGATTGACTCACAGGAAAACAAGTCAAACCCGATGATCCTCATCTCGGTTGGTCTGGTTGTCTGTTTGGCGCTCTTCACGTACTACCACTTGCTCACCATGTTCCAAATGAAGGATTTGAGTGATGCGTTGTCCATGCCTGATCAGCGGATCTTCGGATACACCGTGGCAGATATCGAGGCGCTGCGAGGTGCAATGGATCCGGATGCCGTGGGGCAGTTGAATTACCTGCACAAGACCGCAGGTTTCCTCTTTCCGATGTTCACAGCCGTCTTCTCGATGCTGCTGTTCATCCGCTGGATTCCTAATCGACAAACGCGTTGGCTGGCGTGGTTGGCCCCACTAGGCTTCGCTGTTGCTGATATTTGGGAGAACTTCGCCATCGACGCACTTTTCAACCATGATCTCAGCGCAGGTGCAGTCTTGCTCGCTTCAATTTTGACTACGGTCCGCTGGGCGCTGCTGATTATTACCGCTGGTCTCGTCATCGGGCTGGGTGCTGTCCGAGCGAATCGAGGGCTGAAGCGCAAGATGCTGGCAATTCGTGAGGGCACTAGCTAGGTGGCTACGTGAAATTTACCCTCAGCATCCTTGTAGGATAGTGTTGTTGGTGTTTTCACGCCCATGCCTCTGTAGCTCAGTAGGATAGAGCGACCCTCTCCTAAAGGGTAGGCCGTCGGTTCGATTCCGGCCAGGGGCACAAATGGAGCTTTGCTCCCAGATTCATTCTGGCAGCAAAGCTCTTTTGGTATCTCCATACTTTTTCGCTACTTGCTCGTGACACCAAATAAGGGCACGTCCGATAGAAACGTACCCTTACTTGGTTATGACTAAGCGGTTTAGCGAAGTAGCAATGCTGTTGCTTTTGGCGACAACGAAGCATCCATAACTACGCAAGCGCCACCGACGGCACCAACATTCGAACGAAGTTCGGAAGTGCGAGTCTCAATCTCGTGAACTCCTCGTAGCGCAAAGCGGCGCTCGATAGCCTCCCGGACCTCGTCCTCGACTAGTTCGCGTACCTTGTCCCACTGCGGGCCACCGAAAACGACCTCGCGGACGTCGAGCGAATTGGCGAGCTGTCCTGCAACTTCGGCAACCATGGTCATGGTTTCAGAAACCAGTTCCTTGGCGACCTTGTTGCCTTCATGGGCCAATTCGTACAGGCGGTTCATGCCTTCAGCGCGCTGTTCCGGGCCAACGATTTCGTATGTTGGCAGCTCCAGACCGCGTTCCTTGGCCTGGTTGGAAATGTATTCGTACGAAGTGCCTGCTGCCAAGCAGTCATCAGCGCCGCATTCTTCACACGTGAACGATTTGTGGCCGGTGGAGTAATGTCCGATTTCACCTGCGTTGTTGCTGGCGCCGTGGTGCACGTCGTTGTTCAAGACAAGGCCAGCGCCAAAGCCATGGCCGCAGTAGATGAAGACGAAGTCGTTGTTCTTCTCTTCCTTGGATTGCCACAGCTCGCCCACGGCCGATGCAATGGTGTCCTTTTCGATGATGACCTGCAGACGCAGAAGCTTGCGCAGCGGGTTGACCAGTTCAACGTCGGCCCAACCGTCCAGTAGCGGCGGGTTGAGAACCACGCCGTCTTCGACGTTGACTGGACCTGGCACGGCGATGCCGACGCCAACGATGTGCTTCTTTGGAATGCGGATTTCAGCGATCAGTTCCTTGACCGTGGTGGCCATCAGCTGGATGGTCTCCGCTGCAACTTCCAAGTTGGGAACTTCGATGCGGCGTTCGCGCAAGACCTCGCCGCGGAGGTTCATTGCTACGAAGCTCAGAACGCTGGGGTCAAGGTGGATGCCAATGGAGACCAAACGGTTGCCTTCAAGCTCCAGAACGGTGCGAGGCTTACCTGGGCCGGATACAATCGTGCGGTCTTCTCGAACGATTCCGTCATCCAACAGACGTCGCACAACGTTCGAAATGGTCTGTGGAGACAGACCGGTAGATCCTGCCAGCTCGACACGGCTGATTCCCTCAGGCGCGCGTCGAATCGATTCAAGAATGACCGCTTGGTTGAAGTCTCCCAAACGGCCTAGATTTGTACCCCGTCGCATTATTGCTCCATTGTTCTGTAAATTAGATGGATCGATCTTCCTGTTCCAATATTCTTGGTAGCTATGAGCCTGTGGTCTAATTACTGCGAGTAAGGCGACCGCGCATAAACTACAACTAAAAACGTTGGAGATCCATTTAAGCACGTTACCACCAATGTCGTTTGGATACACACGATATTGTGTTTTGGTGAAGAAAAATTTGACGATATCAGCGGTATGTTTAATCAACAACCAAGGACAAATCCTCTTGGTGCGGAAACGCGGCACTTCGAAATTCATGCAGCCTGGCGGAAAACCGGAGTTTGGAGAATCGCCGTTACAAACTGTCATTCGAGAAATTCAGGAAGAGCTGGGCATCCAATTTGCAGCCGAGGATCTGGACTTCAACGGCGTCTGGGTTGGCCCGGCGGCCAATGAGGATCAGACCTCTATTCACGCATCGTTATTTACTGCGCACTACGACGGCACGCTGTCGCCTCTAGCGGAGCTCGAAGAACTGTTGTGGATCATGCCGGAAGATGCCATGAAGCGAGATGATTTGGCACCGCTGCTGCGTGAGCACGTACTCCCCCAGCTCATCAAGCGAGCCAGCAGCTGATCAATGGCGCGTTCTGGCCCTACAGCAGCATGTGGCCCGACGGCTCTAGCTTGCTTGCAGGAATTCGTCCCACGCGGCATCGATATGTTGGAGCCCGGATACAAGATGGCCGCCCATCCGCGGCCGATGCGGTGTAATGCGCAACTGCCAGCCCAGCTGGGAGAGCATCTTGTCAGCCTTGCGGCTGTTGCAGTGCAGGCATGCAGCAACGAGGTTCTCCCAAGTGTTCTTGCCTCCCCTGCTCCGTGGAATGACATGGTCGATCGTATTGGCGGACTTTCCGCAGTAGGCACAGGTGTAGGCATCACGACGCAAAACGCCCCTACGCGTGACATGAAGCATGTCGCGGTAGGGGCGTCGTACATAGCGTTTTAAGACAATGACGGTTGGTCTGGGTAACTGTCCGTGTGAGCTGCGAACAGGCGAGCCTTCGTCCTGGAGAACGATGGTCGCCTTGTCGGCCATGACCATCAACAGTGCTCGTCGGAAAGTCACGACGGCTAAGGGCTCGTATCCTGCGTTTAAAACCAGTGTTCGCATGCTTGGTACTTCCTTCTTGAACCGATAGCTACCATCTGGCATTGATGGAGCTCGCGTTCTAATCGGAGTGTCTCTACTCGCTAGCCTATTCGATTACTTTGCTAGTTAGTGAGCATCCGAGAAAGAAATCAAGCGTTTTTCACTTCCCAGCCTTGTGCAGTTCACCTGTTTTGACGTTTAAACGAACATAGGCCATCGAACGATTGATTCGTTCGATGGCCTATGAAAAGCTGTGAAAATTAGCCAGCCAAGGTGTAGTAGCCGTACAGCGGGTTGCGGGTTACCGAACCGACAATGGTGTCCACGGTTGGGTTCTGCGCGCCGATCATCTGGCCTCCGCCCAGGTAGATGCCGACGTGGCCGCCACCGTTCTGGAAGACCAGGTCGCCTGGCTTAGGGTTGCTGGTGCGCTTGAACTGGCCGGATCCGAGGATGGCCGAAGTTCCGCGGGCAATGTTGATGCCGTGCTGCGCGTATACATACTTGACGAAGCCGGAGCAGTCCCAGCCGCCAGGAGTGTTGCCGCCCCAAACGTATGGAACGCCAACATACTTGGCAGCAGTTGCTGCGATGCCGGAAAGGTTCGAGGTCTGTACCGGAGTTTCGGTTTTCACCTCGGCCTTTGGCTGAGTTGCTTCGCTTGGCTGGGTACGGCCGGCGCGGCTATCGCGGGTCATAGGAGCCATCGGGTCCGTAGTAGCGGAGTCGCTGCTGGTGGTTGGCTCAACGTTGTTGGCCACGGCGATGACGACTGGCTTTGGCTTCTCCTTAGCGGTGAAGCTTGCACGCTCGATGTCGACCGAAGCGTCCTTGTCAGCAGAAACGCTAACCGACTTGACTGCAACGCGCTCGGGGTTGATGGTGTCAACTGGCGATGCCGAAACATCGCGTGGGGCAGAAGCCTGACCTGGAACACCCAGGGCAACGATCAAACCCGATGCTGCAGCAACTACTGCCGCCTGACGGCCCACTGAACCAGCGTTCGAAGATACAGCCTGCGAAATCGCTTCTAGCGAGTTAGTGCGTGGTACGTCAGCACGGCGACGCCCATGAGTATGACTCTTGGTCACTATTATTGCCTCTCCTTGATACCTACGAGGTAAGCTGTCGGGTTCGAAGTGGAGTTACCTCGGTGGATTCGAAGTTTCCTTCTCTATCCACTTCACCCCTAGGGTTATTAGCCAAAGCTAAAGACCCGATGATGGTTCCCCCGCCACTGCCGTACGAGTTGTGTATAACTGCTCATTGCGTGTTGGCAGTGCTCGGTTCTCACGCAAAGTTGCCCAGGGTTTCCCATGGCACGGATATAAGCCTATAGGATGATTTTTGAAATGTCACGTTTTGATCACGGAATAGTGACGAACGTCGTTATAACCATCCGGCTGGGTCTTTGAACTGCCCGTCGACGATCACTTCAAAGTGCACGTGGGGCCCAGTTGAGTTTCCCGTGGTGCCGGCCAACGCAATGACGTCGCCACGCTTAACGTGGTCGCCAACCTTAACCAGTACCTTGCTGTTGTGGCTGTAGCCGGTCTCTAGTCCGCTTCCGTGATCCAGAGTGACTCGGTTGCCCGAATGTCCAGCCCAACCAGCAACTTCAACAACACCATCTGCTGCAGCGTAGACCTTGGTTCCGCTGGGAACACCGTAGTCGGTCCCACTGTGGATCATGTACCCAGCCCCGGTTGGGTTCTTGCGATGCCCGAAGGTCGAGGTAATTCGCTGAGTGGTCACCGGCGCGGAAAGCAAACCAGCAGTTTCCTTGATGCTCGTGATGTCGCCACCCGAGGCAGTCATGATGTCCGAGAACTTCTCTTCGCTCTTGACCTCTGGGCTCAGCTTCGAGGACAACGCGGCACGTTCCACGGACAGCTCCGCAGCGTTGCCCGGAGCCTTCACGTCAACAACGGCCGAGGTCGCAGTGCGCTCAGCGGCGGCAACTGCCTTGTCCTCTTCGCCAGTATTACCTGACAGCTGTGGCGCAACAGCAGCCAAGGCCAAACCGGAAACCGCAGCGACCGCAGCGACCTTGTGGGTAAACCCAAGGCGGCTGGTCTTGCGGGCTTTCGCCTTGACACTGGCGATGAATTCAACGTTGCTCGATGCCTGGACCGGAGCCGGGCTGGAAGCCTGGACCTCTACAGCGCCAGGCAGAGCGACAACATTGCCGTCCGTGGCCTTATGCGCCAGCTCTTTTTGGGTTGGGGCAACACCGTAGCGCTGTAGCGAGTCGAAACGTCGACCCACGAAATCTGCATGAACCGGCGTAGCCGGGCTAATAGTTGGGACAGCTTCAGCGGCGCGTGACGCGCGGCGTCCACTCGTGCGCTGGGTTGCCGAAGCAGCGATCTCGGTGATCACATCAGCCTCGGTGCCAGCAGCGCGACGTCGTCCCGCAGTCTTGGTTTCTACCAAAACATTCCTCTCACTGTTGCGCCTACGAAGTTAGCTGTCGGGTTCGGTTCTGGAGAATGAACCGGCCTGCATCAAGCAGAGCTTCACCCCAAGGCGCTTGCACGCCGAAGTAGTGGGTCCCCCGTTGTTGCCCTCAAATACTGGTAACCGACTTCCGGCGCAGGGCAACACTAGGCGGTCGCGACGGAGTCGGGCGATGCCGGTTAGATCGACGGCATCAGTCATTAACGTTACCGGTCATCCGGGAAAGTTACAATTTCGTTATCTTTTTTGAGCCCGCACAAATACGTGGCCGCTAACCTCGACTGGCAGCTCCAAGGCACCTTCGATACCCTGCACGCGGACCACTACGTAATCATCTGCTCGTTCCAAAGTGACAATTGCTCCAGGCCGAATTCCGCCTTCGTTCAGTTGTCCGAGCAGGATTGGGTCTGTTTGGATCGGCTCAGCCAAGCGCTCAATGGCCACCGGGCCTATATTCCCCGCGAGCAGCGCGTCATCCAGATTCTGGACTTCATATGAGATTTCAGCCACACTAGGCCCGCCAAGGACCTCCAGGCCTGGGATCGGGTTGCCATAAGGAGACACCGTCGGCTTGCCCAGCAGGTCATAGAGACGGCGCTCCACACGCTCGCTCATGACGTGCTCCCAGCGGCAAGCCTCATCATGAACATATTCCCAGTCCAAGCCGATCATGTCCGAGAGCAAGCGCTCCGCTAACCGATGCTTACGCATCACGCTCGTTGCCAATTCGTGACCTTTTTCAGTCAGCGCAAGATGGCGGTCTGAAGATACGACCACCAAGCCATCGCGTTCCATGCGGGCTACAGTCTGGGACACGGTTGGACCCGAGTGGCCAAGACGTTCTGCAATTCGGGCGCGCAAAGCCACGATCTCCTCTTCTTGAAGTTCAAGAATGGTACGCAGATACATCTCAGTTGTATCAATAAGATCAGACACAGCAGCCGCTCCTGGAAGTCACAACAGTTAAGTTCGCTCGAATAATACGTGGCGTCGATACCCCACTCTACTTGGTTTATCGGACAGAAAGCGGATGTAACCCGCCCAGCAGATTTCGTAACCGACGGTCGCGTTTTTCTCACGTGCCCTTGCTATTTGCAAAGATGTTTATTGAAACGCCACGGCCACCCTTGAATATTCCGAACCATGGGCATCGGTGGCCTGTTAGGCACTTCAATCTATCGCTACAAGAGGAGCGCGATGAGCACGGACATCAAAATTCCACAAAACCTTCTGCCCGCCGACGGTCGATTCGGTGCGGGACCTTCCAAGGTACGCGCAGAACAGGTTCAGGCCATCGCCGACGCCGGATCCAAGTTGCTGGGCACCTCCCACCGCCAGGCACCGGTCAAAAACCTCGTAGCTTCGGTTCAGGACGGCCTCAAGGAAATGTTCAACGCACCTGAGGGCTACGAAGTCCTGTTGGGCGTCGGCGGCTCCACCGCATTCTGGGATGCAGCAGCATTCAGCCTGGTCCGCTCCAAGGCGCAGCACTTGTCTTTCGGTGAATTTGGCTCGAAGTTCGCCAAGGCCACCGACAAGGCTCCATTCTTGGAATCTTCCACGATTATCGTTGGCGAGCCCGGCACCGTTCCGGAACCGGTCGCTGAAGCCGGCGTCGACGTGTACGCCTGGCCGCACAACGAGACCTCGACCGGTGCCGCGGCACCGATCAAGCGTGTTGCCGGAGCCAGCGAAGATGCCCTGATCGTCATTGACGCCACCAGCGCAGCAGGCGGCCTCGACGTGGATCTAGCCGAGACCGACGTTTACTACTTCGCTCCGCAGAAGAACTTCGCATCGGACGGAGGCCTGTGGCTGGCTTTCGTTTCCCCGGCAGCCATCGCGCGCATTGAGGAAATTGCCGCTACAGACCGCTGGATCCCAGACTTCTTGAACTTGAAGACGGCTCTGGATAACTCGCTGAAAAACCAGACGTACAACACTCCGTCGTTGACGACTCTGGTTGGCCTGGACGCCCAGATCAAGTGGATCAATTCCAACGGCGGCCTGAAGTGGGCTGCGGATCGCACCGCACAGTCCGCAGGCCTGATTCAGGCCTGGGCAGAGGCCTCCTCGATCGCCTCGCTCTATGTAGCCAACCCAGCTCACCGCTCCAACGTGATTTCCACGGTGGATTTCGATGACTCGGTAGATGCTTCGGCGATTGCCAAGGCCTTGCGCGCCAATGGCGTGGTTGACGTAGAACCGTACCGCAAGCTGGGACGCAACCAGCTGCGCATTGCCACCTTTGTGGCCATCGAGCCAAGCGATGTTGCTGCGCTGCTCAAGTGCATCGACTTTGTCATCGAACAGCTCTAGCTCGTAAAACAGCGGGAGGGGCTCCGAAGAACTGATGTTCTTCGGAGCCCCTCCCGTTGTTCAAGCTACTAGTTTTCTTTGCGCGTGCGGTTGCGCTGCGCTGCCCGGCGACGGGCCGCGGTGCGCTGCGCGGTGCGACGGCGTCGAACTTGGCGTCGCGCTGGCGACTTGTGAGGCGCGTCCTCTGATTCGGCGTCATCCGGCTCATCGGTGTCATCCAGCTCTTCGGCGTCTTGCTCCGGAGCAGGCGATGCATCACCGGCGGCTTGGCCGGATTCGGAATCCGAGTCCGAATCGGCTTCCTGTGGCTGGTCAGTTTCTGACTCGCCGGTTTCCTCCGCGGCTTCCGCGGCCTTGGCGGCTTCGATTTCTTCCTTGGCCAGCCGGTCTGCCCACGGCACCCAGGCAGGAGCCAAAAGCGAATCGTCACCAGCAATGATGCCGACTTCGCAGACGGTGAGATCCTTTACCTTGGCCCGAGGAACCCGTGCGAGGGTAGCGAACCAGGTCCATCCTTGATACCCCTTTTTATGGGAGACAAAACGATGGGTGACAAGTCGCTCACCTTCCGCCATGACCCCGAGGTGGTCGCCGACTTCTTGCGCGCTGGCGATATCGGCGAGCGCGCCGCGTGCAGCGTCCACTGCGTCGGCGAGGATGGTGTCCAACTTGGGTTTACGGGCCATTATTTATGCGTCCAGATCGTCGGCTACCGCACGAAGCACGGTAGCTACCTTCTTGCCATATGCCTGTTCAGGATAACGCCCCTTGTGCAAGCTATTGGAAACGTTGTCGAGTAACTTGATGAGATCTTCAATGAGAACTGCTTCGGCTTCGGGCTTTTTGCGCTTGGCGCGCGCCACCGAAGGAGCTTGTTCCAGCAGGCGCAAACTCAGTGCTTGAGGTCCACGGCGGCCTTCAGCGACACCAAATTCCAATCGGGTGCCAGGGCGCAAGTCATGAACGCCCTCGGGCAGCGCAGCCGCATTGACGTAAATCTCTTTGCCATCCTCTGCGGTAATAAAACCGAAGCCCTTGGCCTTTTCGTACCATTTAACCTTGCCGCTAGGCATGATCATTTACCTCGTTCGTTCTTTAGCCCAGTGCACCGCCGTGGCCTGCTCAGCGCGATGCATATTCATATGTACGATTTCGCGGAGTCACAGCCGGGGTTCTTCTTAGCTTCTTGCCGGGTACTCGACGTACGAAATCGCTTCAAGTCGTTTATCTAAGATTATGTCATCCCTGAAGCACTGAATTCATCTTTGCGCACCGAGGGTCGGCAAGACACTCTGGGCACCCCTGGTCGAGGCTAAGCTAGAAACCGTGAGCACAACATCAAAAACCATGACCCTTATTTCCCGGTTGGCAATCATCATTGCCGTCATTTCGGCTCTCGCTTTGATTGCCACGCTGGTTCTCTACTTCCAGCACATCACAATTCCGCCAGTGGTCATGGCCTTTGCTGTCTGGGGACTTCCGGTGGCCTTTCTCCTCGCCGCGGCCGTTGTCATCAGCAACATCGCCAAGCGCCGCAACATCTGAAGAACCAGAATCAGCAATCATTCAGCAGACTCCCAGACTTCTTGTGCAGACTGGGGTTCATGAGTGCAAAACCCACTGAAGCAAAACTTCTCGTTGTTGACGACGAACCGAATATCCGCGAATTGCTCTCCACGTCGCTGCGTTTCGCCGGCTTCGAGGTTGTTGCAGCTGCCAACGGACGCGAGGCACTGGCCGCGGTCGAAGCAGACGAACCGGATCTGGCGGTCCTGGATGTCATGCTCCCGGACATGGATGGCTTCACCATTACCCGCAAGCTCCGCGCGGCAGGACGCCATTTCCCGGTTCTGTTCCTCACCGCGCGTGATGACACCAGCGACAAGGTCACCGGCCTGACCGTCGGCGGCGATGACTACGTCACCAAGCCATTCAGCCTCGACGAGGTTGTGGCGCGCATCCGTGCCGTTCTGCGTCGCACCGCGAGCGGCGAAGAGGAGAATGCCACGATCGTCGTCGCCGATCTTGAGCTTGATGACGATGCCCATGAGGTGCGCCGTGCCGGAGAGATCATCGACCTGTCCCCCACGGAGTTCAAGCTGCTTCGCTACCTGATGATGAACCCCAACCGGGTGCTCTCCAAGTCGCAGATCCTGGATCATGTGTGGGAATACGACTTCAATGGCGACGCGTCAATCGTCGAGTCCTACATCTCCTACCTGCGCCGCAAGGTGGACCGTCCGGAATGGCCGGCCTTGATCCAGACCAAGCGCGGTGTCGGCTACCTGATGCGCACCCCGGATCGCCGCCAGTAATTCACGGAGGAACACGAAGGCCTTGTAAAGTCTGCATATGAAGTCGATTCGAGCCAAATGGCGCCGAACCTCTATGAGGACCAAGCTCGTCACCGTCATGCTGGGGCTGATGATCATCGCGATCTTCGCGACCGCGCTCAGTTCTTCGCATACGCTGAAGATCTCGATGACCAACCAGATCGATGATCAGCTCAATGCTTCATGGCCCACGATGGCCTACGGGCTTAACAAGGCCTACGTGAATTCCCTCGACGACAACGGCGGCTCCGACGGGAACGGGGACTTCGACCCGACCTTGCTGGGCCTCAATAGCTCCTACGCCGACATCCGTGATGAAGAAGGCAAGATCGTCTACATCATGCCGCGTTCGCGGGTGAGCCCCAGCAGCACCTCGGATCTGCCGTTGCTCAATCCCCAGCAAATCGAGCAGCTGGCAGCCAACCCCCTGGTTCCTTCCACCGTGCCCGGCAGCTTCCCCACGTCCTCCGGCTGGCGAACCATGATGGTGCCGCTGGAAAGCAGCAACCTCAACCTGTTCCTGGCTCTGCCGCTGGATACCGTGAACTCCACGGTGCGCCAGACCGCAGTGCTGGTGCTTTCTACCGGGTTGCTCGCCGCGCTGGTCATGTCCATGATCGCCTACGGCCTCACCGGCAGGTCGCTGCAGCCGTTGAACAACGTGGAGCGCACCGCCTCGATGATTGCCGCTGGAGACCTGTCCCAGCGCGTGAAGGACTATCCTTCGGAGACCGAGGTCGGCCGGCTCTCCCGTTCGCTGAACGCCATGCTGGCCCAGATTGAAAAAGCCTTCCATGACCGGGAGGCCTCTGAACGCAAGATGCGCCGCTTCATCCAGGATGCCTCGCATGAACTGCGCACTCCCCTGGTCACCATCCAGGGATACTCCGAGTTCTACCGCTACGGCGGCCTGGCGGACCCCGAAGCCATGGACTCGGCCATGGGACGCATCGAAGCCGAATCCAAGCGCATGGCCCGCCTGGTTGAGGACCTGCTCATGCTTGCCCGCCTGGATGAGCAGCGCCCTATGGAGAAGCAACCGGTGGATCTGCTGGTCCTGGGCCAGGACGCCGTGGAAGACACCAAGGTGCGGGCCCCAGACCGTGCTGTCAAGCTCGTCGGGTTGACCAGCGATCGCCCCAGCCCGGCAAGCACCGTGGGCGATGACGCTCGGATCCGCCAGATCATCGCCAATCTCCTGACCAATGCGCTGCGCTACACTCCCGAGGGCACGCCCCTGGAGATTGCCGTCGGGGTGCGTTCGCTGGTGGCCGGCGCCATGGACGCGGTCATTGAAATCAGGGACCACGGGCCCGGCATCCCAGAAGAAGATGCCAAGCGGATCTTTGAGCGCTTCTACCGCGCAGATAGCTCTCGACAGCGGGAAACCGGCGGTTCGGGCCTCGGGCTGGCCATCGTTGCTGCCATCGTCCAGCAGCATGGCGGATCGGTCGCCTTGGCTGAAACTGCCGGTGGCGGTGCCACCATGTCCATTTCCCTGCCATATGTGCCACTGATCGAACGGCCAGAGCCGGAGATCGAAGACTGAGCGCCGGACCGCACCGCGCGGTGTTATCCACATTCAGCGCGCGCTTCCCACGACGACGCTGGACGGCTTTCTAGATTGGTTGCATCGAGCTTTCGATACAGCCACCAAGGAAAGGACCAGGTCCGTGAGCACGTTCTCCACTAATACCGGCGAGATGCAGGTTAAGTCCCAGGCAGTCATGAATACCATTGATCGATTGCGCCACGAGGTCTCGACCATGCAGATGAATCTTGACCAATTGCAAAGCACCTGGCAGGGTTCAGCAGCCGCTTCATTCCAATCCATCGTTGCCGAATGGCGTTCCACGCACGTGCAGATCGAAGAGGCGCTCAGCAGCATCGCAAGCGCCTTGAATCATGCCTCGATGCAATACGAGGAAGTTGAACAGGTCAACACGTCGCTGTTCCGATACTGATCAGCAACTGCGCTGCGGCTGGTTGATCAGTAGGCTTGGCTCATGAGCATTCTGATCGACCCGCCGCGTTGGCCTGCGCATGGCACCGTCTTTGCCCATTTGGTCTCGGACACGTCCCTGGAGGAACTCCATCAATTCGCCGCACAGCAGGAAATCTCGCCGCGGGCGTTCGACAAGGACCACTACGACGTCCCCGCAGAACGCTATGAACAGTTTGTCCAAGCCGGTGCGAAGGAAGTCACCGGCGGCGAACTGGTGCGTGCGCTGATCGCCTCGGGCTTGCGAATTCCTGCCAAATACCGCCCTGAAAAGCTCAACGCCATCTTGCGTCGGCGGTGGTCGCGGACGTTGCCGACCGAGCCGCAGCTGGGCCAGGAGCTGCTCGAGATGTGGTCCCAGGACCACCGTTATTATCATGACCGCGTCCATCTGCTTTCGGTGCTCGAAGCGGTGGATCGCCTCGGTGAAAAGCTTTCACCTGGAGAACTCCTGCTGGTACAGCTGGCGGCGTGGTTCCACGACGCGGTATATGAAGGGAGCAGCGAGGACGAATTCAAATCTGCGGTGCTGGCACGTGAAAGACTCGACGGAGTGCTCTCCCCGGCCGCTGTTGGTGCGATCAGCGACCTGATCTTGCTGACCGCGGGACATAACCCGGGCGAAACGGACCGCCTGGGACGGATCTTGTGCGATGCGGATCTGGAAGTATTGGCCCGCCCCGAACCGGCCTATCAACGTTATGCCCATGCGATCTATCAAGAGTATGCCCACCTTCCCCGCCACGTTTTGGCTGAAGGACGCAGCAAGATACTCTCGGCCCTGCTGGCCAAGGTCTCGATTTACGCTACGGCAGCTGGACGCGAACGGTGGGAATCGGCTGCGCGAACCAACTTGGGTCGAGAGCTGGAACATCTGCAGAGCTGGATGCCCTAGCCCGTATTCGCCGCGTTAACTGCTGATGGCCTGGTACCCGAAGGTACCAGGCCATCAGCGCAGGTGATGCACTAGATCAGCATGGAGGGCTTAGAAGCCGCCCATTCCGCCCATGCCGCCCATGTCATCGCCACCGGCTGGGGCAGCGCCAGCAGGAGCTGGCTTCTCTGCAACAACAGCTTCGGTGGTCAAGAACAGGCCAGCGATCGAAGCTGCGTTCTGCAGTGCCGAACGGGTCACCTTCACTGGGTCATTCACGCCAGCTTCCAGCAGGTCAACGTACTGACCGGTGGCAGCGTTCAGGCCGTGGCCAGCAGGCAGGCCCTTGACCTTGTCGGCGACAACGCCTGGCTCCATGCCAGCGTTCAGTGCGATCTGCTTCAGTGGAGCTTCGATGCCAACGCGAACGATGTTCGCGCCGGTTGCTTCGTCGCCTTCCAGCTCAAGCTTTGCGAATGCAGCAGCGCCAGCCTGGATCAGTGCAACGCCACCACCGGCGACGATGCCTTCTTCAACGGCTGCCTTGGCGTTGCGCACGGCATCTTCGATGCGGTGCTTGCGCTCTTTGAGCTCCACCTCGGTAGCAGCGCCGGCCTTCAGCACAGCGACACCGCCAGAGAGCTTTGCGTGGCGCTCCTGCAGCTTCTCGCGGTCGTAGTCCGAGTCGGTATTCTTGATCTCGGCTGCGATCTGGGCCTTGCGGCCGTCGATCGCGTCGGCTTCGCCGCCGCCTTCAACGATGGTGGTCTCGTCCTTGGTGATAACGACCTTGCGGGCGGTACCCAGAACTTCGAGGCCAACGTTGTCCAGGGACAGGCCGATTTCCTCGGAAACAACCTGGCCACCGGTCAGGATGGCGATGTCGGTCAGCATGGCCTTGCGGCGGTCGCCGAAGCCCGGAGCCTTGACGGCAACGGACTTGAACAGGCCACGGATCTTGTTCAGGATCAGGGTGGCCAGGGCTTCGCCCTCGACGTCTTCGGCGATGATCAGCAGCGACTTGTTCGACTGCATGACCTTCTCCAGCAAGGTAACCATGTCCTTGACCGAGGAGATCTTCGAGTTGACGATCAGGATGTATGGGTCTTCCAGGACGGTTTCCTGGCGCTCTGCGTCGGTGACGAAGTAAGCGGAGATGTAGCCCTTGTCGAAGCGCATGCCCTCGGCCAGCTCCAGCTCCAGGCCGAAGGTGTTGGACTCTTCAACGGTGATAACGCCCTGCTCGCCGACCTTGTCGAGAGCTTCAGCGATCAGGCCACCGATTTCCTTGTCGCCAGCGGAGATCGAAGCGGTAGCAGCGATCTGCTCCTTGGATTCGATCTTCTTCGCTGCGGCGAACAGTTCTGCGGTGACGGCTTCTACAGCCTTGTCGATACCGCGGCGCAGTGCGATCGGGTCGGCACCTGCAGCAACGTTGCGCAGGCCTTCCTTGACCAGTGCCTGTGCGAGCACGGTAGCGGTGGTGGTACCGTCGCCAGCGACGTCGTCAGTCTTCTTGGCAACTTCCTTGACCAGCTCGGCGCCGATCTTCTCGTAAGGATCTTCGAGGTCGATCTCCTTAGCGATGGACACGCCGTCGTTGGTGATAGTAGGAGCGCCCCACTTCTTCTCCAGAACAACGTTGCGGCCGCGTGGGCCCAAGGTCACCTTTACCGCGTCAGCAAGGGTGTTCAGTCCGCGCTCGAGTCCGCGGCGTGCTTCCTCGTCAAATGCAATCATCTTGGCCATAGTGGCTTTCGGTCCTTTCGGGACGATTTTGCGAAAATGCAACCGACAGACAGCGCCCGCGACGGACGAGTGGACCGGTGCGGCATCGGGCCGGCAACCGTTTCAGCTCTCGCTATCTGAGGTATTTTCCACGCTCCGTCCGCCGTGGCGCTAACTGGTGCGTTCACGTTCCGCAGGGAACGCAAAAACCGACCGGCGTTAGCAGTCGCAGCGTAAGAGTGCTAATACAAATATTGGCACTCTCGCATGGCGAGTGCAAGCCGGTCGGCTCTGAGCGAAGGGAATTATGAACGAATTATTCGTTCAGCCCCAGCGGGTCATCGGTGCCCAGCACGATGGTGACCCGATCGGGAATGTTATTGGTCTGCAAAACTTCGTCAATATTAAGGACTTCAGCAGCTTTTTCCGCGGTGGTGCGGTAGGCCTCTGACATGTAGTACACAGCGGAAACATCCGCCGGCTTGCTCCAGTTATCGGCGACGATGTTGGTGAACCCGGCTTCTGCCATGGCCTCTTCGCCAGCACCCGCGACGCCTGCAACATTTGCGCCGTTGTACACGCCGATCTTCTGGCCAAAGAGCACGTCTGCTTCATCGATGGTGCTGGATGGCGATGCGGATTCGCTGGGTGAAGCCTCCTGCGAACTATCGGCAGACTCCCCGCCGTCTTGGGACTGCAAGCTCTCATCGCTCGAAGGGCCCGCGAGGCTGTCTTTGAGCTGGGGGCCAAAGATGAAGGATGCTACACCGATGACCAGGACGATCACGGCCGTCAGCACTACCCACAGCAATTTGCCACCGGTTGACTTTGAGGCCGCGGACTGCGCCCATCCGTGCGCATGGTGTGAACCGACACGGGTGTTGAACTCCGGAACGCGATCAAATTCGTCACGCGGGTAGTTGGTCATTCTTGTCCTTGCTCGAGGTCTGACTGGTCACGGCAGGCTGGGTTATCGTCCCGAGCCGACCTTACCGCCCACACGACGTTTTGTTGAACGTGTTCTGCGCAGTCGCTTAACCAGCATCGGGTCGTAGGCCATCGCCGCATCCGTCTCAATCAGCTGGTTCAGCAGCTGATAGTAATTGGTTGGAGACATGGAGAACTGCTTGGTAATCGCTTGTTCCTTGGCTCCGGCATACTTCCACCACAATTTTTCCAAGCTCAGGATCTGTTGCGAACGTTCGTCGAGTTCCGAGTCTGGGTTCATCACAAAATCCACCAACAACTCTTTCTCAGCCATCCGTTCTCACCTCTGTCCTCGGCTCAGTTTTTGCGCATTTCATTCATGCATGTACTCCACCACTGGTAGACATACCACCGACATTCTAACCAATCTCTTTAGCTATCGCCGTGTGGCCTGGCACAGGCACGCCAGAAAAACGGAACAATAGCGTCTATGGATGAAATGCAAGAACCCCTGTTCGAGGCTCCTGGGCCACCGCCGGCACCCGTGTATGAACCAGCAGAATTCCCGTTCTTCCACGGCGCGCAATCCATGGCCGACCACGGATTTATTGCTCAAGATTGGGTTCCAGCGCTCAGCAAGCAAGATGAAAATCTTCGCCAGCTTGCCCTCGAATTAACCGAACGTTCATCACAAGGCGAAACATTGCTCCCCGATCCCGAGGTGATGTTCCGCGCACTATCTTTGCCTTTAGCTGAGGTCAAGGTCCTGATCATCGGCCAAGACCCCTACCCGACACCGGGGCATCCCAACGGTTTGGCCTTTGCGGCCAACAAGCATGTCCGCCCATTGCCACGCTCGTTGAATAACATCTACAAGGAGCTCGAAGCCGACTTGGGGATCACCCCAGCGTCGCATCCTGATCTGAGTGCCTGGCAGCAACGCGGGGTACTGCTGCTCAACCAGGTGCTTTCGGTCACCGCAGGCCAGGCCGGTTCACATCAAAAGATCGGGTGGGAACCAATCATCGCGGCCCTGCTGTCCGCTCTGAACGAGCGTTCCGCGCCCCCGGTCGCCATTCTCTGGGGCAATCATGCACAGAAGTTCTCGCCTGCCCTGGGGAATCTGCCGCAATTGCGCAGCGCCCATCCATCGCCGCTCTCGGCTTCGAGGGGCTTTTTCGGCTCAAAACCCTTTTCAGAAGCCAATCGGCTCCTGTCCGCACAGGGACAAGAGCCGATTGACTGGACTTTGCCGCTCGCCTAGCGGCGGCGGATGCGTCGCCGTTCGCGCCGGGCGTTAGAAGTGAGCGGGCGGCAAAGGGTTTCACCGAAGACGACTCCTCCGGCGATGGAGAGCATGATGGCCATCGCGTTAAACATCTCGACGAGACCTGTAGCCATGTCATCGACGTTGATCACGATGCCGTACATCGCCCGGAAGATCATGAGGCCTGGAAGCAGGAACATGACCGCCGGTGCTGCCAGAACTAGCTGCGGCGTGCGCAATTTGTCTGACGCGAAGCGAGCCGCAAAACCGACGACCGTGGCGACAAGTGCTGGAACCGCACGGTCGCCCAGGCCCATGTTCTCGGCGAGCAGCTGCACGAGGTAGCCGCCCACCGCAATGCCAGCGGTAGGCAGCAGCAAGCGGAGCGCACTTTGCTCCGTAATGGCACCGGCCACAATGGCGACAGCAACCAGCACGACCAAGAGCCATGCGGGGTACTCGGTAGTCACGATCTGGTGTACATCGACTTCCCCGCCGCCGAGCACATCGGAGACCACCAATGCCGCGGCAATGCCGCTCAAGATCGCGCCGTAGGTCAGGCTGGCGGAGAACAAGCGCCCCACCGCAGTCACCGGGAAACCGTTGATCGCATCTTGCAGCGCCGAGACAAACCGCCCCGAAGGCAGCAAGAGCAGGATACCGCCGGAAACCACCAGCGCCGGATCCAACGGGGCATGCAACTGATGCCCAATCAATGCGATGCCGGTGATGACCATCGTCGATGCGGCAATAGTGAAGAATTCGGGGACCCGCCAGCGCGAGCCGTATCGGCCAATCTGGGTGACTAGGCTGGAGGAGAACATGGCCACCAGCGCGCCGGCCCATGAGCCGCCAATGAAAAGCACAAATGCCGCTGCGAACAGGGCACGCCCGCAAGCGACAATCCACCGGGGAAAGGGCTTTGGCCGGCGCGTAATTTCTTTCAGGCGCTTGGCCGAAGCGCTGCGCGACACGCCGCCCGCGATGATGTCCGAGACCAGCTCATGCACCAGGACGAGCCCTGCGTAGTTGGAGGTATAGGAACGGACCACGCGCAATACCGAATAGCTTTCGGCATCAGGCGGGCTGTAGTTCAAGTGCAAGGACTGGTTGGTAATGTCCACGTCCAAATGGCTCAAACCCAGCGCTGCGGTCACCGCGATGATGCTGGTTTCCACTTCCAACGCGCCAGCGCCATAGCGGATCAGGGTCTCCCCCAAGTCCAAGGCGAATTCCATGGTGCGACGCGATGAAGCGTCCTGCTGGTCGTTGACCTTGGGATTGGCGTAAGGGGTTCCCTGCAGACGCTCGACAATGTTCAGCGCCTGGGTTGGCGGGGTGTCCGAGATCCACATTTTTGCCAGCAGCCGGCGCGCCACCGGGTTGGCGCGCGTTGGCATCAGGGTGATGCCTTCATCGGTGGTGTGGACCTGGCCGGTGCGCCACTCGATATCCGAGGCGTCGGCAGCGGCCACGTTGGCGCTGACTGCCGTGTTCAGCGGGAGCTCAGAAGCAGTGGGCGGCTCTTCTAGCGGTACTTCCGGATGAAAGCCCATGTTGATTTCACTGGTGGAAATACGAGGTAGTGCACCGGCCGATGGCGCTGGATCTTCGCCGATCTGTGGTGGCACAGCACCATGCTCTTCGTCAGATCGATGCGCCACTAATTTTGCCCCCTCAGCCAATGCTTTCCCATGCAATTTACGATACAACCCATGGGCAATAAGTTCGCGTGAACGTGCGTAAGTCACTAGGTAGCGCCGAACACATTTCCCGGCAATTCCTGCCTGCGGAATATCGCCGGCTCGATTGTGGTTGCAAGTATTTGAACTTAGATGCTTTTGCATACATATCGGAGGTCATTGATGAGCAGCAAACTTCTCTTGCCGGAGATCGGCGCCGAAACCTTTGGCGACATCAGCGAGGACGCTCAGGGCGATCCTCTGACCCATGCGCAGGTGATTCGCAACGTCATCGCCCAGGGCCAGGCGGCCGAAGCAGCGAATCTGGACTTCTTTGGCGTCGGCGAACACCATCGCGATGATTATGCCGTATCCGCCCCGGAGATCGTGTTGGCTGCATTGGCCAGCACCACCAAGCAGATCAAGTTGGGCACCGCCGTGACGGTCCTTTCCAGCGATGATCCGGTCAGGGTGTACCAGCGCTTTGCAACCCTCGACGCCATTTCCCAGGGGCGCACCGAAATCGTGGCCGGGCGCGGATCTTTTATTGAATCTTTCCCGTTGTTCGGCTTCGAGCTTGATGACTATGAAGAGCTCTACGAGGAGAAGCTGGATCTCTTGGCCAGATTGCGCCATGGAAATCCGGTGGTCTGGCACGGGAAGCACCGCTCCGCACTGCGCAACCAGCAGGTTTATCCCCTGCTGGAGAACCAGCCGCTGACCACTTGGGTGGGCGTCGGTGGCAGCCCGCAGTCTGTTGTTCGCGCCGCGCGCCACGGGCTTCCGCTGTTCCTGGCCATCATCGGGGGCCAGCCCTCGGGCTTTGAAGGACTGGTGCATTTGTACCAACGTTCCCTCAAGGAATTCGGGCACGATGAACAACCGGTGGCCGCGCACTTCCACGGGTTGGTGGCCGGCAGCGACGAGGAAGCGCTGGAAACCCTCTGGCCTCATTACCAGCGGACCATGAACCGGCTGGGCGCCGAGCGCGGATGGCCGCCAGCGAGCAAGATGCGATTGCAGGCCGCCATGGGGCCGGAGGGGGCAATGATGGCCGGCAGCGCGCAAACCGTAGCCTCGAAGCTCGCCTCGGCCACCAGGAAACTCGGGCTATCCCGCGCTGACATCAAGTACTCAGCCGGATCATTGCCGCATGAGGCCATGATGAACAGCATTAGGCTGCTGGGCGAAGAAGTGAAGCCCCGCGTCCACGAATTGCTCGGGGCCTAGAGCCCGCTTTGCATGGCGAAGCTCCATGAACGCAAAAATGCCACCATCTCTGGTGGCATTTTTTCGTGGATCTTACTGGACTCGAACCAGCGACCTTTCGCGTGTGAGGCGAACGCTCTAACCAACTGAGCTAAAGATCCATACTTGCGCTTTGACCGCAGGGCCAAGCACCTAAATGATCTTAGCTGGTGATAACTCGCGCACCAAATCGGCAGCCGGCTTCAAGCGGCAGGCCGCACCGCGGCAGACGCGCTCAGACCCAAGCGCACGGTGATCTTTCAGCCTCCGGATATGCCACATGATCAGCCCGGAAAAACCGCGTCAAATAGTTTATTTTCATGTCACCTAAAAGTAGCTGTTTCCACTTGTCAAAACGGGACTTTAGACTCCATAATTTTTCTAGCTCATCGAGCTCAAACTGGACCCTACAAGGAAGTTGCCGGAAGCCGCCGGCATCGGTCCCCTCAAGGCCAACGAAACCGCACGGCAGGTCAGACCTGGTCGCGCAAAAGCCTCATTTTTCGTTCGTTCTTTTTCTCTAGGACCGTACCCAGTGTTTGAAAACTTGAACTTTTCCTTGTCACCGCTCTGCGTTCTGCCAGAGCAGCGTGAAGAATTGGCACAGCTCTACCCTGTCATCGACCAGCGCTGGCACCAGAAATTCGACCGGCTCAGCCTGCTGGTCACGGTGCGCGACCGTGGCACGCTCGTGGCTGCCGGGTTGGTTCACGACTCGATCGTCGCACCCACCGACTCGATGAACGCCGTGGAGCTGGGCTGCATGGCTGTGCGCCCCGAGTACCGCCGGTTGGGCATCCGCCAGCATGTGACCTCATTGCGCCTGGAGCACGCAGTGCGCTCGGGCAAAACGCCCATCATCGTGATCGATGCGCAAAATCCTGCTTCCTGGGCCTTTTACGAACGCTCCGAGCTGTGGGACCGCGAACGCAGCTTCGAACAGGATGGCCGGCTGAAGTTCATCTACCGTGCTACCCAGGCCGCGTGGGAGTGGGTGGAGAACTTGCCGCAGGCCTCGGAAGACTGCGTGGAGATCATCGCGCCGCCAGCCGCGATTCCTGCGCCATGTTTTGCCGCGGCTGGAACAATCGGGCCATCATTGGGCATTCAGCTGCCCTGCGGCGACCAGATGCCGGCACTTGGAATGATCTAGGGCCTAGAAGAGGGCGTCCTGCTGCTCGTCGGCCCATTCATGACCGGGCAGCGGCGCCACTTCACCGGCTCGGCGAGCGCGGGCCGCTTCGTGGAGGTCGATGGGGGTGACTTTAAGGACGGTGTCGACCATGGCATTAAGGAACTGCGCCGTGGCGATGTCCTGGGGCACCGGAGGGTGCACGCACCTGACTTCCGGGTTATCCGAGTCGTCGTCCCAGTCGACCAGCAGCAGGCCGGTCGCGGTATAGCCAAACCCATCGCCGAAGTCCCGCAGCTTGCGGATCATGTCCACGGTGCGGCGGAAGGCCGCCGGTTCCGATTCAAGGATGGTGGCGCGTTGCACGAAGAAGAACCCGACCGCTGCCAGCGGATACCGCGCGCGAAGATTCGCTGCGTCTCCATAGGCTTCTTCATAGCGGTTGGCGAGGTTCTTGCCGAACGATGACGTCATGGCCTTGGTGCTCAGCAGCAGCTCGGGGCCGGTGGACCAATGGGTCATCACCACATCGGTCTGTTTCATGTAGGCGCGGCCCAGGATCCTCGCATCGGTGCTCCCCGCCTTTCCGGCCATGATCGACTCGTGGACCTCGTCGGCCAATCGCTCGGGCAATCGGCGCAACAGGTCCAAGATGTCGCTGGAGAGCACCCGCGGCGCCTCGGGCCGCGGCCAGACAAGGTCTGCGTCAAATCCGGCACGACGCAGTTCGTGGGCCAGCCAGGCGTCCACGCCTTGGGCAAAGCGCCCGGATCGGGTGACGGCCTTATTGCGCACCGGAATGCTCAACAGCCGTTCCAGCACGGAATAGGACGGGTTGAATTCTTCGGTGACCGCGCCGTTGCTCAGCCACGGCGAGTCTTTGGCCGCTGACATCAAAGTGGTATCAAATTCCGCAAAGGCCAGGGTTTTCTCAACCACAGGATTAGCCACGTTTATCCCTTCACCGCTTTGCTTCGCGCCTTGCGGCGATCGAGCATGTTCCTGCGTGCTGCGCGCAGGGTTTCCACCGCTGCCTGATCCAGCTCGAGCATTTGTTCCAGAACGATCCGGTCTACCGCTTCGGTGGCTTCTTGCTTATGCCCGGCCGCCAGCATTTCGCGCACCTGCGGCTTGATGGCGTGCAGTTCCTGTGCAAAGCGCTGCACCATGGCGATGGAAGGCACCGGAAGCACATCGGCCTCGCGCGGTTCAAGCTTGAGGATCCCGCCGCCATAGGATCGCCCGACCATTTCGGCGCCCAGCATGGTCAGCGTGTTCAGCGAGGCCAAGGGCAATAGGCCGCGGCCCAGCTCGCGCACGTCCGCGCCGAGGTAAACGCCGTGGATCGAGTTGATGTGGTGCACGCCGGCTTCGTTAGCTGTAAGCCTCGGCGTATCAGCGTTCATATAGGTCATGAACAGATCCGGCACCGAAAGCACCGGCACCCGCCACCACGGCGAGCGCACCTTGCACTTGTAGGCCTGGTCCACGTTGGACAGCTCGCCGCTGGCCACAAGATGTTCTCCCGCGGCGCTCGGTTCGCCCGAGGGCCTGAACAGATAGGCCGCTGCTCCGTGATCCCGCAGCTGTTCCCACCCGGCCTGGTCAAGCTCCAGTCCGCGAAGGTGCCTGGAGCCAGGCGGTGAAATGCGAATCAGGTCCGCTTCTGGCAATCCGAGCTCATGGATCTCATCGCTGCTGAAGGTGAACCACTTGTTATTGCCGGTGACCGCGCCGAGCGAGGTTTCGCCCCAGGACTTGAGTGGGGCGAAATGGCCCTGGGCGCTGGCGGCGGCGAGAATGCCCTGGGCTTCGAGCCCGACCAGCGAACCGGTCCAGCGATCCGCGGCACGCTGCGGTTCGTGGCGGGTGCCGGATCCCAACTGGGCCAGGTCCTGGGTATTGCGGAATTGATGCAGCTGGAAATGGCCGCTGGGGCCCTGCTGGTAGCCCTCGGCCAGCAGCAGCACCACCTCTTCCTGGGCGTCGGCAAAGAGCCGTTCTTCAAAGACTGCCAGGTGGACGGTGGCAAAGCGCTCGAGCAGCATCGCCCGCACCACGCCGGCGTAGTTGACGAACATCAGTTCCGCGGGCAGCACCAGGGCCATCCGCCCGCCCGGAGCCAGGAAGCTGGTCGCGTGAACCACGAAGGCCGCCCAGATGCTGGCCAGCTCGTTCAGTTCCACCCCGGCTGCTTTGGCCGCCAGCCGCGAACGCTGGCGATCCGCTCCCCGGTGCAGCTGGTAGCGCACATAGGGAGGGTTGCCGATCACCACGTCCATGTCCGCGGTGCCGTCGATATCAAAAAAGTTCGCTTGTTCAATCCGCGCGTTGATTCCCTGGGCGGCCAGTCGCTTGCGGGCCTGGGCCACGGTGGGCTCGTGCAATTCGTAGCCCAGCAGCTGCACACCGCCCTGTCGCTCCCCCAGCTCGCGATGCACGGCTTCAAGGAATTGAGCGTCACCGCACGAGGGTTCCAGGACGCTCGCGGCCTGGCCATCAAGGGCCCATTGCGCCATGAAGGCGGCGACGGGTTCCGGGGTGAAATAGGCTCCGCGCGCATGACGGGCAGCAGCCTGCTCTTTTTGTTCTTTACTCAACACGCATCGATCTTTCCATGGCGGCCAGACAGTTTGGCTGGACGCGGATGACCGCGCCTGGGGCGGCAACTTATCCATTGTACGCGGGGTGCCGGCCCGGGCTTGGGCCTTAGTGGGCGGCCTCGACCTTGCCCTTGTTCCGCAGCTTTTGAATCCCCAGGACGATCACCGTAATGATCGCGCCCATGATGAATCCGGCCACGCAGGAGAATGCGGTGTTGACGCACCATCCCAGCACCGCGCCTGCTGAACCGGTTGCGTGATGCACCAGCTCTTCGACATGGTGCACAAAGCCGTACGGGGCGTGCCAGCCAAGTTCGTCCATGCCCACCAGCAACAGGTGGCCACCGACCCACAGCATCGCAACCACGCCGACCTTGCTGAGCACGGACATGATGATCGGCATGGCTTTGACCAGGCCGCGGCCAATTTTTTGCGATAGCTTGCGCGGCTTCGCGGCCATGTGCAGGCCGATATCGTCCATCTTCACGATCAGTGCCACCGCGCCGTAAACCACCACGGTCATCATGACGGCAACAACAACCAGGATCAGCGCACGGGTAAGGAACGGTTCGTGGGCTACCTCGTTGAGCGAAATCACCAGGATTTCCGCCGAGAGCACCAAGTCGGTGCGCACCGCTGAGTTGATGATGGACTTTTCATCACGCTCCTTGCCTGCTTCGCCGGCGCCGTGATGCTTGATCCATCCGAAGGCTTCAAGAAGTTTTTCCGCACCCTCGAAGACCAGGTAGGCGCCACCGAGCATCAGGATCGGGGTCAGCGCCCATGGGGCGAAGTAGGACAGCAGCAGGGCGACTGGCAGGATGAAGACCAGCTTGTTGCGGATGGAGCCCACCGCGATTTTCCAGATGATCGGCAGTTCCCTTTTGGGCGAAATGCCTTCCACGTACTGCGGCGTTACCGCAGCATCGTCGACCACCACGCCCATGGCCTTGGTGCTCGCCTTGGCGGCGCCCAGTGCTATGTCGTCAAGGGATGCCGCAGTCACTTTCACCAGGGCAGCTACGTCGTCCAAAAGTGCTACAAGGCCTCCGGCCATGGTCGGCTCCTCCAAATGGTGATGAACATCGGGCCGATCCGCCCTGGCTCAAGGATTGTGGTCTCGCTAGGAATTCTACCGGTGCGGTGCTCATCCGGTTTGCAGGCACGGCTTCAGCACCATGATGCTGGTGGCAGAAATGAAAGAAACCGCGTCATGGGAGATCATGAACACGGTTCTCATCTGGGCTACGTCCAGTGTGGAGCCCCCTACCGGATTCGAACCGGTGACCTTCAGTTTACAAGACAGACGCTCTGGCCAGCTGAGCTAAGGGGGCGTACCGGATAAGAATATCTGAAAACACCGCTGGTCTGCGAATCGGCAGGGGTTGCGGGCAAGACAAAGGGGAAGAAAACCACGGATGGCTTTCTTCCCCTTTGTCTTGGTGCGAGATCAATAAGAAATTTTACCGGATCGCGCCTCGTTGTCTAGGGCTAGGCTTTGGACTTACTTGTTTGCCTTGATCGCTTCTTCAACCTTGGTCGGGAAGTCATCGGTGCCCAAAACGAGTTCCTTGCCCTGGATGAAGATCGAAGGGGTTCCCTTCACGCCATCGTACTGGCCTGCGGTGGTCGCATACTGGACGAATGGGCGGAACTTGTCGCCTTCGATGCAGTCGCTGACGGATTCGCTGGCTCCATTGTCCACTGCCATCTGGGCCAGTTCAGCGTTCTTCATTTCGCCTTCTGGGTAGTGGCCCCACAGTGCCTTCACGAACTTCATGTAGGCAGCTGGGCTCTCATCGGCGACGCAAGCAAGAGCGTTGGCGCCACGCGAGGAGAAGTTGGTTGGCGAACCACCATCGAGGTACCCAACGTTGCGGTACTCGACGTTAACGTCGCCATTGGCCAGCCATTTTTCGATCTGGTCGCCGTAGGTGGCTTCGAAGTCGGCGCAGTGCACGCAATTGGCATCCACGTACATGGTGATGTTGATTGGCTCGCCCTTCTTGGCGACAATCAGGTCACGCGGCTCAGGAGCAGCCAGGGGCTCTTCGGGAGCGGTCAGCTTCGTAACGTCTACCTGGTCGGTAGTTTTCTCAGCAACCGAGTCAGCGGAAGTTACCATGATGCCGCCGGCAGCCGTCGCGCCCTGAGGAGTGGCACCGCTGTCTTCAATCTTCGCATTGTTGTTTCGGACGATCAGCGTAACTACCAGTGCGATAACAATAATGACGGCGACAAGAACGCCAAGCTTCACGAAAAGTGACTTGCGTTTTTGAGCGGCTTCTTGGCTGGCTCGTAGCTGGGCAGCTTTTTCGCGAGCGCTCGCGTTGCGCTGCGCCTTAGTTGGGCGCGGATTATTCGTAGACATAAATTTGGTGGTTCCTCAGTCAGCAGCGAACAGTCATCTGTGTCAAGCTTAGCCAACTCTTTGCGCAAATATCCCGGAAAACCCCAGATTGCCCACCCTTCACAGGACACGCATATCTTGTGCATACAGCGCCCAAAGCGAGACCCAGGCCTGTACTTGATCATTCAACCAAGTCATGAGCGCAAGGCATCCGATTCGGACCAGGGCCCGCTGTGACGCACCACTTAGCGTGCCGCACCTCACATGGCAAGAGAAAAAATTCAGTATGATTTCAATAGGAGCGGCTTTTCACCAAGGCCTTCCGCAAAGCGCAACAGAAAAAATCGAATACAAAGTCATTCACTCAGAACCGACGAATCCGCACCCCGCCGGTGCACAGTTTGATCAAACCAGGAGGTTTAAGTGGGTACCCCAGCACCAAGCCAAAATACCGAGCAATCTTACGATTTGGTAGTCGTAGCCAACAGGCTGCCCGTTGACCGGATCACGAATCCCGACGGGACACAAGGCTTCCGGCGTTCTCCCGGTGGCCTGGTGACTGCTCTGGCGCCGATCATGGCAGCTTCGGACGGTGCTTGGGTTGGATGGCATGGTGGTATTAACGAAGAATTGGAGAGCTTCGACAAGGATGACATCCATCTGGTCCCAGTGCCGCTGAGCGAAGACGATCTGGAGCTGTACTACGAAGGATTCTCGAACTCCACCTTGTGGCCGCTCTATCACGATGTGATCGTGCCCCCGGAATACCACCGCACATGGTGGGACCGCTACAAGAAGATCAATCAGCGATTTGCCGACGCGGTGCTGAAAATTGCCGCCCCGAATGCCACCGTATGGGTCCATGACTACCAGCTGCAGCTCGTGCCCCAGATGATCCGCTTGGCGCGGCCGGATCTGAAAATCGGCTTTTTCCTCCACATCCCGTTCCCGGCAGCCAGTCTCTTCTCGCAGCTGCCGTGGCGTACCCAGATCCTGCAAGGCCTGGCAGGCGCCGATCTTGTTGGTTTCCAGCGCGAAGCTGATGCCTCCAACTTCCTTCGCTGCCTGCGCCGCTTTACCGACTACTCCACCAAGGGCGACGTCGCCACTCCCCCTGCTGCCAATCAAATGCAGAATCTCTGCCGGGCCAAGGCCCACCCGATCTCCATTGATACCGAACAGATCGCAAAGCTCTCCCGCGACCCGCAGATCATTGCCCGCGCCGCGCAGATTCGCAATGAGCTGGGCAATCCAAAAACCGTGATTCTCGGTGTGGATCGCCTCGACTACACCAAGGGCATTCGCCACCGGCTCAAGGCCTACGGCGAGTTGCTTGCAGACGAGCAACTGCGCGCCGGCGATGTGTGCCTGATCCAGGTGGCCAGCCCGAGCCGTGAAAACGTCGATACGTACATGGAGCTGCGCGACCAGGTCGAACTGATGGTTGGGCAAATTACCGGACAGCACGACACCCTGAGCCACACCACCTTGCGCTATCTGCACCAGTCCTACCCGCTGCGCGAGATGATTTCCCTCTACCTGGCAGCCGATGTTTTGCTGGTGACCGCGCTGCGTGATGGCATGAACCTGGTCGCCAAGGAATTTGTCGCAGCACATCAGGATGGCCGTGGTGTACTGGTGCTTTCCGAATACACGGGCGCCGCTGACCAGCTGACCCAAGCCGTACTGGTGAACCCGCACGACATCGACGGCATGAAGGACAAGATCATCCAGGCCGTCAATATGAACGAGGCTGAGCAAGAGAAGCGGATGCGACGGATGAACCGGCATCTGAAGGTGAACACCGTGGCCCGCTGGTCTGAGGTATTCCTCGCGGAACTTGCTGAGATCAGCGCCGCTTCCTCGACAGATGCCATCGTCCGCTAGCCCGGCACCAGGATCCGCACACTCACGATGGGATACAAACGTGTCTGACCTCGACCCAGAACTGCACGCCGCGCTGAGCAGGTTTGCAGCTCATCAGAATATTCTTGTGGCTTTGGACTTTGACGGGACAATGTCGCCAATCGTCGACCGCCCCGAAGACGCCCGGCCTCTTCCGGAGTCGGCTGAGGTTTTTGAAACGCTCAGGCAACTGCCTGGCGTTTTTGCCGCTTTGGTTTCCGGCCGCAATTTAGCGTCCCTGGCGCAGGTTTATCCCGAGCCTCTGCCGGAAATCTGCATTGGCTCGCACGGTGCTGAGCGCCTGCTGCCAGATCCTTTCCAAGGGCAATGGATCGAAAAGCCGCTGAGCTGCGAACAGCAGAATCTGCTGGCTCGCATCACCAGGGAACTCGAGGCCGTGGCCGATTCCTACGAGGATGTCAGCCTGGAATACAAGCCTTCGGCGACCGTGCTGCATGTACGCCGTGCAGCACCCGCTGCCGCCGACGCCGCGCTCGGCGGGGCCAAGGCCGCTTTGAACGCTATGGGCGGTGCCAAGCTCCTCGAGGGCAAGGCGGTCCTTGAGGCCTCGGTGCATCAAGGAGACAAGGGCGAGAGCTTAACGTGGCTTAAAGATTTATTACAGGTTGATGCGGTGCTTTTCATCGGTGATGATGTCACCGACGAAAACGGATTTAAAGTATTGGAACCCAAGGATCTTGGGATAAAAGTAGGATCAGGGCCGACTTTGGCCACTCATCATATAGCTTCTCCGCAACAGTTGCCAGAGCTTTTGCAAATTCTGGTTTCCATGCGAGACTAAAGTGTCCTATTTCACTTTCACTATGGATCGTCGGGCACGTACCTGCCCGTGAAAGGATTGTCATCATGGCAACTGTGACCTTTGATAAGGCCACCCGTATCTACCCAGGCGCTCTCGTGCCTTCCGTGGATGCAATCGACCTGGAAATCCAAGACGGAGAATTCCTCGTGCTCGTGGGCCCGTCGGGTTGTGGCAAGTCCACCACCCTGCGCATGCTCGCAGGCTTGGAAGAGGTCGATTCCGGTCGCATCCTCATTGGCGACAAGGACGTGACCAACGTTCCGCCAAAGGATCGCGACATCGCAATGGTCTTCCAGAACTACGCGCTGTACCCTCATATGACCGTTGCCGAGAACATGGGCTTCGCGTTGAAGATTGCAGGCGTTGACAAGGAAGAGCGCAACCGCCGCGTTCTGGAAGCAGCCAAGCTGCTCGACTTGGAGCAGTACCTGAACCGCAAGCCGAAGGCTCTCTCCGGCGGCCAGCGCCAGCGTGTGGCCATGGGCCGCGCAATTGTCCGTTCGCCCCAGGTCTTCTTGATGGATGAGCCGCTGTCCAACTTGGACGCAAAGCTGCGTGTGCAGACTCGTACCCAGATCGCTTCGTTGACTCGCCGTCTTGGCGTCACCACCGTATACGTGACTCACGACCAGGTTGAGGCATTGACCATGGGCGATCGCGTTGCGGTGCTCAAGGATGGCGAACTGCAGCAGGTCGGTACTCCCCGCGAGCTCTATGACCGTCCGCGCAACGTCTTCGTTGCCGGCTTCATCGGCTCCCCGGCCATGAACCTGGTCAAGCTGGAATCTGCTCATGGGCAGGTGGCCTTCGGCTCTACCCTGATCCAGGCTCCGGGCGCCCAGGGTGGAACCACGCTGGGCTTCCGCCCGGAAGACATCGAGATCGTGGGTGCCGGCGAGGGCGTAGAGATCGTCGTTGACGTAGTCGAAGAACTCGGCGCCGACGCGTACATCTACGGTTCTGCTGAGCTTGCTGGCGAAACCCAGATGGTTGTGGTTCGCGTTGATGGCCGCACGCCACCTGCACGAGGCCAGAAGCTGAATATTGCTCCTCGCCTGCAGCACGTGCATCTGTTTGATACAGAGAGCGGCCTGCGGCTAAGCGAAGCCTAAACCACGCGAAGCCGAGGGCCAGAAGAGCTGTCTTTTCTGGCCCTCGGCTTTTTCGCATTAACGCGCCGGTTAAACATCGAAGGCCCCGAACTTTCGTTCGGGGCCTTCGGCAAATTATGCCCGGCGATGACCTACTCTCCCACACCCTCCCGAGTGCAGTACCATCGGCGCTGTGGGTCTTAGCTTCCGGGTTCGGTATGGGACCGGGCGTTTCCCCCACGCTATGATCGCCGTAACTCTATACCTCATGGCTGACCATGGGAAAACTACGGTGTCATCCGCGATTGCGACAACTCCATAACTATATCAGGCCTGCCGGCAGGGTGCCAATCCAGGGGCAAGTCCATAGGGTGTCCTTCGGCACACGCCGGCGCATGTTCACCACCCGTGTAGCGGCCTCCCGCTTTCGGCAAGCTGGCGGTTCCCCTCGGCATCCACGGTGCCCGACGGCTTTGCCCGGGCTAGAGGGCGCCTGGTAGGAGGCGCGAGTCCAGTTGCGCAGAAAGCTCTTCGGCCGCTGAGCACACCGCGGCACCGAGGGCCGCTACCGCCTGCTCGCCCATCCGGAAGCTCGGTCCTGCAATGCTCAGGGCCGCGATGATCCTGCCCTGCGCATTGCGCACGGGGGCACCGATCACCGTCGCGTCGGGGTCCTCGACGGCCACCATCACCACATAGCCCGGATCCGGGACCCGCCCCTCCAGGACTTCTCCGGTCACCGATCCGCCCATGGGAACCGTTCGCCCCTCCCAGCCATCGAATCCGACATACCGGATGGGCAGCGAGCTTTGCACCTCGCGCAAGAAGGTGCAGGTGTTGGCCGGGCTGGGCACTGCCAGATAGCTGGACTCCGAGGTCTGCTCCGTCAACAGGCCCATAATCGGCCCGGAAGCGTCGATCAGGTCCTCGACGCTGGTCTGGTCATTGACCACCCGGGACTGGACGAAACGCTGCCCGAGGGAATATTGCCCATCACTGGCCCGGGAGACGTAGCCCCAGTGCTCGAGAACGCGCAGCATCCGCGATGTGGTGCTGGTGGGCAGGTTGCTGGCACGGGCAATGTCGCTAAGGCCCAGCGGTCCGCGGTCGACGACGAGCGTCAATACCTCCAGGGCCCGATGCACTGTTTGCGGACCTCGCGGCGTTTGCTCCTGATGCCCCGGTTCGGCTGCTGATCGATCTGCCATATGTCTCATAATCTCCCGTAATCAACTGGCGTCTACTCGAAGTCTAACCAAGCCGGGCGCGAGAACTGCGACTTGCCTGCGCAAGGCTGGTGATCAGTTGCCGCGCAATCTGCACATCGCCTTGCAGATCCCGGTCTTCGAGCCCTAGGGGCAAGGGCTCACAGATCTCCAGCAGCTGCGCAACGCCGTCGCCGGCCTCCAGATCTGTGGCGCTTGCGCGCAGCCTGAGCGTGCGCACGGCGACGACAATTTCTGCGGCCACCATGAGCTCGTAGCCTTCCAGCGCGCGATTGAGCTTGCTCAAGGCGGCGGGGGCAAAGGTTGCGTCCTCCTCGACGCCGCACGACAGCACCGCGCTGTGCGTGGAAATTGGTGCGGCCGCCGCCTGCACTTCACCCATTGCGCTGGCAGCTAGATATTCAATGATCATGGTTCCGGAGCTTGCTCCCCCCTGCGGAGCGAGGAAGCGGGGCAGGCCGGAGAAGTTGTCGTCATTCATGAATCGCAGACGGGCCAGCAGCAGCGGTGCCGTCTGGGCCAGGGCGATGGCGGTCGCATCGAGCTCATGGGCCAGCCAGGTTTCGAGGAATGCCCCGTGGTGCACGGCGCGTTGCTGCTCCTCGAAGAATCTCGGGTTCTCCCGTGCATGGCTGGCCTGCGACTCTACGGCCTCGCGCAGCCGCTGGGCCGCACAGGACAAGGTGCTCAGTGCCGGCAGGAAGGCCCGGAAGCAGAAGGGGTCCTGAATTCGTGCGGTCTCCCACCGCGTGCCAGCGAGCAGCTCGTCCAGCCGCTGGGCATTCTGCTCGGCGGTCGGGGTGGCCACGGTGCGCGCTGCCTCCTGCGAAAATGCCGCCGCGTCGGCTCGGGATCCGAAGGCCGATAGCGCGAACGTTGCCGTCGCGGCCGCGATCAGGCGTTCCAGCCATGCCGCGGCCAGGGCTGCCCCGGCCAGCGTCGGCGCGCTGGAACTCATGAAGGGCAGGGCGCTGTCGGCTCGGATGGGTCCGATCGGCGCGAAGGGGGGCCCGCTGGTGGGCCGTTCGCCTGCCAAGGCCAGACCGACGCCGGCAAGGGCCGGCAGATCCGCGGTCCCGATGCCGCCGAACTGCCGCACCTCGGGCAGGCTGTTATCGGCCAGCATGCGCTCGAGTCCGTCGATCACCGACGGATCAATCCCGGAGCCCGGATGCAGCAGCTGGTTCAATCGCACGGCCAGCATGGCGCGGGTGGCCTCGGTGGAAAGCACCGGCCCGGCATCCACCGCGTGGCTGCGCAGCAGGTTCATGCCATGGACTTGCGCATCGATTGCCGCCAAGCTCTGCTTATTCGCGCCGACCCCGGTGGAGCGGCCGTACACCGGCTGCGTCAGGGCAATCTCATTGGCCCTCTGATAGTAGTGCTTGACCTGTTCCCTTGCCTGCGCGGACACCCGGAGCTCAGCGCCTTCGGCAATGTCTGCGATCTCGTGAATCGTCAATTTTTTCGGGAGCGTATAGGTCATGGTTTCCCTGCCATTCGAGTGAAATGGGTCTTGCGCGACCCGCAGTGGATTACTACAGTATGAACAACAAGAGTTTCAATATGTGAAAAGTGTATCCCAAGGGATGCTCGTCAGCGAGTAGGATTTCCAGACTCGCCGCACGGCCCGCCACCCCGCAAAGCACCTAGGAGCAGCAGATGTCCCCTGGCCATTCAACGCAATCCCCGACTATTCCAGCCGTGGCCACTGTCCCGAGAGGAGTTCTTCTGTGATCGAGTTCAAGGATGTCGTCAAGACCTACGACAACGGCACCACCGCCGTCGACCACCTGTCCTTCGTCGCGCCCACGGGGAAGATCACGGTGCTCGTGGGTCCCTCCGGCTGCGGCAAGACCACCACCCTGCGCATGATCAACCGGCTGCATCAGCAGACTTCGGGCACGATCCTGCTGGGCGGCGAAGACAACGCCGTGGTCGACACCATCGCGATGCGCCGGAATATCGGCTACGTAATCCAGAATGCCGGGCTCTTCCCGCACCAAACGATCCTGGACAATGTCTGCGCGGTCCCCTACTTGAACAAGAGTGACAAGCGCGCCAGCCAGGAACGCGCGCTGGACCTGCTGGAACTGGTGGGACTGGACCGCGGTTATGCCTCGCGCTACCCGTGGCAGCTATCCGGCGGCCAGCAGCAACGCGTGGGCGTGGCCCGCGCGCTCGCGGCCGATCCGCCCTACATGCTGATGGACGAGCCCTTCAGCGCGGTGGATCCCGTCGTCCGCAAGCAGCTGCAGTCAGAGTTCCTGAGAATCCAGGGCGACCTGGCCAAGACCATAGTGATGGTCACCCACGATATCGACGAGGCGCTGAAGCTCGGAGACCAGATCGTGGTGCTCAAGGAGGGCGGCATTCTCGCGCAGATCGGTTCACCCGCCGAGATCCTGGCCCACCCCGCAGACCAGTTCGTTGCCGACTTCCTGGGTGCATCACGCGGCTACCACGCGCTGAACTTCCGGCAGCTGCAAGAACCGCAGCTGGAACAGACTGCGCGAGCCTACGCAGGGGACGAGCTCTCCGAGCAGTGGGTGGTAGCCTGCTCCTCCGATCACCGCCCGCTGGGCTGGGCCACTGCGCAGCCAGGGGAACATTTGCTGCGCGAGGACCGCGTACTGGTCGCCACAACACTGGAATTGGGTACCAGCAACTACCGTGAATTGCTCGATGCCGCCCTCGCCAGCCCCTGCGGCCAGGCCATCATCACCGACGAGCATGGCCTGTACCTGGGCACCCTCGGCGTAGAAGCCATTGCCCGCCATGTGCGCGGGGCCAGCGAAAGAAAGCACGTCGCATGAACCTCGATTGGATCGGCAACAATTTAGAGCTCATCGGCGAGCTAACCGTGGCTCATCTCTGGCTGACCCTGCTGCCCACGGCTTTGGGCCTGCTCTTGTCCATCCCCCTGGGCTACCTGGCATTCTCCTACCGGCGGACCTACCCTTTCATCGTCGGCGGCACCAGCCTGTTCTACACCATCCCCTCGCTGGCGCTGTTCATCTTGCTGCCCAAGCTGCTGGGAACCAAGGTGCTCGACCCGACGAATGTCGTGGTCGCACTGATCTTCTATACCGTGGCACTGCTGGTGAGGGTTGTCGCGGACTCACTGTCCTCGGTATCCCCGGATGTCGTATTTGCCGCACAGGGCATCGGCTACACCCGACTGCAAACCTTCTTCAAGATCCAGCTGCCCATCGCCGTTCCAGCCATTCTCTCGGGGCTGCGCGTGGTTGTAGTCTCGAATATTTCGATCGTCACCATGGCAGCGGTCATCGGCATCACGCAATTGGGGACGCTGTTCACCATGGGTTTCACCCGGCGCATGTTCGTCCCGATCATCCTCGGGTTGCTGGTGTGCCTGCTTCTGGCCTTGGCCCTGGACCGATTGCTCGTATTGTTCGGCAAGATCATGACGCCTTGGAGTCAGAAGGGAATGCTGTAAATGGGAATCTTCGACTGGCTTTCCGATCCCGCCAATTGGAGCGGCTCGGGGTCCATCCCCTACCAAATCATGGTCCATTTGGCCTATTCGAGCATCGCCCTGGCCGTGGCCACCGCCATCGCGGTGCCCCTGGGCGCCTATGTGGGCCACACCGGCAAGGGCGAGAGCCTCATCATGGGTTCGGCCAACGCGATGCGCGCCCTGCCCACCCTCGGCCTGCTCATCCTGCTCGTCTTGTTGATTGCACCGGCCATCAGCAGCAATATGGCCTTCGTCATCCCCTCGCTGATCGTGTTGGTCCTGTTGGCCGTGCCGCCGATTCTCAGCGGCGTCGCCAGCGGTGTCCGGGCGATCGACCGCTCGGTGATCGACGCTGCACGCGGAATGGGCTTCTCCACCGCTCAAATCGTCTGGCGCATCGAGCTGCCTTGTGCGCTGCCGCTCGCGCTGTCCGGCTTGCGCGGGGCAACATTGCAGGTCGTGTCCACGGCCACCGTCGCCGCTTATGTTTCGCTGGACGGCTTAGGACGGTTCATCATCGACGGTCGTGCCGGCAATGACTACGCGCAGATGGCTGGCGGATCACTGGTCTTGGCAGCCCTGGCAATCCTGCTGGAAGCCGGTTTCGCGCTGCTGGCGATGTCCGGAATTTCCCCTGGTCTCTCCCGCCGACTGCGTTCAACGCCTCCGGTCATCGGGAATGTGCCCCGCGCGAAGAAACTCGTCTGATCGCCGCTGAGCACATCGCAAGCCACCCACTCTCACCTTTCAATCAATAGGAACCACCATGAATCGCAAGACTCTGCTTACTTCTCTGGCCACCGCAACGGCCTTGGCACTCACCGGCTGCGCCAGCGGTGACCCGATGAGTTCCGCAGGTGACAGCAGCAACGACGACAGCAAGATCGTCATCGGATCAGCAGACTTCTCCGAAAGCCAGCTGCTGGCCACCATTTACTCCCATGCCCTGCAGAATGCCGGAGTCGAAGTGGAGGAAAAGCTGAATATCGGAAGCCGGGAAGTCTACATGGAAGCCCTGCGGGACGGATCAATTGACCTGCTCCCCGAGTACAACGGCTACCTCTTGGGCGAACTGGACCCTGAAGCCAACGCCAGCGACCCGGCGACGATCCGCAAGCAGCTCGAAGAAAAGCTCAAGCCGGAGGGGATAGCCGTACTCGACGAGGCAGAGGCCGAGAACCGCGATGTGCTTGTCGTCGCGCCCGAAGTAGCGGAAAAGCACGATCTGCACACCATTTCAGATCTGGAGTCCGTGGCGAATGAGCTCGTGCTGGCCGGACCTGCCGAATGGAAGTCCCGATTCGTTGGACTCCCCGGCCTCAAGGAAATCTACGGGCTCGAGTTCAAGGAATTCAAGGTTCTGGACGCTGGAGGAACGCTCACTCTGTCAGCGCTGCAGAACGGCCAGGCCCAGGTTGGCGACATGTTCAGCGCCGACCCGGCGATCGGAACAAACAACTTGGTAAGCCTCGAGGACGACAAGGGGCTGTTCCTCCCCGCCAACATCGTTCCGATCGTGCGCGAAGACGCCACCAATGAGCAGGTGGCCGAAGTTCTGAACGAAGTCTCGGCAGAGCTGACAACCGAAGGCCTGATGGAAATGAATCAGCGCATATCCGAAGGCGAAGATATTTCAGCCATTGCCGACGACTGGCTGGATCAGCACAAGGGCTAGCTTGCCCCTTGCAGCAACGGCAGCACAATACTGAGCAGGGACACAACGCGGGCACGCTGTCTGCCGCTCGCACCACGGCGTCGCACTCCAGAGATTAGGAGTGCGGCGCCGTCGGCATTTGGCCAGCGAACTGGGCCACGTCTTGGTTTCCTGTCAGATGTTGTGCCACATAACGCTTGCACATAGCCAACAGCAGGCGGCCAGATCCAGTAGAACAAAAAGGGTCCAGCCCGAAGCTAACGCGCTACCCCGCGCCTCACTGACCCGACCACCGGCATCGCCAGGAAGAACAGGCCGCCAGCGGGCCTACTAGCACGGAGCTTGTGTCCGTCAAGACCGGTGGCACGAATCGAGCGTCAAGGGACACCCAGCTAGTTATTGCTCTTTAAACAGGAAAAAAAGGGGGGCCAGGCACCCACCCGAACCCCCACCAACCAACCAACACCAACCAACAAGCCATCCCGCCAACCAGCCATCCCAGCACCAACCTGTTTAGCTGGTTAAACAAGTAAGGGCCCCAACACAGTGTGTCAGGGCCCAAACCATA
>NZ_JCAXDT010000008.1:0-259231 GCF_059759215.1 Glutamicibacter sp. GQ173
CCAACTGATCCAACTGATCCGGTGGAGCCAACTGATCCAACTGATCCAACTGATCCGAAGGATGACCTAGCTCAAACCGGCGCAAACAACTTCGGGTTCATTGCGGCCGGCGCTGGTGCGCTTGTCTTGGGTGCTCTGGGGCTGCTAATTGCACGTAGGCGAAAAGCCTAACTGAGGCTAGGCGGAACGAGCGGTTGAATACTTCAACCGCTCGTTCCGCCTTTTTCGTTTAGTATTCGTTTCGGAACATCGATAACTATGAACTACTGACGCTTCTATGTATTGCTTGCAAAGAACCGTGACGGGCCAACCTAGGACTTTCCACAGCTGGAAAGTGCTTGACTTCCAACCTGCGGGAACTCCCGGACTATTGGTTAATCTGGGACAAGGCATTATGAGGGGATTGGTGGGCCTGCAGCTCCTATGCTCCTCGGACTTAAGGAGCAGTCGACAACATAAAGGGTGCAGCGGCCTTCATCGATGCCGCGCGATTGCCGGATCCGCCGGTAGGTCCGCATCGGCATTCAGCCGGGTCTTCTTTGAAATTGCTGTGCAGAAGTGGGGAATCCGGCAAACAGATGTACGGTTCAAGCAAAATGCCCTGCAGCATGCTGGACAATGGTGGGAACACATCAGGCCCCGGGAAGATACTGTGGCCGGAAGGGAATGATGGACGCTTCAGGCGACAGTAGATCTCATAGTTCCAACCCTCTGCCCGGCAGGATTGCCGCACAGGCTTCGAAGGACAGGGGGTGCAAATAATGGAATGGATCTCGCTGCTCATAGCAATGCTCCTCATTCTCGGATGCGGTTTGTTCGTAGCCGCTGAATTCTCCCTGATCACGGTCAATCGAAACCGGGTGAAGCAAGCCGCCGAGGCCGGCGACCGCCGCGCTTCAGGTGTCCTAAAGGGCATGGAAACCTTGTCCACCCAGCTTTCGGGCGCGCAGCTGGGCATCACCCTGACCAACTTGGGTATCGGCTTCCTGGCCGAGCCCGCCATCGCGGCCCTTGTCGTAGGGCCGCTGCAGGACCTCGGCCTCAACGAGGCGCTGGCCCGGTCGACCTCCATTGCCCTCGCGCTGGTGCTGGCCACCGTCTTGACCATGGTGTTCGGCGAGCTGGTGCCCAAGAACCTGGCCATTGCCAAGCCCTTCGAGACGGCCAAGTCCGTGGTGGGATTCCAGCGCGGCTTCAGCACTGTGACCAAGCCATTCCTGGCGTTCTTCAACGGCAACGCGAACTGGATTGTCCGCCGCTTCGGTATCGAGCCCCAGGAGGAGCTGGCCTCCACCCGTTCTGCCGAGGAGCTCGTGGCGCTGGTGGGGCACTCGGCCCGCGAAGGCGTCCTGCCCTCGGAAACCGCGGAGATGCTGCGCCGGACCGTCGCCTTCGGCAACCGCCGCGGCCATGACGTGATGACGGCCCGTTCCCGGATGGTCACCGTGGGCGCTGAGCAAACGGTGCACGAGGTGCTCAAGCTGGCGGCGCGCACCGGGCACTCCCGATTCCCGCTGGCCGGCGAGGGCGGGCACCGGATACTGGGGCTCGTGCATATTCGCGCCCTGCTCGCTGTCCCCTATAGAGAACGCCAGCAGACGCCGGTGGGCGGCTTTGCCGAAGAAGCCCGACTGGTCCCGGACACCATCGAGCTCGATGACCTGATGGACCAGCTGCGCAGCGACGGGCTGCAGATGGCCGTGCTGATTGACGAGACCGGCGATGTCGCCGGCATGCTGACCTTGGAGGATCTTGTGGAAGAAATCGTTGGGGAAGTGCGCGACGAGCATGACCCGGAGGATTCCACCGTGCAGGTGCTCTCGGAAGATACCTGGCGCCTGGACGCGGCCCTGCGCCCTGACGAGGCCAATGAGCTGCTGGGCTGCCGCATCCCGCACGACGCGGACTACGAGACCCTCGCAGGATTGCTGACCGTGCAGCTGGGCAAGTTCGGCGAGGTGGGCGATGTCGTCGACCTGGTTGTGCCCGGCGAGCCAGGCAGTGGGCCCAAGGAGCTGCAGTTCACTATTCACGCCATGGATGAGCAGCGGATCGCCACCGTTGACGTGAGGGTCGGCGGGCAGGCAGAAGGGGAGGCGAAGCGATGAGCGATCTTCTCGGAATTCTTGTCACGATCCTGCTGCTTGCAGCGAACTTCTACTTTGTCGGCGCCGAATTCGCGCTGATCTCGGCACGCCGGAGCATTATCGAGCCCAAGGCCATCGAAGGCAGCCGCAGCGCGAAGATGACCCTCTGGGCCATTGAAAACGTATCGCTGGTCATGGCCGGGGCGCAGCTGGGCATCACCGTGTGCTCGTTGGCCCTTGGCTATGTCACCAAGCCGCTGGTGAAGTACGCGGTGGCCGGGCCCTTCGAGGCTATCGGCATCCCGGAGGGCATGATCGACGCGCTGTCCTACGCGATCGCGCTGATCGCGGTGACCTACCTGCACGTGGTGCTCGCGGAGATGGTGCCGAAGAACATGGCCCTGGCCGGCCCGGAACGCATGGCGCTGATCCTGGGACCGAGCATGGTCATCCTGGTGAAGATCCTGCGGCCGGTGCTGTGGCTGATGAACGCGATGGGCAACCTGGTGCTGCGCATCTTCAAGGTGGCACCGAAGAACGAAGTGGCCAGCACCTTCACCCGCGACGAGGTCTCTTCCATGGTGGCCGAATCCCGCGAGGGAGGCATCCTGGATGAGCACGATGAGCAGCTGCTGATGGGCGCGCTGCACTTCGATGCCCGGCGCATCGATTCAGTGGCCATCAGCTTCGAGGAGGTCCAGACGCTTCCTGTGGGTTGCACCGTGGAGGATATCGAAGCGGCGGCCGCCCATGGCTTCTCGCGATTCCCGTTGGTCCAGCCCGACGGAAGCGCCGTGGGGTATGTGCACGTCAAGGACGTCTTGGGGGCGGACGCACACGCGCGCCCGCAGCCGCTGCCGAGCAGCTTGATCCGCGAGTTGCCATCATTCAGCGGCACGCAAAGCGTGCGCGCCGCGCTGCAGGAAATGCAGCTCTCCGGCGCGCACTTGGCGCTGGTGCGCGATGCCGGGAGTGACCAGGTGACAGGCATGGTGACCTTGGAGGACATGCTTGCTGAGCTCGTGGGGCAGATCAGGAACGAACACCGCAGCACCCCGTAGGGGTGGATCATCGGGCAGCGGCCAGGGCAGGACGGCGCAGCCATCCACCCTGGTCGTTGCTGTGCGGCACTGTCATGGGGAACTGGCGAAAGGCGAATTCTTGCGCGAAAGCTGGAGGGTGAGCAGCGAGCCGAGCGCAGCGAAGAGCACCGTCAGCCACCAGGTCGAATTCCAGCCGCCAGTCCATGAAGCCATCGCGGCCAGCAGCATCGGGCCGGTGAAGTTGCCGATATTGAAGATCTGCTGCGCCAGGCCCATGGCCGCTGGCGCCGAGCCGCCCGGCGGTGCGAGGTCCACGACGATCCTGGTCACCGTTGTTGGAATGGCGGCCCCGCCCAGCGAGAACATCCCGACGCAAAGCATCTGGACCCATAGCAAGTCAGCCGGATAATCGACCGCGAAGGTCAGTACCGAGGTCAGGGCCATCATTCCGAAGCCAATGAGCAGCAGGGTCCGCCCATTCAGCCCTCGATGCAGCAGCGCGCCGCTGATGATCGCCCCAACTGCGTTTAGCCCGCCAACCACCGCCGAGGCCAAGCCGCCTGCCACCGCGGACAGCCCGAATTCGGAAAAGATCGTGGGCAGGAACCCCACTACGGCCATCCATTGCACGGTATAGCATCCGAAAATGAGCCCGCTGACCCACACCCGTGCGGAACGAGCGGTCATGGCGATGCGTGATGCTGCCATCCCCACGGCTGAAGATCCCGAAGGGCTGTCTGCGGCAACGAATTTCAGGATCGGCGGAATGGGGATCAGGGAAATGCAGGCCAGCACCGCCCACCAGATGTGCCAGGGAAGATGCTGCAGAGCGACGGCGGTGGAAAAGACGCCGATGAAAGTCGCCAGCCCCATGTAGGCGGCCCACCATCCCACCGCCATGTTCATGGTCTTCAACGGAGCATGCAGCCTGACCAGTCCCGGGCCCATCACCGTGGCCATGATGACCCCGGCGCCTTCGATGATCCGTGTTGCCAACAGCGCAATAGCATTGGGGGAGAATGCGCCCAAGGCGCTGCCGATGGCCACCAGCAGCAGGCCGGCAATGAACGTTCGGCGCTGGGAGATCACTTCAGACAGCAGCGAGACGGCCAATCCACCGGCCATTCCGGCAACCTGGACCACGCCCAGGAGGACGCCTGAGAAGAAGAGCGAGAAGCCGAGTTCTCCGCGGATGATGCCCAATGCGGGGGAGAGCTTCCAGATATGCAACCCCGCCATGACCCCAGAAGCCACGATGATGATCCAGGCGATGTTGGTCCGCTGGGGTGATTGGGCTGTCGGGCTATGCACTGCCGCTGATGCCTCCTTGCATTAAGTAGGCCGTGGAAGCCGCGGCATGGAACTGATAGTCGGATTGTCGCATCGGCTGTGTCCAGATGCCGCTTATGTTTCGTTCAATGGGAAATCCGCCAGGGTAGAGATGCCTGATTCGACGAACAACGGATCTCCCGAATCAGTGCCCGCCACCCAGTTTTCCGCCAAGGCGTTCGCGCATCGCGGCGCTGGCCTTATTGAGCCCGGTGATCTCCACGTTCTTTCCGTATTTCGCGTACTTGCTGGTCACCGAATCCAAAGCCGCGATGGTCGAAGCATCCCACAGATGCGACTGGGTCATGTCGATGACGATATTGGCCGGATCCCCGGCATAGTCGAATTGGGTGAACAGGTCATTGGACGAGGCGAAGAACAGCTCGCCGTCGACCTTGTAGGTTGCCATGCCGGCATCGCTGGGCGCGGACACGGTTCGGGTTACCGTTACGAAGTGGGCTACTCGGTTGGCGAAGAGCACCATGGCCGTGAGTACTCCAGCGGCGACGCCGATAGCCAGATTGTGGGTGACCACCGTGAAAACCACAGTTATCAGCATGACTGTGGTTTCGCTTTTGGGCATCATCCGCAGCGTCGAGGGCCGGATGCTGTGCCAGTCGAAGGTCGCAATGGAAACGAAGATCATGACTGCCACCAGTGCGGCCATCGGGATCAAGGCCACCACATCGCCGAGAACCACCACGAGGATCAACAGGAACACCCCGGCCAGGAACGTCGAGATGCGGGTGCGCGCCCCGGACGCCTTCACATTGATCATGGTCTGCCCGATCATCGCGCAGCCGCCCATGCCGCCGAAGAATCCGGTAATGATGTTCGCCGCACCCTGGCCCCAGGATTCGCGGGTCTTGTTCGAATGGGTATCGGTGACATCGTCGACCAGCTTGGCGGTCATCAGCGATTCGAGCAAGCCCACGAAGGCCATGGCCAGCGCATAGGGGAAGAGCACCTGCAGAGTTTCGAGGTTCAGCGGGATATCCGGGAAGAACAGGGCCGGCAGGGATTCGGGCAGCTGGCCCTTGTCGCCCACGGTGGGGACGGCGAGCGAGGCGATGACCGTGATCGCGGTCAGCACCACGATGGCCACCAGCGGGGCCGGGATCGCAGTGGTCAGCTTGGGCAGGCCGAAGACGATCAACAGGCCCAGCGCCACCAGCGGATAGACCAGCCAGGTCACGCCGAGCAGCTCGGGGACCTGGGACAGGAAAATCAGGATGGCCAGCGCGTTGACGAAACCGACCATTACCTGACGCGGGATGAAGCGCATCAGCTTGGCCACGCCAAGCAGCGCCAGCACCACTTGGAAGATCCCGGCCATGATGACCGCGGCGATGAAGTAGTCGGTTCCATGACTGGCTACCAAAGGCGCGATGACCAGCGCGATCGCTCCGGTGGCGGCGGAGATCATGGCGGGACGGCCTCCGAAGAAGGAGATGGATACCGCCATGGTGAAGGAGGCGAACAGCCCGATGCGCGGGTCCACTCCTGCGATGATGGAGAAGGCGATGGCCTCGGGGATCAAGGCCAGCGCTACTACCAGGCCGGCGAGGACCTCGGTCTTAAGCAACCTCGGGGATTTCAGGGTGCGTAGCACTGATTGGCGCTCGGCCGGACTTAGGGCGGAGAGGCCCGCCGTCGTATTGGTGCTCATGACTGAGCTCCCTTCTTTTCGCGTCTTTAAGCGGGGGCACATGCCGTGCGTAGAATTCTAGGGGGCGGGGCAAGAAGTGCTTGGGCAGTGGAACGCCTGATGCCGCCGCAATTAACTCTAACCTAACGTAAGGGTAGGGTTGTAACCGGAGGGAACGGAGAACGTCATGGATCAGCCAGAAGCCCGCGATAAGGGAAGCTCAATGCACATCGGTGACATGGTCGAGGCCACCGGGCTGTCGCATCGCACTATCCGCCACTACGACGAAGTGGGGCTGCTGCCCGCCAGTACCCGCAGTGAAGGCGGTTTCCGGATCTACCGCGATTCGGACCTGCAGCGCATGCTGGTGATCCGCTCGATGAAGCCCTTGGGGTTCAGCCTCGAAGAGATGGGCGAGCTGCTCGACGCGGTGGATGCGCTCGCCGGAAACCCGAAGGACGCCACGGCGCGGGCCAAGCTCGATGACTATATCCAGCGAGCCAGCGCCAAGCGGGACAAGCTGGAGCTGAATCTGCAGCGTGCGGATTCATTCATCGCTGATCTGCGCACCAAGTAGCACCCGGTAAGCGGGCAGAGAACGCCGTGGGGAGTTGAATGGCATGGAAATCCGGATAGGCGACATGGCGGAAGGCCATTGGCAGGACGTCTCGCGCATTTACGCGCAAGGAATCGCGACCGGGGTGGCTACCTTTGAATCCCAGGTCCCGACCCGAGAATCATTCTTTGGCGGGAAAATCCCTGCACTCTCCCTGGTTGCCATGGCCCCGGAGGGGGCATGTGCTTGGCTGGGCTGCTGCCGCGCCAGTTTCAGCACGCCCTGCCTATTGCGGGGTCATCGAGCATTCAATCTATGTGGATCCGAATTCTGCTGGCCAGGGCATAGGTCGGGCGCTGATGGAAGAACTCATTGGCAGGGCCGCGGCGCAGGGCTATTGGATGCTGCAATCGGCCATTATCGCCCAGAATGAGGCCAGCCGGAATCTGCACGTAAAGACCGGGTTCCGGGAAGTGGGTTTCCGGGAGCGGATAGCCCAAGTCGCGGCCGGACCGCTGGCAGGGCAGTGGATGGATACCTGCCTGTATGAAATGCGGTTCTGAGCCTCCAAGGCAAACCTAGCCTTTGGGCAGCAAGGTGGAGCCCAAAGATTCCAGTGCTCCTGGAACGACAGAAAAATACGCCCACACACCCCGCTTTTCGCGGTGCAGGATTCCTGCGTCCACCAGGATTTTCAGGTGGTGGGAGACGGTGGGCTGCTTGAGCCCCAGCGGCTCCGGCAGGTCGCAGACGCAGGTTTCAGCGTCTTGGTTCGAGGAAACTATCGACAAGATTCGCAGGCGATTGGGGTCGCTCAACGCCTTGAATCGAACGGCCAGCAACCTGGCTTCCTCCAGCTGCAACATGCCTTCGCCGCGCGCGGGCACGCAGCACGGTGCGTCGATGTCCTCGGCCTGCTGTGGAGGCTCGTTCAAGGTATGTGTGCTCATGTCCCAGTGCTCCTTGCTGCGCTTCGTCAAGAGATTGACAAACTTCGATATGTGTAAGCATACTCGAGTCATCGATGTTCGTCGATGTCTATCTTTGGAGTGATGAATCAGTGACAGCCGCGCCTGTGCCCGATACTGCCCCTGTAGCCCAGAAGTTGTCTTTCCTGGACCGCTATTTGGCCCTATGGATCCTGCTTGCAATGGCCGTCGGCCTGGGCCTTGGGCGGATCTTCCCGCAGCTCGGTGAGCTGCTGGATCGATTCACCGTTGCGGGTGTCTCGGTGCCCATCGCCATCGGCCTGCTGGTGATGATGTACCCCGTATTGGCCAAGGTCCGGTACAACGAGACCGGCCGGGTGCTGGCCGACAAGAAGCTGATGATCACCTCCTTGGTGATCAACTGGGTCCTGGCTCCTGCCTTCATGTTCGTGCTGGCTTGGATCTTCCTGGCAGACCTCCCCGAATACCGCACCGGGCTGATCATTGTGGGCCTGGCGCGCTGCATCGCCATGGTGTTCATCTGGAATGACCTGGCCTGTGGCGACCGCGAGGCGGCCGCCGTGCTGGTGGCCATCAACTCGGTCTTCCAGGTCATCGCCTTCGGCGCGCTGGGCTGGTTCTATCTCCAGGTCTTGCCATCCTGGCTTGGCCTGGAAACCACCAGCGCGCAATTCTCCGTCGCCGCCATCACCGCTTCGGTGCTGGTATTTCTGGGCATCCCGCTGGTGGCTGGTTTCCTGACCCGCACACTCGGCGAGAAGGCCAAGGGCCGGGACTGGTATGAAGGAAAGTTGCTGCCCAAGATCGGCCCGTGGGCACTGTATGGGCTGCTGTTCACCATCGTGCTGCTCTTCGCCCTGCAGGGCGATAACATCATCTCCAAGCCGCTGGATGTGCTGCGCATGGCCATCCCGCTGCTGACCTACTTTGTCGTGGTCTTCGGCGCCGGCATGCTCATCGGCCACGCCCTGAAGCTGGGCTACCCGCGCACCACTACGCTGGCCTTCACCGCGGCAGGAAACAATTTTGAACTGGCCATCGCGGTAGCCATCGCGACCTTCGGCGCCACCAGCGGCCAGGCCCTGGCCGGCGTCGTTGGCCCGCTGATCGAGGTGCCCATCCTTGTAGCTCTGGTCTATGTGGCCCTATGGTCTCGCAAGTTCTTCCCATCCACTGCTGAAACTCTGAGAAGTTAGCTGGTTAGCCATGTCTTTCGAACTACATGCATCGCACGATGAGCAGCTCACCCGTCTCGCACAAGAATTGTCCAAGGGATCACCAGATCTGTCCGGTGATCTAGTGCTCCGAATTGTTCGCGAGTCTTACGCCTCGTTGGCGCGCACGGCCAGCGTAAGCCAGCACCTGGTGTCGCTGACTGCGCGTTTCGCGAAACAGCGTTTGACCGATATCGCTCGACACCACACGCATTCCGATACACCACAAGTGCTGTTCCTCTGCGTCGCGAATGCTGGGCGTTCCCAACTTGCTGCAGCACTGTTGAACCACCTTTCAGATGGCTCAGTCATTGCTCGCTCCGCCGGATCAGCACCATCATCCGAAATCCATCCAGGCGTTCAGCGCATGCTTACCGACATCGAAGGCGAAAGCCGGTCGGCTGAACGTTTCCCCAAACCGCTGACTGATGACGCAGTACGTGCTGCGGATGTTGTCATCACGATGGGCTGCGGGGATGTTTGCCCCATCCTTCCCGGAGTCCGCTATGAAGAGTGGGACGTGCCAGACCCCGCTGCCGCATCTGGCCAGGACCTTGAAGAAATTCGCGAAGACATCACCACACGCGTTCGTGCACTGCTCGACACATTGAACAATAAGTAAGACACAGGAGAACCAATAATGGAAAACCTCAAACCTTCAGTCCTCTTCGTCTGCATCCACAATGCAGGCCGCTCGCAAATGGCCGCCGCCTACCTCGCGCACCTTTCCGAAGGGCGGATCGAGGTTCGTTCGGCAGGGTCCGCGCCAGCCGATTCGGTCAACCCTGCCGCCGTGCAGGCGATGGCCGAGGAAGGCATCGACATGTCGGCGGAAACCCCGAAGATCCTGACCACCGAAGCGGTGAAGGAATCCGACGTCGTGATCACCATGGGCTGCGGAGATACCTGCCCGATCTTCCCCGGCAAGCGCTACGAAGACTGGAAGCTGGATGACCCAGCCGGCCAGGGTGTTGACGCAGTGCGCCCGATCCGCGATGAGATCCGCGCGCGCATCGAAACCCTGATCCCTGAACTGCTGCCTGCCAACTAACCATCGACCTGTTGTTTCCCCGCTGAGGAGTGTTCCATGAACCCGACCTATCCTGTGATCGTCATTGGCGCCGGTCCTATTGGCCTGGCCACCGCGGCACACCTGCGAGAACGCGGGCAGGAGGTGCTGGTTCTGGAAGCCGGAGGGCAGGCCGGGGCGGCCATGGAGCAGTGGGCGCACATCAAGCTTTTCTCTCCTTGGCGTTTCAACATCGATGCCGCCGCCCAGCGCCTTTTGGAATCACCCAGCGGAGATTATGCGGGGGACTGGGAAGCACCGCGGCTCACCAAGCTGCCCACCGGTGGCGAGGTGGTGCGCGAGTACCTGGAGCCCTTGGCAACGCATCCGGAACTGGCCCCGCGCATCCGCTATGGCCACCGTGTGATCAAGATCAGCCGGGTGCTGGAAGATGGCCGGGGTGCCGACAAGACCCGCACCGCCGGCCGCGGTGAGGCGGCATTCCTGGTGCGCGCCGAAACCGCCGATGGCCAGATGGATTTGATCGGCCGGGCCGTGGTGGATGCCAGCGGAACCTGGAATCAGCCCAGTCCGGTAGGCCGGGGTGGCATCGAGGCCATCGGCGAAGCCGAAGCCCGCGAGCGCGGGTTCATCCTGGGCGGCTTGCCTGATCCGCTGGGTGCGGACGAATCAGCGCTGGCAGGGAAGAAACTGCTGGTGCTCGGTGCCGGGCACTCGGCGGCCAATACCATCATTGCCCTGGGGCGCTTGCAGAAGAAATACCCGGACACCACCATCCTGTGGGGACTGCGCTCGGCGGCCAATCCGATTCGCCTCTACGGCGGAGGCGCGGCGGATCAGCTGCCAGCGCGGGGCCAGCTGGGGACCAGCCTGCGCCGGCTGGTGGAGGACGGCAGCGTGCAGCTGCTGGAAAATGTGGCTGTGGCATCGATGAACCCCGGCAAACAGCTGGCAGTGTCCCTGGCTGATGGCCGCCAGCTGTTAATTGACCGGATTATCGCGGCCACCGGATTCCGCCCGGATCTGCAGATGCTCTCCGAGTTGCGCCTCGATCTGGACGAAAGCGTTGAAGCCCCGCGCCAGCTGGGCCCGCTGATCGACCCGGAATTCCATAGCTGCGGAACGGTCAGCGCCCATGGAGAAAAGCTGCTGGCTCACCCGGAGAAGAACTTCTACATCGCCGGGATGAAAAGCTATGGCCGGGCGCCGACCTTCTTGATGGCCACCGGTTATGAGCAGGTGCGCTCCATTGCCGCCGCATTGTCCGGGGATGACCAGGCTGCGGCGCGGGTGGAGCTGGAGCTGCCGGAAACGGGTGTCTGCTCCAGTGATCTGGCCGGCTCATGCGATGCTCCGGCTCCCGAGGATGCTTCGTGTTGCGCCAGCGGGCCGCAACCGGTGGTCTTCGGGCAGGCGACGGGAACCATGCATGGAAATACGGAATTGATTGGTGGATTGCCAAGAGAGTAGTGGTTGGCTGTTCCCAAGAAGAATGCTTGTGGGGACGATTGAGGCACCAATATCCGCTGGTGTTGGCACTTTGCCGCACTGCATTGGTTCTCTGCGGCCGGTTCCTGGCTGGCCGAAGATGCGGCACAGCGTTTCGCCGACCAGGTGGACCGGGACCGAGTCCTGCTATGCCTCGAATGTCATTCCCTCGAATGTTCAGGACGAGTTCCAGGAAGCCTTCACGGCGGTTCACCGCGCGGCGAGTCCCGGGGCCAGGAGGAACGCCCCGGGACCCACCACCTCGGATGCCGTCGTAGGGTGGTATTACAAGGCTGCGTGCAATCCACCACGAGGAGATTTTCCATGGACCCGAAACCTGCGACAATCGATGCCTACCTGGATGCCATCGACCCGAAATTCCGCCCGGATCTTGAACGAATCCGTGCGATCGTGACCAGGCTGGTCCCGGAGGCCGAGGAAACCATCAGCTACTCCATGCCCACCCTCAAATACCAGGGAAGGGCCTTGGTCTTCTTCACCGCCTCCAAGAAGCACATGAGCTTCTACCCCTCCTCCTTTGCCATCGAAGAGCTGGGCGACCGGCTCTCCGGATACAAGGTAACGGCGCATGCTGTCCAATTCACCCTGGGCAACAGCCTGCCGGATGAGCTGATCGAGGAGATGGTCCGGGTTCATCTGCGGCACCTGGAATCATCCGGGCACTAGGCCAGGCGAAGCGCGGCCGGCTAGCCCTGCCGTGCGGTGACCTCTGCGACTGCCTCGGCCAGCCGGTCTACCAGCAGCTGCGCCTGCTCGTGCTCGATGACCATCGGCGGGCGCATCTTGAGCACGTTGTCGTCGCGGCCGATGCGGCTGATCAGCACGCCCTTGTCCTTCATCAGCTCGATGAGCGCCTTGGTGGCGGCCGCATCGGGCTCTTGCGGGTTCCCGGGGCGCACGATGTCGTAGCCGAAGAACAGCCCTTGGCCGCGCACCGCGCCGATCAGCGGGCTGTTCTTGGCGATCTGCTGCATGGCATCGGCGATGAACTTCCCGGTGGCGAGGGCGTTGTCCATCAGTGCCCGATCGCGCATTTCGCCTAGCACCGCGAGCCCAGCCGCGCTGGAGGCAGGGCTGCCGGCGAAGGTGTTGAAGTACATGTTCCGGCCACCGAACTCGTCGAGCAGCGCCTCGGTGGTGACCACCGCGCCAACCGGATGGCCGTTGCCCATCGGCTTGCCCAGTGTCACCAGGTCCGGGGTGATCGCATAGAGCTGATGGCCCCACATGCGGGAGCCCAGCCGGCCGAACCCGGACTGCACTTCATCGGCGATGAACAGGCCGCCGGCGGCCTGCACCCGCTGAGCCAGCCCCTCGACATAGCCGGCCGGGACATTCAGCAGGCCCTCGGTGGAGAAGATCAGGTCGAACAGGGAAGCCGAGAGCCCGTGCCCGGCTTCCTGCAGCGAGGCGATGGCAGCGTCGACCTCGGCCAGCGCCTGATCGCGCAGCGCCGCCTCGGCCTGCGCGTCCAGCCCGGTGGCATCCGGGATGCGCACCGCGCGCACGTGGGCCCCGAACTCCTCGTGGACCGCCAGGCCCGTGGTGAGCTCGGCCAGCGAGGTGGTGTTCCCGTGGTAGCTGAAATCAGAGACGAGGATCCCGCTGCGCCCGGTATGCTGGCGGGCAATGCGCAGCGCCAGCTCATTGGCCTCGGAGCCGCTGTTGACCAGGAACAGCCGATCCAGGCCGGCCTTGAAGGTCTCCAGCAGCGCCTCGGAATAGTCGACCACCATGTGGTTCAGGTACCTGGTGTGCAGGTTGATGGTGCGCAGCTGCCGGCTGACCGCTCTGGCCACCACCGGGTTGGCGTGCCCGACATGAGGCACATTGTTGTATCCGTCGAGGTAGCGGCGTCCGGCGGCATCGGTGAGCCAGGCGCCTTCGCCGCGCACCAGCTCCAGCGGGGTGTCGTAGAACAGCGGAGAGTGCGGGCCGATGGTCGCCACGCGGCGGGCCATCAGCGCGGCGGTGGCCGGGGCCATCTCTTGCTTGGGGGCCACTGAGGTCATGGCTTTTCTCCGATCGTGGATGGTTCGGGGCGGTTCAGCAGCCCGGCCACCAGCAGGCCTATGGCGTCGATGCGGGTTTCCAGGCTCTCCGGCTCGGTGGCGGCCCGTGCCCCTGCGGCGCGCAGGGCGCCGTTGAGGATCTCGGCCAGGGCGTCGGCGTCAGCGCCTGGCACCAAGCGGCCCTCCTGCTGCGCGATGAGCAGGTCGTCGCGGATGAAGTTCTCGAAGGAGCGCGAGGCGGTGCCAGTGACCCCGGCCAGGATCGGGGCGAGGTCCGGCCCCATGATGCCGTAGAAGCGCCCGCGCGGATCGGCGCTGGCCTCGAGCAGGGCCCGGGCCAGGGCGCGGGTGCGGTCGACCAGCCCCTCGGCCTGCCCGCGCAGTTCCACCCCGCGCTCGACCACGGACTCGGCCAGGCGCAGGTAGACCGCGCGGACGATTTCCTCGCGGCCCGCGGGGAAATGCGCGTAGATGGTGCCGCGGGCAATGCCAGCGAGCGCCGCGATCTTCTCCAGGGCGGTCCCGGCATAGCCGCTTTCGCCCAGCAGCTGGGCGGCGGCATCCAGGATGTCGTTGCGGGTGCGCAGCCGGTTGCGTTCGCGCTGGCTGGTGATGGCTGGTTTCTGGCTCATGGTCCTCGGCTGGTTGTGGTCCCTGATGGTGTGGTGCTGGTGCGGGATCTCAGCCCCGCTGGCACCAGCATAGCCGCAAAAATCAAAAAATTGAACAGTTTGTACTGTTGACAAACACTCTGTTCAACTTTTTACTTGGTATGACCGGACTCACACCCCAACGCCACCTCCGAAAGGCTTCCATGCATTCCGCCAGCACCGCCGAAGCAGCACTCAGGGCTGTCCTGCCCCGCTACGGCATCGAGGAAACGGCAGAAGTGTCCCTCGTGAAATACCGCGAAAACCATGTCTACCGCGTCACTGATGCTTCCGGGCGCGACTACGCCGCGCGCATCCACCGAGTGGGCTACCGCAGCACCGCCGAGCTGGACACGGAAGCCAATTACCTGCTGGCCCTGGCCGGCCGCGGATTGCGCGTGCCCCGGCTGCTGCCCACCACCGACGGGGCGGCCAACGTGGCTCACGGATCCGGCGGTCAGCAGGTGGTCATCGACCTGCAGGACTGGATCGACCAGGCGGCCCCCATGGGGGACATCGTCCTGGCGCTGGATGGCGACCGGACGCTGGCCGAGTCCGACTTCCACGCCCTGGGCGGGGAACTGGGCAAGCTGCATATCGCCTGCCAGCGGATCGGGGTTCCCGGATGGTTCGCCCGCGGCGCCTGGGATGCCGGGGGCCTGGCCGGCCCGGCCCCGCTTTGGGGCGATCCGGCCAAGCTGCCGAGCCTCGATGAGGCCCAGCGCGAAGCCATCCGCCATGCCATGGCCGCCCTGCGCGCCCGGCTGGCCGCCCTCCCGGTGGACGCAGAGCGCTTCGGGGTGATCCACGCGGATCTGACCCCGGAAAACGTGCTGGTGTCCCAAGGCGAGCCCACGCTGATCGACTTCGACGATTTCGGCACCGGCTGGCATCTGTTCGACCTGGTGACGGTGCTCTTCTTCTACAGCCGGCACCCGCTGCTGGCCGAGTATCGCCGGGGGCTGGAAGCCGGCTACCGCGCGCAGCGCCCGCAGCTGCCCGCCGGATTCTTCGAGCCCTGGGAGGACCTGCTGCTGGCCCGCGGCCTGACCTACCTGGGCTGGGCCGCCGAACGGCACGGGGACGAGGAGGCCACCTTCATCGAAACCCGGGTCGTCCCGGTGGTCATGCAGCTCATCGGGCAATACCAGCCCGCCCAGCGCCAGCCCAGCCAGACTCCAGCCAACGCCCCAGCCAACGGAGGCCGCCCATGAGCCCGGAACGTTCTTCCGAGTCCCCTTCATCCGCAGATGCCCCCGTCGCGCTGATCTCCGGAGGCGGCACCGGCATCGGGCTGGCGGCCGCCACCAGGCTGAGCCGGGACGGCTACCGCGTGGTGCTCACCGGCCGGCGCGCCGAACCGCTCCAGGCCGCCGCGGCGAGCCTGGGCGCACTGGCCATCCCCGGGGACATGACCGACACTGCCAGTGCCCAAGAAGTCGTCGAGGGCGCCCTGGAGCGCTTCGGCCGGATCGATGCGCTGCTTGCCAACGCCGGGGGCCACGGCTTCTCCACGGTGGCCGACACCGATGACCAGTCCTGGGCCGCAAGCCTGGATGCGAATCTGACCACCGCCTTCAAGCTCTGCCGGGCGGCGTTGCCAGAACTGGCCCGCACCCGGGGGCGGATCGCCGTCGTCTCCTCGCTGGCCGGCATCGCCGCCGGCCCCTCGGTGGCCGGCTACACCGTGGGCAAGCATGCGCTGATTGGACTGACCCGCTCCATGGCCCGCGACTATGGCAAGCACGGGGTGCGGGTGAACGCGGTCTGCCCCGGGTGGGTGCGCACCGACATGGCCGATGCCGAAATGGACGAGCTGGCACAGGCCATGGGCCTGGCCGGGCGCGCGGCCGCCTACGCCAAGGTCACGGAGCATGTGCCGCTGGGCCGCCCGGCGGACCCCGGGGAGATCGCCGGGACCATCGCCTTTTTGCTCGGCCCCGATTCCAGCTACATCACCGGGGCCACCCTGGTGGCCGACGGAGGCGCCCACATGGTGGATCTGCCCACCATCTGCTTTGACGCACTTTCCTGAATACTGCACCGTTCTGAATTCCCTGGAGCAACCATGAGCGAAAACACCCTCGTCTACACCAATGCCACGATCCACACCATGGACGCCGACCTCACCGCCGTGGATGCCTTCGCGGTGGCCGATGGCCGGATCACGGCCCTCGGCGACGCCGCCCGCGCCTTGCTGGCGGCCGGAGCCCAAGAGGCGGACCTGGGCGGGCGCACCGTCCTGCCCGGGCTGATTGATGCCCACATCCACCATGTGCAGGGCGGCAAGAAGGAGCTCTTCGACTTCTGCGTGGCGCCCACCGCCAGCCTGGAAGAGATCCTGCAGCGGATCGCGCAGGCATCCGCAGAGTTGCCCGAGGGCGCCTGGCTCACCGGCGGTTCGGTGGGCTCCGGGCTCATCGGCCAGGTCAACACCGCGCAAGCCCTGGCCCGGCTGGATGAGGCCAGCGCCGGGCATCCGGTACTGCTCACCGACGACTCGCTGCACAACCGCTGGGCCAATTCGCAGGCGCTCGAGCTGGCCGGAATAGGCCAAGGCACGCCGGACCCGGCCGGCGGCCGAATCTGCCGCGACGCGCAGGGCCAGCCCACGGGGTGGCTGGTGGAGGCGGCGGGCATGATGGCCGAAAAGGCCAAGGAACGCCTGGACCCCTTCGACCTGGACAAGCTCGTCGAGTCCAGCGCCCGCGGCGTGGCCGAATGCAACGCCTTCGGCATCACCGGATTCCAGGACGCCGCGACCTCGATGCAGATCATGCAGGCGGTCCACCGGCTCGATACGGCCGGGCGGCTCAATGCCTGGGTGGTTTCCTCCACCCCGGTCGAAGAGTTCATCTTCGGCTACGAGCCGGTGGGGCAGCCGGTCATCGAGTCCATGCCCGGCACCGCCAGCGAACACCACCGGCCCACGTTCATCAAGATCTTCCTCGATGGGGTGCCGCCTACGCGCACCGCCGCCTTCCTGAACCCCTACAAGGGCGCGGCCGAATCCGACCCGTGCTCGCACGGCAAGATGACCATGAGCCAGGACCAGCTGGCCGGCTGGCTGCTGCGCACCGCGCCGCTGGGCGTCGGCGCGAAAATCCACTGCACCGGGGATGCCTCGGTGCGCGCGGTGCTCGACGCCGTCGCCCAGGTGCGGGCCGCCGGATTCACCGATATCGGCTACCAGGTGGCCCATGGGCAGTTCATCCACCCCGAGGACCTGCCGCGTTTCGCCCAGCTGGAGGTGTCGGCAGATATCTCCCCAGCCATCTGGTATCCGGGAGTAATCACCGAAACCTTCCACGAGGTGCTCGACGAGCCGCAGGCTTCCCAGGTGCAGCCCAACCGCCTGCTGCTTGAGCATGGGGCGCGCATCGCCGCCGGCAGCGACTGGCCTGTGGCGCCGAGCCCCAATCCCTGGCCAGCCATCTACGGCCTGGTCACCCGCAAGGACCCCAGCGGCGCCTTCCCCGGAGCGCTGTGGGAGGAGCAGGCCATGACCATCGCCGAGGCGCTGACCGCCTACACCCGCGCGGCCGCCGAGGCCTGCGGCCTGGCCGATGCCACCGGCAGCCTGGAGGTCGGCAAATCCGCGGACTTCACGGTGCTGCCCATCGACCCCATGGCGGTCCCGGCCGAGCAGCTCATCGACTTGCGCCCCGAGTCCACCTACTTCGCCGGCCGCCGCGTCTACGCGGCGCAGAGCACGGCATCACGCGGCTAGCGCCGCCCGATCACAGGAGCCTTCCATGTCCCCTATCGCCCGCAGTGCCGAACGCAGCATCTACATCTATATCGCCGCCATCTCCGCCGTGCTCAACGCGGTCCTGCTGGTGGCCCCGATCCTGGCCTCGAAGCTCAGCGCCGACCTGGGGCTCCAGCCGGCGCAGGTGGGGCTGATCGCCTCGGTGGAGCTGGGCTGCTTCTCGCTGGCCACGGTCCCGGCCTTCCTGTGGCTGCGCAAGGTCAACATCCGGACCTTGACCATCGCCTGCCTGCTCGTGGTGGTTGCCGGCAACGTGGTCTCGGCGCTGGCCGGCAGCTTCGCCATGCTGCTGGGCATCCGCGCCATCACCTCCTTCGCCGCCGGTTCGATCATCGTGGTGATCCTCTCGCTCAGCGCCAAGGCGGCCAATCCCTCGCGGGCCTACGGGCTTTTCGTGGTCAGCCAGCTGGCCATGGGCGCGGTGATCCTGTTCCTGTTCCCGCTGATCTATGCGCAGCGCCCGGTCTCGGCGGTCTACCTGACCCTGGCGGTGCTGGCAGCCCTTTGCCTGTTCTGCGCCCGCTGCGTGCGCGGCGACGAGCTGCGCGCGGTCCCCGGGGAACGCTCCGCGGCCAAGCGCCGGGTCTTCCCCTTCGCCTGCGCCCTGGTGGCGGTGCTCGGCTTCTACATTGCCCTGGGTGGCGTGTGGACCTTCATGGGCCAGATCGCCATCGGTTCGGGGATCGAGCTGGACACCGCCTCGAGCATGATCGGCATTGCCACGCTCTTCGGGGTAGCTGCTTCCTTCGCCAGCACGCTGGTCGGCGAGAACGCCCGGGCACGCTACTTCGTCCTCGGCGGCTTCGCCTTGATGGGCATCTCGGTCGCCTTGCTCTACGGGATGCCCGGAATGGTGCGTTTCGTGCTGGCCGCGGTGCTGTTCAAGATCGCCTGGAGCTGGCTGCTGCCCTTCCTGCTGGCTGAGGTCTCCCGCGTCGGCGGCCCCCAGGTGATGAACGCGACCAATATGGCCATTGGCGGGGGCCTGGCCATAGGCCCGCTGCTGGCCGGCTCGATCATCCAATCCGCTGGCGGATTCACCGTGATGCTTTCGGTGGCGCTGGGGATCCTGGCCGTGGCGGTACTTGCCTCGGTCGTGGTCTTCCGCGCCTCGGACGCGCGGGCCACCGCTCTGGAGGAACCGGCGTCCCGCCCGGTGGGGCCGGTGGCCTCCTAGGCCACGGTTCTGGCTGCGACGTCCACAAAGGCCGCGACCTCGGGCGCTGGCTGCTCGTCGCGCGTGGCGAGCAGGACCCTGACCCGGTGCCCGGTCTCCAGCGGGACAAAGCGCACTCCGGGTCTGGCATAGGAGGAAATCACCGAGGAGCCGGCGATATTCAGCCCGATGCCGGCCGCCACCAGCTCCATGGCCTGATCCGCCGAGTCCACCAGCGCCTTGATGGCGCAGCGCTGGGGCAACAGGGGATCGATGGTCTCGTACCAGCCGGGACGCGTCGCTTCATCCGCGGCCTCGCCGAGGGCCGGGCCGATCAGCGTCTCGCCGAACAGGTCTGCCACGGCCATGCGGTCCTGGCCGGCGCACCGGTGCCCCGCCGGAAGGGCAACCACCAGCTGCTCGGTCCACAATTCGGTGCTCTGCATTCCGGCGTAGCGCGCGTGGGGATCCAGCTCGAAGATCAATGCGCAGTCCACCTGCCGGGTGCTGAGCGCGCGCAGTCCTCCGGTGAAGCCGCTGGGCCGCAACCTCAAATCCACCCGCGGCAGCTGCACGGCCGCTGCCTGCAGGATGGAGCGCAACCCGGCGCTGGAGGCCGGGGTGCCGATCTGCAGCACCGAATCCTGCGGCGCGCGGGACCAGCGGGCGATGTTCTCCGCGGCATCCAGGGTCTCGCGGGCCAGCGCCACCAGTTCCTGGCCGCGCCCGGTCAGCAGGACCGCCCGCGGGTTGCGCTCGAAGAGCTTGCAGTCCAGTTGGCGCTCCAGCGCGGAAATCTGGGCGCTGAGCGTGGAGGGGCTCACGTGCAGCAGCCCGGCGGCCCGGGCGAAATGCAGGGTATCGGCCACCGCCATGAAACAGCGTAATTGATGCAGGGTAAGATCCACGCTTCGAGAGTAGCCCATGCACCCGGCGAACCCGTGGCGCCGCGGAACACCCCGCGTTGCCCTGGTGATTCAGGTTTTCCGAATGCTGCTTCGGTTTTTTCTGATGGGCAGTGATGCCCTGCCGGGCAGAAGATGGAAAGATGACTTCCTCTTCTCCGAGCAATCCGGTACGCAGCGAAGCTGCGTTGGAGCATCCCGGCGGTGATGGGGCCGCGCAGCTGATGGACCTATATCTCCCGGATGCCGGCGGGCCCTTGGTTCCAGTGGTGATATGGCTGCATGGCGGCGGCTGGTTCACCGGCGACCGCACCCTGGCCCCGGATCTGGCCGGCACCGCGGCCCGCACAGGCATCGCCTTTGCCTCCATCGAGTACCGGCTCTCAGGGGAAGCGAAATTCCCGGCACCGCTGGATGACGTTATTGCCGCCATCCGGCACCTGCGCGCGCAAGGGGAGCAGTGGGGAATCGATGGCCAGCGCATCGGGCTGTGGGGCGCTTCGGCCGGCGCCCATCTGGCCGCCGTGGCCGCATTGGCGGCCTCTTCCGGTGCACCGGGCTCGCCGGCCGACGCGCAGGTCAGCTGCGTGGCGGCCTGCTACCCGCCGGTCGACCTGGAGCTGATTATCGCGACTCAGCCTGCCGGGACAACCTGGCGGCAGACTCCCGAGGGGCGCCTGCTGGGAGAAGATCCGGGCACGGACACCGGCCGGAAGGCGGCGCAGGCGGCGAATCCGCTGACCCACGTCTCACAGCAGGCCCCGCCTTTCCTGCTCTGCCACGGCACCGCCGATGTGCTGGTTCCTCCGATCCACTCGCAGATGCTCTTCGAAGCCCTGGCATCCCATTCAATCGATGCCCGCTTGTACCTGCTCGACGGATACCGGCATGGATTCGCCAATCCGCCGGGCCGCCTCGATGTCCAGATCGCGGCCGTCATGGACGACGGACGGCTCCAGGCCGAATCCAGTGCCGCTGCCGTACTCAGGGACACCAGAGAGCCAGAACCCCGGGACACCTCGTTCAGCTTCGGGCACATCGAGGCATTCCTGGCCACGCACTTGCACCCATGCGCACCGAAGCCCCTTGCTGAATCAGGAGAAACCCCAACATGAGCACCATTGATCTGGAACGCATCCATTGCCTGGCCCCGGTGGTCAACGCCCTGCCCGGCGAACCCGTTCCCTATTACCTGGCCTCGGGCGAAGGAGAACGGCACGAAGTCGACGGCCAGCTGATCACCGTAGTCGCCCGCACCCAGGACACCGGCGGGCTTTTCGAGGCGGCCTTCATCCTCGGCCCGGCCGGAGCAGGCAGCACCGGCTGCGCACTGGACTCCGTGCAGCGCTCTTTCTTCGTGGTCGATGGCTGCGTGCAGGCCACCGTGGCCGGGCGCACCCGCATCCTGGTCCAGGGCGATTCCTTCCATGTGGCACCCGGCGAAGCTCTGGAGTACCGGCTGCTGAGCCATATGACCCGGCTGTTCATGTTCAGCGCTCCGGGCGGTGCGCTGGCCGATTTGCTGGACGGAGGCGTGCGCACCGAAAGGCATCTGTTCACCATGGATTCCCCGGCGCCCGCGCAGCTGCAGCTCCCGCAGGGCGTCGAGTCCGGAAGGTCGCTTCACTTGCCGGCAGTGCAGGGCGGATACTTCCTGAATGCCGGCGGCGGCGACCACCGGGCGTGGCCCGACGCGTTGAACAGCTATCTGGCGCGGCCCTCGAACACCGGCGGACGCTACTTTGCGGTCAATACGCTGGCCGCGGTGCAGCCCTACATCATCCGCCATTTCCATCGGCTGCACACCGAGAACTTCATCTGCCTTTCCGGGCGCGTCTGGCTCTGGGTCAATGGCCAGGAGCTGCTGCTGACCGCGGGCGACTTCCTGCATGCGCCGGCCGGAACCATCCACAGCTTCGCCATCGGCGCGCATAATACCCAGATGCTCGGCCTGCTCACCGGCGGGGTCTTCGAGAAGTTCTTCGACGTGACCTCCGGACCGGCCCATGCCCCGGTGTATTCCGAAGGCCTGGTCGACCCCTCCACGGTGATCGTCGGGATCCAGTCGAACCCCGACTTGGATCTGCAGGTGGTCGGCCCGCCGCCGGAGCGCACTATCGCGCCGGGACTGTAGCACGGCCATCGGCCAGGAGGCTGGAGACAGGCAAGCGATTTGCCTATCGCCAGCCAGGTTTCGCGCGCACCTGGGATGCGCCGGCACGCAATTGCTGTGCCCGCGGCCCAACGTTTATGCTGTACCTCGCACTAAATAACGGCACGTATTCGTGCTGGTTGATCTTTTCTCCAGTGAGGTAGCCATGGCAGGAACACAAGACCCCCCATTGCCGGCGCCGCAGGAACCGCAGGGTTCCTCCGGCACCGCGACCGGCACACCGGCGCAGCCCCAGCGGCTTCGCTCGCGCCACGTGATGATGATTACCCTCGGAGGCATCATTGGCGCCAGCCTGTTCGTCGGTTCGGGCAACGTCATCCGCTCGGTGGGGCCAGCGGCCATCATCTCCTACCTCATTGGAGGCCTGCTGGTATTTCTTGCCATGCGGATGCTCGGAGAGATGGCCGCCGCACGCCCAACGATCGGTTCCTTCATGGAATATGCCCGAGTAGGGCTGGGCAATTGGGCCGCTTATCTGGTGGGCTGGCTGTACTGGTATTTCTGGGTCGGGGTGCTCGCCTACGAAGCGGTGCTTGGCGGTGAAACCCTGAACTCCTGGTTTGCCTTCGTTCCGGCATGGGCCTGGTCGCTGATCTTGATCCTGGTATTCATCGGCACCAATGCGATTTCGGTGCGCACCTTCGGCGAGGTCGAATTCTGGCTGGCGAGCATCAAGGTCCTGGCCATCGTGGTCTTCCTCGGCGCTGGCCTGCTCTTCGCGTTGGGCCTGTGGCCTGATGCCGAAATTTCGGTCAGCAACCTGTGGGATCACGGCGGCTTCGCCCCCAATGGTTTCGGGGTGGCGCTCACCGGTGTGGCGCTGGTGATTTTCTCCTACTTCGGCACCGAGATCGCTGTGATGGCAGCAGCCGAGTCGGAGGATCCGGCCAAGGGAATCAAGCAGGCCACCAGCACCGTGATCTGGCGTATCCTGCTCTTCTTTGTCGGCGCCGTACTGGTCATCACCATGGTGATTCCATGGGATGAGCTGCCTGAGCCGGTGAATGTGGCCGCCGCGCCATTCACCAAGGTCTTTGAATTGCTCGGCCTGCCCGGAGCCGCGATGATCATGCAGCTGGTCATCTTCACCGCGGTGATTTCCGTGCTCAATTCCGGGCTGTATTCGGCCTCGCGGATGTTCGCCGCCCTGGCTGATCAGGGGTTCGCTCCCAAGTTCGTGGCCCGCCGCTCCAAGAACGGCGTCCCGCTGTGGGCGCTGGTGGCTTCCACGTCCGGTGCGGTGATCGCGACCATCGTGAACTTCGCTGCTCCCGATTCGGGCGTCTTCGACTTCATCATGAACTCCGCAGGCCTGGTGGCATTGTTCGTCTACGTGTTCATATCGCTGACGCAGATGCGCTTGCGCCAGAAGATGACGGCGGAAGAAGTTGCGGGACTGAAGCTGAAGATGTGGCTGCACCCGTGGCTGAACATCCTGCTGTTTGCCGCCATCGCGGGCGTGCTGGGTGTCATGCTCAGCTCCGAGAGCGGCCGGACCCAGGTGTGGACCAGCTTGCTGGCCACCGTGGTGCTGGTTGCCCTGTGGCCGCTGGTGCGCAGGAACCTGAAGAAGCGCGGTGCCTCGGACGGCGCCCCGGCGATCCAAGACGAGAACGAAGGTGAGCGCGTCAGCGAGCACTAGGGATTATTCAGCAGGCAGCAATCGCCCTCAGCCGTACATTGCGGCTGGGGGCGATTGCCGTCTTGACCCGAGCCCAAGCATCCATGCGGCCTGGAAATAGCTCCAGGGCAGACAGGCCAGAATTCAGCCGTTGCTGCGTACCGCGCCGGCAGCGGCGGGTGCAGAAGCAGCAGGCGCTGCCTTCACCGCTGGCGCCGTGGTGCCGGCATCGGAAAGTCCGGAATGTTTCGAAGGACGCCGGGAGGGGCTCATCCCCGCAACGGCCACCGCGCAGACCGAGGTCAGCACCAGCGAGAGTGCTGGGGCGAAGACCGTCCAGGGGGCGCGCTCGACGTAGCCGATGCCTTCGGACAGCAGCAAACCCCATTCCGGGGTGGGAGGCTGGGCACCCAGGCCCAGGAAGCCCAACGCCGCCAGCGCCAGGGCCACTCCGGGAAGGCGCAGCATGCCATGGCGCAGCAAGGCCGGGATGATAGACGGCAACAAGTGCTTGACGAAGATTTCCCCGCGGCGAACCCCGGACAGCGGCAACCAGCGGATATGCGGCATGGCCCGCGCTTCCTCGAAAAGTGCCGCGGCATGGGCGGACAACGGGGGCCAGGTCACCCACAGCACCGCCACGGCGGCGCCGATCACCGAGGGTCCGAGCAGCGCGGCAATCACGACGCCGGCCAGGATTGGCGGGGTGGCATTGGCAATCGCCGACGGCCCGCGGGAGATCTCGCCCAGCCCGGCCAGCAGCAGGCCTACGGCCACGGCGCACAGCACGATCAGCACCGCCGGGGCCACCGTGCCCAGGGTTCCATGGGCCACCCGGCCCAGCAGGTCCCGGCCGCTGGCATCAGCGCCGAAAGGCAGAGCCCAGCTCGGCGCAGCCAGCCGCTGGTGGCTGGTCGCGTAGGGGTCGCGGGGCAAGCCGAAGGCCATGATGGCCAGCAAGCCCGTGCAGGTGATCCCCGCAGTCCAGCGCAGCAAGGAGGATTTGCCGCGGAATTCCGGCGGGGCGGAGAGGGCCCCGGCGGGCAGCGGACCACCACGCAGCCAGCGCCGGGCGGCGCTGGCCAGCAATCCGATGAGCAGTGCCGTTCCGGCCATCAGCAGCAATCCCGCCTGCAGCGCCGGGATATCCTGCGCATTGGCCGAGCCGAGCAGGAAGCGTCCCAGGCCGGGAATGGCAAAGACCTGTTCCACGGCGACCGCCCCGCCCAGCAGGCCGATGAATACCAGGCCGAACTGGTCGATGATTCCAGCCGCCGCACGGCGCAGCACCCCGGCCAGCAGCACCGGTCGCGGGGCTCCGGCCATCCGCCAGACCATCACCCAGCGCTCGCCGGCTACCGAGGCAATGGCATCGGCCAGCAGCCGGCCCAGCAGCCCGCCGGCCGGGATGCCCAGGGCCAATGCCGGCAAGACCGCGGTATCCAGCCCACTCCAGCCATAGGGCGGCAGCCATTCCAGCTTCACCGCGACCAGCACCAGCAGGATGCTGGCCAGCAGGAATTCGGGCAGGGCAGTCAGCGCAACGCCCAGCGGGCCGGAACCGGTCTGCGGCTTGTCGCGCAGCACCCGCAGCATCGCCGGGGTGATCAGGCACAGCGCGACCAGCAGGGCCGCCGCGCTGGCGAAGGCCGTGAGCGTGGCCGAGACGGACAGGGCCTGCCAGGCTCCGGGGCCGATTGGTGCGCCGCTGACCCAGGAAGAGCCCAGATCCCCGCGCAGCACGCCGGCCCACCACTGCAGGCTCGAATGCAGCGGCCCCTGGCCCAATCCAAGCTGCTCGCGAATGGCGGCCAGCGCCTGCGGCGTGGGCTCCAGCTCCGCATAGCGGGCGCGCAGCACTGCGGCGGCCGGATCGGTGCGCGAGAGCCAGGGCAAGGCTCCGGCGAGCAGGAGCAGCACCAGGGCGCTGAGCAGATAGGAGGCGGCTGATACCAGGGAGGTTTTCTGCCTGGTGAAGCGGGGGAATTTCATGCGCTGTGCCTTCGGGCTACTTGGCGTCGCGCTGCGTCTGGGCGGTGACCAGCGCGCGTTCGCGCGGATCCTGGGCAGCACCGGATACGGCGGCATTCTCGCCTTGGATCACCCGCTCATGCAGCAGCGGGATAGCCGCATCGGTTCCCAGGATCCGTGCTTCGGCCAGCATGATGGCGCGCTGGCGGCCGGTGCCGGCCTCGGTTTCCGACGCGCTGGTGATGCTCTTTTCGACCTGGGCATCGCACAGCTGGGAGATGGCGAAGCCGCCCTCGCAGGTGAAGTCCGAGGCGAAGTAGGCCACCGGGTCCCCGGAGTCCAGGACCGTGGCGCGGGAGAGGATGAAGGCGTCGAAGGCGCCGTCCAGGGCGTCGGCCTCGATGTACTGGTATTCGCGCACATCCTGCTGGACGTCGAAGCCGGCCGCTTCCAGCTGCTGCTCGAGGATGACGGCCACCTCGGGAAGCTCCGCGCGGTCGGTGAAGGTGCCCAGCGAGATCTTGACGTCCTTGACCTTGGCCGGATGAGCGCGGTGGGCCAGCAGTTCCTTGTACTCGGCATCGTCGCGGTACCCGGCGGCGTAGGGCAGTGCCGGGCCGAGCAGGCCTTCGGCGACATCGGCGCGGTCCTCGTAGACGGATTCGATGATGGCAGCGCGGTCGATGGCTTCGCGGGCGGCGGCGCGCACTGCGGGATCGGCGAAGGGGCCCTTCTTGGTGTTCAGGTACAGCGTATTGGTCCGCGGCATCGGGACTTCGGTGAGCAGCTCCTGGTCCACGGTGGAGGCTTGGCCCGCCGGAATGGCCTCGACGATGTCGGCTTCTCCGGTGCGCAGCGCCGCGGTGCGGGCAGTTCCATCCGGGACGAACTTCACGTCGATGCCCTCGGCGGCTGCCGCTACGCCCCAGTACCCTTCGAAGCGTTCCAGGCTCGCCCCGGAGATGCCGTCGACCGCGGTGATCTTGAACGGGCCGGTTCCGGTGTTCACCGGATCGACCCCGTGATCGGTGTAGGCGGCAGCGTCGAAGATGGCCAGCTGCGGGCTGGAAAGGCGCTGGGGCAGCAGCGGGTCGGGATCGCCAGTGGTGATCCTCAGGGTGTGCCCGTCGACCACGGCGACTTTCAAGGCGGTGCCGTTGAGGATGCGCGGCACGGGGGTGGCATCGATGGCCGCCTGCAGCGAGTTGGCAGCCGCCGCGGCCGTCAAGGGTTCGCCGTTGTGGAAGCTGACGCCCTCGCGGATGGTGATTTCCCAGGTCGTGTCGTTGGTGCGTTGCCAGGCGGTGGCCAGCCCGGGGGTGGCATCGCCGGATTCGTTGAGGGACACCAGGGTTTCGGCGGTGGACCAGCGTGAAAGCTTGAACGCGTCATCGCTCAACGGGTCCAGGCCCGAGCGGGGCGGCTGCATGTGGGCCACCGAAATGCGGCCGGTGCTGCCGGCTGGCTCGGCTGAGGCGGAGAAGCAGCCGGTCAGCGCCAAGGTGGCAGCGAGCGGGACCAGGAGGAAGGGCAGGGAGGTGCTGCGGCGACGAGCCATGAAAGTGTGTTCCTTGCAGGTGGATCGGTGATGTGCGGTGATCAGCGGGGCGCGCTGATGGATAGTTGTCGTGAACAGCGGGCCGCGAGCTGCAGGTCATGGGTGATCAGCAGCAGCGCGATTCCGGTGTCCTTCGCGGTCGTGAACAAATTCTCTGCCACTTCGCCCGCGGTGGCGGCGTCCAGGGCGCTGGTGGGTTCATCGGCGACCAGCAGCGCCGGGGCAACAACCAGCGCGCGGGCCAAGGCCGCCCGCTGTGCCTGGCCGCCGGAGAGCTCGCGTGGACGCCGGTCCAGCAGGGAGGGGTCGAATCGGGCCACGTGGGCGGCCCGCTCGACCTGCTCTTCCGCGGCGGCCTGCGGTGCCAGGCGCGAGAGCGCCAGGTGCAGGGACTTGCGGATGGAATACCGTGGCACGAAGGCCGCCGCGGCATCCTGCGGGACGCCTTGGACGAGGTGCCTGCGCTGCGCCGAGAGATTCCTGCCGGGCAGCGACCACGGCACGCCGAGCACCTTCACCTGCCCCGCGGAGGGATCGCCCAGTCCCAGGATGATGTCGGCCAGCGTGGATTTTCCGGCACCGGAGGCACCGGTGATGGCCACGGATTCCCCGGCATCCAGGGACAGGGAGAGAGGGGCCAGGACCTGCCGGGCGCTGGGACCGGTGCCGCGCATTGCGGCTACTGAAGTTGCCTCGAGCACCGGGTGGCTCATGCCGGCACCGCCTGCAGTGCGGGCGCCGGATCGTCGCGCAGCTTTCCGGAGTCCAGCTGGATGCGCCGTGTGGCCAGGGTGTCGGCAACGTCGGGATCATGGGTGACGACCACCAGCGCCTTCTGCGCGGAAACCACGGTGTCCAGCAGGCAGAGGATCTTGTCGCGTGATGCCTCATCCAGGGCGCTGGTGGGTTCATCGGCCAGGATCAGAGGGGCTGAGCTGAGCGCGGCCAGGGCCACGGCGGCACGTTGTGCCTGGCCCCCGGAGAGCTCTGCGGGGCGGCGCTGCAGCAGCTGCGGATCGTCCAGGCCGACCGCGGCCAGGGTTTCCGCGACGTCCTGGGCGCTGCGGCCGGTGGCCTTGCGCAGTTGGCGGCCCAGCGGCATCAGCGGATGCAACGCGTCTTGGCCTCGCTGCGGTATGTAGCCGATGCGTTCGCAGCCGCTGGTGCGAGTCCCGGCGTAATCCAGCTCCGCGGCCCAGCGTCCGGTGATCATCGAGAGCAGCAGGGATTTGCCGCTGCCCGAAGGGCCTGTGATCACCAGGCACTCGCCGGAGCGGATCTGCAGGCTCGGGATCTCCAGCAGCGGCCGGGATGCGCCGGGCAGGCAGAGCGTGCAGTTGTTCAATGAGAACAGTTCCGTGGCGCTGTGGGCGCGAGGCCGCTTCCCCTTGTTAATCATAATGAGAATGATTATCACTTAACCTGTGCGTGGCGTGCAAATCATGCCACCGGTGCAGGCGACGGGACCTTGCGGGGAGCAAGCATTTCACCTTTTACGAACCGGGCTGTTCCCCGTGCTGATCGCTCCCGGTCCCTGGGGCTGGAATCCGGTGCTTGTCAATCTGTATCGCCCCCGACGGGCACAGATATTCGGCCTCCAGCGCGGCCTGTTCATCACCTGGAGCTGGTTCTTCCTGCAACAGCTCTGCAAAACCGCCATTTTCCGCGCGATTCTGGAAGGAACGCGGAGCAGTTAAACCGCAATTCCCCGAGGCGATGCACATGGCGCCGTGCACCCTGATTTTCATTCTTGGCTCCTCTGGGCTCTCGTGCGGTCTCGGCCGCGTGGGGATTCCTGGATGGGCAGCTCAGCCGCGGTAGCGTTGGACCAGAGGGCAGGCATAGGGGTCTTGGGTTCTCAAGCCCACTTGGTTCAGGTACGAGACTACGTGGATGAAGGCCTGGGGCAAGGTTCTTTCGGTGTACTTGATGCCCAGCTGCTTGCACCGCTGGCGGATCAGTAGTTGCGCCTCGGGAAGCCGGGAGCGTGGGATGACGGGAAACAGATGGTGCTCGATTTGGTACTGCAATCCGCCCATAAGGAATCGAACCAGCGGGCCGTCGGTGATATTCCGGGACATGAGAACTTGCCGTCTGAGGAAATCAAGATGGATACCAGGGGGGACCGTCGGCATTCCGATGTGGTTCAGCGCGAAGGCTCCACCAAGCATCACCCCGAAAACCACGAGCTGGACCCCCAGGAACGCCAGCGCCTTTCCCGCAGGCAAGAACGTCCAGAGGAAATACGCCAGGGCGCCGTGCCGGGCAATGATCATCAGGAGTTCGACTAGCCGGTGCTTCACCTTCGGGGTGAAGAACAGCATCTTCAAGGAAGCAACGTGCAGGTTAAGCCCTTCGAAGCACAGCAGCGGAAGGAAGAACCAGCCCTGGAAACGGGAAATCTCAGCGGGCAAGCCCGTTCGGCGGACGCTGGCACCGGGAGTGAGAACCAGGACGGTCGATTGGACATCCGGGTCCGCGTCCTCCTTGTTCGGATGGGCATGATGGGTATTGTGCTTTGCCATCCACCAGCTGTAGCTCAGGCCCATCAGCAGTCCGGAGATGCACCGCGAGGTCCATTCGTTCCACGCCCGCGAAGCGAAGATCGAACGGTGCGCGGCTTCATGGGTCAGGAAGCCAAGTTGGGTGAGGACGACGCCCGCCAGTACCGCGACGATGAGCTGAAACCAGGTATCCCCAAGGGCGGCAACCGCACCCAGGATGGCCGCCAGGGCCAGTATCCATCCCAGAATGGACACGGCATAATAGGCGTACCTGCGCCGGACTAGGCCGGCATCATGCACCTCGGCACTTAGCTGACGGTAGCTTTCGTCATAGCGGTGGGATTTCATGGGGAGCCTCGATCAAGATGAGATTTCCTTGGACCTCCGATGGCGACAGCAGAGGCCTATGAGACCACCATAGGCTCAGCCGTCTGCCACGTATAGGTTTAACAGCTGATGTGTCAGTGTGGCGGGCAATTGTGAGCGATCAAGAATCGACTGTGCGGGGTAGCACCTCGGAGGCCCTCAATATCCGCATGAAAGCATCGAGGCCGGCTGGCAGTGATCGAGAGCAATGCAGGTTATCGTGAGGAAATGAGCTCTTTAAAGATTTCTCTCGGCGCCATCAACATGACCGCCGAAAACCCACAGGCGCAAGCGACCTTCTGGTCGGCAGTGACCGGCAACGAAATCTCCGGTGGAGGTGACAGCTTCTATCTTGCACCAAATGGGCCAGACGGCTTTGGAATGTTTTTCCAGCCAAGCAGCGGGCCACGTCTGCAGTCGCAGGACTCGCATATGGATCTAACTGTTCCTTGGGGATCACGGGCGCAAGAAGTTCAACGTGCCATCGATCTGGGTGCAACGTATCAGTGGGATGTTCTTGAAGAGCATGAACATGTTCAGTGGACCACCTTGGCTGACCCAGAAGGCAATCTCTTCTGCATTGCAGAGCATCCTCCGGTTCACTAGGCATTGGCCTGCTGCGACGGGAAATGACGCTATTCTCCCGTCGCGGCAGTCTGAGGCGAGCCCCAAACGCGACGCAAGAGGTCCCACGCTCCCTGATCCATTAACGAAGTGGGCGTAATGGATACGTAAGGTACGTTGCAGTCTTCGGCGAGCAGCAGTTCTTTTTCCAATGCTTCCGGGCTGATGGCACCGTCGGAGTCCCAAAGCCCAATCTCTATGCCATAGCGCGTGGAATCCTGATCCACATAGAAGCCGGCCAGCTGATCGGTAGCATAGTAGCTGGTGGAGTCGATGCCCTGGAAATTCCAGATGTTCAGTCGATCAACCATTTCCAGTAGTGCTGCGTAGTCTTGCCCGGAGTCCAGACGACCTCGCAAATCTCCGTTAATGGGGGAGCGCACATCCATAGTCAGCTCCACGTCGGTGCCGGACAACTGGGTGGCCACCTCGGCCATGATCTTGCCAACTGCATCGCTACGCCACTCGTAGATAGCGGCGGCATCCGTATCGATCAAACCGTCGGGGTGCAGAGGCCAGCTATTCATGCCGCTGAATTTTTGGAAATCAGTCAAGTCCGCATCACCGAAAGTGTAGGACGGAAACATCATTTCGGTGATGTTGATGCTATCTGGCGAATAACGCTGAACGAGTTCTGAAGCGAGCTCGGTGAGACGCTCCGTGAGTCCGGAATACTTCCACGAAGAGATACTGGTCCAATTCTTTGATGCTTCTCCTTGCGCATTGACGCCAGCGATTTCCGGGCGCTGCTCAAGCTCGCGGCCTAGGAGGGTGTCGATGTTCAGCGAGATGGTGCGTCGGGCTCCGCGATCGCTGCAGATAAATGCATCGATAGCCTCGCGCACATAGTCGCGTCCGGTGTCTTCCACCTCGCTGGATTGCATGTCTTTGTTTTCGGCCCAGGGGAAACCGATCCAGTCCAAGCGGCCCACGGAAATGGACACCCCGGTGGCGTTGACGGAGTCAAGCTGCTCGGCGATTTCTGGAATCCGCGTTGGGTCCGCACTAGTGACGTCCTCGAAACCGATATTGACCACACGAGCATTGGCGGCATCGCTTTTCATCGGGTTATTACGTTCTTTCTCTGGCCGCTGGACCGTGCTTAGGCACTCTTCTTGGGCAGCAGGTACCGGGTGATAAATTCGGGTTTCGGCCGAGGTTCGCCCATACGGCGGCACACTAACCAGGCTCAGCAGCAATACAGAGAGCAGCAACAGCCTCCGTTTACGACGCGAACCCCGGTCCGTGATCATCCGTCGCTGCCCAAAATTGCGCTGAATTCGTGGCTGGAGACTACACCGGTGCGTTGGAGCTTGTTCCATTGCGCGGGCTGCCCGCGGATTTCAAGAACAATTGCGGCCACCATGGTCATGCCCATGGCTGTTGCGTAGAGGGGCCATAGCGGGAAGGTCCACAGATTCAAAAAATCCCGCCACGCGGTATTCAAGATGATGCCAATGACAACAGAGATTACGGTGATCCCCAAGCCCGCCCAGCTGAGGATGGCAATAACTTTCCACAGCATCGAGGTTTGATCATCGTTGGTGATTGACACCTGGCCGGATGGCACCAGATAGGCCAAGGCGGCCAGAACAAAGAGTTGGGCTACCGGGACAAAAACCATGGTGAGAAAATTGAAGAGCAGGAAGGGCCCAAAAGGCCCCACCCGTGGATTGCCGTGAAGCCGCCAATGGATTTTGATGGACTGCAGCAGTCCTCGCGCCCACCGCACGCGTTGCTTCCATAACGCTCGCAGGGTGGAGGGCGACTCGGCCAGGACAATGGCACGGGGTTCAAAAGCGACCCGGTAACCGGCATCGTATATCCGCCAGGTCAGCTCCAAATCCTCGCCCACGGTATCGGTGCGGAAGCCACCGAGTTCGCGGACCAGGTCGGCACGGAAGGCGCCGATATTTCCGGAGACTACCGGTAGGCAATGCAGCAGAGACAGGGAGCGGCGCACCATGCCGGTTCCCATGTGGGAGAGCACCGAGAGCATGCGGGTCAGGACTCGGTCTAGATTGACCGGCCGGTCATCCCCGCAGACTGCACCCACCGATGCATCGCGGAACCCGGCGAGCAGCCATGGAATGGTCACGGGTGAGAAGATGCCATCGGCATCAACAAACAACAGCACATCCCCGGTGGCTTCTTTTATGCCGCGATTCAGCGCGGCTCCCTTGCCGGCATTGGGCTGGGTAATGGCTCGCACCATCGAGTGGGCTTGCGCCAATTCGTGCATGACCGCCGCAGTGTCATCGGTGGACCCGTCGTCCACGATGATGACTTCTGCCAGCTCGCCTTTGGTACGCACAATTGATTCAACGCAGGCGCGCAGCACTACGCCCTCGTTGTAGGCCGGAACGATGACCGATACTTGGTAATTTGGGGTTGTCCCGAAGTATCGGGCCGCCCGGCGAGAACGTCCGCGGGGCCGGCGCAATTCCTGCTCGGCATGCGGGAACCCTGGAGGGAGCCTTGTGAGTTTTCCGTTGCGCGTAAACAGCAATCCACGGCGAACTTCAAACCAGATGGCCAGTGGGATGTAGGCCAACTTGATGGTTCCAAAAATGATGATGAGGGCAATCGCCGCGTTAAAGACGATGACCAGTGCTGAACTCATGCATTGCCCACCTTGCCCGGGACAGGGGAACTGGCAAACTGAAGCACTGAATCCACCAACTCCGGTGCTGCCGCGCTATTGGCGCCAAAGCGCGCATTGATCTCTAGAACCACCGGCTGGCCCTCGTCGGTCAGGCGGATATCCAGATCCACCGGCCCGACCAGGTCAAGGCTGGCTACCGCGGCTCTAGCCACCTGGGCCACATGGGCTGTGGTGGCATTGAATTCGCAGCGCTGTACAGATACCGCGTTGCCTATGAGACCTTCGCGTAATTCTGTTTTCTCCACGACAACGCACATATCAACTTTTTTGGTGTCAGGATGGCGGAAGAGCATCGGAGCGAATTCGCGCCCTGGAGCGAAACGCTGGACCAGATCCAAAGACGACAGGTCTTGTGAACCATCTGTCAGCTGGGACGAAGCGAGCAGGCGCACCCCACGGCCACCGCGGGAGACTCGGGGCTTGACGATGGCATACTGGTGGGGGAGGAACCCTGTCACCGAGGGGCGGCCATAAAGGTCGCCACGAACGAAATCCGGTACGGGTACGTGGTCATCGTTGAGGACCAGCATCGTCAGGTACTTATCGTCGGCGATGCGGATTGACGTTTCTGAAGACAGCAGAACTGCAGCCCCAGCTGATTCCAGCAGTTCGCGATTCTGATCCATTGCCAGGATGGGCAGTTCTTCGCTGACTGTGGGAATGACCAGAGCAACATCCTGTTGTCTGATGATCTCCCGAAGAGCGTGAACGTAGCTCGCATCGCGCGCCGCGGGCACCTGCAGGAAGACGCCAAGATGTTCGTCCTCCACCGGGTTCATATCCACCCCGATGACTTGGTGGCCACGGTCATGGAGCTGGCGTGCCAAACTGCTTCCGGCTGGCCCTCCAACTCCGGTAATAAGAATGTTCATTAAAAGTCTCCTACCGTCTTTGAAACCAAACGCATCACTTCAAACCCTTCGGCGCTTTTCTGCTTGACTTGGCTTCCGCGGAAGTTGGCGATGGCTTTAGTGCGAGTGCCAGTCATGTAGGGCTTGGTGCGTTGATCCGAATGCAGCTTGATGGCCTCGACCTTGACATCGGTGTACTTCTCTACATCAACAAAGAATTTTGGCGAGAAGTCTTGACCTACCGAGGGGCTTTCGAAGCAGAGGATGGAGGGGAGCTTTCGCCCTGCGCGCATCACCGCGCGGTGTACTGCTTCGTGGTCCTGGTGGATGTCGGTGGCGGAGTGCGTGAGGACAACATCAGGCTTAAAAAGTGCAAGTTCCTGTTCGATTGCTGCCACCATCTCGTTGGAGCTTTCCGAGAGGCGGGTGTCACAGAAGTCCTGGACTGAGTGGGATTGCGCCCCGAGATAAGCGGCTCCGCGTTGTGCTTCGCGGATTCGTCGTGGCGCGTTGCCGCCGTTTTCTCCTTGAGACATCACCATGATGCGCACCTCATGTCCGGAATCAACGAGTTTGGCAATGGTCGCGCCGCATGCCAATTCAACATCGTCGGGGTGTGCGCCAACGGCGAGGAACCGCTTGGGGTTTTCGCTTCGTGCCGGACGTCTCTGCAAGAAGATGCTCGCCATTGAAAAAATGAAGAGCCAGATGGCGGTGATGATGGCGAATCCTGCCCAAAGTTCTGCGTTCTTGGGCACGGAGAGATAGCCGATGACTGAGACAAGCAACACGAAGTTTCCTGCCACCCAAATGATCAAGATCAGCCGGTGGTTTGCAAAATCACGTGCTAGCCAACGCCTGCCCCAACGGCTAAGAGCCGTCGAAATACCCGTGATTGAAACGAGTAGCGCGAAGACACTGATGGTCGCTTGCATATTGCTCTCCTTCTTGGACTTCCGAATGCAAATCCGTCAACGAAGGAGCGATAAATCTTGCGTCTGATGTGGAGCGCACATCAGACAGAGGTGGACGTGGCATTGGAATTGCCCCCGCGTTCCAATGCCACGTCGATACCTCAGATTTATCCGTTCTCTGCGAGTGATGGATATATCTTGTAGACAGCGTGTGGCGCGAATCGTGACGCGGGGATATGAAGAAAATTCCTTGAGTGTTCAGGATGGTTTGGCTTTTCCTCATAAAGAATCAGGTCAATCGACACTTTGAAGATTCCCGAGAATTTTCTGATTGCCGCACCCCATCTTCAGTGCAGCGTCAGGGTCGCCTGGATCACACTTTTCTCAGGTTGACGGGGATATTTTTCGCAGGGTTGGTAGGGGTCGGTGTGACCCGCGAGCAGCGAGCAGAGCTTTTCCTCACAATTTCTACTATGGAAGTAATTCCTTGAGATGATGGCTAGAACGCAGATCTGTGTCCGCGGGAAGCGGGAAAAGAAAAATAAAGTTTTTTCGAAAGCAGCGTCACGATCGTCGAATTCTGTGGTCTAAAAATATGTACGCGCGAGACTGCGCGATGTGCAACGCACAACTTCAGTGCTGGAAATGCGCGGCCAGGTAGCCACTGAAGTGGCGTGGAAGAACATGCAAGGGAGATGAAATGCGAGCAGGAAATCAAGCAGCGGGACTTAGCGACGATGTTCGTGTGGAATCGTCCTTTACTGTCGATACACGCGGCGTGACCCTGTCGGTGGCTCGAGGCAAGGGGGCTAAGGGTGGGATCTTGGCCGTGGACGTTGTGTGGGTCGCAAATTTGGGGAATGATGCAGATGGCCAGGAACGTGATGGCCAGCTGAATGCCGTAGACGTTTTGGGGGCGCTATGACCATAGATTCGGGAGAGATTTTCGCTGAACTCAGCGATGCACACTTAATCCGAGGGATTCGCGGGGGAGATAGAGAATCTCAAGCGCATCTTTATCGACGCCATAAGCAGGTTGCGCTGGCTGTCGCCTATCGTCATACCGACACTTCGTCTGAGGCAGAAGACATTGTTTCGGAAGCATTTTTGAAGGTCTTCCAAGCCATCGAACGTGGCTCTGGACCCCAAGAATTTTTCCGCGCCTATTTGTTGACCGCTGTATCGCGTTGCGCCTTCGCCAGAAATAAGGCTGCGTCGAAGCAGATTGTCGTCGATGATCTCAAAGAGTTTCATTTGCGGGACGCATATGCAGACGATGTGATGGAGAGGGCCGAATCATCATTTATCATCAACGCGTTTAAGTCCTTGCCTGAACGCTGGAGGATGGCGCTTTGGTATGTCGAGGTTGAGGGACTTGCTCCACGTGAAATCGCTCCGATTCTCGGGATATCGCCTAATGCAGTTTCGGCCTTGACCATCCGTGCGAGGGAAGGGCTACGCCAGGCTTATCTCACGGCGCATATGAAGGTGCTTTCCGGGCTTCCGCAAGAGTGCGCGGAAGCCAGAAAACACTTGCCCTCGCTGGTTCGAGGAACCATTAAGAGCAAAGACAAAAAAGCAGTCAAGCAGCATTTGAAGACTTGCGCTGAGTGCACCGAAGTCTTCTCGGAACTCACCGAGGTCGGCACCAGCCTACGCATCTTTATCTTGCCGTTGGTGGTTGGTGGCACCACTGCACTTGGCGTGCCAGCGGCAGGCGGTATCGCAGGCGCCGGAAGTGTGGGAGCAGTAGCGACAGCTGGTGCTGGCGCTACTGCTGGTGGAACCGCAAATGCCGTTGGCGTTGGCGTAACCAGCGGTGGGGTGCTGGCGTCATCCGTGGGTGTTGGCTTGTTGGCCACGACTGCTATCGCTGCTGCGGCAGGCATTTTTCCTAATGCTTTTAAGAGTGCGGACCCTAAGCCGATACCACCTGCGAGCGCAAACGAATACAATCCTGGTCCGGCATCTGAAGTGCTCGTTCCTGAAAGCACTCAATCAGCGGATAATTTTGATCGATCCACGCTGTCCCAGCCTGTGCCGACTTTGGACCCTTCGCCGTCGGAGTATCTTGCTCATACTCCTGGGTTTGTTGATCCAGTGCCCGAGCAGGAGTTTGTCCCGCCGGAGCCAAGCGTTTTCGCGCAAGTTCCAGACCTGGAACTATCGACAGAACCGTCCTCGGGGCCATCCTCGACGATTGCAGTATCCCAGACTCCAACGGTCAATGCCGTGGATCCAAGCGAGAGTTCTAATCCAGAAACAGAACCAAGCGGCGAGGTTAGCGCTGAGGTTTCAGCGACTCAGACGGTGGAGCCTTCAGCCGAGCCTGTTCCTGAAGTTTCCTCGCAGCCTGCGCCTAGTTTGACGACGAGCGAGCCGAGCGTCGGGCCGACTGTCGGACCAACGTCAGTCGAATCTGAAATTCCGACGGAAGAGCCTAGCCCTGAGCTAACAGTGGAGCCGACTGTTGAGCCAACGCCTGGGGTTAGTGAAACGCCTACTGCAGAGCCGACGCCGGAACCTACTGTTGAACCGAGCCCTGAGCCAACCGTGGAGCCGACGCCGGAACCTACTGTTGAACCGAGCCCTGAGCCAACCGTGGAGCCGACGCCGGAACCTACTGTTGAACCGACTGCAGAGCCGACTCAAACGCCAGAGCCCACTGTTGAACCAACACCGACCATTGAACCGACTCTTGCGCCAACGCCAGAGCCAAGTTCAGAACCGACGGAATCCCCGAGCATTGGGCCACAAGAATCGTTTGCCGTGGCTATGAGCAGAGACGGCCATCCGTATCTGCCGACGTACACCTTCGATATCACTCCATCAGATGATGCCCAGCATTACATTGTCAACATTGGGATGAAAAACCTGGCTTATGACGTGGTGGACGTTTCGGGGCAGTGCAGCTGGAGCATGACGGGACTTCACTCGCTCAAGCTTTCGTGTGCCGGCCCGATGCAGATGTCTGTGACGACTTTGCAAACGAACAAGTGGCGCACTATCAGTTTCGATTTCCCTGATAGTCCTGAGTCGAGCACTTCGTTCCGCATGCGCTAGCCGCAGATAAAGCTATTGCCCAGGATCTACCGGATCCTGGGCAATAGCTTTATCTGCGGCTGTGAGGCGGCACGGGATTACTTCTGTGTTTTTAGAGGCAGGTCGGTGAGCGGGAGTTCGTGACTCCTGCGCCGACCACCGCGCTGAGCCCCGGCGCCAGCGGCAATGACGACGATGATGCCAAGGGCTTGGAACCACGTTGGCGTCTGGGACAGGATCAGCAAGCCGATAAGGACACCGAACGCGGGTTCAACGGACAACAAGGTGCCAAAGGCCGTATGAGTCATCCGCTTGAGCGCGAGCATTTCCAATCCAAAGGCGATGACCGGAGTGATCAAGGCAATGCCCGCAGCAGCAGGAAGGGTCCACCACGCGAAATCGTGGCTGATGACCTGATGCAAGCCCACCGGCATAGTGGCGATCGCCGCAACGGGGATGGTCAAGGACAGTCCGCTGATGCCAGAGAAACGGTCCCCGACATGCTGTGTCAGGATGTTGTACGAACCCCAGCAAATTCCCGCTCCCAGTGCAAACAGCACGCCAACCCCGTCGATTTTCCCGTGCCACGGTTCGGTCAGCAGTACCACGCCGAGGATGGCCAAAGCCGGCCAGACCAGCGCCTTACGGTTCTTGCTCATGAGTCCGGCGACCGTTAGCGGTCCGAGGAACTCGATGGACACGGCAGTGCCTAAAGGAATGCGGTCCACGGCTTCAAGGAAGAGCGCAGTCATGTAGCCGGTCACGACACCGAGAACGATGAGTGCAGGGATATCCTTCTTGCGGATAGAGCGCAGGTTGGGACGAGCAATAATCCATAAAAAGAGAACGCCAAAGCACATGCGCAGCCAGGCTGTTCCGCCTGCGCCAACCTGTCCGATCACGAAGACCGACGTAGCGTTAGAAAGCTGAACCGCCAGCATGGCGGTGATCGCTAAAGTCCACGGCGGGACGCCGTGCAGCGAAGAGCGAGCGTTCACTGAGCGCCTACCATTCGCTTGGAAACCTGCACATCGGTACCCAAGGATTCCAGCGCGTGGCTTAGGGCTTCACCGGCGGCTTCTAGTTCTTCATTGGTCATCGGTGCCAGGGCATCCAGGATGAAGAACGCGGTTGCGGTGTTCTCGGAGAGGGCGGTGCGCTTGCCTTGGCGCCAGTTCCAGCGGCGGCAGGTCACCCCGGAGCCATCGCGCCAGATCACTTCGCCGGCGTCGGGGTTTTCGATGACCGTTTCACCGCCGGCAGTCGTATCAAAAGCTTCATCGCCGGTAGCTCGACTGAGCTGGGCTGGACCCTCGTAGAGATCAAAGTCTTCGCCGCCCAGAGGGATCTGGTGGAGCACGGAAATAGCGTTGTAGATGTCGGTGAGGGCATTCACGCGTGGCAGTCCTGCGGCAGCGCGGCGGGTGAGTGCTTCCAGACTGTTGCGGGTTCGCTGAGGCTTGGCCCCGAAAGCCCGGTACGTTTCACGCCAAGCACTGATCTGCGGTAGCTGATCTACCGGAGTTTCAGCAAGAAGCGCTGTGGCGTGCGCTTCGGCGCGGCGGATGAGATCATCGGCAATATCTGCCTTTGCCTGTGGGTTGATGCCTTCAACAACCAGCAGCAGGGCGCGGTAGTCCGGGCGGAGCTCCAGGACGGCCGGTCCGATGGAGCAGCCATAAAGGAACTCGGTGGGGGTCAGGTTATTTGGCATTGGTGTTCTCCGACTTATGGGTGTGGCCTACGCCTGGTTCGTAGACGCAGAGGCTGAAGGTGGCCGGTGTATTGTGGCTGTTTGCGTAGGAGTGGGCGACGTCGCCATCAAAGGAGATGGCATCGCCGGACTTGAGTTCATGGGCTTCACCATCAACTTCAACGGTGATGGATCCTTTGAGCAGGTAGAGCAACTCACGGGTCCCCTCGGCATGGGCTTCACTTTCGTGGCGCTCGCCGGATGCCAAGGTCCAGTCCCAGAGTTCTACGACTTCCGGGGCATCGGTGCCGGCCACCAGTGTTCCGCGTCCACCGTTCTCGCCAGTCCACAACGTGGCTCCCTCGCCAGCGCGAGTAACTTTCGAGCGTCGTGATTCAGGTGGTTCCACTAGTGCGGGCAGTCCGAGGCCAAGTGCATCGGAAAGCTTGAGCAGCATGCTGATACTGGCGTTGGCCGTACCTTGCTCAACGTTGATCAGCATGCGCCGGCTGATGCCTGCCTGTTCTGCCAGCTGATCAAGCGTCCATTCATGTTTTTTGCGTTCGCTTTTGACCCGCGCGCCGATGGTCTGGGCAAGTAATTCCGCACTAGTTTCCATGAGTGCATCATATTGCACTGAAAGTGCATTGTCTATCTTCTTGAAATGTTACAGGCCTTGGCACGTGCGTTCCGGCCCGCGTCACATGGATCATACCCATTGACCCTCTGCGGTGGATCACCTAGGGTAAACAAAAAATGCATATAGGTAATCCATTTCACGCCGTATGCCCGTCCCGCAGTGTCCGAAAGTGGGCCTCAGCCTTGGGAGAATCGTTGAGCACCGTCATACCTTCAGAGCAAGATGTCCTGGGCGTCGCGAATAAGATCGTGGACGCCTTCGCTGCGACCAATACACAAGAGTATTTTTCACTCTTCGCGCCCGATGCCTCGTTCATCTTCCATCCTGAATCTTCCCGACTTGAAAACCGGGCTGAATACGAAGAGTTGTGGAACAGCTGGTTAGTTGAGGGCTGGCAGGTCATCGGCTGCCAATCCTCGGATCAACTGGTCCAGGTCTTTGCCGGCGGTGCAATCTTCAGCCATACCGTAGCCACCGAAATCAAAACCGGCACCGATCCAGAAAACATCGCCACTGATTCATACGTGGAGCGTGAAACCATCGTTTTCCGGCAAGAAGCAGATGGGTCACTTATCGCTATCCATGAACACCTTTCCACCGTTCCAGAAGAAGCAGCCTCTGAAACGAATGGTGAAAACGCATGAATCTCTATCGCAAAGCTGAATCGAAACTGGAAGCCGGGGCGGAAAACTCGGGACCTATCCGCGGGCAGCTTGGTGCTGGACGCATCGGCATGATCTGGCTGGCCGCGAACCTCGTGGTGACCACGCTGCTGACCGGAACCTTCTTTGTCCCAGGACTCAATTTCAGTCTTGCGCTGATCATGATTGTGGCCGGTACCCTGATCGGTGCGGTCATCTTGGTGCTTGTTGGCAATATCGGAACACGCACCGGATTGCCCACAATGGCCATAACCCGTGGAGCCTTCGGAACCAGAGGCAGCCTCCTACCCGTCGCGGCCAACGTCATCGTCCTGATGGGTTGGAGCTGGGTGCAAGCCATGCTGGCGGGCGTCACCGTCAACTACCTGGTTGCCTCAACCACCGGTTTCAGCAACCCGGTCCTGTTCTCCGTCATCTGCCAAATATTCGTGGTTACGCTGGCGCTCTTTGGGCATGAAGGCATTTCACGTGTCGAACCATGGCTCGCTGTGCTGATCTTGGCCATTATGGCCTACGTCTTCGCCATGGCCTTCGGCAAATTTGACCCGGCGGAGTTCGCTGCAATCCCTGCCGACGCTTCGTTGGGCTACACGCCCTTCATCGTGCTGGACATTGTCATCGCCACCGCGATTTCGTGGACCGTGCTTTCGGCGGATATCAACCGGATGGCCCGCACTACGCGCGCCAGCATTGCGGGCGCAGGTATCGGCTATACCCTTTCGACGGTCTTGGCAATGATCCTTGGCGCCACCGCCATTGGGTACGTCATTCTCTCCGGCGGTGAAGCTACAGAATTTGACCCGACGATTCTTGTTGAAGCTTTTGGCGCCCCGCTGGCCATCGCAATCTTCCTTTCGGTCATGGCGACCAACACGATGGCTGTCTACGGAATGATCACTTCAGTGGTCAATTCTCGGCCCGAACGTAAACTGCCATTCCTGGCCACCGCCTTGGTAGTTGGCGCAATATCCATCCTTGGAGCCACGTGGCTGGCATTGCTGGACCAGTTCACCGACTTCCTGACGCTCATCGGGGCATTTTTCGTCCCGGTCTTCGCCATCATGATTGTCGATTACTACCTGCTCAAGCGTGCCCGCTACACCCGGGACATCCTGCGCCACAGCGGGGGATCCTATTGGTACCGCGACGGGGTAAATTGGATTGCCGTGGCCGTGTGGGTGGCTGGAGCACTGGTCGCCTACCTGCTCACCTATCTCTTCCCAAGCCCCATTGGCGCCACCCTTCCCTGCTTTGCGGTCAGTTTCCTGCTCTATCTCGGCCTGTCCTGGAACCGGCGTGAACGGGGCCCGCTGGCAGCCCACGAGCATCTGGTTCCAAGCGCCTCCCAGGAAGCGCGCTGAAGGAGGCGAGGACAGAATCTGGACTTTGCATGTGAATTTCCGGCCCGAGTGATGCCCTTGGAATTCTGCACATAGACTGGCGATAAACGGGACAAATCAAGCCTGTAATTACTGGCAAGACGAGTACCGTCAACCATGTTTTCGTCGCAGGAATGGGAGCAGCAACTATGGAAATTTCCGGTGCCTTGACGCCCTTCAAATCACCCATGGTGAAACTCGAGCGTCTATTCCACGCCAGCGGAATCGAGCTTTTCGCCAAGCTGGATTCGCTGCAGCTTTCGGGCAGCACCAAGGAACGCACCGCCGAGAACCTGATTACTTCTTTCCTGGATTCGGGCCAGCTGGAGCCCGGCGGCATGGTGGTGGAATCCACCTCCGGGAACCTGGGCATCTCGCTGGCGCGCCAATGCATCGTAAGGGGCATCGAATTCGTGGCCGTCGTGGATGAAAAGGCCAATCAGTCGGCCGTGGAGATCATGCGGGCCTACGGGGCCACAGTGGATCTCGTCCGGGACCCGGCCGACGGCAACCGGCTGGCCGCGCGGCGCCAGCGGGTTGCGCAGCTGCTGGCCGATAACCCCGGTGCCGTGACAACAAACCAGTACGGATCCGAGCGCAATCCCGAAGCCCATCATTCCTCGACCATGCCGGAAATCATGGAAGCGCTGGATGGGGACCTGGACATGCTGTTCATCGCGACCAGCACCACCGGAACGATCCTCGGGTGCCAGAATTACCTCAGGGAGCACCGCCTGCCAACGAAGCTTGTGGCAGTGGACGCGCTGGGCTCGGTGCTCTTCGGCGGGGAAGCCGGGAACCGCCGCTTGCCAGGCCTGGGGGCGGGCATCATTCCCGAGCTGTCCCTGCAGGTGGAACCGGACCGCATCTGCAGGATCCGCGAAATCGACATGGTGCGCGGCTGCCGGCTGCTGGCCCGGCGCGAGGGCATTTTGGCCGGTGCCTCCACCGGGGCGATTGTCGCCGCTATGGGCCAGGTGCTGCCCGAGCTGCCCGCAGGATCGCGCGCGGCCTTCCTCGTCCACGATTCCGGGGTTCCCTATCTGCATAGCGTCTACAACGATGAATGGGTCCAGGAGAACCTGGGGGAAACTCCGGAACAGGTGGACACCCAGTTGCTGGAAGGTGATGCCGCCCGATGATTCGCATAGCGATGATTGGCGGAGGGCCGAAGTGCCTGTTCGCGCTGCTGGAACTCAATGATGCGCTCACCGGCGATGTCGCCGGGCTGGTGCAGGTTGATGTGTATGACCCGTACCCGCCGGGCGCGGGACGGGTATGGAATACCGGGCAGCCCCGGGAACTGAGATTGAATGTCAACTCGCGCATTATCGACGCCTCTTCCAGCCTTTGCGCCCAGACGTTCAACGGCTATCGAGCGCAGGAATCAGCGGCAAGCAGCCACGATGCCTTCCCGCCAAGGGCCCTGGTCGGCGAATACCTCAGCGAACAATTCAGGCTTTTGGCTCGGCAGGGAACGCTGCCAGTAGCGCATCGGGCATTGGCGGTGGAACACGTGGAACGCCACGGGGAACAATGGCGGGTAGCCACCAGCACCGGCAGCGTCCTATATGACGAAGTGGTCTTGGCTACCGGCCATGGCCTGGCAGGAGCTGGGCGCGAAGCGCTGCACGGCATGATCCCGGCCGCGGAACTGACCGTCGAGCAATCAGCGCAGGCCACGCGGAAAGTGCCAGCCGGAGCCGCAGTTCAGATCCGCGGTGCCGCGCTGACCGCCTACGACGTGGCCATGGTCTTGACCGAGGGGCGCGGCGGGCGCTGGGAGCCCCTGGCAGGCGGTTCACCGGATGCCTTGAAATATGTGCCCAGCGGTGATGAGCCACGGCTGATCACCATGATCTCGCGGCACGGCATTCCCATGACACCGAAACCACAGGACATTGACTCCACGGCGCAGCGAATTCTCGATAGCTACAAGCTGCAACTGCGCCAGTGGGGAAGCAGTGGCACGCGGGAGATTGGGCAGATGTGGCGCATCCTGCTGGACTGCGCCATCGACATTGCTGATGCGACGCAGGTTGCGGCCAGCGAAGAATCCTTGGCGCACACCGTGAGGATGGGAAGATCGGACCAGTTCGCCACCCAGGCCAACCCCTTCGAGCAGATCCGGTACAGCCTTGACGCGCACCATGGACGAAATCCCCATTCCCAGGAATGGGTGTGGGCCGTGGTCTGGTCCGGCCTCTATTCGGAACTCGTCGTATCGCTGGCAAGATTCCAGTGGGACCCGCAGGACCGCAAGGAGTTCAATGCGGCGGCCGTGAACCTCGAACGCATGGCCTTCGGACCGCCGGCGCCCACCGCCCAGAAACTGCTGGCCTTGCACGAGGCAGGAATGCTCCGTCAAGAACGGGCCGGCTACGGCGAAGCCGGGGAATCCATAAAAATCGATGCCGTGACAGCTCCTGCCGGGGTGCTCTCCGGTCCATGCCCCCAGGGGGAGCCCACCAGAGAATTGATCAGGGGCTTGCTCCGGTCCGGCCAGATCAAGATCAGGCCCGGCGAGCGCGGACTGCTCACGGACACCGACGGAACCTGTATCACTGCCGAAGGATCACGCAATGAATCCTTGGCAGCGCTGGGACGCCCCACCGAAGACCCCACCCTGGGCCATGACACCTTGAACAGGGCGCTGCACCCGGAATACCGGGGCTGGTCCCAGCGCATCATTGCGCAAGTGAACGCTCGAAACCGGAAAGTAGCTTATTAATGCCACCGTTGATGCACGGAACCTTGCCCCTGACCGCCCGCTTGGAACCATGGATGAAGAACCTGGTGGAGGATCCGCAGCTGTGCAAGGAATTGCTCTGTGACTTCGGATCCCCGCTGAACGTCCATGATTACTCGGCCATGGGCCGGAACATCGCGCAGCTGCGTGATGCCGCCGCCGGACATGGCGTTGACTTCCAGATTTATTTGGCACGCAAGGCCAACAAGACCCTGGGGGCCATCGACAAGGCCATGGCCGAAGGCTGCGGCGTGGACGTGGCAAGCTTCCACGAGCTGGAGCAATGCCTGCAGCGTGGAGTCAGCCCGGAATCGCTGATTGTCACCGCCGCGGTGAAATCCAGAGCCCTGCTCCAGCTGGCGGTGGAGCATCACGTCGTGCTGATCCTGGACAACACCGATGAAGCGCTTCAGTTGCTGGAGATGGCCAAACCGGGGGGAAAATCGGTCCCGGTGGCCTTGCGTCTGGCCTCCAGCAGCCCTCAGATTCCTCCCACCAGATTTGGGCTATCGGCGCAGACGTGGCTGGATTTTTTCGCCGAGCTGGATCACCCCGAGGCCATCAGCGTCACCGGCGTGCACTTCCACCTCAACGGCTACAGCGGCGAGCAGCGTGCAGTAGTCCTTCAAGAGGCCTTGGAATTTGCCGATGCCCTGGGGCAGCTGGGGCACCCAGTGAAATTCGTGGACATGGGCGGCGGAATTCCCATGTCGTATCTTGATGATTCGAACCAGTGGAACGGATTCTGGCAGGCCCTTGCCGAACTGCCCGAAGGCGATGAATCCCTCACCTGGAAATCCGACCGGCTGGGCGCCACCGGGCCGCAGCCCAGCACTGCCCTGTATCCCTATCACCAGCAGCTGATTCGCGGCCCGTGGCTTGAACAGATCCTCGCTGCCCGCAGTGCCGATGGAACGCAGAGCATTGCCCAAATGCTAAGAGCCCGGGGGATCCAATTGCGCTGCGAGCCGGGCCGTTCACTGCTTGATGGCAGCGGGCTGACCTTGTCCGAGGTCGCATTCACCAAACAGCGCAGCGACGGGGTGAGCCTGGTGGGGCTCCATATGAACCGCACACAGTGCCGTTCCGCCGGTGCGGACTTCCTGGTTGACCCGATCCTCGTCACGGGTTCTGGCCGGCATGCGCAAGGGCGCTCGCCGTACAGCGGCTTCCTCGTGGGCGCGTACTGCATTGAAGAGGAGGTGATCCTGCGCCGGCGCTTCGAGTTCCCGCAGGGCGTGTCCAAAGGCGACATCATCGCTTTTCCCAATACCGGGGGATACCTGATGCACATCATCGAGAGCGCATCGCACCAGCTGCCGCTTGCCAAGAACGTGCGGCTGGAGGGCCGCCAAGCAGTACTCGATGACATCGACCAGATCGGTGCCGGCTTGAGGTAGCCGGCACCGGGCGGGCCGGGGCAGCGGCATCCGCAGGAGCCTTATCCCACGTGGACCCACGGGCGGCGTTGCAGGTTCGGTTCCGCCTCGCGCAGTACCTCGCGGGTCAGCGGGGCGATCTCTCCCTGTCCCAGGAAGATGAACTTGGCGAGGTTCAACAGCGGATTTCCTTCGGTCCAGCGGAAGTAGATGTGCGGCATCACCTCGTAGTGGTCGCGAATAGCCATGGCAATGGCCGCGATGGACGTCGAGACCGAGGGTGCCGTGGCTTCGAGGATCCACTGGCCATGGCGGGTGATGCCGCGGACCTCGATATCCTGCGCGAAGTCCGAGTAGTCGCTGACCTTGATTTCCAGGAACACCACCGGGGCGCGCTGCGGGATATGGCTGGCCAAGATCGCATGCTGATGCTTATGCAGGTAGCGCCGCCTGGAAATCTTCACCGGCTCATGGGCAATCAGCCGCAGCATTCCGGCGCTGCTGGCCTTGTGGATGATATCCACGGCGCAGTCATCAAACCTCACTGAGGTGGCGCGAAGCTCGGTGGAGCGGCGGAACCTGGACAGCAAGGAAACCAGGAGCACCGCGGCGATGAAGAAGGCGGCAATCTTCAACCCATCAGGACGCTCTACGCAGTTGGCAATGGTCGTGTAGACGAAGACCAGGCTGGCGGCGCCAAAGAGAACAGTTTTGCCTTTCTCGCCGTGGCGCCGGGCCGAGATGGTCACTGCGATGGCCGCGGAACTCATCAGCACCAGGACACCGGTGGCGTAGGCGGCACCCTGCGCGTCGACGCTGGCCTTGAAATGGACAGTGATGCCCAGCGCCACCATGACGACCACCAGGACCAGGGGGCGCACCGCGCTGGCCCAGGCCGGGGCCATGCCGAAGCGCGGCAGGTAGCGGGGAATCAGGTTCAGCAACCCGGCGAGCGCCGAAGCCCCGGCAAACCACAGGATGAGAATGGTCGAGATGTCGTAGACGGTGCCAAAGGCATCACCCATCAGATGGTGGGCCAGCCAGGACAGGGCGCGGCCATTGGCCTCGCCGCCCGGCTGGAATTCCTGGGCGGGGATCAAGATGGTGGTCACGATGGAGGAAAGGACCAGGAAGCCGCTCATGATCAGTGCCGCCGTGGCCAGCAGCTTCTTGGCGCCCTTGATCCTGCCCGCAGGGTTTTCCTCGGTATCGCCGGGTGCCTTGGAAATCTGCGGCATCACGGCAACGCCGGTCTCGAAACCTGAGAGTCCCAGCGCGAGCTTGGGGAACACGATCAGGCAGACCAATAGCATCATGATCGGGTCCCCATGCGCGGTGAACAGCGAATCCATCCAGTTCGAGATGACGAGAGGATGGCCCATGATGCTGGCGGCCGAGACGAGGATGATCACCAGGTTCAATGCCAGGAAGGAGAACACCAGGGTCACGGCGATCCAGATGACTTCCGTGAAGCCGCGCAGGAACAGCGCGCCGAGCAGGATCAGCAAAACGAGGGTGATGGGCACCTCTTTGCCGGTGAACCACTCTGGGGTGAACGGGTTCTCGATCAGGTGCGCCGAGGCATCCGCAGCCGAGAGGGTGGCGGTGATCATGAAGTCGGTGGCCGCGAATCCCAAGAGGACCAGGACGAAGACCTTGCCCTTCCAGTGCGGCATGAGGCGTTCGAGCATGGCGATGGAACCCTGGCCATGCGGGGATTCCTGGGCCACCCTGCGGTACACCGGCAGCGCTGCGCCCAAGGTGACGGCCACCAGGATCAAGGTGGCAAAGGGTGCCAGCGCCCCGGCAGCTAGCGCGGCAATGGCCGGCTGGTAGCCGAGCGTGGAGAAGTAGTCCAGGCCCGAGAGGCACATGACCTGCCACCATTTAGCGCCCTGCCGATTCTCGGCGTTGGGGTCTTCCTGGCCGACGGAGCTGTCCGTCAGCCATCGGCGCACACGTGATGGCACGGTGCTGGCCGATGCCTTTTGCGGCCCTGGGGCCGACGCAATTGTTGTGTTCACGAAGATGAACGGTACGCCCGAAATTGCAGGAAAGCGTCACCTGGTAGCAAAATTTTTTAGTTCCCTTGTCAGCTAGGAGTTTCGCCAGTTTACTGCGAAGCCAGCGGCCCAGCCCGGGAGAGTGGATTCTACTCCGTCCGAGGGATTGAATGATGGAAGTATTCAAATGAAAATAGCTATTTGCCTGGATTTATAAAGTAAAGATGATTGGCTGAAGCACGGTGTTCCCTGGGTGAAAGCGACATTCGCTGCACGGCTGGCAACCTACGGTATTCCGCGAGGCCGGACGTGTCTTTCGGCACACTGCGGGCGATGGTGTGAAGAGGCCATCAAGATTGCTCCGGGCCGCGTTAAGGCAGCATTAAGAGCCGGTCCGCACCCCGGCCCAGGGGTGTGCAATGGGAACATAGCGGTCCACTCCGGTACCGTCGATTTCTGCAGTCGCATGAAGGTGGAGCACATCGTGTTCATGAAGGCCCAGCATCCGGGCAACGCCAACCGGGTGCTCAGCAACCTCGCCGGACCTCTGGGCAAGTCCCTGAGGGATAATCCGGTCCGCATGGTGCCGCTGGGATTCCTGGCCGCGATCGCCCTCGGCACCCTCTTGCTGCTGCTGCCGATCTCGCGCGTTGATCCCGAGGCCACGGAATTCATGCCGGCCGTGTTCACCGCGGTGTCCGCTGTCTGCGTCACCGGCCTGGTCACCGTGGATACCCCCACCTACTGGACCCCGATAGGGCAGGGGATCATCCTGGCCCTGATCCAGGTGGGCGGCTTTGGCATCATGACCCTCAGCTCACTGCTCGCGCTGCTGATCCGCAAGCATCTGGGATTGCGCACGCAGCTGGTGGCTGCCTCCGAAGCGCAGGCGATGAACCTGGGCGATGTGCGCCGGGTGCTCGTCTTCGTCGCGAAAACCACCTTCGCCATCGAAGCGGCCATCGCCCTCGTGCTGGCGGGACGCTTCTGGGCCCTCGCCCCCAGCGATCCGGCCGGGGCCATCTGGGGCGGCATCTTCCATTCGGTCTCCGCCTTCAACAACGCCGGATTCGCCCTCTTCAGCGATAGCCTGATCAGCCATGCCAGTGATCCATGGATCATGGTGCCGCTGTGCACAGCCGTGGTTCTGGGCGGATTGGGCTTCCCGGTGATCCACGAACTGCTGCGCGGCAACGGCGTGAAGAAGAGCTGGTCCGTGCACACCACGCTGACGGTCTGGGGCAGCATCGTCCTGCTCTCCGTCGGCGCGCTGCTGCTGGGCCTGTTCGAGTGGAACCGGGCCGAGACCTTGGGGAACCTGTCCCCCGGGGGAAAGGCGCTCGGGGTGCTCGGGCTCAGCGTCTTCCCGCGCACCGCGGGCTTCAACAACATCGACTACGGGCAGGCTTCCCCCGAATCGCTGCTGGTCACTGAAGTGCTGATGTTCATCGGCGGCGGAAGCGCCAGCACCGCCGGCGGCATCAAGATCAGCACCTTCCTGGTGCTGGCCTTCGCGGTGTGGAGCGAAGCTCGCGGCCATGACCAGATCACCGTGGGCCGCCGAGCCATCGGCCCGGCGATCCAGCGCCAGGCCCTGTCCGTCGCGCTGCTGGGCCTGGGCGCGGTGGTGACCGGCACGCTGGCCCTGCTGGTGCTCACCGAGCACTCGATGCAAGAGGTCCTCTTCGAGTGCATCTCGGCCTTCGCCACGGTAGGTGTGTCCATGGGCATCACCGCGGATCTGGGCACGGCGGCGCAATGGGTTCTCATCGGCCTCATGTTCATCGGCCGTGTCGGGATCGTCTCGGCTGCCGCGGCACTGGCCCTGCGCCACCGGCGGCTGCTGTTCAAGCTGCCTGAAGAACAGCCGGTCATCGGCTGATGGTGCCGCATGCCCGCCGCTGCCCTGATTCCGGTACGATCACTTGGTACCGGCCAGGAACCGAACGCGCAAGGAGCAGCATGGACGTGCCGAACACCGGGCCGCAGGTCCATCCCCTTCTGATCGTGGCGCTCTCGGGCCATGCCGGATCCGGGCAGCTGCTGCGCCGCGCGCTGCGCGAGGCGGCGCTGATGCCGGGCTCCGAAGTGATGGCGGTCCATGTCCCGCAGCGCGGAGTCGGGACGAACCCGGCGGCGCAGGACACCGAACTGGCCCGGCTGCGCACCGTGGCCGAAAGCTCCGGCGCCAGCTGGCATATGGTGCTCGGCCAGGACATCGGCGAGGCGCTGCTCGGCTTCGCCCGGAGCACCCAGGCCACGCACCTCATCGTTGGCGCGCCGCTTCCCGCCAGCAGGGGCAAGCGCCCGGCCAATACGGTGTCGCTGTTGTTGCTGGAGCAAGCTGCCGAGCCAACTGATCCCAGCATCCTGATCATTCCCGTCCCGGCCCAGCCAGGCAGAGAACCCCGGCCCGCACGAAACCGCTTGGGCGGCCATCATCGGCTGGGCACAACGCGTCGGGTCCTCGGCTGGCTTTTGGCGCTTACCGGTCCGCTTCTGCTCGCCGCCGGATTCCTCCTCGGTGGCCTGGAAAATGAACTGCTGACCCTCAACTTCCTGTGCCAGCTCACCCTCGTCGTCTTCGTGGCCTTGCTCGGCGGATGGTGGCCCGCACTGACAGCAGCCCTGCTCAGCACCGCCATCCTGAACTGGTTTTTCACCCCGCCCACAGGGCAATGGCATATCCATGAGCCATTTAACATTCTGGCTCTGGTGCTGTTCCTCGTCGTCGCGGCCGGTGTGGCCCGGGTAGTCGACGTCGAGGCGAGGCGCACCGCCGAGGCAGGCCAAGCGCGGCACCAGGCTGACACCCTCTTCGAGCTTTCTGCCGGAGTGATCCGCGAAGGATTGAGCGTATCCGCACTGCTTGAATGGGTCTGCCGTTCCTACCAGCTGCGCGGAGTTGCACTGGTCAACCGCGGTACCAAATCCGCGCCTTCGCACCGCACCGTAGCCTCGGCCGGTACGCCGCCGGAAGGGACGCACTCCAGCGACTATGCCGTCACGGTGGATCAGGAGCATGTGCTGCTCATCGACGGAAATCCGCGGGAGCCCTCTGACCAGGGAATCTTTGAAGCATTTGCCGGCCGCATCTCGGCGGTGCTGCAGCAACGGCAATTGGCCGAAGCGCGGCTGAAGTCCCAGGAACTGGCCGCCGGCAACGCGATGCGCACCGCCTTGCTTGCCGCGGTATCCCACGACTTGCGCACTCCGCTGTCAGGGATCAAGGCTTCCGCCTCGAGCCTGCGGATGCAGGATGTGGTGCTCAGCGAACAAGACACCGCGGACTTGCTCGCGACCATCGAGGAATCGGCTGATCAGCTCAGTGAGCGGATTGAGGACTTGCTGAGCATGAGCCGCATCCAAGCCGGTGAACTGGTGGTGCATCGTAGTCCCATCCAAGTCGAAGACCTCGTCGCTTCGGCCCTGCGCGACGTGGCCGGGCTGCTTCGTCCTTCGCACATCCAGCTGCAGATTCCAGGCGGTTGCCCTCGGGTCAGTGCCGACTATGGCCTGGCCGTGCGCGTTTTGGCCAACCTGCTGGAAAACGCTGTGCGCTATGGCGGAGAAAACCAGTTGCAGCTGCGGGCCGTGCCGCTCTCCGATGCGGTGCAGATCCAAGTCATCGACCACGGTGGCGGTGTTCCGGAGGCCGAAAAAGACCGGATTTTCCGTCCCTTCCAAAGGCAAGGCGACCGGAACAGCACCACCGGACTGGGGTTGGGACTGGCCGTCGCGAGGGGACTTGCCGCTGGCATGGATGGGGACGTCCAAGCGCAGGACACCGAAGGCGGCGGGGCCACCATGGTCTTCAGCCTGCCGATATCCGAGGACAGGGAATGACCACTACCGTATTGATTGTCGAGGATGACCCGCAGATCGCCCGCGCCCTGCTGGTGAATCTCAAGGCCCGGGGCTATCGTGCGCTGCATGCGGCCACCGGGGTGCAATGCCTGCAGCTGGCCGCCGACGAGCACCCTGACGTGGTGCTGCTGGATCTGGGGCTGCCCGATCTGGAAGGGGCCGATGTCATCGACGGAATCCGCGGCTGGTCCACGGTGCCGATCATTGTGGTCTCGGCCCGGCATGAATCGCATAGCAAGGTCGACGCCCTGGATCGCGGAGCCGATGATTTTGTCACCAAGCCCTTCGCCATGGATGAGCTGCTGGCCCGGCTTCGCGCGGCCCTGCGCCGTGCGCTGCCGGATCCAGGGCAGGCCGTGGTGGAAACCACCGATGGGCGGGTGCGCATTGATCTGTCGAGCCACTCGGTGAGCGTTCAAGGGGAAGCGGTCCGATTGACCCGGCTGGAATGGCGGCTGCTGGAGGTGCTGGCCAGCAACCCGCATCGGCTCATTGGCCGCAGCGAGCTGCTGACCACAGTCTGGGGCCCGGAATATGGCGAGGAAGCGAATTACCTTCGGGTGTACATGTCCCAGCTGCGCAACAAGTTGGAACCCGAGCCCTCGAATCCCCGCTATTTCCTCACCGAACTGGGGATGGGCTACCGCTTCACGCCGTGAGCGGCAGATTGGCGCGAGGCTGGAATCCTCTCCGGGATGTTCCTATCAGGAAGGTGCCACGCGTCGGGGAAGCCCAGTGGGTTTAACCGGCCAATCGGGAATTCCAAGCCGGATCGTCCAACGTTGGACGGTTTTGGATATAGCTATCGCCGTCCCTGCCAGCTGATGCAAGCTGGCAGGGACGGCGATAGTTTTTCAGTTGGCTATTTGCAGGAAAGCAGAAACCAGTGCCTAGTGCTGGTTGCCGTTGTTGAAGTGGTAGTCGCCCTGGCCCTGGCTGGCCTGGCCATTGGCGCCTGGACCCTTGGCATCCGTGCCCGGCTCAACGTGGTTGGTCTTGGTGTGCACGATGTCGTAGTAGACGCTGGTGTCCGCAACGTTGGGGAATACGCGGTAGGTGAAGACGTTCTTGGTCAGCTCGGTGATCGGGACAACACGCTGGAACAGCACATCGCCAGCGTCGTTTTTGGCGTTGATCCAGCGCTCGGTGCCTTCGGCGTTCACGGTCCAGTCGCCCTTGAGCTTCGGGCTGTCATCCAGGTTGTACATGGTGTAGGTGCCATCGGCCTTGAAGTAGGCCCAGCCCACGAAGCTGGACACCGCCGGGTTGTCCAGGGCTACGCGGTTGCCGTCCTGGTCTACGGCGCTGGTGGTCTTCCAAGGGGTTGAAGCCAGGGTCTGCGAAGGAGTCAGACCCTGCCAAGCCGATGCGCTGGCGGAAACGGTGCCGGCCTGTGTTGGTGCTGGTGCTGGTGCGGCGTTGGCCGGGGCCACGCTGAATACTGCGCCGGCGGCAACGGCGACGGCAACGGTGGACAGGGCGATACGGCGGGAAATTGGTGAAATGTTCATGGCTTCAACATTACGGATCGCCATATCGGCGCACATCACCCGTTGGGCTATGTTCCTTGGCCTGATGGAGGAGGGAGTTGGCCGGTGAGGCTGCGTCCCACGTCTGGAGAGCACCTGTGAGGCACAGCTGCAGCACAAGATGAATGGCATATTAAAGCGGACAGACTGATTTCGAATTCATGAAGGGATCCAGATGAGCACCAACCATTTTCACGTCCTTGCCAAAGATGAACTTTGGACCGTCACTTTGGATGGGCTGCATGTGAAAACGTGTGGCTCACGGACAGAGGCCTACCACGAAGCCGTCGCCAAGGCCGTGGAGCTCGGATCCGGCGAAATCTACGTGCATGATCCAGAAGGAGACCTGGTTTGGCACGAATCTGTGCCCAAAGACCCAGAAACGCACTAGCACCAGGGGTGCGGTCCAGCCGGGGCATGCGGCTTGGCCTATTATGCTGCCTGACGGGCAGATGCAGCACGCCTGCTGGCAATCGCAGGTGAAGCGATACCGGGTGCTATTGAGCCGAAGAAACCCGCCGCCCCACGGAGGAATCAGGGGGGCGGCGGGCTTTCTGGTCGGGGTCAATCTTGCTATGGGGCTGTTGGCTCTGCGTGATCCGTCGGGGCGTGGATGATATCGAAGTAGACATCGGTCTTCTCTGGGTCAGGGAAGACGCGGTAGGTGAATTCTTCATCGGTCAGCGTGACGATATCCGAATCGCGGGTGAACAACACCTTGCCAGCGTCATCCTTGGCGACGATGTTGCGGGTCTTGCCGTCTTCGGTGACGGTCCAATCGCCCTGCATCTTGGGCGAGTCATCCAAGTTGTACATGTCGAAAGTGCCATCCGCGTGGAAGTAGGCGTTGCCCACGAAGTTGCTGATGTTTTCATCGGCAAGCTCGACTGCCTCGCCCTTCGCATCGGTGGCCCCGGTGGTTTCCCAGGCGGTGGAGGACAGGATCTCGGACGGGGTCATGGTCTCGGTGGACGCTGAGACGCTCTGCGAGGCTTCGGCGGTCGTGCCTGCGTTGGACTGCCCGGCATCGGCGCCGGCGGTGCAACCGGCCAGCAGTCCGATGGCCAAGGATGCTCCGCCCAGCGACATGAGCAGCTTGGGGGTGTTGGAGAGCTTCTTCATATTTCCTGCCTCGATTCGTAAAAGATGTTGTGCACGGATGCCTGGTGGGGCATCGTGATAAATCAATCTTGTCGATTCGAATCAGGGAATACATCGGCCATCAAGCTGGGCCTTGCGGCCTGCTGGATGAGTTCGCCAACGCCTTGCTCACTAGCGCATTCCCTCCCGGCGGATGGCGGTGGTGATTGCCTCGACCCGCGTCTCAACGCCCAGCTTGGCGTAGATATGGGCCAGGTGGGTCTTGACCGTCGCTTCCGAGATGAACAGCCGCTGGCTCAGCTCCTTGTTGCCAAGCCCCTCGACAAGCAGGCTGAGCAATTCCGCCTCGCGGGGAGTCAGCGCCTCATCGGGGTTGCGCAGCCGGCGGAAGAGCTTGGAGGCCACCGGGGCGCTCATCACGCTCTTGCCGTTGGAGGCGCCGCGCACGGCGCTGAAGATCTCCTCCGGGGCTGCATCCTTGAGCAGGTAGCCCATGGCGCCGGCGTCCACTGCGCGCACGATATCCGCATCCGAATCATAGGTGGTGAACACCAGCACCGCCTGCTTGGCGTTGCGCTGGCGGACTTCCTTGATCGCGTCGATGCCGTCCATGCCCGCGCCCATGGCCAGATCCATGACAATGACATCCGGGGCGAGGGTTTCAAGCTGCTTGAGGGCGGCCTCGCCGGAGTCGGCTTCGGCGATCACCTCGATATCCGGCTGGGTGTCCAGCAGCGCCTTGAGCCCGCTGCGGACCACCAGATGGTCATCGACCAGGAGCACCGAAATTGTTGTCATGAGAAGTTCTCCTCGCTGGGGATCTGCGCTGCAATGATGGTCCCGGTGCCAGGGGTGCTTTCCACCGAGAATTCCCCGCCTAATTGTTCCACGCGTTGCCTCATGGCGCGCAGCCCATAGCCACCGGATTCCGAGGGGGCCTCGATGTTTTCCGGGGTGAAGCCGCAGCCGTTGTCATGGATGTCCAAGGTGACGGTGTCCTGGAGGAAGCCGATGGTGACGGTGGCCTGATCCGCCCCGGAATGCAGCTTAACGTTGGCAGCGGCGCTTTGCACCACGCGCAGCAGGGCATGGCGGACCTCGGCGGATACCGGGCGCTCCGTGCCAACGACATGCAGCTGGAGATTCGGGACGTAGGCGGACGCGGCTTCGCGGAGCACCTCGGGCAGCGGACCGGTGTCCGAGGCCGGCGAGGCCAGGTCATGGACCAGCCGCCGGGTTTCCATGAGATTGTGCCGGAGCAATTCGCTGGCCTGGCGGACCTCATCCTGCGAGGAGGTTGTTGGCCAGTTCCGGTTGGCGGCTTCAAGCAGCAGCAGGCTGCTGGCCAGGCCCTGGGTCACGGTGTCATGGATTTCCCGGGCAACGCGTTCACGCTCGGTGATGATGCCGGCGCGGCGCTCGCTGGCCGCTAGCTGCAGCTGCGCACTGGAGATCTCTTCGTTCAGCCGGCGCTGCTCTGCCGCGTCCTGTTCCATCCTGTCGAAGATCAGGGTCAGCATCGCGCCGATGGCGATGGGCCCGAGAAGCATCACGATGTCCCTGTCATCGCTGAACATGTACCAGCTGAACGCCGCGGCCAGGATGGTCACCCCGCCGGCCAGATACCCGGCCAATCCGTGCAGCGTCCGGCGGCACAGGAAAAACAAGCCAAAGGAGCACCAGGCGAAACTCGGAGCGAGGAGCACCAGGACCGAAGCGGCCGCCACCAGCACGATGACCCAGGGAGCCTGCCTGTGCTTCCTATTAACGAGGAATGCGGTGACCAGGTAGAGCGCGCAGACCACGCCAGCGAGCACCATGATCCAGAGATTCTCCACCGGGTCATGGCGCAGGACATAGCGGATGAGCGCGGTGAGCATGAGCACGGCAAAGCCGACATGCACCAGGGTGTCGATGTTGGCCCGTGGCGCAAGCATGAATTTAGGGGGAGCAATAGCGGTAGAAATGGCAAGACCTTTGTCGTGATGTTGATGCTTTCCCCATGGTAGAACCTGGGACAGGTTTTGTGCTCCGCCTTCTGGATGGTTTTCATCGCCTATCGGACGATGTCCATGACAGTGGTGGTGCCGGATGATGGGAGGAAGCAAATTTTCCGGACTACTGGAGATCCCCAGCAAGGAGTGTTCATGAGCAAGAACCAGGATCCGTCAACTGCCGCGGAGACCAAGACAACGGGGCTTGGAAGAAGGGCCTTGGGCATCGGCGCGCTGTCGCTTGCGGGCTTGGCTGTTCTCGCCGGGTGCTCCATGGCAGCGCCCGAAGCGGAACCCGTGGCTACTCCGGCACCGTCCAGCGCCGGATCCGCAGCGCCAGAAACCACCGCACCGGAAACGAGTCTCTCCGCCGAGGAACAGGAAGATCTGGACCAGCGGCTGATCCGCGCGGCCAAGGGCAATGACGTGGAATTGGTGCGGGAGCTGATTTCCGCGGGAGGGGACGTCAATGCCAAGGATGATCTTGAGGATTCGGCCTTTCTCTATGCCGGGGCCGAGGGATTCAACGAGATCCTGGAGCTAACGCTGGAGAACGGAGCGGACGTTAAAAGCCTGAATCGCTATGGCGGGACGGCGCTCATTCCGGCCAGCGAGCACGGCCATGTTGAAACGGTGAAGAAGCTCATCGAGGCTGGCGTTCCGGTGGACCACGTCAATGATCCGGGCTGGACCGCGATGCAGGAAGCGGTGCTGCTCAACGACGGGGGAAAGGACCAGCAAGAAGTCGTCCGGCTGCTGCTGGAGGCCGGAGCGGAGCCGAACATCACGGACCCGCAGGGCCGCACCGCGTTGGAGAATGCGAGGCGCCTCGGCTTCGAAGAGCTGGCGGAGGTCATCGAATCGCACGGGTAGATCCGGCCGGCGGCCGCGTTACCAACCATTCATTCCACGTTTCCTAACGAGTACGGCAGTCTCGTAATTAGTGGTCACTTTCCGGTGTTTGAGTAATGGTGTTCTCGAATTTGAGGGCACTAGACACTCGCAACGCTAGGAAAGGTCCGCCTCATGCGCCACCCTGCACTCGTCCCCGTGGGCTTGCTCGGCCTCGCCGCCTTGGCTCTCACAGGCTGCCAAGCATCGGCCACCGCGGCCGATGCGCCGATCAAGATCGCCACCCTGCCCGTCTCGGATGATCCCACGGCAGTGAATCCCAATGAAGCCCTCGTGGAATTGCTCGAAGCCGAGACCGGCCGCGAGGTCGAGGTCACCGACGTTCCCGACTACCTCAGCGTGGTGGAAGCCATCCGCGCAGACCATGTGGACATGGGGATCATGAGCGGGTTCCCCTCGGCGCTGGCCTTGAATACCGGTGAAGTCGACTCCCTGCTGGCCTGGAAGGGCACCGATGAGCCGGTCTCCACCTGCGTGGTGCTCGACGGCTCGCCAGCCAAGACGCTGGAGGACTTCCGCGGCAAGACCATCGCCTTCGCGGACCAGGCCTCGAGCTCGGGCTACTTCATGCCTGTCTACATGCTGCACCAGGCCGGGCTGGAGCAGGGCAAGGACTATGAAGCCATCTTCGCCGGCGGCCACGAGGGAAGCTTCGCCGCCCTGGAGCAGGGACAGGTGGACGCGGCCTGCACCGCCAACGTGCTCACCGAAATGGGAGCACCGATGTTCCCCTTCGCCGAGGGCGAATGGCGCGGCATCGGCCAGAGCCCCTCGATGGAGATCATGGGCAGCGTGCTGGCCCGCCAATCCCTGGATGAGGAAACCCGGGCCACGCTGCAAGAAGCCCTGCCGAAGATCTTCTCCGAAAAGAACAAGGAAGCTTTGGCCGGATACTCGTCCTTCATCGGACTTGAGGTGGAGGTAGCCCCGGATCCCAGCGCCTATGCCTCCTTTGCCGACATCGCCGAGGTGGCAGGCGTTGAACTGGAGGACCTGAAATGAGTCCGTCCGCCAAAGCGGCAGCCCCCGCCCAGCCGGCGCAGCTGATGAGCACCGCCGAACTGCGCCAGGCGCTGCCGTTGGCCACCGTGCGCGGTCTGGAAGTCTGCTATGACCCGAAGAAGCCGGTGCCCGTGCTGGACGGTGTGGACCTGGACTTGTTCCCGGGCGAGATGGTCTCCTTGCTGGGTGCCTCGGGCTCCGGCAAATCTACCCTGATGAAAACCCTGACGGGGTTTGCCCCGGCGACCGCCGGCACGGTCCGGGTGGCCGGCCATGACCTGCGCAATCTCCAGCGCGGCGAGCTGCGCCAGCTGCGGTCCGAGGTGGGGCAGGTTTTCCAGCAGTTCAACCTGATCCCGCGCTTGAGCGTGCTCTCCAATGTGCTCACCGGCGCCCTGCACCAGGCCGGGGCCATCAACCTCGTGGGCGGCTTCTCCAGCGCCCACCGCAAATACGCCATGGAATTGCTGGACCGGGTGGGCATTGCGCACAAGGCCAAGGATCCGGCACGATCGCTCAGCGGCGGGCAGCAGCAGCGCGTGGCCATCGCCCGGGCGCTGATGCAACGTCCCCGGTTGATCCTGGCCGATGAGCCGGTGGCCTCGCTGGATCCGAAGCTGGCCGACTCGGTCCTCCACCTGCTGCGGGACATCGCCGTGCAGGACGGCATCCCGGTACTGGTCAGCCTGCACGTGCTTCCGCTGGCACTGGCCCACAGCGACCGCATCGTGGGGCTGCGGCAGGGCAAGATGCTGTTTTCCGCCAAGAGCGGCGAGCTCGACGAGCAGTCGCTGAAGGGGATCTACGAAGAGGATGGCAACGATGTCCACTGACACCACCACCGCTTCCCCGGCAAGCCAAGAGCTGCCGGCCGCCGAGCGGATCCGCCTGGAGCGGGCCTTTTCCCTCCCGAGCGGTCGCTTCCTGCTGGGCCTGCCCATCGCGGCGCTCATCCTGTTGTGGTCCGCCGGCGGAGTCGGTTTCGATTTCATCAAGCTCGGCCAGGGAACACTGAACATGGGCGAATTCCTCGCCCGGCTCTTCCCTCCGGACTTCTCGAAGATCTCCACCATCCTGGAACTGCTGCTCGAGACCCTGCAAATGGCCATCGTCGGCACCGTGCTGGGCGTTGTGCTCTCGTTGCTGGGCGCCTTCGGCGCGGCCTCCACCATCGCCCCGCCGTGGCTGTACTACCCCTCGCGCTGGATCATGAACGTGATCCGCGCCGTGCCGGACCTGGTATTCGCCTTGATGTTCGTCTCCGCCGTGGGACTGGGGCCCTTCGCCGGCATCCTGGCCATGACGCTCGGCTCGCTGGGCTCTATTGGCAAGATCTTCGCCGAGGCCATGGAATCGGTGGACAAGGGACCGGTGACCGCCATGCAGGCCGTCGGCGCTTCCAAGCGGCAGATCATCCACTACGGGATCCTGCCGCAGGCCGCCCCGCTGCTGGTCTCCTATACGCTGCTGCTCTTCGAAGGCAATGTGCGCGGCGCAACCATCCTGGGGCTGGTCGGCGCCGGAGGCATCGGCCTGGAGCTGACCACCGCCATGCGCATGTACGACTACGGCCACCTGTCGGCCATCATCATCTGCATCATCGTGCTTGTCACGATCATTGACCAGGGCAGCGCCCTGATACGAAGGAGAATCACATGAGCACCACCATCCTGGAACTTGAACTCAGCCTCCCGGTGAACCTGCGGGACCTCGGAGGAATCAGCATCGCCGGGGGCACGCTGCGCAAGAACCTGGTGATCCGCACCGATGACATCGCCTACGCGACCAGGGAAGCGGCCGCGCAATGGGTGGGCGAGGGGCTCACCGCGGTCATCGACCTGCGCTCGCCGGCGGAAGTGGCCCTGACCGGGCGCGGGCCGCTGGCGGAATTCCCGGTGGCCTATCACAACTTGCCGCTGATCAGCGATGTGTCCCGCGCAACGCCGCAGGGCGCCGCGGGGTTCACCCATGAGGCCATGGGAAAGATGTACCTGCAGATGGTAGAACACTCTGCCGCCGCGCTGGTCACGGCGCTGAACATCATTGCCCATGCTCCGGGGGCCACGGCCTTCCACTGCGCCGCGGGACGAGACCGCACCGGCGTGCTGGCTGCCATGCTGCTGCTGGCCTTGGGCGCCAGCGATGAGGATATCGTGGCGGACTACGCGCTGACCGGCCCGAACATGCGCGCCATCATGGAACGCAACCAGCCGGTGATGGGAGCCATGTGGCAGGCCATGGGCGTGGATGTCTCCCAGTTCGATTCCTCGCAGCTGCTCAACGGCGAGATGGATGTGGCAATGGAGATGATGCTCCGAGAGCTGCGGGCGCGCCACGGTGATCCGCTGGCTCCGCTGCGCGAGGCAGGACTAAGCGATGCCACCGTACAGCGGCTGCGCCAGCGCGCTGTGGAGGCCTAGGCTTGGCAGCAATGGCCCAGCCGGAGGTCCGGCGGCGTCCAGGACGTCCACGCGATGAAGATCTGGAACAGCTGGTGCTCGATGCCGCGCTGGAGATGATCGATGCGGATCAGGAGATCACGGTATCCAAGCTGGTGGATCGCAGCGGTGTCAGCCGTGCTGCCATCTACCGGCGATGGCCATCGATGACCTTGCTCATTGCTTCCGCGCTGAATACCGGACGCGTGGTGCCGCCGGCCATATCCCTGGAAGGAGGCCTGCGGCAGAACCTCTTCGAGGCGCTCCTTGGCCACGGGGCGGAGCAAACCGTGGAGATGTATTCTGAATCCCGCTTCCGCCAGCGCATCCGCCTGGTGATGGCCGACAAGGAGCTTCAGCTGGCCTATTGGCAATCGCATGTGAAGCTGCGCCGGGTGCCGATCGAGCAGGCCCTGCGCGCGGGAATGGAACAGGGGATCCTGCGCCAGGATCTGGATGTCGAGGCCTCTTTCGATGCCTTGGCCGGTTCCGCGTACTACCAGCTGGTGGTGCGTGGCGACAGCTTCCGCTTGCCGCAGACCCGTGCCAGGCTGGAAGCTGCTTTTGAAACAGTGTGGCGGGGCATGGTCGCGTAGTACCGGGGCAATAAATAGGCGCCTGTGCCATCGAATAGATGGCGCAGGCGCCGTCAGCTATTCCGGCAAGCCGGGAGCGGGGTTCCTAGTATTTGTAGGACTGTCCGCCGTCGATGGGGATGACCGCTGCATTGATGAAGCCTGCATCACCGGAGAGCAGGAAGGCGACGAGCTGGCCGACTTCTTCCGGCTTTCCAAAGCGCTTCATCGGGTTGGGCTCAACGAATTCCTTGCCGACTTCTTCCCAGTTCTCGGGATCGATTTGCTTCAGGGAGCCCTCGACCATCGGAGTCATGATGGCTCCCGGCGCGATGGCATTGATCTGGATGCCGTACTGGCCGTATTCGATGGCCGAGTTGCGGGTCAAGCCCACGACACCGTGCTTGGAGGCAGCGTAGCCGGACTGGTTGCCGACGCCGCGGATGCCGCCAACCGAAGCGGTGTTGACGATGGCGCCGGATCCCTGGGCGCGCATGGCCTTGAGCACGTGCTCCATGCCGAAGAAGACGCCGTTGAGGTTGATCGAGACGACCTTGTTGAATTCCTCGGAGCCGAAGTCCTCGGTGAGGTTCTGTTTTCCTTCGATGCCAGCGTTGTTGAAGAATCCGTCGATGCGTCCGAAGGCGTCGAGAGTGGCCTTGACGTAGTTTTCCACTTCGGCTTCATTGGCGACGTTTGCGGTGACAAGAATGATCTCCGCATCGGGAGCGAAGGTGCGGATTTCAGTTTCGGTGTCCTTCAGGCCTGCCTCGTTGAGGTCAACGAGTGCCAGCTTGCCCTTTTCCTTTGCAATCTGGATGGCAGCTGCGCGTCCCAGGCCGGAGCCTGCGCCGGTGATGATGACTGCCTTGCCTTCAAAACGTTCCATGATTCATTCCCTTTCCTTGGCATCAGCGGATTCAATGTCTGATATAGATGCAAACGCATCTATAGGCGTTTGTATTCCCTCGATAGTTCCAGCGTTGCTCATGCGGGTTGAAATTGGGTGAACTTCGCATGGATGGGGCGTGGGAATACGAGGTTTCTTGGAAGGTCCGTGTCGCAGGAGCCAAGTCTTCGGCAGAGGTAGAGTCAGTGGTATCCACGATCCTGTGCCACAATGCCCGCGTTTTCACTGCAGACGCCGATCCACGCTCCAACTGGGCCGAGGCAACGGCGGTCCGGTTCGGCACCGTCATTTTTCCGGCTCACCTGCCGCTGCTGAGTGCGAGCTAGCGGGGACTTGGGCAGGAGCCATTGGCCTTGGCAACTGCATGGTGTTTACGAGATCTATTGTTCCCATTCGCCTCTGCTGATGATGGGCGAGGCATTGGGCAAGGTCGAACTCGCTGAGGCATCGAGCCTGAATCAGAATCGGGTGCGACTCGCCAATGCCGTGGCTGCGGCTCCGTGGCAGCCCGGATCCACGGATACGGCTGGCACTTCGAGTCCAGGCCCGGCGGACAGCCAACGGCTGCCATGCTCGACGAGATACTCGGAGTCGCACCCCAGTACCTGGACAACAATGAACTTCACTCCTGCTGGGTCAATAGCGCCGTGTTGGCCGAGCTAGGTATTATCGTGCAGACCCTGGTGCCGATCGGAGGGCAGATCGTGCGTGAGGTCAGCTGGTATGCGACCGGGCTGCTACTGGAAACCGCGGCCCAGCAGCTGGTCTGGCCTTTCTTGGAGAAGCAATCCAGCGACGCTGACCGCGATATCGCCCCTAGAATATGACTACGTTGCATATCTGACCGCCAGCATCACTGGAGTTGTGGACATGGCCTTCGACGAGATCTGCCTGACGGCCATGGAAGACACTCTGGAGCAGGATTCGAGAGAGCGGCCCTTGCAGGTATCGGCGCATTGGTTCATCACCAATGCCGGAGATGCCCAAGACAATGTCGTGCAAGAGCGTCGGGCAGCCGAGCTGGGCCTCGAGAGAGCATGGGCGCAGCTTCCGTATGTTGGCGGGGATGAAGTTCATTGCCGACGAGGTACACGATGCCTGCACCGTCGCGCTGCGCGAGCCGTAGTCGGACGGCAGCGGCGCGAGCCCGATCTGGCCGCTGGAGCGCCTGGCCCCGGCTCTCGCCGCGGAAGGGTTGCAGGTCGCCGTGCGCGTCAAGAGCGACGCCGCGAGCGCCATCGCTCTTGACGCCATCGGGCAGGCCTTGGAGGCCAACGGCTCAATTGAGCGCCGCCACCGCATTGAGCCCTTGGAATACGCCGTTCCGGGGACAGCCGAGCGCATGGCCCACCTAGGGGGGTACCGAGTCGGTGCAGCCTTTTCACACCGACGCTGCCTCGCATCCCTACTGGGACGCCATGCTAGGGGATGACCGAACGGAGCGCGGGTTCGCTTGGACAGAATACGAGCAAGCCGGCGCATTGCTGGGCTTCTCCACCGATGCCCCGACCGCACCGCACGCAGCACTGCCCAATATGTTCGTGGCCACGACCCGTTGTTCCGCGCTGGACAACACCTTTGAGCCGGTCCAGCCTCAACTGGCATTGCCGCTGGTCAATACCATCTCCCACGCAACTCGTGATTCCGCCGCATCTGTAGGGGAAGGTGCCACCCACGAGCGGCTGGAAGCTGGGTATGCCGCTGACTATACGGTGCTCGATCCCTGATCCCTTCGCGGAGGGTAATGACGTGCTGCTCACCGCTCTGGTGGTGCGTACCGTGGTGGCCAAGGAAACGGCCTACGCCGCCGATCCCGCCCGGACGATGACCGGGGCCTGAGTTGCAGGTCTGCCCAATGGGGTAACATCCAAGCACGATCAGTTTTCTTCGTGAACGTTGGCACAGACGGACACCGTGCTTAAGTGTTTTTGGCAGATAGGTCTCCACGCGTGGCGGAGTCTGTTGAGTCATCACGATTATTGCCGTCCCTTCCAGATTTGAGTCGATGGAAGGAACGGCAATAGCGCTTTTGGTTGTGCGCAATTTGGCGATATTTCAGAGCATTTAATTGGCTGTATTTATCTCGGAAGGTGTCGGCTAATCGTGAATCGAGGTCGAGCATAGCAGCCAAGGCAATTTGAGCAGTCAGATCAAAATACTTGCATAGAAAGCACTGGATGGGGAACGAGACAGGATGACGCTCAGGAAACTTTGGACGGAGTAAAGCACAGTTAGCGGCCAAATGATTGAGGCCGCTAACTGCAAAAGCTGCTTGGGTCTATCTAATGAAGCGCCTCATCTCTTCGGCGACGGCGGTCACGGCAGGGACAACGACACTGTTTCCGAATTGGCGGTAAGCCTGGGTGTCGGAAACCGGGATTTCGTAGGAATCAGGGAATCCCATGAGACGCGCACATTCCCGGGGAGTCAAACGGCGAGGGCGTTCACCAACGCCACGAGAGACTAAAATCTCCGAACCGTCCTTGTGATATCGAGCGGAGAGGGTACGTGCCACCGATTCAGGTCCAACGAGTCCATAGCCGAAACCGTTCCCTGCGGCCCGGTGCTTCGCGGCATAGTTTTTCAGGTAGGCCCAGAGGTTCGGGGTCAATATGTACTTTTCATTCACTGTTGCCATAGCGCCTTCTGTGAAGGGCGCCTCGGCTAACTCTGACCCGTCTTCTGGGTGCAAGATCGAAACCATTGTAGGGTTGACGATTTTCGTTGTGCCGTCGGGGTTGCACTGGGTGGTGAGGTTGTCGAATGAGAACCCATCGTTTCCTTCGAACACCGAGGGGTCCCTGAATCCGACAATAATGATGCGTTGGCGACCTTGGGGCACGTATGATGCGCCGTTGATGATTTTGAACGCGATGCTGTACCCGAGCTCATCCTCGAGAGTTTCCTTAATAACCTTGAAGGTGCGCCCTTTGTCGTGAGAAAGCAGGTTCTTCACATTTTCAAGCATGAACGCCTGGGGCTGTTTTTCTTCGATAATGCGGGCAACGTCGAAAAAGAGCGTTCCTTGGGTGGCATCAGCGAAGCCGTGTTCCCGGCCAAGTGAGTTCTTTTTGGAGACCCCGGCGATGGAGAAAGGTTGGCAGGGGAACCCTGCCAACAGCACGTCATGGTCGGGGATGGTCTTGGCCTCGACTTTAGTGATATCTCCTGCGAAGGTATGTCCGTTCTCTTCTTCGTGGAGTCCGTCCACGAAGCCTGGTAAGTCGTGGCCGAAGTTCCGTGCGTAGGTTTGCTGAGCGAACTTGTTCCATTCGGAAGTGAATACGCATTCGCCGCCTATTGATTCGAACGCCAGCCGGATTCCTCCGATGCCGGCGAAGAGATCGACGAATCGGAAGGACGTCTTATCAGTCCGGGCCGGGACAGTAGCTTCAGACTGATGCTTCTTGATGTCCTCGAGCGCGGCCCTCAGGTAAGGCGGGCATTCGGTTTCGCCGGCTTCCCAGCGGGCCACAGTCTTGGATGATACCTGTAATAGGGACGCGAGTTTCGCCTGGCTGTGGCTCTTGCGTAGGTCCTGCAGCAGGGTGCGGGGTGTAGTGGCCTGTTCGGCCGGTGCCAGCGTCACGAAGCACTCCATTCATGGGGAAAAAGTAGGGTCAAACTGTCTATAAATATTCCCCACAATTGACGGGGGTGCAAATCGCCGCGCCGCAGACAATCTGAAAGATGGATCGCCTTTCCGGATTTTGTACGTAGCCCTCGCCTAGATGTTTAAGGCACGGGAAGGCTAGATGCAATTCGGAATATCTGATCCCGTTAAAATTTACGGTGCGACACGGACATTTTGGACTACTTGATAGTTCCCTTGTTGGGACAGGCGCTCTTTCTTAGCCACAGCGAGCGGTACAAAGTGAGTCATTTCTGAGCGGCTTAGCGGGAGAGTTTTCGTGGAAGGGCAGGTTTGCGACACCAGCTACGAGGTTAATGTTGAATCTCCACGAAGGAAAACTGGCCGCGAATGGCGAGGGACTCCTTGAACTGGCCCTTTGTCTTCCCGCCAGTGTTGCCGGTCACCGACGTTCAATCGCCCCGGGGCTCCTAGGCGGTGGACAGTCTTTAATAGGTAATGACCGCTCCTAATCGCCAGGGTCACCTCTCGATTGAACCACAAGAGCTCCGTAAACGGGCCAGTAGCAACCTGATTCACCGCGAACTGCTCTCGTCTTTGCTCAATTAGAGAGCTAGGCTGGGAGAACTTCTAGCACTGGCGTGGGGTCAATGGATTTATCGAGTGGTTCTTTCCTGTGAAGTTTATTTCTGATTATCTCTTTGACAGTCCCAAACAAGGGGGATGATCGGGACTGTCGGCCGTTCAAGGTAGCACCAAATAGATTTCCAGTCGCAGAAGAGCTCCATATTGTTTTGAATGCTTGCACAGCGAGAGCACCACAAATCCGCAGTCCTCGAATTGCTTCTTTCCCGCCAGAAATGTCAATCACCTGGCACCTCATCCAACTTAGCGATTTCTGTTCGCTTCGACGCCGACTCCGCGCAGCGGGAGAGTACTAATATTGCTAGATGCTTCGAATAAGACGACTCACAAGAAGCATCTGGATGTAGCTTTCGCTAAAATTTCACCGGCTTGGGGTTGAATGGCAGTATGGAAAACTTGTGGAATGACATTGTGACATGGCAAAGGATCGAACAGCGTTTTAAGGACCATGGTGTCAGACACGTCGAAGTGAAGTTCCTTACGCGGAATCATAATAACAAGAACCAAATCACAGGTCTCGGTAGGGACCTTTCCGGATTGGGTCACCTGTTTCCGGGGCCGGTGACACGCCACCAAGCAAACTCCAGCAAACCGAAGGCCGGCAAACCGATCTTCCACACGAGCCTGCCATGGGTGTGGTTCCACGAGCACGGGGTCGCTCCAGCGCCAGAAACCAAGCTTATCTACTACCCTCAGTATCCTGAGGTACGGCTTTCCGGGTTCCTCGAGAATTCTCCTCATAGTCCCAAAGAACTTTTGGCCCTCACAAAGGATCCGGCATCGAGGGGGCAGGAAGCAGGTAGATGTCTGATTTTCGGTCCAGGCAAAGATCGAAAGGTCTATGCTGTCGTTGTTTCGAGGTATTCCCCTGCCGCTCTATATCTCGAGAAGTTCAACAATGGTAGGGGTCGACTCGTACCATTGAGTTTGCGGGAGGACGAAGCGAGCACTCGCGAGGTCCTCTTCCGAGAGCTACGTAAAATCCATGACAAGCAGTGGATCGAAGCTTATAGGCTGCAACGGGATGGATCTCGCCTAGCCTGCGACGCACCTAACTGTCATGGCGTGACCTTAGAAAGTGAGCTTGGGATAACAGCCAACGGGTTGGCTCAGCCTGACTACCTAGACTGGGAGATCAAAGCGCATCGCGTTAGCCATCTCAACGCTCATTTGAGTTCGAGGATTACCTTGCTTACCCCTAACCCGGATGGCGGGGAGGCTAAGGACAAGGGCACGAGCTGGTTGACGCAAACGTATGGGAAGCTGGATCCAACTGGTACGCGTTGGGATCTCTCCGGGATCCACAAAGCCGGACAAATTCATCCGAAGACGGGACTAGAATTCGGTTTAGTGGGGTTCGACGCTCCCTCCAAAACAATCGTTGAGGATGGCTACCTCTATTTCCGTGACCCACAGCAGGACCTCGTCCTTGGCCGCTGGTCGTTTGCCAAGCTACTTACCCACTGGCAAACCAAACATGCTAAGGCTGTCTTTGTTCCGTGCATTGCCTCCAACGGTAGGCCGCGTGAATACAGCTATGGAACTAAAGTCCATGTCGGTGAAGGAACATCGTTCCTTTATTTCCTCGGCGCTATCGCTAACGGCTCGGTCGTCTTAGACCCAGGTTTGAATACTAAACTGACCGAGGGAAAAAAGTGGAAGCCTCACACTCGATACCAATTTAGGTCATCTCTTGTAAACGCGGGTGATTTGTATAAGAAGTTCGAGAAAGTCGACCTATAGTAGACGTCACTATCGAGCAAGTGTCTTTTGCAAGCAAGTCTTCTAATGGTAGAGAACTGGAAAGATTGATGTCGTATTATCGCTTTTACATTGATGCGATAAATGTTAGCCACAAATCTCCTCCTGTGCCAATGAAAATGAAAAATCACGCAAGGCCTCATATTTGCTACATTCTGGTGTTTTTCTTTACGAAATACGCAATAATTTTCGAGTGGTTTCAGATGCAACAGTGACGTAGAAAGCAAGTCTAAGAGGAAGTATGCTTTGGCGATTTAAGCGTATATTATGAGCGGCTGTGCCAATTGGGTAGTTCTTGGTCTAATGCGTTGAGCCGCCATTCTTCGAGCTTCCCCTCCGCACGACGCTGGTGCTGGTTATGGAGCCAAACCCCTAAAGACTTTTCATAGAACGTAGTAGAGGTGCGATATCGTGGGATACAACCGTTCTCGGAAACGTACTTGCTAACAGCTGCCAGTCTAGATTTCCATTGATCGTCCAGTTCAATCTGACGTGGAACTTTTTCCCAACCAGAGATTGTTTCTAATAAAAAAATCTTGCTGGGGGATAAGAGCCCCGATTTAAATAGCGAACGTTGCTCAGTTAACCAAATGTGTAATGACCGCTCAGCGCGGGTACCCGTTGTCCTTGGGAAACGGCCGTTCGCAGTATGAAAGTCAGTGAGAGCTTCCAATCGTTGGATCCAAGTGGCCGAAAGTTCGTTCCTTCGTCGCTCATCCAATGCCGCTTCGTGCTTGGTTTGAAAACCTGGCTCGTAATATTCACGACGCCTGACATGATAATGGACCGTTGCTGCAGAACGACAGTACAGAGTTGAGATTTCACTAACCGTTAGACCTGCAAGGTACATTTGGTCCCATTCCGGGTGCCTCGATATGCTCCAACTGACCATGACAACTAGGGTACAACACGTGTTGGATAGGACGGTTTGGTCCTCGTGTTCTGGCAAATCAAAGAATAGAAACCTATTGACTGAGAATGATGCGATTTCGGGACTACATTTGTCCGCGATTTCAAGCAGCGTTGGCAGAACTGCGATACATGATTGCACAAGTAGATGTAACCTTAAGCGCTATTCAGGAGCTGGGCATTTTGAACTCAACTCGTGATGCCGTCAATCAGTTGAAGAATCGTCCATGGCGGCAATAATCAAGTTTTTTGACAGCGCGTCGCTGCTCGCACCATAGGGGGCAGGAACAGCGACGCTGTTATGGTCAAAGTTTTTAAAGCTAGAATAAACTACGTGCTTCAGAGAGAACATCGTCAAAGAATCCGGTGAACGAGGCATCAGGAGTATCAAGATTCGTTAGTAAACGTCGATCAAGATAGACATTACCATTTTCGCAGGATGTTTCGGCTGTCAAAAGACAACCGTGGCAGCCACACAGGTTTAGGCCGAAGAGACCCTGTCCGACCGACTCACCACAAACGGGATCGTTGGAGCAGGTATCGGAAGACTCGATGGCCTTAAGCAAAATCTTTGACAGATATTCCGGCTCGGCAAGCCGCACCAATCCGCCTAGAGTTCCTTCGCGATCACCTGCACTCGTGTAGATAAGAATTCCACACTGTGGATCGATCCCTTCTGGAATTGCGTAGATTCTCTCCCTGATTGAAGCTGCCGGATATCCACTTTGTGATTCAAAACTACGGATCAAGAGATGGGCCAAGGAATGCAGCATTATCCATCGGGCAGAAATCTTAGAAGCATCTTGAGCTCGATAAGTGTCTAGAAGTCGGTTCGCAATCATCTTGACGCGGACCGCAACGCCTTGCTGTTGTTCCCATGCCCGAACAGACTCTTCATCAAAACGAATGAAGACACCTTCTCCAAATTGCTCGACAGCGGGATACCAGTTCAACTGGCTTTCCTTATTCAAATCGACGCGTAGCATTTTTGCTTCCGGTTTGAACCGAGTGAAACCCCGAACGACTCGCACTTCTCGAAGCCGACGAGCCGCACCGACAGCGCTTACCCTTTGAGAGAGTGCTAATGGAATTGCTTGACCTTGAGAAAAAGGAACGTTCTCGACGTTAAAATCGGCTATTTGTTCCCCCGGATTCGAGCTAAGCGATTTTTCAAATGCAGACCATTCTCCGCTGAGCAGGTTAGTCATTACTTGAAGAGTTTCCGCTGCACCGGATGGATCCCTGGCGATCGAGAGCACGCGGGCAACATCAATCGGGTACCCATTGCTCGAAAGCTCATCCGCGATCATTCTTGCTAGCACTTCAGCCGTTTCAGATTCAATGAGCGCTTTCAATGGTGTGAATGTTGGATGTTCACGTACTTTGTCAAGCAGATCTAACGTGGGGGAACTTACTTCGGGGATATCAATGGCCGAAACGATCTCGGGGCGGTAAAGGCTTGTGGAGCCGCGCTGCACAGCATGTAATTCCTCGGGGCAGGCTGAGCTCTTTCTGAATCCTTCCCAGGGCTGCGAACCGTAGCATTTGAAGCCATCTCTATGTAGAGATTTCTCAGCGTTAAGCTCCATCAGGCTACGGTTTGCTTTGCAAGAACGACAGGTAACAAACACCGCTCCCAACGATTCATCGACGCCTTCCTTAGTGGAAAAAATCAAGTTATCAGAGTCCTGACATAGTCTCTGCTCATTTGAATTTCCCTTCTTGTGGACCCAAGCACGCCAAGGTACATCTTGAAGGTGGCTTCCTTTGCTGCAGGCAGCGACGTAGCGCATGGGAACCATTTTTCCGTCACAGGTCCGGCACCGGTTGTAAGTGATGCCGTTCTTGACCTGCATTTTGTTAGACATCAGCCCGCAATTTTGGCAAAAGCGCCACTTCGGAAAGCGGCTAAAAGTCAATGGTGTCTTGACCGCATCGTCAAATGAAGCGCCAGAAGGGGCAGTCTTCAATGTTGGTACGCTGAGCTCTCGCTCCAAACGCGGGCATGTCATTTGCTTTAGATATTTCTTTTCCCAATGAGTAATGTCGGGCGCAACGAATGACTCGCCGAGGATATCCACAATTGCTCCAGGGCCATATGGATAGACGGTTTCACTGTGGCGAATTTGGCGTGTGTTTTTGTTACTAGACATTTTTTTCTGACCTTTCGCCAGCCACGATAACGGCAGTCCCGCTATCGACGTTTCGCATCGAATTGATTACGGACCAACCTTCGCCGAAGGCTAATGGGTGCTTCGTGAGCGAAGCTTCTTTACCGTGTCCTTCGTATTTGAGGTCAGGATTATCGGCGAGCCGTTGTTCCCATTGATTGAGTAATAAACGCAATTCTGCCTCTACGCTCTCTCGTTCCCGGGGATCGGACTTCTGCACTTGTTCAGAAATTACTGAGGTAATCCTTGACACGATGGCCTGTTCAGGCGCGAACGATGCGGCTCCAGAGTTGGATGCAAATCCTGATAAGTGCCGATACATCGCTATGAGCACGCTTGCTAAGGTTCTACGACGGGAAGAAATTGACCATGGTGTTACGCTGGTTGGTTCTACATATTTGTAGAGCGCGCCATGATAGGCATGGAACTGTTCGTAATACGAGCGGTCTCTAGGGCGAGATTGGCGATAGAGCGTGACGATAACTCCGGGTACCGAGCCACGACCGACTCGGCTTGTAGCTTGAATATATTCAGACGTCGATTTTGGCTGCCCATTCATGAGCATCAGGGCCAGACGGGGTACATCGATTCCCACGGAGAGCATGCTCGTGCTCACCACGACATCTACCGCGTGTGCATTTGGGGCGGGAATGCTCAATCGGTCAAGCGCTTGCGTAAGTTCGAAAGCAGGGACCTGTCCGGTCAGCTCAACGGTGTCCCTTAGTTGACGCGTAGGATTGATGGTCGAACTTCTCACGGCCATACGAGACTTGATGTCATCCTGAACAATTGTTACTGTTCGGCCTAGCTCACGAAGGCTGTTGTGATAGGCAACAACCGTCCAATAATCATCTTGGTTGATGCCTTCTACTCTCTCAGGAACTTCCAGCAACGCGCTCATGGTTTGCACCATTGACGTACTTTGCGTGAACGACTGCGGCATTAAGCCAATGTAGCGTCGTCCTGGTTTGGATCTATCGATTGAAGCGAAATAGCTATCATCTTGAGATACTCCGCTAGGGGGGAAAATCTCGACTTTCGATCCGTAGAGAGCCTTGACTTGGTGTTCAGCTTCTTTGATAGTCGCGGTTGAGGCAACGATCTTGGGCACACCGCCGTTTAACCTCAATATCTGCAAAACCGCAGTTTCGAAAATTCCTACGGTGGTGCCGAGAGGGCCAGACAAAAGATGAAGCTCGTCCTGGATAACGAGTGAAGGTGGAATATAACCTGAACTGCCACCGAATAGGCGGCCGCTCTCGGCTACGAACGTGATACGCGCAAATTTGTCGACAGTGCCAAGGACAATAGTTGGCGGATTCTCATAGATTTGTTCATCCACAACTTCGACAGGGAGACGATTGCTGAAAGGGCAATCTGAAGAAATGCAGTGAAGCACGAGCTTGCCGGCCACGGCTTTGGCCCCGTATTTGCTATGATCTGATGACTTTTGCTCGGGGAGAAGACGAGTGGCGCACCAAGGACATTGTGTTATCTGAAAAGGGTTCTCAGGAATACTTACCTTGTACAATTCATCGAGCTGTTCCAGGGCCAATTTTGACGTCGACGTGGTTGTAGAATTTCCGACCCACAGTCCAATGCTAAATGCTGAAACATTTCCGGAGCGTGAGTCCTCGAGTCGAATTTTTTCCATCGCGCAGATTAACGCGGCAGTGCGCTGAAATTGCTGCGCTGCCAATAATCGTAGCGTGTAGCGAGTGAGCACAGCAGTTCCTGCCCCTCTGGCGCCGTGCTCGAACCTTCGCCACCACATCACAATCGCTGCCAAACCTAGATATGCCTCTGTTTTGCCTCCGCCGGTTGGGAACCATATCAGGTCGACTGTAGACCGATCGGAATGGCGTGCGTCAAGAGAACTGAGCAGTGAAGTAAGAATGAAGCCAAGCTGGAAAGGACGCCACTTAGGTTCATTCGCAAGATCGAATTCTTCCGTGCGGACTCTCTCCGGAGTGCCATTGGCGTTGAACGTGCTTTGAAGCATCTGTTCACGCATTGCCGTCATTCCTAAAGCGAAGGATCGCCGAAGTTGTTCATTTTCAGGTGTTTGTAAAGCAGCGATAGATTCATGCATCCGCCGGATCACGTGCTCCTGACGAGCGACTATTCGGTCTCCAGCAGCGACCCACTCGACATCTTCAGATTGATACTTCGTACGCTCATCTTTCGACCAGCGGCTGTAGTCATTCACGAAGGTTGTTAGCGAATCACAAACTTCACTAGAGTTTTTATCAATCTCCGACAAAAAAGATAGGAAAAATGCTTGTTCGCCTGTTCCCTCTCTAGCGCTAATTGAAGGTACAACATGGTCAGGCAGTGGGTCCAAGCAGACCTGGACTGATTCGTTCTCGATTGTCCAGGCCACAGAAATTCCGTGTCCAACGGCGTAAGTTCGAGCGTCCTTGAAACGAAGAGCTAGCTCAATCTCTTCGTCGTTTTGATTCAAATCGCTGGTTGACCGGTATGGAAGGACTGCGCCATCGAAGCTTGCGGCGTTGACACCTACTTGATAGATACAATCTTCGGCTGAAACCGTCACTTGTGGAGCATTTTCAATTGCTTTCATGTTTCTGAAAGCAACAGTAACCAGCCACGAATCGCTTCCTACTTTTCGCCACTTCGAGGTTAGCTGCACATCGTATATAGAACTTAGCTGGTCATTCCATGTGGGCGCTGATGGAGAAAGATATATATCCCTAAAAACCCACTGGGAGCGCTGCCAAGTTGTCGTTTCGCCTTTGATTTTGTTTTCGGAATAAGTTCCGAATTTGACTGAGCATGCGATTGAAGTACCAGTATGTATGAAGGACATAGCAGCAGTTGAAGGGGACCAAGCATTCGAAAGTTCTACAATTGGGTCCTCCCACTCGTCAATCGCAACTTCGACCGCGGTATCTTCTCCGTCGTGGTTTTCAGTCTCCTCGGCAGAACTCGTTGGGTATAAGGTCCCAACTAGATAGGTTTTGTCGGGGCGACGGGTACTGCACTCTGACTCGCCGTTAAGTGGGCCCATATATGAACGGCGAAGAAAATCAACGACTTCTGTAGTTGTCATTTTCAATTTACACCTTTGTTAATAGCGTAGGTATTTCTTAGATTCGTTTCCATTTCAGCTTTCGCCGCCGGACTAACGTAGGCGCACATATACAAACTCGCGCGTGTAAATCCCACATAAACTTTGGGCATCTCTTCGACGCCAAGATTTTCAACATCAATTATGAGAGCGACCGGAGTTTCTAGCCCCTTAACTTCATGGGCCGTTGTGAAACGGACCCGCCCACTTTGGCTATTAAATGAGTCCTTGGATGCGGATAGGGCATCTCTAAGCACAGACTGGGTTGACGTATCCTTGCAGGTAATAACCCAAATGTCCTCTAAAGAGATATTTTCAGTAGTTACTAAACGATGAATCTCTTCATTTAATTCAGATTTTATGACGTCCAAAAGATTATTCTTTACAACTCGAATTCGAGATGATGGGCCGTGAATTATAACGGAAGGATCACCTATGTCAGCTGCGAGGTGGCTGTGCACAAAAGTAACGGTTGACTTTGTATTTCTTAGGTTCTCGTCCAGGGGCCATGGAATCGAATTTGCCTTAACGTAATCCTGGTAAATCTCAGGATCGAAATCTCTTTCGTTTAGTATCTGGTTGTTCTCATCAAGGAAAAGGAGCCACTTTCCATCTATGAAGCCTTGGCGAAGCGCGTTGTCGAGGATCCCCAGCGCGCTATCGTTAATTAAGTCTTGACCTTCATCAATAATCAGCACATCGAATTTCGTGTTTATTTCATTGAGCGAGTCTAGGTCGAGTACCTTGACGCTAGTGTCTTGAAGTATTTCGCTAATTTTTTCGCGAACACCTAATGATTGGCAAACGAAAGCGACCTCAGCACCTTTAGACGCTTCTCTTCGCGCACATTCGGCTGCTATAACGGTTTTCCCGGTCCCGGCTCCACCTGAGATGCTGACCCGGGGCGCGACTGTTAGCTTTTGGATTGTACGCGTCTGTTTTTCTGTCAGCACTAGCCGCTCGTGTTCCAGCCCAACAATGTAGTTGTTCAACGGAACTCTTCCGTCGATCTTCTTTGTCAACAAATTACGTAGTTTTGAAATCGAGGCATGATCTGGCTTCCAATAAGGCGCCACATCGAATTTGCTGGACTGGGGCTTTCGACGGGCCTGCTTCGAGGCGACTTCGAGTTTCTTTTGAATCGCTGAAGGGCTCATGTCTTGAGGGCCGAGCCACTGCCAAGTTTCATGCTCAAGGTCCGCGGAGAGATCCGCATCCGGGGTAGCTACCATGTAGGTGTAGCTGATGTGGTTAGAAGGGATAAGTTTGTCAAACTTACTCTTGAACGAGAACATGGCACTGCGCGCCTGCTCCCATGGACCTTCGCTCTTGTAGTTCGTTTCTTCGTGACGATTAGTGAATGCCCACATACCATTTTCTCGCCGCAGTCTTCCGCCTTTAACTTCAAGAATTATTACAGAACCTTTGAATGCGATAACGAAGTCAATTTCCCCCATTTTTTTGTATTCATGTTTGTTCAACGCAAAAGAATGATAAGCGAAATCCTCTTCTTCGGATTGTATGGCATTGAGCAGGTGCCCAATTCGCACTTCAGCGTTGCTGGTGCTTTCTAGATAGCGAACGTCGGGAAACACTTTCATTATTCACCTTTCCAATGCGTGGTAAAACCTCTATAGGCCAATTCATAAGTTGTTCCTAGAAGCTCATCTTGTAGATCAACGATCAAGCATCTTTCTGTTCCGCCATTTTCCGGGCCACGGAGCCCTCGCCCGACCATCTGGACATAACGATTCGGATTGAACGTAGGCCTAGCTACATAAAGTGTTCTGACTTTTGGAGCATCGAATCCCTGAAGCAGAACATCGCAGTTAACTAGGACTTGAATTTCTCCAGCCTTGAACTGTTGGACGAGCGCACGTCTTAGGTTCGTCTTGGTCTCGCCGCTAATAGCGGCTGCACTAGTTCCTTGGTTCTTTAGCAACGCAGCAACGACTTGCGCGTTAAGCACTGAAGACGTGAACACCAAAATAGATTCGTCACGAGGACGAGACAAAATATGCTCTATCAGACGTTTGGTTCGCGCGCTGTCTGAGCTGACTTTTTCTCGGACTAGATCCATGGCGGAGCTGTTCATTAGGTTGCTGTCCGGTCTGTGAATGTCAATTCCAGAAAGGTCGATGGTTGTGCCTTCCAAAAATTCGTGTTCGACATGCGCGAGAACTCCGCGCTGCTGCAGCTCCTTGATTGGATCGTCACCCAAGGTGGTAATTAGGTTTTTTCCGAATCTAGATGCGAGGTTCTTAGTCAAGTCGGCGGATCGTCCTTTGAACGGAGTAGCTGACAAGCCCAGTAGAGGACGTTTAGCTTTTCCCTGTGGCCTATTCGTACCAAAGAACTTGAAGATTTCGGTGTACGTCGGTGATGTAGCGCGGTGGCCTTCGTCGACGATAAGTGCTGTGGCCTCTTCTAACCAACTGTATTCAAAAGTGTCTGATCTATCTGATGATCTCAGCGGAAGATTTTGCCTCAATTTTGCGTCAGTTGCAATAACTACTGATAGTTCTGTCGAAGGTCGCTCGACTTGTCGAGGACCCCAGAATCTGGCAATGGTCAGAGATCTGGAATCTGCAAATTCACGCCAGACTTCGGACCAAGTTTCAGCAGCTTGGCTGCAGAGCTCGTCAGATTCTGCAATCCACAAAACTGGCCCTGTGAGTTCATTGGACAAAAAGAGGCGAACAACAGATTCTACAGCTACACGCGTTTTGCCGGCACCCGTGGGAAGCTCGACCATACCCTTGTCCGCAAAATCATGAGGAGATGTTAGCACTTCGCGTATTTCCAAGAATGCAGCTTCTTGATAATCATGCAGCTTATGGAGGCCAGGCCGTCCCAGCACCATTTCTGTCGCGGGGGGTGTGCGAGTTGACTCTCCTGCATACGCAAGATCGAATCCAAGCGACTGCACAAATCGAACTGCAGATGAAGACCCAGCCCAAGACGTAGGCGGATTCAGCCCCCGAAACTCAAGGTGTTTCCTCAATGTACTTAACGCGCCGTAACCGTAAGTATCTAAGTAGACTTGCGCGACGTTTGAATCGTTAATCGTCACATCAAACTCCAGCAGTGAATTCTTCAAACCCTGCGGAAGCAGCTCTTCCAATTTCTCGTTGTTTGCCAGTAGGGATAAACGAGCCGCATCATTCGGAGCAATACGACACTGCTCTCGTAGCAGGGAATTTCTTTGGTCTTCGACTTCTCGTAGTATGTTGTCTTGTTCAATTATCGAAAGACTGATACCGAGCTGACCGATCACACGCGCGAGCGTTTCTTGCTCATCGAGCCCATCAATGAGGTATACGGTTCCACCGAAGTAGTCTGATTTGAGGTTTTCTGGTTTTACTCCTCCAAAAGAATTTATTCGGCGAGATAGAACGGAGCAATACTGTAAAGAAACTTGTTGCTGTGAATCATCAAGATATTTGGCTAGAGCAGGGAATCTATCCGTTACCAGTTCTTGGTCAGTTGATGGGATACGTTCAACGCTGATCGAAATTGAAGACGAAGCATTCTTGAAAGGAGTGAGTGAACAAAGCTCATCGCGAGAGGAGTCCGAATCCGCGAGTAAGTAGGGGACGCCGAGGTCTTGGATCTGTTCAAATTCCGTCTCACCGACAACAAGCTGAACTTCGTCTACGCGATAGCTTGAAACTTCTCCTCTGGAGATTGCTGGTACGTTCTTCGGAGAGCCCGAAGATTCCGTTAGAAAACGCATTCCAGAAAGTACGAGCTTCGAAAATTCGCCTTGCTCCTTTGTATTGGAAATCTTTTGCGTACGGACTGATCCAAAGAAATTGATCCAATGCGCAATAGAGAAGTCTTCAGGTGTATCAGGTAATTGCAGGTCGCGAGCCGAGGGGCTAATCGCAACGGGAAAGTGCGCTCCGTATGACATTGCGCTGGGTCCCAGCACCTCATTGGTCTTGAACAACCCGAGCGATGTTTGAAGGTAGCCGTATTGCTTTATTGCCCAAAGGTGCGGTGCTAGTACTTTGAGGGCACATTTGTCGCCTGCAAGTATTTCCCAATGACGAGTCGTAGGGTTGGTCAATTTGAGCAGTGAGGCACTCCACTCGGATGCACTCAGTTCGTAGCCGTCTTTGGCAAATTTCTGGAAGAACGAAATCGGACCAGGTCCCCGCGAATCAGCAAATTCTGCTTCTATAAGTTCTCCTACGGGCAGATCCGGGTGTGCACGTCGAAGCTCCGCGCGTGCCCAATCGAGGTACGCAGTAAAGAGGGGCTCACTCTGAACATCGTATAGAGCGACTGCGTTTGACAGCGCGCCAGCCATTCGGGCAAGGTCCGGAGGGCAAATTTTCGAATCCACGACGGAGGTAGGGTCTGCAAAATTTACATTTGGGGAGTTGGTTGTCGAAACGAAACATTCAGAAGCATAACGCCAAGTCCCTGCAAGAGTTAGCACCTTGATTTGTCGATCATCAAAGACTCTTTTAAGGAGCGGTACCCAATGCGTTGAAGCTACGTTTAGTAACGAATCCCAAGCGCGTAACCACTCAGAGTCAAGAGAGGTGGAGCTCAGAGAATTAAACAGATGCTTGGTGAAGTCCCCAGGGTTAACGGTTTCAAACCCGAAATGCCTAAGCGCCAAAGGAACGCGTTCGAAGTCTAAGAAACTCGGCAAAACGAGCTGGACTCCAGGCAAATCCATTTCGTCGTCATCTGATATTGGAACAAATACGGAACTACCTTGAGCGGGTGACGCGAGCCCCAAATTAGTCGGGATGATTTTTGCTGAACCACCACTTTTCTGAGAGGCAGCGTCTGGAATCAGCTCCAAGAGTCGAAGGGCGACTGACATTCCCTCATAATCTTTTTCATCGTTGACCAGCATCTCCAACCAATGGTTGAGCGGGGTAGACGGAATAATTGAAAAGTCCGGGCGTGATTTCCTCTGGATGATTTGTCCATTAGATTCAAACGCTTCAGAAAAATAGCTTTCCAGAAATAACTGCCTAACTCGAGGGAATTTCTGTAAGTCGCCGTATGTACTGTAATGCGGTACAAGTACATCCTGCTTTAGGTTCTCCTGCCACTTTTGATGCCATGCCGGAGCGTTTTTTGCGGACTGCCAGCTGAAGAACTCAGTTGAAAAGGACAAATGACGAAGCTCGGTTGGCTTCCTAAGAATGCCGTTTTGGTCTGGGATCAGAGCGGTACTTGCGGCGAGTGCCGGGATAAGCGTTGTAAGTCGACTGTCGCTGTATCCCTTAATCTCGAGGTCGCGCGATGGGAGATACAACAGGTGATTCGATGGGCTGTCCGGAGTGCTTAACGAAACTATTGTTTCCAAAAAAATCTTAGCTAGGGCGTCTAGAATTTCGTCGTTGTAAGTTGTCCGGAGTAAGGTCGTGCGATCCTCGCTCAAAGCCCATGGTGCGTTGAAAATTCCAGATGCCGAAGTAGCTTCTTGTAACGGATAGTAGGCCCAAAAGGACCCTAATCTTCCAGACTGAGAAATCTTAAGCGGTGCAGCGTACGCTATTCGTATTTCATCGCGTACTGTAGCGAGGCCGATTTGCTGTTTAGCTTTTTCAGATGGACGATGTGTTGCTTCAGCGAGTCTCCATTCTTCAGCCGTTCCGTCGGGTTGAGTAACCGAGTAAATGTCGGGTCGGTCTACGTCCGCTTTGCAGGTGTGAGAATAACGGACATTTTCTTCGTTCTCTTTGTAGATCTCAATCTCTAGGACCTCGACGTGCTTCGCAAAAAGAAGGAAGCGTGTCGGGAATTCTTGAAGTTGTTTCTCGACGTTTTCAGAGCCTTCGCGTAGGGGAAGCTTTATCACTGTCGTAGCCCATGACAAGAGCTCTTTGAGGTTTGGATCACCGGATATCTCTTTCGCGCTGTCCATTAGCCAAGGAGCGCGGAGGATTGGGAGCCCAGTAGCGCCACTGAGCCTCCTTCTGAGGAATTGTCTCGTTCGTTCTGCGTTGAATTCGAAGGATACAGATGAACTGAAAATCTGTGGATTTGAAGTGATTGCGAGTACTGATTTGAATCCTTGGCCGAACCGCCCAATTTCATCGCCCGTTTTGCTGCTTAAATATGCGTGAGTAAGTGCGCGCGTCCCTTTTTGATCGATCGGGGCACCCTCATTCGCCACGTAAAGCGCGTCACTAGTGAGTCGCAGTGCGACCTTTCCGTTTTTGCCATCCCGGAGTAAGGCATCTGCCGCATTTTGTACAAGCTCAATAACTTGACGTGAAGCATACCCACTTGTCATAAGTGAATTTTCGAGATTTGCGTGCTCTTCAAGGAGGTCGGCATCCTCAAGGTATACGCCGATGGCTCGTTCAAGCTGAGCCTCGATGTAATCGGCAAGCTCAATATTAACTTCAGTCGCTGAATTCGTCACTATCATTCCCCTGTGCGTAGAGACCAGTTACACCGGTTTGATTGGTTGAAACAAACACTATCTGAGCGAGTGGACATTTTGGATATATCTTGCACCCAATAACACTTCTTCAAGAAATTTTTCATGTTTCATTGCTGATCAAGATTTCACTGATTCAAAATATAGGCGACTTAGTCAGCGAAACCGACATGAAGAACAAAGAAATTCTTTGAAACCCACCGTTGAATATTGACCTGCACTGTCCTGAGTTGCTTGTAGTGCACGTTTTGGTGGCTGAAATTCCCTCGTTTAAGAAGTTCATGACCTTGATTTGCGGTTTTGCCAGGTGAACGTTTCGAGCTTCGCTAAATCAAGTTGCCTGTGGCTTTATCTCTAAATCACGTTGCGACATTGTTCCTCACATAGGTGCATGTTTCGTGAGATGCTGACGTTCCTCGATAATTGAGTCCTCATGAGAACATGTGGCGAGCTTTAGACAAAGAGTGATAAATTGAGCGCTTGCCTCGCACCTGGGACGGGTTTCACCATGAAGATGCTCCTCGCATGGTGAACAGGAGGGAAACTGCGGTCTTCATGTGGAGGGCCCTACTTTTGATGCAACGGACTGGCATACTGTCATTTTTATTTGATGTGGACTTTCGGGTATGAAATCCGCGAAGATAAACTTATGAATTCTCGAGAATTAGAGGGGCAACGCTCTGCGTGGCTATTGCTGGCCGTCGGGGATGACCGAGCATTTGGCGGAAACGATGGATACGAGGATGAGCTCAGCACTCACTACTTGTGGGACAGTACTGTGCCGAACCACTCGCAGCTCGAAATCGGAGATACCATCCTGCTCTGGAACAAGAAGGAGAGCATCGGCCTCTCAACTATTCAATCAATAGACGTTGGTCCTGGGACTAAAACTCTTCATCGCTGTTTCTTTTGCAAAGCTTCGAATATTAAAAAGCGGAAACGGAAGATTCCCCTGTACAGATGCGGAGCTTGCAAAAGAGAGTTTGGCGAACCTGATACCAACCGAAACGTCCCAGTTACTGAGTATCGAGCGTCTTATGCGCGCGGGTGGCTGCAACTGGAAGGTTATCTTTCCGGTTCAGAGTTGCGTAGTTTGTGCCAAAGCACTCGGTCGCAACATAGTCTGAGGCGCCTTGACTCGTTCAAACTTGAAATTGCCTTGGATGGTCACCGAGTTGCATTCGATTCCGGCAATTTTCGATGGTACCAGTATTAGTCTGACTTGTAGCTTGTGTTTGTTATTGAAACCGCTGACTGCACTTGCACGTGTATCTGTCGGATGAGTCGGGTGCTTGACTTGAAGTAAAGTCGATCGGCATTAAGTTTAGCGTGAATAGCATGACCTCGGATTAGATTCGGAGCGTCTGTATCAGCCGATAAATTGCGTTGCAAATTCGGATGTATTGGCCCGGCGTTGCGGAGCATATTTGAAAGAGAGCAAAGGCTACTTCGTGTTCAAAAACCATTGCCTAATTGCAAGGACTGCCTAAATAGATGAGTCAGGTGCGTCTCCTAATTGACTGCGACACCGGCATCGACGATGCCTTGGCCTTGGCCTACCTCTGCTCCCTCGATCATGTGCAGATCGAGGGAGTCACCAGTACCCCAGGCAATGTTGATGTCGAGCAAGTCGCCGCGAACAATCGTGCACTTCTTAAACTTTGCGGTAAGTCTGATGTTCCGGTCCTCAACGGCGCCTGTGAGCCCCTGGAAATTCCGTTAGTGACAACACCGGAAACCCATGGCCCTCAAGGCGTTGGTTATGCGACCTTGCCTGATCTTGGCCCCAGTTCCATTGCTGACACTGGCGCCGTGGACTGTTGGATTGAAGCGGCCCGCGCCAACCCCGGTGAACTTACTGTCCTTTTGACCGCACCGCTGACCAACTTCGCGCTGGCGTTGCGCCGCGAACCAAAGCTTCCATGGTTACTGCGCAAAGTAGTCATTATGGGCGGTGCCTTCTACTACCAAGGCAACACCACGCCTACAGCTGAGTGGAACACCCACGTGGATCCGCATGCAACCAAGGAAGTTTTTGCCGCCTACACTGCAGCTGCTGAACAGGGTCTCGAATCCGAGAAGCTTCCCATCGTCTGCTCGCTGGACACCACCGAGCGTTTCGAGATGCAGCCCGAGTTCCTGACCAAGTTGGCTGAGGAAGCGGGATGCGATGCACCCGAATTGGTACAAGCCAGCGATCCGGAAGGTACCTTGAGCAAGGCATCCAATCCGCTTGTCCGCTACCTTTCCGATGCTTTGCGGTTCTACTTCGAGTTCCACCGGCACTACGACCAGGGCTATATTGCCCACGTCCATGACTACTTTGCCGCCGGCGTTGCCGCCGGAACCCTTGAATACGAAACTCGTCCTGCCACCATTGACGTCGAGACAGAATCACAATTGTTGTTCGGAACCACTGTTGCCGACTTCCGTGGCCTGTGGGGCAAACCGGCGAATGCCCACGTGGTCACTAACAATGACCCAGAAGCAGGCTTTGAGGAACTGGTGAGGAGCCTGGGAGTCTTGGCCCGGAAGCTATCCAAGGATTCCTGAAGGCCAAGACGGTTGGGCTAGAATCGTCTATCGGGTCGAGGTGACATAGACCCGTAACTCGCGCGTGCCAGCCAGCTCCTTGGTGCGCAGTCAATCTCGTACTCCAGGACTGATTCATCATGTCATCAAATCTTCTTTTGCCCGACGAATCTTCGTCGCAAACTCTACGCCGCCGGCTCTTGGCCATCGCAGGAACCGTTATCCTCGTGGCAACGTACCTGACCTTGATCATCACCCAGCCCATGGGAATCGTCGAGGGACTGGGACAGGGCGTTGCCCTCGGTACCTTCGCCGCCTACCTTGCCGCCGCTGTTCTTCTGTTGCTGGCTGTATTGCCTGATCTTCCTGTCTCCACCTTGACCTTGATTCCAGTAGCACTGGCACTGAACATCATCCTTGGACAGTTTGTCGGCTCGGTAATGATCCCTCTCTACATCGACTCCATCGGAACGGTTATTGTCGGCTTCCTGGCAGGACGTCGTGCAGGTGCTGCCACCGGTGTACTGAGCACCTTGGTTTGGTCGTTGTTCGCACCAACTGTATTGCCGTTCGCAGCCGGTGCAGCACTTGTCGGTTTCCTTGCGGGAACCGCTGCACGTTTCGGTGCACTGCGTCGCATCTACCTGGCGCCAGTTGCTGGTCTAGTTGCCGGTGTTCTCGTTGGCGTGGTTTCCTCGCCAGTAGCGACCTTTGTTTACGGTGGCACCTCGGGCGTGGGTACCGGCGCATTGGTTGCCGCCTTTAGCTCCATGGGTGACTCGCTGCTCTCTGCCGTCACCAAGCAGGCATTGATTTCGGATCCAGGGGATAAGGCAGTGGTCTTCCTGGTCGCAGCCCTTCTGGTCTACGCGTTGCCAAAGCGCTTGAGCGGCAGCTTCGCCTTTGTCCGCCGCTACCGGGTCTTGGGAAAGCGCGTCAGCGAGTAAGCGACAACCATGCCCCGCACCATCAAACTTCACCCATTCACCATTCTGGCTATTGCGGTAGCAGTTATCACCATGACAACTGCTGCCAGCCTATGGTGGTTGAGCTGCGCCGTCATGGCACTGTGCCTGCTCATCGCTGGATGGTCGGGGCACCTGAAAAAGTTGGCAATTCTCAGTGGTGCCATGCTGCTGCCAACGTTCCTTTCCTTGCTGTTGATTCATGGGTTGATTTCCCGGGACCAGTCTCCTGCCATTGCGCAGTGGGGTCCGCTGCGCGTGACCATCCACGGTCTGGAAGTGGCGTTGTCGCTGGGCCTGCGTACAGCAGTGCTCGTGGTGGTTGGCCTGCTCTGCGGACTGCTGATTGATAGACATCAGCTGGTGGCTGCCATTGACTTGTCACCGGTTCCGCCCCAATTGGGATACCTGCTGGCGGCATCATTGTTCTTGTTGCCGCAAATGGCCGAGAAGCAACGACGGATCGGGGAAGCGCAGGCCTTGCGCGGAGCGGGAACAGGCAACGGAGTGGCTGGCTGGTTCCAGCGTGTGCGGCTTCGCGCTGTCCCTCTCGTCTTGGCCTCGATGCAAGACGCCCAAGACCGCGCAGTTCATCTCTCGGCTCGCGGATTCCCGGCCTACGGGGCCCATACCCGACTGCGCACCGTTCCCGACTCGCCTGTACAGCGAGTCATTCGATGGACGGCGGCCATCTGCGCGGTACTTGGCCCCATGCTGATCCTGCTTCTTGCAGCGTTGGGAGGCAATTAGCCATGGACCGGAAACTTATTCCTCAGGGCACTGCGGCGCTGGGCCTGGACTTGCACACCTTCTCCTACCTTGATGCGCCAGAGCCTGTTCTGCGAGACATCCACTTGGAGGTGCAGCCCGGTTCCTTGACCGTCATTTCCGGGCACTCGGGATCCGGGAAATCGACACTCGGTGCGATTCTCGCTGGCCTGCTTCCGCGCCACTCGATGGACCAGCTTGCCGGCACCCTGAGCGTGAATGGCTCGCTGGTCGAGTTCTCCGATTCTTCGTCCCCACGAATCGACATAGCCCGGTGGTCACAGCATGTAGGACTCCTGCCGCAGGATGCTGGACACTACCTATCGGGGATCCGTGGAACCGTTGCCGAAGAGCTGGCATTCTCGCTGGAAAATGCAGGGATGCCGCGTGAACAGATGCATCAGAAAGTCACCGCGCTGGCCCAACGGCTCCGGCTGGATCATCTGCTCCAGCGCCACCCGGATCAGCTTTCCGGTGGACAGGAGCGCCTTGTCGCACTAGCCGCCCTGGCCATCACCGAACCGGAAGTCCTGGTCCTCGATGAGCCGTTAGCGGGACTGGACCAGCAGGCCACCGCGCTGGTTTCCGAGCTGATCAGCCTGCTGCGAGCGCAGGGAACAGCACTGGTGATTCTCGCCCGAACGCATCGTTTCTGGGCGCAGGAGGCGGACGCGCTCTGGCTCCTGGATCAAGGGACCCTGCAAAGCATTCCCGACGCAGCTCAGCATCAGATTAGAACCGAAACCCAGCACCAGCACCCGGCCGAAGGCGCGCCCTTGATGCTGAGCATGGAATCGGTTGGCCTTTCCTATCCGGGAGCCTCCGGTCCTGCAGTCCAGGACTTGGACCTGCAGATCCGCTCCGGGGAATGCCTTGGACTGGCTGGGCCGAATGGCTCGGGAAAGACCACGGTGCTCAAAGCCATCGCCGGCTTGCTGCAGCCTGTTGCTGGAACCGTGAGCCTCACAGGGATCACCGGGCTGCTGCTGCAGAATTCCGCGGATCAGCTTTTCGAACGCACGGTCCTTCGGGAAGTATCTTTCGGGATTCCCAAGAAGAGCTCCCTGCATCAACGTATTCCGGAAGTCCTGGCGCAATTGGGACTGGACTCCTACGCCCACACCCATCCCTACGAGTTGCCGGCCTCGGCGCGCAGGCTCACCGCATTGGCCACCGTGCTGGTCCGCGAGCCCGAGATTCTGCTGCTGGACGAGCCGACCGAGGCCCTGGATGAGGCAGGCGAGGCAACGCTCAAGGAAGCCATTGCTGCCGTGCTGTCCCGAGGGGGAGCTGTCATTCTTTCTACCCATGATGGGAAATTCATGGACAGTGTTGCCCATCGGGTGCACCGCATGGACCAATGGTGACGAAGCAGACAGGGGTTTGATTGACACGTCATCGACTTATGGAATGGATCGGAGTAGCGTCAAAGACATGAGGCCGACGGAGATCCCGTGACCATCCAGAAACAGAAAGCGAGTGCATCATGGCTCAGTATGATGTGGCAGATCGTTCGGCAGTAGTGACCGGCGCAGGATCAGGAATCGGAGAGGCTATTGCCATTCTCCTGGCAGCCAACGGAACCAAAGTCGTCGTCCAGGACCTCAATGCCGAGGCCGCTGCCGCGACGGTGGAAACCATCAAGGCCGCCGGCGGCGAAGCAGTAGCCGTTTCCGGTGATGCCAGCTCATCGGCTGTCATCGACGAAACCATCAAGGCAGCCAACGCCATGGCACCGTTGAAGATCGGCGTCAACAACGCGGGCATCGGAGGCCGTGCCGCCAAGGTAGGCGAGCTCACTGATGAGGATTGGGACAAGGTCATCTCCGTGAACCTGAACGCCGTCTTCCGCGGAACCCGCGCCCAGGCCAATGCGATGATCGAGAATGGCGGCGGTTCTATCGTGAACATGGCCTCGATCCTCGGATCGGTCGGCTTTGCCGGCAGTTCTGCCTATGTCTCCACCAAGCACGCGGTAGTTGGTCTGAGCAAGACCGCCGCCGTGGAATATGCCACCTCAGGGGTGCGCGTGAACAGCGTGGCTCCCGGATTCATCGAGACCCCGCTGCTGAAGCAGATGCCGAAGGACGCCTATGATGCCCTGGTATCCAAGCACCCCATCGACCGCCTGGGCCAGCCGGAAGAAGTCGCCGCGCTGGTGGCCTTCCTGGCCGGCGACGCCGCGTCCTTCATCACCGGCAGCTACCACCTGGTTGACGGCGGATACACCGCTATCTAGTGAATATCCTGGAGCAGGTGATGGTGCATTCCTGTGCCGTCATCTGCTCTTTGCGCGCCTCGATCCTTCGAGGTCCATAATATTTGTCGGCTATGTCTCTTGGACGCGATTTCTGAAACAGAATCAGAGGGGCAATGGTGTTAATCGTCGTCGGATGACGGTGGCGTCCCCGCTGAATTCGATGCGTCATCCGTGATGAATCCGAAACTCTGGCTGCCGGTTTGCGGCGCCCAGCCGAAGGTTCCATAGCTTTCCCCGTCCTGCTGCTCTTCAGGCAGGCCGGGATCTTCGGTTCCGCCGAGGAAGTTCCGAGTCAGCGTCGCCGAATCATCCATGAGCTCTGCTGCCACGACGCGCACGTGCCGTTCGGTGACGGCGACTCCCGCAACCGCTGCACCCAAAATTGCACGCCGGATCACCTCCCGGGTGAATGAAGCGGTAGTGCCCTCGGTTAGCTGGGCTACTGTGTCCAGGGTTTCCCCAGTCAGCTTCAGCTTCGAACCATACAGCCGAAGCAACGCCTTGCGGCCTTCGAAATCCGGGCGGGGAATGTGCACCGCCAAGTCGATGCGCCCCGGACGCTGTACTAGTGCCCGTTCCAAGGACTCCACACGGTTTGTCGTGAGCACAAAGGAGACATCGGCGTCGGGATCCAGTCCGTCCATTGAATCTAGGACTTCGAAGAGCAGCGGCTGCGGCCCATGGCTGAAACTGCGATCCTCGGCAATCAAATCGCAATCCTCCAGCACCACAATGGATGGCTGCAGTGCGCGGGCCATGGACGCGGCCTGTGAAACCAGGGAAAGGGTGTTGCCGTTGAGCAGGATCACCGTGTGTTCCTTGGCGGCCGAGGCCAGGTAGCGAACTGTATGGGTCTTGCCAGTGCCCGGCGGGCCATACAACAGTACTCCGCGCTTGAGGTGTGATCCATGGGCCATGAGAACCTCGCGGTGCGTCCCGATGCCCAGCACCTGCTCCTCAATCCGCTCACGCAAACCCGCAGGCAGGATCAGCTGGTCATCACCGATCTCTTCGCGCTGGTGAAAACTGATGCCGGCATTGGACTCGGAGTATTCGCTTGGCTTGAATGAAATGACCTGGCCACGGTAGATGCTCGTGCTGTTCAATTTTTCGCGGAAAGCGGCGAGGAAAGAATCGGCGAGAGACTCGTCGGCGCACAGGACTTCCAACGATGCTTCCGACTTGCCGTATTCCGGATTGGCCTGGCGCAGCAAGACTGCCATGGGAGTTTGCCCTGTAGTGAACAAGTGGATGCCGAAAGACAGGAAACGTTGCTGCTTCCCCGGACCGACAGCCAACGTCGTGTAGGAAGGTTCGCCAAGGACTCCGAATTCGCTTTGGATACCAACCAGGTCGCCGAGATCAAAATGGTGGCGCGCACGTCCTGCCAGGCCGATGACCCTGGAGTGCGGGTCAACGCCGGTCAACTGATCCATGACAATATTCGCGTCAGCCAAGCGATGGGAACCGAAATACTCAACGACCAGCGGCACTTCGCTGGGATGGACGCCAAGGTGCTCGGCCAGCACCGGGGCTAAGAGCTGTCCCTTGGGATGCTCCTGGAACTGGTCGGCGAGCTTCGCTAATTGGGCAAAAGATTTCATGAACCCGTGTAATTCTTCATCCATGAGCAGAGACTATCAGTGAATATGGCAATAGAACTAGACCCTGACTTGGTTAGTTATTCTATGTCCGAATTACGTTGAGCACCCGCCAGATCCGATTCCCGTGGAAGACTCCCAGCGGCCACCCCAAGCGGACGTGAAACGCCTTGCCCTCGACTCGCCGCCGCGCTGCGCCCATCGACGAGGCAAACCTCAAGTTGGTGGCAAAGCGGAAGCGTAATCCCGCTCACTTGGGAGTCGGTTGAGGAATACCCTTCCGCTCGAATCGGTTCTACGGGATATCTACAATTCTTAGGAGCCCGACCCATGGATCTGTTTTCCCCACTAGAACTTGGCGACCTCAAGCTGTCCAACCGCCTGGTCATGGCGCCGCTGACCCGCTCCCGCTCCGGCAAGGACGGCGTGCCCAATGCTGACGTTGTCGAGTACTACCGCCAGCGCGCATCCCTCGGCCTGATTGTCAGCGAAGGAACCTACCCGAGCTTTGCCGGCCAGGGATTCGTCCGCCAGCCGGGTCTGGTCACCGAAGAGCAGGTTGCCGGATGGAAGAAGGTCACCGACGCTGTGCACGCCGAAGGCGGCCTCATCGTCGCCCAGGTCATGCACGCAGGACGTGTCACCCACCCGGAGACCACCGGGGCTGAGTACGTGGAGGCGCCAAGCGCCATCGCCGTTGAAGGCGAGTCCCGCACCTACACCGGCAAGCATGCCTACCCGGTTCCCCATGCCCTGGGTTCCGAAGAACTTCCGAGGATCATTGAAGAGTTCGTGGCCGCTTCGCACAACGCCATCGCCGCAGGCTTTGACGGCGTGGAATTGCACGGCGCCAACGGCTACCTGCTGCATGAATTCTTGGCACCATCGGCCAACACCCGCACCGACAATTACGGTGGTTCCCCTGAAAACCGTGCGCGCTTTGTCATCGAGGTAGCCACTGCGGTGGCCAACGCCATCGGCGCCGGCAAGACCGCACTGCGCATTTCGCCGGAGCACAATGTCCAGGGCGCCGTGGAAAACGACCGCGCGGATGTCTTGGCTACCTACACCGCGCTGCTGGAAGGCATCGCCCCACTGGGGCTGGCCAACTTGAGCATTCTGCACCATGAACCAAGCGGTGAGCTGGTTCAGTCGCTGCGCAAGACCTTCGGCGGACCGGTGCTGCTGAACACCGGCTTCGCAGAAATCACCACCTACGAAGAAGCCGCGCGCGTGGCCGGCGAAGGCTGGGGAGACGCCGTAGTTGTTGGGCGTCCCGCGATTGCCAACCCGGATCTGGTGCGCCGCTGGAAGGAACAGCTGCCGCTGAACGAACCAGACTTCGCCACCTTCTACACCGAAGGCCCGAAGGGCTACATTGACTACCCGTTCTGGGAGAACTAATAGCGCCAGCTGAATAGCGATGCCAGCGGCCTCGTCCAATGTGCATTGGGCGGGGCCGCTGGCCTTTGCAGTATTTTGCGGTAGTCCTACGAGCCCATCGGGGCCTCGGTGGCAATGCGCATATGCTCGGAGATTTCTGCGCTGACCGCGGCGCTGTCGCCAGCTTCGATGGTGTCCACCAGCTTGAAATGCCGTGCGACATCCATATTGCGAATCCCGCGTTCGTAGCCGCCGAACATGATGGACATGCGGATAGAGCCCTCAAACTGTTCCCAGGCATGCAGCGAGGTGTCATTCTCGGACACCGGCAAAAGGTGCGGTGGAACTCGAGATCCGCTTCGATCCGCTTCTCGATTCCATAGCCACTAGGGGAATCGGCCACGGGTTCCTCCAAAGTGATAGTACGAATTTTCTTACTATCACTTTCTCAGAAAGTGATAGTAAGAAATTTTGCTGCTATCACTTTTAATTCGGTAGCCCGTGAGGCGTGAAAAATCAGTCGGGGGCTCTAACATCGAACATGGCTCTAGCACAATCAAGCATCATGATCCGGCTAATAGCCTGATCCAGCCGTTGCCTGAGTCCTTGGGCGGACCGATCCGTTGCGGATCGGTCCGCCTCCAATACGGCCAATCAAGAAATTGGACTCGGTCCTGCTGCCTGCTGCCTGCTGGGAAAGCGGCAAGCTTCTTGCGGTTTCGAACTTATCCGAACCAGGGCTTCTCGGCAGCCGCGAGCGTCCCATCGTTCTTCGCCATGTTCAGCCACTGATTGACGTACTCTTGGAACTCATCATCACCCAGCGGCAGCAGGTAGGCCTTCTGCGAGAAATTGAACGGCTTATCCGGGTGCACCGCGCACAATTCGGGATGCTCATTGGCAACCCAGCGGGTTTCCGAGGCATCGGTGGTCATGACATCGGCCCGTCCCGCGATGATCTCGTCAAAGATCTTGTTGTTGTCTTCAAAACGGATGATCTCTCCCTTGGGGTAGTTCGCGTCAGCAAACTTCTCGTTTGTTCCGCCGATGGGGGTGATGGAGCGGACCCCCGGCTGGTTGATCTCCTTGACGGTGTCGTACTTCTCCACGTTTTCGCACAAGGTGATGGGAGTCTTACCCTCGTCCAGGGTCGCTTCGCTGTAGTAGGCCTGTTGCGAGCGCTCAAGGGAAATCGAAACGCCGCCCACCGCGATGTCGCACTTGGAGGTGAAGTCCGGCATCAAATCCTTCCATGTGGTCTGGATGAACTCAGGCTCTACTTCAAGGGACTCCGCCAAGTTCTTGGCCATGTCGATATCGATGCCGGACCATTCGCCGGAGTCAGGATCCAGATAGGTAAATGGGCGGTAGTCGCCGGTGGTGCACACCTTGAGTTTTCCTGCCTCGCTGACACTGGACAGGCGCGATCCAGCGTTCTCGGCGGTTGCCCCGCCGCCATCTGTCGTTTCAGACGGAGCAGAACACCCCGAGACAAACAGGACTGAGCCAAGGGCAAATACGCAAGAGGTGCGGATGAATGACGGGATCTTCTTTGAACGGTCGGTCATAGCCATGAACCTATAAGTTCCGTGAGCGGCCGCACAAAATTATGACAGCTTATACGAGCTACGAGAAGCATCGATTAGGGGCCTTTGGGTTACGTATTTTTTGATCTTGCAATCATGTAGTGACAACGGGGCCGACTTCTGGGGAGACGGTAAGAATTAACGAATTCACGTCGAGGATTCTTGTGTGCTTATTGCGAATTCACCAGACTTGGAAAGCGCCAGCATTCATCATGAACTGGTGCTTGAACGTGGTCTGACAACGAAAATCAGGGCTACTCAATCGAGCAGCACTGGCCTTTCCCGCAGGGTAGCTAATTGCCCGGTAGCGGGACTCGGCGAGCATCGTCAGCTTCATCAATGAGTGCTGTAAATTCATTTTTACTCAGGACTGTTAAGTTGAACTCTGATGCCTTCCTGCGTACGGCTTCATCTCCGGATACAATTACCCACTCCGGACGGAAAAGGAACTGGCTATCGAATTCTCGGCCGTCCAAAGCAGTTGCAATAACTAATGGATCGGCATTGCCAAGATTCGCATACAGATTAACGAGACTTGTATCAGTATCCGGCACTGTTTTCATGACTTCGATCAGTAATTCGAGTAAACGTGGCGTTGTCGGATGAATGTTATTGTGCAGTACATCGATGTCAGGGAACCCCGATGCCTCGTGAAGGACTGCTTCTGGCAGGACAGAAAACTCTAAAAAGAACTGACTTGACCGGCGACGTTTTCCAATCTGGCTCAAAATATTTGTATCAACTACGTATCTCCGTCCAAAGTCATTCATCCGATTGCCCTCCTCAGGTCTTCGATTTGCGTGGGCTTGATTCTGTTTAAGCAGATCGCCCGGCAGAATTCACCTGGTGAAATGCTGTCGTTGTCCAGAGCTCGCAACATTCGACGTGTGAGTTCTCGTCCGTTGTACTTCCGAACTGCGTTCTCGGGTAGTATTTTATTCCGTGGGCCACCTTTGGGTTCGTTCTGAAACTCTTGCCTGAGCACGTCAAGATGATTGCTCGCCGTTTCATGGGTGATCATTCCTAAGCGCATGGCGCGAATTGTCATAGCGCTTGGTGTTACATTAAACTGGTCTGCTGCGGTCTTTAACCCAGGTAGAGTGAAAGGACCAAGCGCCTTCACTTCGTTTTTGGGCATGAGCATTGCACCTGCAATGTCGTACTCACGACCTGGATTCGTTTTTATTGTGCCGCTGTCCCATGTCATTGGGGCGAATATTCGTCGTGCTATTAACACTGTCATAAGTGTGAGCGTGAATATTGTCCGTCCGGTGGGTTCTTGATCATCCTTATGATCGCCTCCAGCCAAAAAAATATATGGGACTTTATTGTCTCTAATGGTCAGCCCGCTGAACCTCACGTGATTTAGTCTCTGAGGCATATAGTTTGGCACACTGCGAGAAACTAGGATTTGATTCGATTCAAGCCGATCAATCAATAGGTCCAGCGCTTTAGCTCTGTTTTTGCATGCTTGGAAATCCTCATGCGTTAGTCCGATGGCGGACATGAGCCTCGACGCGTCTTTCTCCGCGTCAGGGCCCACGTCACGCAACACCCCAATGATTGCGTTCCGTTTTAGCGAAATATCATGTTTACGCACTAGTTGTTGTTTTCGGATCAAATCCTTAACGATTAATTCGATGTCTCGCAGGTCGACTTTTGCTCGTGATCCAATCGAAAATGTATCTCTATTGATCCCCGCCAAGAGCTTGTTGGTTTTAGCTTTGACCTGATGCTCGACGAGTGCGATTGGTGCAAAGAATAGAGGGAGAGGAATGTCGCCTTTCTCTGCGAGGGAAACCAGATCGTAGAAAAGAATGCGGCGCGACTCTAGAGCTTTGGTGTAGGCCACGTACGTTCCGGCTACAGAATTGTCTAGGAGAGTTCTGAATACCGAGCCATCGATTGGAACTGCCGATCCATTTAGAAAAACCTTTATGGTAACAGTGTTCGCATGTGAAGCGTTCATGGGATTACTTGCGGTTTTTCTATCCATGTGTGTGCACTACGGAATTCGTGAGATATACAATCTCTGGTAGTTCTGCATCCTGAGATTATATGGTTCTGTCTCCCTGAAGGCTCTCTAAGCATCTGCGACCTCCTGATACGGTCTATCCTCGACGAAGTGAAAATAGCGCTTCGTCTAAATCTGGATTACTTGGCAGTTTTTTCTAGTTTCTCATCAATTAGTCGTGATACATGGTTGAGGTTTATGAAAATCAGTTTAAAGCTAGAAGGAGGTGATTTTCAAATAATTTTCAAATAATTCTGTAAGATAGGGTGCGATTTAAGACTCTCTATGGAGGGACCCTTCCATTGAACGCTGACTAATGACTTTTCTTCTGGGGTAATGTCGGAAGGGGTGACCATTGCAATGCCAGTCTGCGACTAGTCATTCTGCATCAATATTGATTTGACCTGGTGGGTATTTGGCTAGTTGAATGATATATAAGTGAATCACGGGTGCTAATTGTGATGCTGTTTAACTCGCCAATGAAACATCACTCGCATGTCAATTCAGATAAATTAACATGTGCCGATGGTAAACTATATCGCTCGCGAAAAACTTTGACGATTCGGCTTGTGGTGCTGTCCGGGCAAACCGAAGAGGGTATATTTGGCGAGGAAATCCTTCTTATCGACGAGGCCAGCACGAAATGCCACGTAGATGGAAAGTCGCTCGTTGAAAGGACTTGGGTTTGGCTATCAATACTCTGCGAGAAGCTATATAGCCTCTGTCGCCGCCGTGGCATCCAGGGCAGCGATGAGGTCCTTGCTGTGCTGGTGTTCAGCATTGGCCAGGAAATCATTGAGCGGACGGTGTTCCACCAGCTCACCTTCATAGAACACTGCGACGTCATCACTGACGTAGCGGATCACGTCCATGTCATGGGAAATGACGACAAGGCTCAACCCGATGGTGTCGCGCAATTCAAGCAGCAGATCAAGGATGTGGCGCTGGGCCACCGAGTCCAGTGCCGAGGTCGATTCATCGCAGATCAAGACCTGCGGATCGGTCAGCAGCGCCCGCGCGATGGCCAGGCGCTGAAGCTGCCCGCCGGAGCATTGGCCCGGACGGCGGTCCAGCAATTCCCCGGGCAGCCCGACCTGGGCCATGGCCCGCGCCATGCGTTCAGCAGCCTGGTCTTCTGGCAGCCGGTGCACCGCGGCGCTCATGGAGGTGCGCACATCCAGCCGGGCATCAAAGGAGGAGTAGGGCTCCTGGGCAATGATCTGCACTCGGGTTGGCGCATCGCCGTGGTTGCTGATGATCTGGCCGGAGGTGGGCTGCTCCAACCCGGCCAGGAGCCTGGCGAAGGTGCTCTTGCCGGAGCCGGAACGGCCCACAACGCCCAGAACCTGGCTGGCATGCAGGGATAAGCTGGTGGGTTCCAGCGCCGCCGGGCCCTTGGCCCGCCGCGTGTAGTTCTTGCTTGCCCCCACTGCCTGAAGCAGGCATTCGGAATTCTCCGGGCGTGGTGCGCGCACTGCCGGAAGGGTGGCTTCAACCAGTTCCCTCGTCTTGGCATGGCGGTCCCGGGAGAAGATCTGCGCGGTGGGGCACTGGTCCACAATCTGCCCATCGCTGACCACCACGACTCGGTCCGCGATGTGCTGGATGCTGGCGATGTCATGGGTAATGAACAAAACACCCACCCCGCGTTCTTGCTGCTTGCGGCGCAGCAGCTGCAGCACCTCGGCCTTGAGGATCGAGTCCAGTGAGGAGGTCGGCTCATCGGCCAGGATGAATTCCGGGTCGGCGGCCAGGGCGATGGCCAGCATGGCGCGCTGGGCCATGCCGCCGGAGAGCTGGTCCGGCCGCTTGCCGGCGATCGGTTTGGCAGGGGAGAGCCCCACTTCCTCCAGCAGCGAGAGCACCTGGCCCTCGTGCTGGCGGGCCTTGCCCCAGCCGTGGGCGCCCAGGGCCTCGAGCAGATGCGCGCGGATGGTCATCCGCGGATTCATCACTCGCTTGGGCTGCTGGAAGAGCATGCTGACCCGCCGGCCGCGGACCTGGTCCATGGCCTTGTCGTCCAGCTGGTCCAGCCGCTGGCCATCGAGCAGGATCTGCCCTTCGGCGCGCAGTTGTTCAGGCAGCAGGCCCATGATCGCCTTGGTCAGCAGGGTCTTGCCGGAGCCGGAGCGCCCGACCACCGCCACCAGTTCCCCTGATCGCAGCGCGCCACGGGCCTTGGAGAGCAGCGGCTTCTGCCCGGAAACGACGGACAGGTCGATGAATTCAAGTTCTTCAGCCATGGGATTCCGCCTTGGTTTCGGTGTCCAGCACGTCCTCGCCGCCCAGCACGTGGGTGATGCGGTTGCCCAGCAAGGTCACGCAGAAGCTGACCAGGAAGATGGCGGCGCCCGGAGCGATCAATCCCCAGGGGGAGCGGATCGCGTGCGGCTGGGCGTCGGAGAGCATGGATCCCCAGTCGGACTGCGGCGGCTGGACGCCGATGCCCAGGTAGGACAGGGAACCGAGCAGCACCAGCAGCAGGCCGAAGCGCAACGCGGCCTGGGCCAGCACCGGGCCGGCCACGAAGGGCAGGACATGGTGGCGCAGGATGAACCAGCGCGAGGCCCCGACATGCTTGGAAGCCTCCACATGGTGGGTGGACAGTGCCTGGGCGGCCATGGAGCGCACCAGGCGGGCGGTGGGAGTCCAGGCGACGACGCCGACCGAAAGCACCATGGTGAGGAACCCGGGGCCCATGACCGCAATGATCAGCAACGCGATGACAATTTCCGGCAAGGCCAGCAGCAAGTCGTTGACGCGCAAGAAGATCTCGTCCAGCCATCCGCCGCGCAAAGCGCTGATCAGGCCCAGCACCGTGCCTACCAGCAGGGAGAACAGCGTGGTGATCAAGGCGACGGACAGCGAGAACTGGCCGCCGTGCAGCACCCTGCTGAGGGTATCGCGGCCCAGCGCGTCGGTGCCCAGCAGGTGCAGGGCGCTGGGCCCCTGCAGCCGGTCCGCCAGGGACTGGGCATCCGGGTCATAGGGGGAAATCCATGGGGCCGCGATGGTCACGATGACTATCGCCAGCAAAATGAACGCTGGAGCAGAGAGCAGGATCCTTGAAGTAGCGCTTCTAGCCATGACGGACTCCAATCCTCACGTTCGGATCACTGAGCTTGTGGACCAGGTCGATGATGCCGGTGACCAGCACGGCACAGGTCACCACAACCACCACGCCGCCCTGGGCCACCGGGATATCGCCATTGATGATGGCATCGAAGATCAGCCGTCCCATGCCGGGGATGGCAAAGATGACCTCCACGATGACCGAGCCGCCCAGCAGCCCTGCAAACCAGACGCCCACCATGGTCCACAACGGCAGCAGACCGTGCGGCACCACGTGGCGCATCAGCGCTTGGGTGCGGCCCAGGCCGCGGGCACGGGCCGCCAGCACATGCTCGGAACCCAGTGCCTGGCGCACGCCCGAGCGCACGGCGACGGTGAAAAAGCTGATGGGGCGCAAGGACAGGATGAACACCGGGAGCACCAGGGAGGCCGGGGAATCATAGCCGGCAGAGGGCAGCAGGGAGAGGCGCACAGCGAAGAGCAGCACCAGCAGCGGGGCCAGGGCGTATTCGGGAATGGCGATGAATGCGTGGGTCATCGAGGTGATCAGCCTGTCCGGCCACTGGCCGGCGCGGGTGGCCGAAACGACACCCAGCACGATGGAAACGAGGATGGCCACCAGCAGGGTGCCGCCGGCCAGGGACAGGGTCACGCCAATGGCCGGCAGCACCTGGTCTGCCACCGGGGTGCCGCTGATATGGGACAGGCCCATGTCGCCGGTGAAGAACCGTCCCAGCCACCGTCCGAACTGCACCAGCATCGGGTCGTGCAGGCCGAACTGCTCGGCGTAGGCCTGCACGGTGGCCTCATCTGCCTCGCCGATGTCCATCCGCGCGCGCAGCAGGGCACGGACCGGATCCCCGGGGGAGACAAAGGGGACGAGGAATACCGCGAAGGAGGAAAGCAGAACGGCTGCGCCGAGTCCAGCGACTCGGCGCAGCACGGTGGCTAGAGGGGACACGTTACTTGGTCTTCGCCAGATCCTTGGTCAGCACGTAGCGGGTCAGCGGATCCTGGACATAGCCCTGGATCTGCGAGCCCACGCCGTCGATGGCCTGCTCGTTGACCAGCCAGACGTTCACCGCGTCCTTGGCGAGGATGTCGCCGGCCTGGCGGTAGAGGTCGTGGCGCTTGGCTTCGTCCTTTTCCACCAGGGCCTGGCTGATCAGCTGGTCATAGTCCTTGTTGCAGTAGCCGCTCAGGTTGTAGCCGCCCTCGCAGCTGTAGTCGGCCTGCAGGAAGCCGATGGGATCTGCGATATCGATCATGCGGTTGCGCTGGCTGAGGATCATGTCGTACTTGCCGGCCAGCACATCGGGCTCCACCGCGCCGTAGGACTTGGTGACCACGTTGGCCTTCAGGCCGATCTGCTTGAACTGCTCCTGGATGATGGCCCCGACACCGGCAAATTCGGCACGCTCGGTGATCGCGATGATGTCCAGGGGCTTGTCCTGCTTGTAGCCGGAGGCCTCCACCAGCTTCTTGGCTTCTTCGATGTTCACCTGCGGCACGGCGAGATCCGGGTTGGCCCAGGGCTCGCTGGGGGCGAAGGGCCCGGTGGCCGGCTGCGCGGCGCCTTCATAGACGCTGGCGGCCATGGCCGGAAGATCCAGGGCCAGGGTGGCGGCCTTGCGCAAATCCACGTTGTCGAAAGGCGCGCGCGAATTGTTCAGGTACAGCGTGGAGGTGCGCGGGGAGTCGGCCTTGAGCACGCTGATCTTGTCATCGGCTTCAAGGGTTGCCAGGCTGGTGGCCGGGATGGACATGGAGATGTCCGCCTCGCCGGTCTGCACCTGAGTGGAACGGGTGGCGCCGTCGGTGATGTAGCGGATTTCTCCGCCGGCCAGCTTCACCTCGCCGTCCCAGTAGTTCTCATTGCGGTCCAGGGTCAGCGACTGCCCGGCTTTTTCCGAGACCGGGGCGAAAGGCCCGGTGCAATGGTTCATCGGATCGATGCCCGTCTCCGTGTACGCGGCAGGCGAGAGCACCCCGGCGTTCACGCTGGCCATGCGGTAGGGCAGCAGCGGATCCGCGGCGGGGGTGGTCACGCGCACGGTATCCGCGTCAAGGGCCTGGACCTTCTTGATGGTTTTGGGGTTCACCGCACGCGCTGGCGCGGTGGCTTCAAGGACGTGGTTCAGCGAGCCGGCCACGGCCTTGGCATCAAAGGCGGTGCCATCCTGGAACTTGACGTCCTTGCGCAGCTCGAATTCCCACACGGTGTCCGAGGTCTGCTTCCAGGAAGTGGCGAGCATCGGCTCGACCTTCTTCTCGGTCTGGTCATACTTCGTCAAGGTTTCCAGGCAGCCGGCGATGGAGAGCACATAGGCGTCATCGCTTTCCAGGGCCCAATTGGAGATCGGGGCACGGAAGTTCGCTACGACAACCCGGGCCTCTGGATCCGCCGCCGCTTGGGGGGCAGTGCTGGTGCTGGAGCTGCAGGCGGTCAGCGCGAGGGCAATGGCCGCGAATCCTGCGGTTGCGCTCAATCGTCCAAGGTTCATGGAAATCCTTCGGCAATACGTGATGAATTGGCATCTAATGCAATAGCGCCTTGGTAAGCGTACCCTAATCGACTTGGAATCCATGACGCCGTGAACCGGCCTGGAAGGACCGGATTTTCCGCGCGACTTCCCGATGCTCCGGCAGGTCCGGCTGAGTAGCGGATAGTTGGTGCCTCCCATGGAAGTTCTGCTGGTTTCTTGCGTTTTGTGTCCTAGCTCATGCCCCGGCGCCACGGTGCTGGCGCAGCTTGACCACCCGGGCCCCGAGCCATGAGGCCAGCAGCAGCGGGATGATCAGCACCAGCCACGGCGCGAAGGAGGCCGTGGCCGAGTCCCGGGTCTGCACCAGCAGCCAGCCGAAGAGCAGATTGCCCAGCAGCACCGCCAGGCCGCCGCAGCTGGAGAGCAAGCCGAAGTAGGAACCGGTGGGATGCTGCCCGGCAAATTTCGGCACCAGGCCCAGCGCCGTGGGATGCACGCTCAAATGTCCCAGGGTCATCAGGGTCACTGCGCAGAGGATCCGCACAGGGGAGCTGCCATCGCCGAAGGCTGTGGGCGGCATGAAGGCAAGCACCGCAAATCCCGAGGCGCTGAGGATATAGCCCAGGCGCAGCGTGGCTGCCGCGCCGATGCGCGCGGCGAGCCAGGACACGGGAAGCTGCAGGCACAGGGTCACGATGGAGATCCAGGCGAAAATGGGCCCCAGCCACTGCGTGGCCAGGTCCTGGCGCTCAAGCTCCAGGGGGATGGCCAAATACAGCTGGTTGTAGGCCAGCAGGTCCGCGGCATGCAGCACGCAGAATGCCAGGAATTGCCGATCTCCCAGGCACTGGCGCAGGCTGCCCCGGGGTTTGCCTTCAGCGGTCTGGGCGCCGGCCTGGGCGCCGGCCGGTGCCGGCCGGCGCAGGGTGGCGGCCAGGAACAGGCCGATGGCTGCAAAGAACGCGGCGCCGAAGCCAGCCACGGTGGGAAACCCCCAGCCCCACAAGGCCGAGCCCACCAGGGGCCCGGTCACGGCCCCGATTTCACCGGTGATGCTCAGCCAGGCAAAGAGCGTGGCCCGGCGCACCTGCCGCGCCTCTTTGCGGTCCCTCGCGCTTTGCGCCGCCGCCACCAGGATGTTCAGTCCCGGGGAGAACAGCGCTCCGCCGAATCCGGTGAGCAGCGTGCCAAGGATGAACAGCCACAGCACCGGGGTGCTGCCCCACAGCGAGGCGGCCAGGGTGAGGAAACCTGCCGCCCGCACGGCGCAGCCGATCAGGATCATGGCGCGGGCGCCGAAGCGGTCGGCCAGCGCGCCGCCGGCCAGGATCAGGCCCACCGCCGTGGAGGCCAGCAGGAAATCCTGGACGAGGACCACCGCGAGGAAGGGCACGACGGCGTAGAAGCCGATATTGAACAGCGTCTGGGTCCCCAGCAGCACCGCGATGCTGGAGCGTGATGGCGTGGCGGGCGCGGGAAGGGGCATGACTGCCAGTTTAGCCAACTGGAGGGCGCTGCTCAGCCGCCCTTCGCCTCCCCGGGCGGCCCGAGGAATCGGACGGCTACTCCAAGCACCTGTTCGGTGGACTTCAGCTCGCATTCCCACACTGTCAGGGTTTCCCAGCCCAACTCGGCCAGCTCGCGGCGGGTGCGCGCATCGCGTGCCAGATTCTGATCCAGCTTGGGATTCCAGTACCCGGTATTGGAGGATGGCCGTCGTCGTCCCACCGGGCAATCATGCCCGTGCCAGAAGCAGCCGTCCACAAACACGGCCTTGCGCCTTGCGCTGAAGACCAGATCCGGCGATCCGGGCAGCTTTCCTGAGCGCAGGCGGATCTGCGGATGCTCCCGGCGCAGCGTTTCGCGAAGTCCTGCGGGCAGCGCGCCATGCAGCCGGTAGCGGTAGCCGGCCGCATGCAGCAGGCGCCGCAACAGCAGCTCCGGTGCGGTGTCCTTGCTCCGGATCCGCGACATGAGCGCCGAACGCTGCTGTGCCGAGATGATGTCCATGCTCCATGGTGCCGCTGTTGCGCCAAGGGATTCAAGCCGGCAGCCGGGGCCGCCTTACTGCTATCGGGCCGCGCCGACCGCCAGGACTCCACCGTCGGCGGGGCGGTGCTCGGTGGATACCACGCACAGGATGATGCCGGCGGCCACGGCGGCGACGGGCAGCACCGATGGCAGGAAGGTGCCGGCCAGGATGATCGCGACCCCGGCCAGGAATACCGCGTTGCGGGCCGGCGAAAGGTCGCGGCGGAGGATGAGCAGCCAGATGCCCAGGGCGAAGAGGGAGACCGGCACGGAGAGGGTGCCGGCGGTGGCGATGGCCGGCAGCTCGGAATGCCCGCCAGCCTGGTCGATGGCCACTTCGACGCCCGCGGAGAAGGCGCCGGCGGCCGCGAAGATCACGTAATGCGAATATCCGTAGGCCAGCGAGGAGCGCAGCGAGGTGATCATGTGGTGGTGCCCGCGGGAGAAGTAGATCCACCACATGCCAGCGGCGGTGATCAGCGCGCAGGCCGCGATGGTCATCAGTGCGCCGAGGTTCTCGATGGTGTGCAGGCTTTCCACCACGGCATTGGCCGAGGCCAGGATCGATTCGCCCAGCAGGATCAGGGTGAACAGGCCGTAGCGCTCGGTGATGTGGTGCGGATTCGACGGGGTGCGGCGGCGGGACTCGGCCCAGATGGGCACCGAGATCTCCGCGGCCACCAGCACGAAGAAGCCGATGAAGGCCGCGGTTTCCGGAAGCAGGAGCCTGGCGAACCAGGCCAGCTGCACCACCGTGATGCCCACCGCATAGCGCAGGGCGGTGGCCCGCAGCTGGGGGTTGCCCAGCGCCACGCGGATCCACTGGGTCACCAGCGCCAGGCGCATGATCGCGTAGCCGATGGTGATCGCGGTGAAGTCGTGCTCTTCCATGGCCGCGGCCGCCCCGGAGGCCAGCACCAGGACCCCGGCCATCTGGATGAAGGCGAGGATCCGGTAGAGCCAGTCGTCGGTGTCGAAGGAGGTGCCGAACCAGCTGAAGTTCATCCAGCACCACCAGATGGCGAAGAAGACCATCAGGTAGCCGAGGACTCCGGCGCCCAGGTGGTTTTCCGCCGCCATGTGGTGCAGCTGCACCGAGGCGAAGGACACGGCCACCACGAAGACCAGGTCGAAGAACAGCTCCAGCGGGCTGGCGGCGCGGTGGGCTTCCTTCGGGTCGCGGGGCAGCATGGGCGGCAGCAGGCGCAGGGATCTTTGGTTCACGATTGTCGTCTTTCCAAATCGGGCGGCGGGTGATGTTTGGCGGCGCATGGCCAGGTATCGGGGAACAATGGGAACTCGCCCTGGGCCAGCTAGCCTTCCCGGATAGCCATCCTGGACAGCTTGCTTCCCTGGATCTCGAAAATGAAGTTCGAGCGGCCATTGGCGTAGTTCGACTTCCAGTCCCCAATCACGGTGACCTGTCCATCTTGCTCATTGGCGCTCTCGATGTCCAGCCTGCCGCGGGCTCCGATGAATTCCCTGTCGCTCCAGGCTTTGATTTCTTCGCGACCGGTGAAAATCCGCCCCCAGTCGTCCACGGATCCTTCCGGGGTGAACGCGTCGAGGAATCCTTGTTCATCATGAGCGTTGACAGCTTTCCAGAACGATGCCACTGGCTCAGGGACCATAGGTGTTGCCATGATTCTGCTCTCCTTGTTTTCAGCGGGTGGTGTAGCCGCCGTTGGCGAAAATCGTCTGGCCGGTGATCCACCAGCCGTCCGTGGCGAGGAATGACACGATCGGAGCAATGTCCTCGATCTGGGTTAATTGCCCGCCCATCGCCTGCGACTTGTGGAACTCCACGCGCTCGGGGGTTTCCTGGCCGTAGAAGAACGGGGTGTCCATCGGGCCAGGTGCAATTGCGGTCACCGAGATGCCACGTGGCGCGAATTCCTTGGCCGCGGCCCGGGTGAAGTGCTCCACCGGGCTCTTGCCTCCGGCATAGGTGGAATAGCCATCGGTGAATGCCGCCAGCAAGGAGGTCACGATGGTGATGATCTTGCCGCCATCGGCAAGGTGCAGCCCTGCGGACTTGATAAAGAAGTAGGCGGCTTTGCTGTTCACGTCGAACATCGAGTCGTACTCTTCTTCCGAAGTCTCCACGATGGGCTTGCGCAGTACCTTGCCGACCGTGTTGACGGCCACGTCGATGGTTCCCAGTGCCTCTTTGGCGTCAGCGAACAGGCGCTCGATGGCTGCAGGGCTGGTGAGGTCTCCGGAGAGGATGACACCTTGGGAGCCTGCCGCCTGGATCGCGGCCAGGGTTTCTTCGGCCTGGGCGCGGGTGGATTCCGAGTTGTAGTGGATGGCGACATTTGCCCCGGCTTCGGCAGCTTGCCTGCTGATCAGCCCACCGAGATTCTTGGCCCCTGCCGCCACGAGTACATTCTTGCCTTTGAGGGTGTGGTTGCCCAAGGTATTCTCCTCCTCGCTATGGCACCAATACACGGCTGTGTATCGATGATATGAGTTACTATAACAGTATGACAGCGGATGGTCGAGGGGATACGCGGGCCCGCATTTTGGACGCCGCGGCGCAGATGATCGCGGACGGGCCGGGGGAAGAGATCTCGTTGCGTGCAGTCTGCGCGGCGGTTGGCGTGAAGATGCCCACCCTGTACCACTTCTTCGGCAATAAGCAGGGCTTGCTTGAAGCGGTCATGGACCGCGGATTCGATCTCTATCTGGCGGAAAAAGAGGCCCATGAGAGCAGCGGGGATCCGATCCAGGACCTTCGGGATGGGTGGGACGCCCACGTGGCGTTTGGCATCGCGAATCCCGGTTTCTACACATTGATGTACGGCAAGGTGGTTCCGGGGTATTCGCCGGCCGCCCAATCGCGCCCCAGCCAGATTCTGCGGGGTATCACCGTGAAAGCCGCGGCCCAAGGCCGCCTGGTAGTGCCAGCCGAGCAAGCGGCCGCGCATATTCTCGTGACGAATATCGGGGTGACCTTGCGGATGATCGTCTTGGCGCATGAGGACTGGGAATTATCGCGGGCAGTGCGGGAAGGCGCCATCGCGGCCATTACGGGCACGGCATCCTCCAACGCGCCGCGCTCAGTGATGCACCAGGCCCTGGAGTATGCCAATGCCCACCCCGAGGCGCTTGGGCAGGAAGAAACCGCCATGCTCTCGGCATGGCTACGCCGGCTCTCCGAATCCTGATCGGCTCGCTGCTGGACCTCTGCGCCCTTCCCCGAAGCACTCAGGCCCGCGGGACCTCGATGGCGTCTCGGGGACGGATCATGGGCGGACCAAGAGAGGTCCGCCCACTGGCGTTATCGCCAAACCCCGTGAGGCTTAGCTGGCTCCGTCAATCCCTTCCAACGCCATCTGCGACGGCTGGCTCTTGAATCCCCTGGTGGTGAATCCCAGGATGACTGCCCCGATAACCAGCCAGATAGAGCCGATGGCCACGGCACGGGCATCAAGCTGGGTCAGGAGGAATGCGATGACCAGCACGCCGATGGCGGGGCAGAAGGCATAGAGCAGCGCATTGAGCTTCTTGCCCTCACGGCGTTGGCGGGCCCAGTACACGATGACCGACACGTTGACCATGATGAACGCGATGAAGGCCCCGAAGTTGATGAATGATGTCGAGGTGGCCACATCCATGAACATCGCGATCAGGCCTACGGCGGCAATGGCGAGGATGGAGAAGACCGGCGTGCTCCAGCGTTGGTTCAGTTTTCCGAAGAAGCTGCGGGGCAGCACTCCGTCGCGTCCCATCGCAAAGAGCAGGCGGCTGCCGGCAGCCTGGGCCGCGATGCCCGAGGTGAATTGGGCAATGACCAGGGCGGCAAGGAAAATCGCGCCGAAGAGGCTGCCGCCGATGTGCTGTGCGATCTCGAAACCGGCTGCGTCGGAGTTTTCAAAGACTCCGCCCGGGTGCACCAGCTGAACGGTGTAGGCCACGACTACGAAGATGCCGCCGCCAATCAGTGCGATCAGCATGATGGCCTTGGGCACCGTGCGGCGAGGTTCCACCGTTTCTTCGGTCAGGGTGGTGACCGCATCAAAACCGAGGAAGGAGTAGGCGGCGATCGCAGCACCGGCCGCGATCCCTGCAGGGTTCGCTCCGATCCCAGTGAACGGAGAAGCGCTCACCAAAGCTTCGGCTCCATGCTCGCTGGAAACACTGGCTATGGAAAGGGCAACGAAGAATACGATGACCAGGATCTGGAAGGACATCAACACCAGATTCACCCGGTCGGCCACCTTGATGCCGATGATATTCAAAATGGTCGTCAGCACGATGAAACCCAGGATCCACACCGGCATCGGCACGGCAGGGAATTGCGCTTGCAGGTAGGATCCGCCAATCAGCCAGATCACCATGGGCAGGAACAAATAGTCGAGCATGGTGGCCCAGCCGACCAGGAAACCCACCCTGCCATCGATGGTCTTGCGCACGTAGGTGTACGCGGAACCTGCCACCGGATAGGCCGCGGCCATCCGGCCGTAGCTGTTGGCGGTGAAGAGCATCGCAAGCAGGGCAAGCAAATAAGCGCTGGCGCTGGCGCCGCCGGTTTCAGAAGCTATGACGCCAAAGATGCCCAGAACGATCAGTGGAGTGAGGTAAGCCAGCCCGAAGATCACCAGGGACGGCAATTTCAGGGTGCGGGAGAGCGTAGCGGTGGAAGGCATGGAAAACTCCGTCGTTTTCTAAGAGCGGGAATCGGGTTGCTGCGGCGACCAGCGCGCTGGGTCCAGCGAGCCGCGGTACAGGGGAAGATCAACTGGAGCGTCGCCCGGGCGCAATTGCGACCAGACGCGGTTGGTGCCGGCGGTGCCGTGGGTGCGGACTCGCTGCACCACATCCGGGTCGACCCGGATGACCAGTGTGTCTTCGCCCAGGCCTGCTTCGCCCAGCACCATGCCCTCGGGGTCCACGGCAATGCTCCGGCCGCGTCCGACCGGTGCAGCGCAGTTCACGCTGAGCATGTAGACCTGGTTCACAATGGCATTGGCCCGCGCCAGGACCAGCTCCTGTTCGCGGTCCTCGCTGGTGGTTTTCACGACGTTCAGGATGGCATTGGCCCCCATCCATGCGAGGTGGCGCGAATGTTCAGGGAACCATGCGTCGTAGCAAATCGAGAGTCCGACAGCGCCGGCCTCGGCCGCGTTGGCCACAACGAATTCTGTTCCCGGCTGATGCGGTTCGAAGGGCCGCCAGGGGAACATCTTGCGATAGCGGGCAACGAGCGTGCCATCGGGGGCAAAGAGCAGCTGGGTATTGCGGAATCCGCCATCAGCATCGCGCTCGCCGATGCTGCCTGGGCATAGCCAAATCTGGTGCTCCGCGGCGATGCCGCCAAGGGCGGCGACAAAGTCGCCGTCCAGGGGAACGGCTGCGTTCTCCAGTGCCGCGTTGCGTTCTTCGGCAGGAAGATGCTCTGTGCCGTGCAGATGCATTTCAGGGTAGATCAGCATTTCCAGGGGGCCGTGGGACTGCAGGGTCTTGGCGACGTCTGCGGCAAAGCGCGGCAGCGGATCTTCGATGGGGAGCGGGAGGCGCTGGGCTAAGCCGGCGGTGAACAAAGGGGACAACGTGAACTACCTTCGGGGAATCTATAACTGTTCAATATGATCAGTTATACAAATGTATGTGACACAGTCGATAGACTCAATACATGACGGCGAAAAATATTCCGGGACGCACTCGCGCCGAGCAACGGGACATTGACCGGCTGCTTCACTCGGCACCCGGGGCCTCAGCGGTAACCCGCTTGTCAGCCGTGGAAACCGTCCGGGCGCGCATCCTGCTCTCAGTGGAGCATGGGTTGCTTCTGCCCGGCGGAAAACTTCCTGGCACCGAATTGATTGCCGCCGGGCTGGAAGTCAGCGTCATCACCGCGCGGCGCGGACTGGAAAGCCTGGTCGACGACGGAGTACTGGAACGGCGCCGGGGGCGCGGGGGAGGGACCTTCGTTGCGCTGCATCCACCCAAGATCAAAGATGACGCCGTGCGGGCCTACCTCGACGATGTGCCGGCAGTGCTGCGGCTTATCGACCAGCGAAGCCTCATGGAAAGCGCCATCGCCGCGCAAGCCGCGCTCCAGGCCAGCGAGGGGCAATGCCTGGAGCTCGAGGAGCTGATCAGCCAGTCCGCAAAAGCCGCGAACTGGCATGAGCACCACATCCCGGATACCAGTTTCCACCGCCTCGTAGCCAAGATCAGCGGATTGCCCGAAGTGCCGGCCTATCTTTTCTGCTATGAATCCCTGCTCAAGTATTTTGTTCCCTATCCCCAAGAGCAGCTTGAGGAGGGTCGGGCGCACCATCAGCGCCTGGTAGACGCGTTCCGCGCGAGGGATCCGCTGGCGGCCATTAACGTGACGCGGGAACATGTGGATGCGCTTCGACGGGAGATGTTCTTCGGCCTGCCCGGCAACGCCGCTGGGGCTCCCGGCGCCGGAAAGTAGCGGTGGGAGGGCCGCGCGCGGTGGCCTATGGTGCGGCCGACTGTGATCCGAGCTAGACGTATGTGATTCTGCGATAAGATCACATCATGATCAGGTAAATCTTTTTCCTTGGCATGGTCTTAATCCTCGGCGGTATTGCTGAAGGCTACATCGGCGCGCCGGGCGCCGACGCTTGGGCCATAGGCACGGGCATTCCAGTGGCATCCCTGTCAATGGTCTTCTGGCTCGTTACCCTCATCATGCGTGGAACGCAATCCGAGAATCCGCTGCTTGCCACGGCCGCGGTGGCAGCCGGACGCGTGGGCATGGTCCGCGTCGATGGCATCAAGGACACCGGGACCCGGATCAATGACTTGCCCTTGTGCGAACTGGACATCACCGTGCAGCCTCGAACAGGGGAACCTTACCGGACGAAATTCTGGAAGATCCTGAGCTTTGAGAAGCGCGCATCCCTGGTGCCAGGCTCCCTGCATCCAGTGGCCATCTTGATTGAGGGCGAACCGGAGGTGGGTATCCTCAAGCCCGGAGATCTCAGCGACCCGAGCCTGCTCAGGCTCCCGGGTGCCTTCGGCCGCGGCGGCAGGGGAGCCACGCAGTGCCGCTCCCGGGCAGTTGCGGCCCAAGGGCGGCGAGCTCAGCAATGGCGGCCCCGCCTCAACCCAGCCTGAATCCGAAGGCGACTTCTTCCGGACCTCCGAGGTCAGCTGGAACGAGCTCTGGCCCGCTGTGCAATCGAAAAGCCGAGGTCTCGGCAAGGAGATCACCGACAATATCGGAATCTTCGCAGAGCAAGGCAAGAACTACGACACCGAAAGCGAGGGCTTCATGCTGCGAACTGGCGCGGTGATCCTTCGCTTCAGCATCAACGAGCCGTATTCCTCCACCTCGTACACCATGGATTCACACGGCAAGAACATCACCGCGGACTGATCCTCTGGACGCGGAGTCCGAAAACTGCCCGGCTGATTGCTGATGAATCAAGAGCACAGAGACTATCCAGTGGAACTAGTCGATGGTGCCTTCAAGCATTGGATAGAAAGCGATGCCGTGGAACCGGGACCTATCCAAGGGGCATTTCCATGGACTGCTGTGTTTCCGGCGTGAAGACTGGAACGGCGTTGGCAATGGCGCTGTGCTTCCAATACCGCACCCTGAATGCCAGCATTCCCCGCGATTCCGATTGATCGAACAATGTGCGTGTCCGGGTGTCCCTGGGCATCTCGTCGACAATTTCCAAGGCGGCATTGGGAGGCGAGACATGGATGAAGCGCAAAGTCTCGCTAGGCGTGTCCAGCATTGCCACGAGGACCGGGCAATCATGGACGGAAACCAGAGCCATGACATCTTCCGCAGGCTCATGGGGTTGTGCAATGATCACGGGCATTCCTTGGAGCCATCCGTACCGGCTGAGATGGCGGCGACCATCTCGTGATCCTAGAAGTTCCGCGACGCGTTCAGCAGTTTTCGACCTGACGATACGCCCTGGCATTATTACTACCTCCACTTTGCTCGTAACTTTCGAGTGCCTCCCCATAAGTCACGCCGCCTCACCTCGCGGGATACCCGCCGTAGTGGCATAGCACGCCCTGAAGTAGAAGCAGAGTGTCGCTCCAATCTAAATCATCCGGGCAGCCATCGCGAGGGGCGGCAATCGGCTTTCAGGAATTTCCCAGTTTTCGCATCCATTGCATGGGATGTCCGTGCTGTACTAGCTGGTGACTTTATTTCTGCCAAGTCAGATTACTTCGACCGATTAGTGCGCTCATCGGTTTCGCAATTGATGCTATTCGCCGGAGTGGGAGTTTGCCGATGATCGCCCATCGTCCTGGCGGATCTTTTCGGCAATGAGGAGTACCTCGGGGCCAGGAAATCCCTTTCGGCAAAGGCCCCGGTTGCCTGCGCCGTTCGCCCGCGCAGGTGTCCTTTGACGGATCCGGAGGCGGGTGCCTGGGCAGGGAATTCCACCATATTTCGAGGGCTGTGAGAAGCATGCCAGTAGGATTCAGCGGATCACTGGAGCACCAGCCGGGCCGGATTCTGTCCACATAAGATTAGCAACCCGGCTTTCGGGGAGGTACCTGAGGATCGAGATCGGTGGTATCGCTGAGCAGTTGAGGGCGCATGGCTCGGTAATAGTGCTCGCGCTGATGATGCATCGCGGGGTGCGCGCCGCGGCGGTGGGGGAAACTGGATCCCGTCGAGCACTTGCCGGAGAAGGCGGTTTGTTATTGCGGCCGCCAATCACATGTGTCATCTATAGCATGCAGGCGGACAGGGAAACTGGGTGCTCAGCAACGGCTCTCGGGTGGCCGGCAAGATGCTTCGGCTCGTCGTAGAGGCAGTGAGGTCTTATGGCGAGTGCGGGTTCGCGGTGATTTCTCCGGGGGAATCTGCTGAAATCCATTGCTGCATCGTGAGTCCGGGATCTTCTTCGAAACGACTGCCGACTCCGCGCCAGAGAACTACGGAGGAGCGACTGCAAGGGCCCGGGCATTGCCACGGTGGCCGACATTGGTCCTTGCCGGATTAGGTCCGGCAAGGACCATGGGAAAGAACTACTAGACTCCGAGTGAGTCGCGAAGGCGTGCCACGTGTCCCTGGGCATCCACGCCGTATTCGATCTGCCGCACGGTGCCGTCGGCATTGATGACTGCAGTTGAGCGCAGGGTTCCCACGATGGTCTTCTCGCCGATGGTCTTTTCACCGTAGGAGCCGTAGGCGATAGCCACCTCATTGCCGGGATCCGAGAGCAACGGGAAGTTCAATGATTCATTGGAGGCGAACTTTGCGATTTCTTCCGGGGAATCTGGGGAGATGCCCAGCACTGAGTAGCCTGAGGCCTGCAGCGAATTGAGGTTGTCGCGGAAATCGCAGGCCTCGGTGGTGCAACCGGGAGTCGCGGCCTTGGGGTAGAAATACACGATGACATTCTGTCCGGAGTAGTCCGATAGCGAGACGGTGGCTCCCGTGGAATCCTCCAGTGAGAATGACGGAGCGAGCTGGCCAGCGGCTAGGGGTGATGAATGGGCGGTCATGAGCAACTACTTTCGTATAGTGATAATTTGTTTTCATTCTAAGTGATGAGATGTATGAATTGCCAGAGTTCCAGGGAGCTTGCTCGTACCCATTGAATACTGTGCTGGCGGACCTACATGTTCAGCGGCGTAGCTTCAAAGGGGGAGGTGCAGCCATGATCGAGTCGGGGCTTCGGTATTGGCCTGTCCGGTCTCTGCCGGGTTGGCGCTCTTGCGTGCTGGCTGAAACTTCCGGTGCTGGCCGCACTGCCTATGCAGGCTTGTTCGTCGGCGTCTCTGCGGTTGTCGATTTTGCTTGTCTGCCATTGCAGATTTCTTTTGACCAGGTTCCCGGCCTAATTGGGAAGCCGGCTATGGGAAAGCGAATCCGAGCTGACGGCTTGAATGATGCACGCGGAAATTGCGCCAGTACCCAGGACAGTTCCAGTTGATCTCCAAGTAGCCTGAATTTGCGAGCAGTGGAGTCCTCATCGCCCACCTCCGCCCGCGGACCAAGCATGGCTCCCGTTGAGATGTTCGGCAGAAAACGGCTAATAATTGGTAAAACGAGATGTGCATCGGAAGGAGGCTCTTGCCGCAGGGCTTAGGTGCCTGCATTCGGTAATCGGCTTCACTCGTCGTGAACTGCCCTGCAACTTCTATCCATTGCGTAAATGTTCGTTGCCAGGATTCGAAATATCGCTTTCTACGCGAAAAAAGGGCGGAATGAGGGATACTCGTTCCGCCCTTTTAGGGGTTTATCTAGCGCGCTTAGCGGGCCTGGATTTCCGCTGCCTGAGGGCCCTTGGGACCCGACTCAAGCTTGTATTCCACTGATTGGCCCTCTTCAAGGCTCTTGAATCCGAAGCTCTGAATTGCGCTGTAATGCGCGAAGACATCAGCGGATCCGTCAGAAGGTTCGATGAAGCCGAAGCCCTTTTCAGCGTTGAACCATTTTACAGTGCCAGTAGCCATGTGTATTCCTAAATCTAAATTCGTGGATGGACCACGGTTTATGCATGTACCGTTTTATCGGTACGGAGTATTTATTTTGCGCATCTAGAGATTTTTCTGGAGCCCGTTGAGGCTGTGATACCAGAACATCGAATTCTGAGTTCGGGTGGCAAGAATTATCAGCAAAGATGCATGTAGTTCCGGTTGAACAAGTTCTATAGAAACGTAGCTTCTAACCGAATGCCCGGCATGAGACGCAGGGACGATATTTCAAATGACGCGATTCGCTCTCGTGGAAGTTAATTCCGAGGAGGCGTTTATTAAAAATCCAAGGGAAGATGTAATATAACCAAATTCTGCTTAGCCCTATTGCATCTATCAATAACCATATCATGATTATTGACCTTTGTGGTTTTGCGAAGCAGGAATCCGGCTTCTTTCGGCACATTGATGCAGAGAGCGGGCCCTGGGCGCTTGGCTACTGAACGCAGGCCAACTACGGGAAGGGATGTCGCAAATCTTCCGGAAGGCGAAGAGTTGGCGCTCCATCCGGCAGCTCAATTCTTCGTAGGCGTGGGAGAGCGTGTCGTTTCCCCGGCTGGGGCTCCATAGGTTCTGGAGCGAGCATCTGCGCAGGTTCAAGTCCTAGAACGTGATCAGCGAGAAGCCTTGGCAAGGACCTTCCTGGAGGGCAGGGACTCGCAATGTCACGGTAAGCAGATCCCAGCCCAAGTCTTGAATCACCCCTGGCCGGCATCAGGTGCTTGGCATCTGATTCTCCCAGCGATCATTCTCTTCAAAATTGGATCTGGCGACAATGCTGTCCGCCTGTAAGCTGTTCAGTTGCTCTTCAACTGCGTCAGCTTGAAGCCGGTGGTTAGTAGTCGCTGAGCGCGATCGACGTAGCCACGCGGGTCAATGCTTCCTCTTTGCTGACCTGGAGCAAACCCGCGATCATTTCGATCATGGTTTCACCTAGCCGAGCCAGGATCGCAACGGCTTGCGCGTTACCTCCATTTAGCTCTGATGCCACGAGGAGAAAGGCTTCTCTGTCTTGCCGGACAAGTGAGGTAAGCAAGGCGATACCTAAAACTGCTTCTGGGCTATTGCCCATGAATTGTTCCCGTCGTTCAGAATAAAATCGAATGATTCTTCGGTGCTTGAGGCGTAAATTCAGCAGCATCCTGAGCTTATCAGGGTATGGGACGCTTATTGTCTCCCCGCTGTTCGTTGGAGTTCAAATCAAACTTCGTGAATTTGTGGATGCTCCTTCGATCTATTCAGTATCAAGTTTCCGGCTTAACCCGCACTACTAATCTGCGGGGCAGTAAATCAATCAGCGCGCAAGCACGGGGCCATGGGCTGACGGATTTTCTGGGCTCACATCAGTTCCCGCGAAATGAATGAATTCTTGATAATGGGTTTGCCAGTCGCGGCTTTGCGACTGGAACGGCAAAAATCTTGCGGACATCTCGACTCTTTTCAGGTTTTCAATGGGTCCGTGAAATGCTGATCGGCTTGGTTCGCGTGTCCGACTATGACCGCGGCTCTGATTGGAAGATCCAAGGCCGCATAGGTGAAGCCAACCGACCAAGCAAGATCCGTGCTAGCAGAGAAATCCTCAGGCGAAGCCAAATCGGAACAGGGCTGTTCGATGGGCATTTCTGAATGGGGATGCCGCAAGTAGTGATGGACTCTCTTCTCTGCCAGCGATGCAGTCAAGCGTATCCATCTTGGCAGCCTATTCTGGAGGCGCCAATAGGCAACTTTCGAGGGATTGGGGCCCGGATGCAATTGCCTTGCGCCCGGGGATTTTCAGGCACCTTGCTAGTGCAGTATTTGGGGAGTCCTTGATAGTGGAGAACTCACCTAGATTCATGGAGGAGAGTTGATATCAATGTCATTGGACCCTGGGAAAGAATCAATTAACTAATGAGAAACCTACTTCGCGATAGTTTGCTTGGGTCTTCGAATAAGGAAATGAAGTCCAGTAAAGTCGATTTTTTGGTTGGTTTAGTAGCTCCACGACGAGATTGAATCGATGGACACCTTGGACGATTGGTGCGATTGCGGCGGTAGGCTGGCAGCCGGTAGCGTGCTTTCGACGCAAGCGGGTATCTCGTGCCCGGCCGTTTATGGTGGTGGAAGAGGGATGTCCGGTAAGTTCTGGGCAACAGTGATTTTCATACGTATCAAACCAGGAGAGCCCCGGTTCATAAATTAGGTTGTGCTATCCATCGCCTACGGATGATCGGAGAGCGTCGCCTGCGCCACGACAGGCAGCGGATGGGCCTGCGATACGTTAACTAAATCCAGGTCGAATGACGTTGTCCGAACAAAGCTCATGGCGTACATGCCTGCGCCATCAGGGGATGGGCGTATCATTCGTCCAATAAGTGACTAGTTAAGTAGTTGTGGTTGAGATGAGATTTCGACATTTGAGTATCGATTGCGCCGATCCGTATGCGCCCGCGATGTTTTGGAGCCTGATGACCGGATGGCCTATATCGGAGGTGGATGAAAACGGCGACTCCGAAGTGCTGATCGAGGCTCCAGCCCCGTTGCCGGGCTTGTTGTTCATCAGGGTGCCAGAAGCGAAAATGGTGAAGAACCGGGTGCACATTGATTGGCAGCCGATCGGCCGTAGCCGAGATGCTGAAGTGGAACGTGCGATTTCCCTGGGCGCATCGATATATGAAGATCACCGTTCAGCGGATGGGCGGGGCTGGGTGACCCTGCGTGACCCTGTCGGGAATGAATTCTGCATAGAGCGGGGCGAAACTGAACTGGTCGGTTGAGACCGGGTGCCCCTTCGCCTATCCCACTTCAATTAGCCAAATTCTCGCGACAGTCCTCATGCCCAAAATATAAAATCATTGATCTGCGCAAATGGTCCAGTCGATAACGGATGATCTTGACCTGCATGGTCAGCAATTGAGCGCGTACTCCGTGAAGCGGCCGCATTCCTTGAAGCCAAGGCTCCGGTAGACGGGTTCTCCGTCATGGGATGCTTGCAGCACTGCGGCGTCATAGCCGGCCTTGCGGGCGGTATGCATGGCGGCCAGGGTGATGGCTGTTCCGTATCCTTGGCGGCGTTCCGATTGCAGTGTTGAGATGTTGTAGATGCCGGCGACGCCGGCGTTGAGGAAGACTTCTGCCGAGCAGACGGGGTGGCCGTTGGCGTAGCCGACCAGGTACCGGGCTGGTGCATCTGCGGACAGCGCGGATGCCGAGGCGTGGGCGTAGAAGTCCTGCACGGTGGTAGCTGGCGGGTTCCAATTGGCCGAGAGCACAGTTGCGTAGTCGGTGAGTTCTTCTGGGCTGCTTACTTGGCGGATGTCCAGTCCGGCGTCGTGGGCTTGGGAGAGTGCTCCGCGCAGGTCTTTCCACATGCCGGTTTCGGTTTCTGAGGCTTCCAGCCCGGCGTTTTCGAGGTGCTCGGCCAGGTTGCTGGGTGTGCTGGCCGGGCCTACCCACCAGGAAAATGGACGTCCAGCCGAAGCCAGGCGCTGGAGTGTCTGCGCGATGCGGGTGGGCGCGGTCGCTGCGGTGAATCGGGCGGCGGCGATGATGTTGGAGGTGTCGTCGTTGAGGCCGCTATCAGCGATCATCAGGTCGTTGGTTTCAATGACAGTTGCGTCGTCCATGCTGCGGTGAAGGTGGCAGGCGTGCTCGGCCAGGTTCTGTTCCATGGCGAGTTGAGGATCGGGCATGCCGGGTGATGATTGCTTATCGCGTCCCATGATTATCCATACTAAACATGCAGGCTAGATGGTCCCGGGACCCACGCGAAACTGGCTGATTTCTGGTACCTGCCATCCCAGGCGTTCCTGTTCTTGCCAGTGGGCTCCAGCAACCTCCGCGCACCTCTTGCCGCGAGGCAGGTAGCTGGGAGGGGGACTGGCAGGTTTCAGCAACGCCAAGCGCATCGCCTTCCTCCAAAAGTATTATTGACATGAATGAATAATTCATGCACTTAGCACTTCCACTAGTTGTTAAATAGAAAGTCACCCAGTTAAAACTGTAATAATTGCGAATATTGGACAAGAGTTCGCTTCTGGTTGCTAGATTCCCTTACATCAACACCCGTTGATACATCGCGAATCGCTCGACATCAGATACGGAGAACATCATGGAATTGGTAAACACTCTGCTTGAAATCATCAAAGGCCTTCTCGGTGGCTTGGGTGGCTAGAGGAAACCTCTAGAGCTTGCTTTGAGGGGTCCTGCACCGGTAGCGGTGCAGGACCCCTCTGCGTTGATGGTGCATGCCGGGCCCTGTCCTCGATGATGAGGGAGATGCCGGAACAATTCGGATTGGCCGAGGCTGACAACGCACAACCCGGCACCTGCCGATTCCGGAAATACTATTTGGGCCTGGGCCCAACACCCCCGTTGGGCCCTTCCAGGGCTATTTGCAATTCCAGCTCCGAAGGGCTTACAGCAGCTCATCTGCCCCATTTCGCCGGCTGATCGAATGATGGCATCGGCAAAATTCGCGACTGGGCGCGATAGCGGAACACCGTGGAAGTTGAACAGACCCCTGTTGCCAGCGCTGCTCGTTCCGTCTCCAGCGGCGCATGGCACCACAACAGAATGTCCTGAAGCGATGCATCGTTGCGCCGGCATCCTCGCTTGCGCGCCTTGGACGTCATGTCCACTGAGCAGCAACGTGATTGCCGCTCGCTACCTTCGAAAGACGCTTCATTCCTAAGAACGGGGACTAAGCTGCTGGCCAGATGGCCTTGGTCGAGGCTTCCGAATGGAATCAGCCGGGCTTGAACTCACCGGTGTCCGCCTGGCCCGGATCCTGCTTCCCGGGTGGCAGTTCGAAAGCGTCCCCGTGTCCGCCGACGGTATTGCCTTTCTTCTCGTTTGCGCCTGGCCCACGTTGCGTCTCAGGCCTCGGATCCTGTGTTGCCATACCGTTTGAATCCTTGCTGTGCTCCTTGTCAATGCCGGGCTGGTAGCGCAGCGCAGTTTCCTGCAAGGACGCTGGATGGCACTGCAGCTGCGGAGATCGGTGCCTAGGGTGGAATCCAAGCGGGCCACGCCAAGTAACGTCGATCAGAAGGGGTGCCAATGGGCATGCAAGAACCATCAGCCTGCACCGTCGGGCTGATCGCGGATCCGGGTATCGCCGATGCCATGGCCAATCGCGTAGCCCGGCGGCTCGAAGTCGTGCTGGAGAAGCTGGAAGAGCACCAGGGCCAATGGGAGGTGCAGGTCGCACCGTTTTCGCTGCCCTTGGGCGAATCGGGCCGGGTGGCGTTGGAGGACAAGGTGCCGAAGCTGCGCAAGAAGCACGGTTGGGACTACATCATCTATCTCACCGATGCCCCGCATTACGTGCAGCAACGGCCCGTGCGCTCGGTCGTGTCGCCGGAATCCTGTTCGGCGGTGCTCTCCATGCCCAGCCTGGGACTGGCCCGGCCGCGCGCCGTGGCCTCGGCACTGGCCGGGCTGGTCAAGGAATTATCCACTGGCCAGCGCCCTGGCTCGGCGCCCACACCGCTGGGGCGGGCCATGAGCGTGCACGCGAGCTGGCAGGATGAGGAAAACGAGCAGAACCGGATCTTGAGCATCGAGGGGCTGCGCGGACGGCTGCTGCTCATCGCCGGCATGGTGCGCAGCAACCGCCCCTGGAAGCTCGTTCCGCGCTTGTCTTCAGCGATGGCCGGCGCCGTGGCGACCGGAGCCTTCGGCGTCTTCTACACCAGCATCTGGTCCATGGCCGATTACCTCTCCACCCAGCGGCTCTCACTGATCACGCTTTCCAGCATCATGATCCTCACCCTGTGGCTGTTGCTGCACAACCGGTTGTGGGAAAGCCCCAAGGGCAGCCGCCGCCGCGAGCGCCTGGTGGTCTACAACGCCGCCACGGTGCTGACCGTGGGATTCGCCGCCGCGGCCATGTACCTGCTGATGTTCCTGGCCCTGCTGGCCGGCGCGCTGATCGTCATCGACCAGGAATACCTGGCCTACCAGCTGCGCCACGGCGTCACGCTGGCCGACTACGTGAATCTGGCATGGCTGGCGTCCTCGCTGGGGACCATGGGTGGTGCCATCGGCTCCAGCTTCGAGAACGTGGAAGAAGTCCAGCGCGCCACCTTCAGCCAACGCGAATACGAGCGGCGCAACATGGACTTCTCGATTTCCGCACCGGGCGATGAATTCAATTAGGCCGCCTGACTACGGCTGGTTCTTGCCGCCATTGACGTGCACCGTGGACCCCACCACGTACGATGCCTCGTCGCTGGCCAGGAAGACATAGGCCGGGGCGACCTCCACCGGCTGGCCTGCACGCCCGAGCCAGGTGTCGTGCCCGAATTCCGGCAAGGCCTCGATGGGCTGGCCATGGGAGGGCTGCAAGGGAGTCCAGATGGGGCCGGGCGCTACGGCATTGACCCTGATTCCACGCTGGGCCGCCTGCGAGGCCAGCGTCTTGGTGAAATTGCTGATCGCGGCCTTGGTCGCGGCATAGTCCATCAGGTGATCCGACGGATCGAAGGCCTGGATGGAGGTCGTATTGATGATCGAGCCTCCTTCGGACAGCACCTGCAACGCCGCGCGGCTCAGCGCGAACATCGCGAAGATATTCACATCGAAGGTCGCTTCCACCTGTTCGTCGCTCAGCTCGAGAAGCGACTCGACGCTGATCTGCTTGCCGGCATTGTTGACCAGGATATCCAGGCCGTCCAATGCGGTGACGGCCTCGTCGATGAGCTTATCGCGGTAGCTGCGGTCGCGCAGGTCCCCGGGAAGATGATGCACTTCGACACCGGCCTCCTCGAGCACCGCGGCGATCGCTTGGGCATCGGGTTCTTCTGAGGGCAGATAGGCCAGCGCCACTTTTGCGCCTTCGCGCGCAAAGGCAATGGCCACGGCCGCGCCGATGCCCGAGTCGCCGCCTGTGATCAGTGCCCGCTTTCCCGCCAGCCTCCCACGGCCCTGGTAGCTGCGCTCGCCGTGATCCGCCTTCGGCTGCATCTTGCGGTCGAGTCCCGGCTCCGGCTGCTGCTGCTCCGGCGGGCTGATGCGTTCCTTGCCTGCGCGGTCCGGCTGCTGCGATGGTGTCTCGGTCATGGGATGTCCTCCTCGAGTTTCTCTTGCGGGCGCCGGTGCGTTCCACCTGCTTTCGCCCGGGATGTCCCAGTGTTCCGCTGCCCGGCGGGGCAGCTGAACCGGGCAGTGCGGTTTTAGCGCGAACGGCCAGCTGGCTGCCGGGTGCAATTCAGGTTCGCACCGGGTTCCGCGGATTGTGCTAGGGCAGAAGCCTGGGATTTGGCGCAAAGCCTGAAGGGGGCGCTTTCGGACTGGTCCGCGATTGCCTACGGTGGAGTTCCAGCCAGCCAGAGACCAGAGGGGAGCAGCATGGCCAGCACATCAAAGAGCAGGATCAAGGACGAAGAACTCTACGAGGAATTGCGCGACGAGGGGAACTCCAAGCAGAAATCCGCCCGGATCGCTAATGCCGCTGCCCGTGACGGGCGTTCCGCGGTGGGCAAGCGTGGCGGAAAATCCGGCGATTACGAGGACTGGAGCGTGAAGGACTTGCAGAGCAGAGCCAGGGACATCGGGATCAAGGGGCGTTCGAAAATGCGCAAGTCCGAACTCATCAAGGCGCTGCGCAACTCCTAGCCCGGGCTTTAGCAGAAAGGCATCGCGATGGCTGATCAGGACCGCCGGGAGAACGTGGAAAACCCGGAAGAACAGGAATCACCGCAAGGCGAAGAACAGGTTGCCCGCCGGGGAACCATTAACGAAGACCCCCAAGAGCAGGACGATGGCGACGCAGAGCGCTTCGATGCAGGATGAAGCCCGCAGCAACGAAAAAAGGAGCTGGCATGCAGGATCACTTGAGAGGCACTAATCGCCATCGGCCCGGGCTGTGGCTGATGATCATCGGCGGGCTGCTGGCCGTGGGGTTCGCCATCTACGCGGTGCTGGCAGCACCCGACAGCACCTCAGGCCCGTTATGGATTGTTGTGGGCTGGGGAGCGCTGGTTTTCCTCTATGGCCTCTACCGGGCCATTCGGGGCCGCAGCGCCGCGGACCACCCGCGGGGAGGGACCGATGTGAATGGGCTGTGATCCGGCACCTTGAATCCAGAACCGGGCATAGAGCAACGCAGCGCGGGGAGAACATTTGTCGATGTTCTCCCCGCGCTGCGGCGCGAAGCGGCACCCTGCCGGGAACGGGGCCAGCGGGCCGCTAGTCCCGGGAGATTCCCTCCACCAAGTCTCCGGTGCTGTTCTTGTCATAGGAACGGGCGATATCCGCCTGGGCGAGCATCCCCACCAGGGAATGCCCATCGATGACCGGAAGCCGGCGCACCTGATGCTCCTGCATTGTGCGGATCGCCTCTTCCACCGGATCATTTGCACCTATGGTGACAGGCTTGCCCTGGGCGTACTCGGACACCTTGGCGCTTGAAGTGTCCATGCCCTCGGCGACGCAATTGACAACGATGTCCCGGTCAGTGATCGTGCCGGCCAGACGTTCATCGGTTCCGCAAATCGGCAGCATGCCCACCTGCAGCTCCTTCATCATCCGGGCGGCCTCCTGGACCGTGTCGCGCTCATTGACGCATTCTGCCGGAGAAGTCATCAGTTCTCGTGCTGCAACCATGATCCTGCTCCTTTCGTGGGTTCATGACCGGTCACCTGCCACGCTCCAGCGCCGAATCGCCCGGACCAACGATTGCCAGCGTCCTTTGGGACTCGACCGGTTCCAAGCTGGCAACAACTGATTAATCATGTACTTGCGGCCGAGAAAGCTGGTATTCGGTAGAAGGGAAGGCAAGCACACCGGAGAAAGGAGCTGAACCATGGGAATCCTGGACAAGGCAAAAGACCTCATCGGCAATGCCACGCAGAGGCTGAAGGATCCGGACAAGGATCTGGTGGAGAAGACCTGGCCTGCGGGCCAGCCCGATGACGAGCATCTTCCCTCGGACGCCGATGGGCCCGAGGATGATGTGGAGCGGGGCAACGCCCGGCCAGGACCGCAGCCGCCGCACACCCAGCCGGTGGCCGGCGCCGATCCCGAGCTCGACGATTCGATTGAAGACCAGTACAAGCCCGGGCAGGACGACGAGGAGGGCGGGCGCTAACCGGCAGCGCCGCCGCGACCGAGGAGGCTAGAGATGCCAGCTTGCCACGCCGCGTGCCGGCGTTGTGCCGGACGTTTCCAGCAAGGCCCAAGGCGCAGCTGAGATGGGCGCTACCAGCGACTTCGCCCATCCCGCCCTGGTGCTGATCGACTTGCAGGAGGGTTTCTTCGAGGCCCCGGAGCTGGTTGCGGTGCGCCAGCGGGTGCTGGACCGCTGCAACCAGCTGGCCACCGCTGCCCGCGCTGGTCAGGTACCGGTGTTCAATGTGCGCACCGAGCACCAGGAGGACAAATCGACCTGGACGTTGAAGATGCTCGAGGACCAGCAGGGATACTTGTTCGAGGGGACCCGGCAGGCCGCGGCGCTTCAGGGACTGGATGCCTCTGGAAGCATCGAGGTGCTCAAGCACCGCGATAGCGCCTTCTGGAATACCGGGCTGCCGGCCCTGCTCGCGCAGCGCCGTGCCACCTCGATGGTTCTGGCTGGCGTCTGCCTGGAGACCTGCGTCGCGGCCACAGCAGCTGATGCCTTCGCCGCGAATATCCCCGTGGCGCTGGCTACGGATGCCACTGCCTGCTCCGACCCGGATTTCGAGCAGAGCACGCTGAAATTCATGCAGGAGCAGCACCGGCAAAAGCTGATGAGCACGCAGGAACTATGCCAGATGCTCTCATCGTTGCGCTAGTTCCCTGAAAATCACGGAAAGGACAAGACATGTCACTGGAAAACTCTGAATTTGATGACGTGCGCCAGGATCTGGATGCCGATGAGCCATTGGATGGGCGCGACAGCCAGCCCGCCGGCGGTTCATCGGATGCGCCCCGGGCTTTGGATGCCGAGGATCCCCTGCATGGAGTGGAGAAGGTCCTGGACGAGAACGATCACGATCCGCTGGGCCTGGAACCCGAACCGCTCGATGAACAGCGCGCTGCCGACGAAACGGAGCTGGAGGAAGCGGGGCCAGCCGAAGGCCAGGGGAGTGACGGGCAGCGTATCGCCAACCTGCCCGACCAGCGCGAGAACCCGGACCAGCAGTAGCACGGCGGGTTGCCGCCTGCCCTAGTGCCCGGCCTTCGCCTCCCGGGTGAAGAAGGAGATCTTGCCGCTGGCCTCCAGGATCGCCAGCCGGACGGAACTGTAGTTCTCGATGCCCGATTGCCGGGCCAGCATGCTCAACTCGTCCAAGCCGATGCGCTCCTTGTGCAGCGCCTTGCGGTCCACCACCCCGTCGCGGATCAGCACGATGGGCCGTCCCTGCATCAGCTTGCCCACCTTCGGCCAGCGCATATTCGCGTAGTTCAGGGCCGCTGCCAGAACCAGCATGGTGAACACCGCCAGCAGGCTGCCGGTGAGCGAACGGTCTTCCATGGTGATGCCCTGCTGCACCAGATCGCCCAGGACCACGAAGAGGACCAGCTCGAAGGAGCTGAGCTCACCGAGGGTGGACCTGCCGGAGGCGCGGGTCACCAGCCACAATATGATGAACGCGGCGGCCGCGCGGATGACGATTTCCATCAGGGGGTCCTCCAGGTTTCAATGTCGAGGGTTGTCTGCGTATCTTCTGCGGTGATGCCCAGCGCCCCCTTGGTGCGGGGGTTCCATTGGTCCGAGGCCCGGCCGGTGAGCGTGGCGACCATCTCCCGCGACCCCGTGGCCGGGGACACCTCGAATTCCACCGTGCCATCGCCCCGGCTTGCCTGGGATTCCGGCTCCGGGAAGGCCGAGAAGTCCTCGAACAGCATGAGGTAGTCCTCGCTGACTGTGAGCTTGACCGTTTCCGGCAGCGGTTGCGGCGAGTTGAGGGCTATCCGCAGTTGGATTTCATTGCCGGCCCGAACGACCGACGGGTATTCCACCTGGACCTCCAGGTTCCCGGCACGCTGGCTGGTGGTCTTCTTCTGGTCGAATGCGCCGATGAGGGCCATGAGCACGAGCGCTGCCACTGCGAGCAGCGTAGCCAGCCTCAGCCGGCGGCGTCCGCGATTGTCCTCTTCTGCAGTGATGTCATCCAAGGTCGAGTCATCAACCGTGGCCTGGTAGATGTTTTGCATGGAACTGGATCCTCCTTGCGCCTCTGGCTTCGAGGCTAGAACTTCCCTCTGGCGCGTTCGACTGGATAACCCGGGTTCACAGGAGATTTCCAGAACCCGGCCCTGCCTGTGCGGCGGTGCGAACCTGTGCATTTGGGCAATGCCCTTGAGCTGGTACGGCTTCGATGCCACCGTGGCATCAGGAGGAGATCACCATGAACAACCAAGACGTTCTCAGCAAGCAGCAAATCAGCGACTATCTCAAGGACCTGCCGCACTGGCGCGAAGTGCCCGGGGCCATCGCCGCGGTCTTCCAGGCCAAGACCTCGGCCGCGGCCATCGAGCTGTTCAGCGATATCGCCGGGGCCGCCGAAATGGACCAGCACCACCCGGACGTGGATTGGCGCTATGACAAGGTTTTTGTCACCACCACCTCGCATGATGCAGGCGGCAGGGTGACCACCCGCGACATCGCCCTGGCCAGCAAGATCTCCGAGCATGCCGAAGCGCTGGGCATCGCTGCCCGCCCGGAACTGATCAGCGTCGTGGAAGTCTGCATCGACAGCGATGATCCGCTGCAGATCGCCCCGCAGTGGGCCGCCGGGCTGGGCTACCGGGTGATGGAGGACGGTTCCCTGGTGGATCCCCACCGCAGGCTGCCGGCCATCTGGTTCCAGGAAACAGCGTCGCCCAACCCGAACCGGTTCCATCTGGATATCTGGAAGCCTTATTCCGAAAGCTCCGGGGTGCTGGATACGCTGCGGGAGCAGGAAGCCGGCCTTGATCACCAGCATGCGCCGAGCTTCGTGGTGGCTACCGACAGGCAAGGCAACCGCTTCTGCATCTGCACCGAGCGGGAGCGCTAGCGGCACCGGCGCTCGCCGTACCTGTCGCCGGCCGCGTTCGGCAGGCTGCCGGCCAAGGCAGAGCTTGACAGCAACTGAGTCAGCTGGGACCTTGGGCTGGACGCTGCTTGGGGAGTTGGCAGGACAACCAGTGGGCGTTGCACAAGAAATCACCGCTTCGATAATGGTGCAGCTGCCCTGGCAGACCGAGCCCTACAAGCATTTCCACCGGCATCCCGAACTAGGACTGCAAGAGCATGGGACCTCGGCGCGGATCGCGTCGGCGCTCGGTGCCCTGGGCTATGAGATCCACAAGATCGGCGGCACCGGAGTTGTCGGAGTGCCGGCCAACGAGGCCGGGCCGGTGGTGCTAGCCCCGCGCCGATATCGACGCCCTTCCGGTCACCGAGAATACCGGGTTGGACAATGCCTCCGGCGTCCAGGGAGCCATGCATGCCTGCGGCCGCGAAGATACTCGCCGAACACCAGGAATCCGGGTCCGGCAACCATATCGCGCTCTTCGGGCCGCCGAGGAAACCGCCGCAGGCGCCAAGGCCATGGTGGCCGACGGGCGGGTGGAGAAGATCCCGAAGCCCGACGTGGCGCTGGCCCAGCACGTGTTGCCCGTGGAAGCGGGGAAGACCGGCACCACCGCGGGGCCGGCCCTTTCCGCAGACGACAACCTGCGCATCACCATCTGCGGGCACGGAGCCCACGGCTCGATGCCGCACAACTCGGTGGATCCGATGGTCCTGGATTCGTCCATCGTGCTCAAGCCGCAGACCATTGTTTCGCGTGAAACCCGGCCCGGGCAGTTCGCCGTTTTGACCGTGGGCGCGTTGAACGCCGGCAGCGCCGCGAACATCATCCTGGATCGGGCCCAGCTGCTGCTGAACATCCGCAGCTATGATGTTGCGCTGCGCCAGCACATTATTGATTCCATCGCGCGCATGACGCCCGGCAAATGCCAAGCTGCCGGCTCGCCGCAGGAACCTGATTTCGAGTTCTACGACCAGTTCCCGCTGACCGGCAACGACACGGTGGCCAACGACCGGGTCACCAAGGCCGTCGAGGCCCACTTCGACCAGAGCCAGGTCTAGCAGGCCGACCCGGTCACCGCCTCGGAAGACTGCAGCACCATCCCCAATGCCTTCGGCATCCCTTACGTATACCGCACCGCGGGCTGCGCGGATCCGGATGCATATCGGGCCGCGGCGGCCGAGGACACCGTTGCCTCGAAGATCGCGGCGAACCACTCGCCGTTCTTCGCCCCGGTCATCAACCCAGCACTTGAAACAGGAACCCGCACCCAGGTTCTGGCCGCGCTGGCCTACCTGGGCGCGGGAGCCGTAAACTACGCAAGTGGCGCTAGGCTACCAGGGCGTAGAGCAACCAGCACAGCGCAAAGCTCATGACACCGATGGCGGTGGCAATCACCGTCCACGTCGACAGGGAAATCTTGGTGGAGATGCCCAGGAAGCGGCTCACCAGCCAGAAGCCCGAGTCGTTGACGTGGGAGAGGGGGATGGAGCCGGAAACAATGGCGACAACTAATGCAGGCCAGGGCCAACGGGGACTGGTCGCCGGAGGCGGAGACCGCCGGCGCCATGAGCCAGGCCGCGGTGGTGTCGGCCACGGTGGCGGAACCCTGGGCAACGCATGATCAAGGTGTTCAGGAATCTGGCCAAGATCAATGGCATGCCCACCGATTGCAGGCTGGTCTTGCGCCACGCTATAGCCTTTGGATGTCTCCGCCGTTGATCACGGTACGCCAACGCCAACCGTTGAATTCAATGGGGCAAATTGCTGTGGAACGACTGTTGGCCTTGGCGGATGATCCAGGCCGATTTGCCCGCCCTTTTCTGCTGGAGACTCGGCTTGTTGCTCGCGAGTCAACCGCTGCCTCCAAGTAGCGTCGCAAAGGTAGGCGGGTATTCCTTAGGATACGGATAGCTGTCTGGATGAGGCTAATAATGGCAGGTCAAAAGCTCCGGAAGGCTACTGATTCAGAAATCTTCGTAGGGGTTCGCTGGGCTTAGGCGAGTATCGGTGCCAGCACTACGGGGCTGCGAAGGGACTATAGCGAGCGTCCATGGAGCCATTAAGCGGAACTGGCCTCGATGCATCCCTGATCGAAAGGGCCAGCATGGAGGCTCTCCACTGCGTAGGGCGAGAACATGAGATGAGTTTCTTGTCGTCAGTGTGTACTGGTATCGGTGTGGGAATTGGTCCGGGGATGACGACCCACGATGAGAACCATTTCAGCACTGGCCTCTGGTGGTCATAGGTAGGGTGGGAAAGGGTGTGTACCCGAACGGCGAGATTCCAAATCTCACCGTTCGCGAGCGACCAATGTGGGGCCGGCTGGTGGATAGACCGATGATGTTCATCGTGGAATAGAACCAACAGCTGGGGAATAGACGATACCGTCCCGGATATCTCACTGCTAGTTAGCTAGCAGCACGATATCCGCGACGGTACACATCGCACAATTGGTGCAGGGCCGCTGACGGTTCGAAAGATCTACGGCAGCAGGCGGCCCAATCACCAACTTCTTCAGTTCTTAACCATGCTTACGGTGTTTCCGAAGTAGGATCAGCACGATTCCTGAAGCTAGAGCCAGCGCGGAAATTCCAAGAATAATCCCGCTAGACGTTCCCGTATTGGCCAGGTGTTCTTCCGGAGACCGTGGCGTTTCGCTTGGAGTTGCTTCTGTCGGCGTTTCGCTCGGGGTTGGCTCGCTTGGAGTTGGTTCCGTTGGAGTTGGTTCCGTTGGAGTTTCGCTTGGGGTTGGTTCCGTCGGCGTTTCGCTTGGAGTTGCTTCTGTCGGCGTTTCGCTCGGGGTTGGCTCGCTTGGAGTTGGTTCCGTCGGCGTTTCGCTCGGAGTTGGTTCCGTTGGAGTTGGTTCCGTTGGAGTTTCGCTTGGGGTTGGCTCGGTTGGAGTTTCGCTCGGAGTTGGTTCCGTTGGAGTTGGTTCCGTTGGAGTTTCGCTTGGGGTTGGCTCGGTTGGAGTTTCGCTCGGAGTTGGTTCCGTTGGGGTTGGTTCCGTTGGAGTTTCGCTTGGGGTTGGCTCGGTTGGAGTTTCGCTCGGAGTTGGTTCCGTTGGGGTTGGTTCCGTTGGAGTTTCGCTCGGAGTTGGTTCCGTTGGAGTTGGTTCCGTTGGGGTTGGCTCGGTTGGAGTTTCGCTCGGAGTTGGTTCCGTTGGGGTTGGCTCGGTTGGCGTTTCGGTCGGGGTTGGCTCGGTTGGAGTTTCGCTCGGAGTTGGTTCCGTTGGAGTTGGTTCGGTTGGCGTTTCGCTCGGAGTTGGTTCCGTTGGAGTTGGTTCCGTTGGAGTTGGTTCGGTTGGCGTTTCGCTCGGAGTTGGTTCCGTTGGAGTTGGTTCCGTTGGAGCTTCGCTCGGGGTTGGTTCCGTTGGAGTTTCGCTCGGAGTTGGTTCCGTTGGAGTTGGTTCCGTCGGCGTTTCGCTCGGGGTTGGCTCGGTTGGAGTTTCGCTCGGAGTCGGTTCTACAGGGACCGGCGTATTCTGGACAGCGCCAAAGGTGACTTCTTGCTCTTCTTTGCTGATGGTTACAGCCAAGACATCTTCAGATAAGACGTAGCCCTCGGGAGCTTTGGTCTCCTTCAAGGTGTATTCGCCGAGAGGCAAGTCGAGAACCTTCAAAGCCCCCGCGTCAGAGTCGGCATCTTTCTGGCCATTGTCGATCACTGCCATTGGCTGACCATCAGGACCGGTCAGTTCCCACTCGGATCCCGGCAAGGTATCGCCATGTGGGTCAACTTTCGTCCATAGAACGCTTCCATGGACCTCGGGAGCAACCTGTGCGTTATTGGTCAGAGTCAGCTCGACTCCGGCAGTACTTTCTGGCGTTACCTCGTATGTGCCATCTTCAAGCTTGGCGACCCCTGGGCCATCAAGGGTCCACTCGCTCCAAATTACCCCGTCAATCTCCGGAAGATCGATCTCTTCAACAATGAATGTCGTCCCCAGTGGCTCGCGGTCACTTTTAGTGGGCTGGCCGATTGGAACGGTCATCAACTTCGGAGCCGCGTCTGACCCCTTGACACTGTATTCAACCGTAAAGACTGCGTCATTAACAAGAGCTGAGCCGTCCCCCTCGACAGTTTTAGTAACGGTGAATCGGGTGTATTCCTCGCCTGTGCCCGTGCCGCCGCCTTTAGACTTCACGTGGTGCTGCGAGCTAGTCTTCGTAGATCCAACGACAGCTTGATTGCCGAAAACATCGCCTTCAAGAACTACCCCGTCGGCTTCCGTCCAATACTGAAGACGGTACGTGTTCTGATCGCTCACACCGTGAGCCTCAAATTCAAACGACTTCATGTCTTGCGACCAAGTAACCGAGTAAAGCGATGGGTCGACAACTTGCCAATTTCCAACCAGCTGACCATCTTCAACTGGTCGTTCGATGAGTTGTGCATCGCCCGTGTAATGGTGGTTTTCATGCGTCGGGTCCAGTTGATCCGAAATCCTGAATCCGCCATCTTGCACGAATCCCGCAGGAACAGCGATAGTCCAGCTAAACCGACCCTCGGTATCAGTTTCTCCGCCCCACTTCACTGGATACTCCGGGGCCGTCATGTCCTCGGGGACAATCCCGCCTTCGCCTGGAAGATCGACAATAACGAACTCGTCGCCGACTTCAAATTCCACTTTTTCTTCTGACGTGGACTTGTCTACTTGGACACTCATCCAGAAGGAGCCACCAATATTCTCTTGGTCGCCAACTACGTTGGTCAGAGTGCAGATGACCTCCGGGCTACCTGCATCGGAGACTTCACAAGTTGCCATGACTTCATTGGTCGCAGGGTCGACAATATTGAAGTTTCCCTGACCCCAGCGCGAAAACTCTGCGGGCAGAGTCATGCCAAAGGTATCCCCAGCTTTGGCTCCATTTGGAACAGACCAGTCAGCGGTAATTTTTGCTGATTCCCACTGATTAAGTGGGCCTTCTTGACCATTCTCACGCTCAATCTTGATATTGGAGATAGCGTCAGGATAAGTAACGTTAGTCGCGGCATTTGCGGCTGTCGTTCCGGTTAAAAGAGTGCCGATGACAAGGAACAGGGCTAGAAGCCCCGCTCCATATCTATGCATTGGCCTTGCATGTCTTATTTGGTGCATACCCAGTCCTATTCGGATGCGTGCCATGGGGAGATGAACGGTTGCCACATGGGCAGACGCGATGCGTCTAAGCACATGATTCAGTTTCATTTCCACTCCAAAGCGATCGTTGTCGAATCTAGCGAGCTCGCCGCCGGATAGTCAGTGCGACTAGTCAGTGCATGTGGCAGCGCGAGATCCATCGAGCAAATAGACTTTTGTCTCAATACGGTAGATAGACGATTGCTGTAATCGTGACGCTGTCATAGGAAAGTTCTTGCAAGTTTTGACGTTCTACATCCGCAACGTAGAAGAACGCTCAGCAGGGGAGGCTTAGGTTCAAGACCATTGCCTAATTGATCGCGCAGGCTGCATTGAGCCATCGGTTGAGCCGGATCTAGAATGCAGGGCTTGAATGAGGTGTTTGGTCCAGATTGGTCCGCACGGTTTCTGCGTTCCTACTTGTGGGGTATCGACTGGCGCACCGGCTATTCCGCCACTAAATCAATAAGTTATGATTAACGCCATTACGCCCGGGATTCTGCGGAAAGCAGTTGCTTGGTACTGGTTGAGAAGAATCAATCGCAAGGATGACTCCTACTGTCCTATTGTCAAGCTAGACTGGCAAGCGCCCTTCAATCATCGCGCCCTTAATCCGGAGTGGCGCGGTGCCGGAGAGCCTGATGCCAGCGAGGATTTTCCACATGCTTCTCAAGCTCATCTTGAAACATTCCAAGCCCTATACGGGCTGGATTATTGCCGTTATCATTTTGCAGCTGGCCACCACCATGGCCACTCTCTACCTTCCAAGCCTAAACGCCAAAATCATTGACGTCGGTGTGCGAACAGCTGATATCGATTACATCTGGCGCACCGGCGGACTGATGCTCATTGTCGCCCTGATCCAGGTGGCCACAGCGGTGGCCGCCGTGTACTTCGGGGCCAAGACCGCCATGAGCGTGGGGCGTGACATCCGCCAGTCGGTCTTTGAAAAGGTCTCCACCTTCTCTGCCCAAGACGTGAACAAGTTCGGCGCCGCCACCTTGATCACCCGCGGCACCAACGACGTGCAGCAAATCCAGATGCTGACCCTGATGGCGCTGAACTTCATGATCAACGCGCCCATCATGTCCATCGGCGGCGTGGTCATGGCCATCCGCGAGGATCCGGGGCTGTCATGGCTCGTCTGGGTTTCCGTGCCGCTGGTGCTGATTGTCGTGGGCCTGCTGGTCATCAAGCTGATGCCGCTGTTCCGCGATATGCAGACGCGTATTGATGGGATCAACGGCGTGCTGCGCGAGCAGATCACCGGCATCCGCGTGGTCCGCGCCTTTGTGCGCGAAGAGCATGAGACGCAGCGCTATGACGATGCCAACCAGAAGCTGACCGACCTGGGTGTCAAGGTCGGCAACTTGTTCGTCTTGATGTTCCCTGCGATCACCATGATCCTGCACCTGTCCACCGCGGCAGTGCTCTGGTTCGGTGGACACCGCGTGGATAACGGCGATGTGGAAGTCGGTGCCCTGACCGCCTTCCTGCAGTACATGCTGCAGATCCTGATGGCGGTCATGATGGGCACCTTCATGGCCATGATGATTCCCCGTGCCATGGTTTCGGCCGACCGCATCTCAGAGGTCCTTGACAGTGAACCGTCGATGCAGGATGCGGCAGACCGCGAGGTCCTGCTTCCAGAACCGGGCACCGTTGAATTCAAGAACGTGACTTTCGGATACCCGGGGGCAGAAGCTCCTGTGCTCTCCGATATTTCCTTCACTGCCAAGCCGGGACAGACCACTGCCATTATCGGTTCCACCGGTGCCGGAAAAACGACCTTGTTGAATCTGATCCCGAGGCTCTACGACGCGACGGAAGGCGAGATCCTCATTGGCGGCGTGCCGCTGAAGGAATTGGGCCGGGAGGCTATCTCGCGCAATATCTCTGCAGTGCCACAGCGCCCCTACCTGTTCTCCGGAACCATCGCCAGCAACCTGCGCTTTGGTGCGCAGGATGCCAGCGATGAAGAACTATGGGAAGCATTGGACATCGCGCAGTCAACCGACTTCGTCACCGAACGCGAAGGCCAGCTTGAATCCACCATCTCGCAGGGCGGCACCAATGTCTCGGGCGGCCAGCGCCAGCGGCTGTGCATTGCCCGCGCCTTGGCAGCCAAGCCGATGACCTATCTTTTTGATGATTCCTTCTCGGCCTTGGACGTGAGTACCGACGCCAAGCTGCGTGCGGCCCTGGCCGAACCCACCAAGGACGCAGCGGTGATCATCGTGGCCCAGCGTGTCTCCACAATTACCGAGGCAGACCAAATCCTGGTGTTGGACCACGGCGAAATCGTGGCCAGGGGAACCCACGAAGAACTACTGGAATCCTCGGAAACCTACCAGGAAATCGTGACGTCCCAGCTGAGCGTGGAGGAGGTGGCCTAAGTGGCGAAGAAACAGAAAAATGCGGAGCCAGAGCAGCTTGACAGCGAGCTGGCTGCAATTGACGAATTTGAAGTAGCCGCCGGTGCCGATGACTGGAGCGGTGGTGCTCCAGCTCGCAAGGCCGAGCACTTCTGGCCATCGGCCAAGCGCCTTATCGGCCTGATGTCCCCCTACAAGTGGGGCATGGTCCTGGTCTTTGCACTGATCACCGTGTACGTGGTGCTGTCGGTGATCGCACCTCGCGTTCTGGGCAAGGCCATGGACGTGATCTTCGCCGGACTGATCGGCAAGAACATCCCTGCCGGAACTCCAGCCGACGTGGTCATCGAGCAGCTGCGCGACTCGGGCCAGGGAACCCAGGCCGACATGCTGGCCAAGGTTGATTTCGTGCCCGGCCAGGGCATCGACTTCACCCAGCTCTCGCAGTTCATCCTGATCGTGCTCTCGATGTACTTCGTGGCTTCGCTCTTCTCCTGGGCCTCGGGCTGGTTGCTGAACAAGCTGGTCATGCGCGTGGTCTACAACCTGCGCAAGGACGTCGAGGACAAGCTCAACCGCCTGCCGCTGAATTACTTCGATACCCGCCAACGCGGAGACGTGCTCTCCCGCGTGACCAACGACGTGGACAATATCCAAAATGCGCTGCAGCAGGCCTTGAGCCAGCTGGTGCAGTCCATCATGACGGTCATCGGCATTGTCATCATGATGTTCGTCGTGTCCTGGCAGATGGCCTTGATTGCCTTGGTCGCCTTGCCACTCTCCGGTATTGCCGCCGGTGTTATCGGCTCCAGGGCGCAGAAGCTGTTCACCGCGCAATGGAAGAACACCGGTGCGCTCAACGGCCAGATCGAGGAGTCCTTCTCCGGCCACGAACTGATGAAGGTCTTCGGTCGCGAAGAGGACATGGTGGATCGCTTCACCGCGCGCAACGAAGAACTGTACAAAGCCAGCTTCGGTGCCCAGTTCGTTTCCGGCATGATCATGCCAGTGATGAACTTCGTTTCCTACCTCTCCTACGTCGGCATCGCCGTCGTGGGCGGCCTGCGCGTAGCTTCGGGAGCGATGAGCCTTGGTGATGCCACGGCCTTCATCCAGTACTCGCGCGAGTTCACCCAGCCGCTGGGCCAAATCGCCGGCGTGGCGAATATGCTGCAGTCCGGTGTGGCCTCGGCAGAGCGGACCTTCGAGCTGCTGGATGCCGAAGAGCAGGATCCTGAAGACGCCCAGGCAAGCCTGCCTGAGCGCACCGACGGCCATGTTTCCTTCCAGAACGTGTCCTTCTCCTACACCCCGGACAAGCCGCTGATCGAGGACCTGTCATTTGATGCGGATCCTGGCCACACGGTGGCGATTGTCGGTCCGACCGGTGCAGGAAAGACCACTTTGGTGAACCTGGTGATGCGCTTCTACGAGTTGAACTCTGGGAAGATCATGCTGGATAACCATGACATCACCCAGCTCTCGCGTGCTGATCTGCGTTCCAAGGTGGGTATGGTCCTCCAGGATGCATGGCTGTTTGGCGGCACCATCATGGAGAACATCCGCTACGGGCGATTGGATGCCACCGATGAGGAAGTCATCGAGGCCGCCAAGGCAACCTTCGTGGACCGCTTCGTACGTGCATTGCCTGATGGCTACGACACGATCATCGATGAAGAAGGCACCAACGTTTCGGCCGGCGAGAAGCAGCTGATCACGATCGCCCGTGCCTTCGTGGCCAATCCTTCCCTGCTGATCCTCGATGAGGCCACCAGCTCGGTGGATACGCGTACCGAGCTGCTGGTGCAGCAGGCGATGGCCGCATTGCGCAGCGACCGCACCAGCTTCGTGATTGCCCACCGCCTTTCGACGATCCGCGATGCCGACACCATTCTGGTGATGGAAGCGGGCAAGATCGTTGAGCAGGGCAACCATGAGCATCTGCTGAAGACCCAGGGTGCGTACTACCGCTTGTACCAGTCGCAGTTTGCTGGTCCAGCCGAGGACGTGGACGCGAATCCGGATACTGCAGCGGTGGCCGCGGTGTCCGCCGGAGCTCCTGTGGCTTCCGAGTTGGCTCCGGAGGCCAAGGAGGAAACCGAGTAGTTTTCCTCCTGCGAAGGCCCCGTGTTCTGGCAGTTCGATCTTGCCGGAACCGGGGCCTTTGCCGTGCTAGTCCGGAAAGCCGGCAGTCTGCCAAGGCATGCGATCAGGTCACCAATAGCGCATCTTTCCCCGGATGATGATGCAATGTGATCATGATGCTTAGACAGTTGGAATATCTGGTGGCGCTGGCCAATGAAGGGCATTTTGCCCGGGCGGCCGAGGAATGCGCGGTCTCCCAGCCAGCTTTGTCCGAGGGCATTCGCAAACTGGAAAAGGAATTGGGTGCGCCGCTGGTCAGGCGCAGCCATGCCTTCCAGAGCTTGACGGTCGAAGGGCAGACCGTGCTCAAATGGGCGCGAAAACTCCTGAAAGACCACGAATCGCTGAAGCAGGAAATTGCCCATTACCAGCATGGGCTCAATGGCACCCTGCGCATCGGCACCGTTCCTGCTGCCTCTTCCACCGTCGCCACGCTCACCGACAAATTCGCCCGGGCCTATCCGGAAGTGGGCATCAATGTCCAGGCGAGTCTCCGGTCGGAAGAGATTATCCGCCAAATCAGGAACTATGAGCTGGACGCGGGCCTGATCTATGCGGAGCCGCAGGACGTGGCCGGGTTGCTGGTCTATCCGCTCTATGCCGAAGAGCATGTGCTGCTCACCGCGACGGGTGTACTCGCCAAAGACGCGGTGGTTTCATGGAGCTCGGCCTTGGAGTTGCCATTGTGCCTTCTCGACTCATCCCTGCGGGGACGCCAAGTCCTGGACCAGACCCTCAGCCAGCATGGCTTGGAAGTTGCCCCGCGCATCGAATGCGACTCGATAGTCACGCTGCTCGCGCATGTGTCAACGGGAAACTGGGCCAGCATTGTCCCGCGCCAGTGGCTGCCTCCGTTGGGTGCCCTTCCCGGAATCGAGCTGACCCGGCTGGATGATCCGCAGGTCACTTCGCAGATTTCTCTGGTGATGGAAGATGACAATCCGTTAACTTTGATGACGCGAGCGCTCCAGAAGATTATTCTTGAAATTCTTCCTACGACTAATGGCGCTCCCAGTAGTCTTCATAACTAATAATTATTGGATCATCGGATCTGATTGTTGGATTTGATCAAGGCATATCCCTGAACCTAGAAACAGGCCCGATCTCACGACCGACTCGGGCCATGCGACGGGAGGCGGGATAAATCAATGGAACGAGGCAGCGCTTCAGTTCTCCGGGGGCCAAGCAAAGGTGGCAACGGGCCAGATTCCACGCTGTTCCCAGAGCTGCGCTGACGATGGGCAGAGCAACGCCGCTCCTCACGGCCATCCGAAAGTCCACGCCGAAGCCCGCTTCGTTTATTGACTGGCAGCGCTTTGCCATGGCGCACAGCCCGGAGATCCGTCCGGCAGTTCGCTTTGGCCTGGGCCTGGGGATCCCCGGCAGCGTGCTGCTGGCAACAGGCCGGACAGACCTCCTCGCCTACGCGGTTTTCGGCTCCATCGTCGGAATGTACGGACGCGCTCCGCACCGTTGGCAGCGGCTGAAGAACCAGCTGCTCGGGGCGGCCATGATGCTCTGCGCGGGAATCTGCGGAATCGCCATGGCTCCTCTGGGATTGCACGGGTGGGTGCTGCTTGCCGGAGGAATGTTCTGGTCAGCCTTCAGCTCGGTGATCGCCGATCGATATGGGATCAAGCCAGGCGGAGCCTTCTTCCCGCTTTTTGCTTTTGGCGCTTTGGGGACCTTGCCGGTGGGGGAACTGCCCGCAGTGGACGGACTTGCTGCGTTCGTGGCGACCGCAATGTTCAGCGTCCTGCTCGGCCAAGCCGATCGATTTGAATCGACGGGCGAACGCTGGAGGGGCGCCACAGTGATTCCCTGGCCCGCCATCCTGCGCAGGGCAAGAACCTACCTGCTGGTGATTTTCTTGGCTGGAGCTGTCGGGATCTTTCTGAACGTGGAACATCTCCAGTGGATCCTGGCCGGGGCGGCCGTTCCGCTGGCCGCTGGCAATGCCCGAGGGCGCTTGCGGCGAGGCGCTCACCGGCTCGCCGGCACCCTGGCTGGCATTGGCGCGCTGTTGGGAATCAGCTACCTGGCGCCCAGTGAGGCGGTGATCGGGTGCCTGATCATTCTGCTGATGTTCCCTACCGAAGCCTACATGGCCAGAAACTACGGGCTTGCCCTCAGCTTCTTCACCCCGCTGATTATCTTGATGCTCCAATTGGCCAATCCAAAGATCGGATCACAGCTGGTGTGGGACTGCGCCATGGGAAATCTGCTGGGCGTAGTGGTCGGCATTGCGGCGGCCGCCGTGGTTGAACGTCGTCCTTCATCCACAAAAGGCTAACGTGGGCGAAGCGCGGAAATCGAACAGCAGCATGAACCCCGATGAAAAATAAGACAAATGAATTCTATTAAATAGCCTGAGGTCTACCCGAATCCGGCTGTCAGGACATAAGCTGTCCTTGAACTCGCATATTTTCATCGAGGAAAGGAAAAGAAAGCATGTCTGACGCATCCGTGCCTACTGTGGGCGCAAAACTTTCGGCAGAATTCTTGGGCACCTTTGTGCTGGTCTTTGGTGGCTGCGGTTCGGCCATTTTCGCGGCAAAAGTCATGGCAGATGAATCCGTCAACATGGGGATCGGATTCATGGGCGTTGCTTTGGCCTTCGGCTTGACCGTATTGGTCATGGCCTACGCCGTCGGGCATATCTCCGGCGGGCACTTCAACCCGGCGGTCACCCTGGGCACCGCCTTCGCAGGCCGTACCCCATGGAAAGACGTGGCACCATATATTGTCACGCAGATCATTGCCGCCTCGGCCGCCGGCGCGGTGTTGTTCTGGATCGCCTCGGGCAAGGATGGCTTCAGCGCAGTAGATTCAGGTTTCGCCTCCAACGGCTACGGCGATCGTTCTCCCGACGGCTATTCTCTGGTAGCGGCCTTGGTTGCTGAAATCGTCCTCACCGCCATTTTCCTCTACGTGATCCTGGGATCCACCGACGAGCGCGCGCCCAAGGGCTTTGCCCCGATCGCCATCGGCCTGTCGTTGACCCTGATCCATCTGGTGTCGATTCCGGTCACCAACACCTCGGTCAACCCGGCTCGTTCGCTGGGCGTAGCCTGGTTTGCCGGTCCAGAAGCCTTGGGCCAGGTCTGGCTGTTCATCCTTGCGCCGATTATCGGTGCGGCTATTGCCGGCGTCAGCTACAAGGTCTTGTTCCCGGCCTTCGTCAACAAGGGCCGCGAAGGATTCGACCGCAACTAGGTTCTAATCTTCTCCAGCCCTTAACGCCAGCTCTCTGCGCCCGAAGGCGATCACTGCTCATGCGGCGATCGCCTTCGGGCGTTCTAGCCCCTGGGAACCGGCAAGGACAGCGGTCTGCGTCTGCTCGCTCACGGTTGAGGCAAATCCATAGGCAAGCCGATTAGGCTTGTACCATGCAACAATGGCCAGAGCACCCAGTTCGATACATGGCTGTACGGCCCAGGCAACGCGTCTTCAACGCCGGCAAGTTCAGCAAGGGCGACGTGTGGACGATGCTGGCCTACCTGGTCTTTTTCATTGGGGGAGCAGCCGGGCTGATTGCGCTCATCCCGGGCTACATGACAGCGTTCGAAACCCAGGAGCAAGCGCTCTTCGGCATCAACCTGATCCTGTACGTCTGCTTCTTCATTCTCGCGATGATCCAGTGCGGTCCGCAGTTCTTCGATTCCTTCAAGACCATGCGCTACCACCCGTGGGCGAAGTGGCTGATGCTGCCCGGAGGCTGGCTGCTGACCATCATGGTCAACGCGATCATCGCAGGACTTACCGGCCAAGTGGTGACCAGCGAAAACCAAGCCGCCTTGGAAGGCATGGCCACAACCGTGCCGCTGCCCGTGATGCTGGTCGTCACGGCGCTCTTTGGCCCGTTTGTCGAGGAATACTTCTTCCGCCACCTGCTGATCGGCAAGCTGTCACGCAAATTCAATATCTGGATTTGCCTGCTGTTCTCCACCGTCCTCTTCGCGGGGATCCACTTCGTCGGCGCGGGCGTAGGGTCCTGGCTGGAAGTCGTCCCCTACTTCATGCTCGGCATCACGATGGGCCTGGCCTACATCCTCAGCGGCAAGTCGATGGCCTACTCATACCTGCTGCACGTGCTGAACAACACCGTGGCCCTGCTGGTTGTCTACCTGCTATACCCGCTGCTCCCTGCAGGAATCTAAGCAGTGTCGTTCGCAGGGCATGAACCACGCACCCCGGCCTACCGCGGCATGCTGCTGGCGCTCTTTGCCAGTGGTGTTGCCACATTCTCCCAGCTATACGCGGTGCAGGGGCTGCTGCCAGTCATTTCCAATGATTTTCAGATCAGCTCATCCCAAGTTGCGCTAGCCGTCTCATCGGCAACCTTGGGGCTGGCCCTGGCAGTGACTCCATGGGCTATCATTTCGGACCGGATTGGCCGGCGGAAGGTCATCTGCGCGGCCTTGATTGCCTCGGTGCTGCTGGGATTGCTCAGCACCCAGTCGCCGAATTTCGAATCGCTCGTTGTTATCCGCTTCTTCGAAGGCCTTGCTTTGGCCGGTGTGCCCGGCTCTGCTTTGGCGTTCCTCGTCGATGAAGTCAGCCCCAGGGCGGTTGCCGTAGCCAGTGGCACCTACATCTCGGGAACCACCCTCGGCGGCCTGGCAGGACGTCTGGTGGCCAGTTTCGTCGGAGAGCCCGCGGGGTGGCGGTGGGGGATCGCCGCGGTGAGCATCATGGCTGGACTGGCCACGCTGTTCTTCTTGCTCAAAGCTCCCGCAGCCCAAGGCTTCGCACCCATTCGGGAGCAGAACCTCAAGGCGATCGCCGCGAAGTTCGGCCAAGCGCTGCGCGGGAAGATGATCCTGGTCTATGCCCAGGGCTTCTTGCTCATGGGCGGCTTCGTCGCGGTCTACAACTATCTGGCGTTCAGGCTGGAAGCGCCTCCCTATCTCATCCCGTCGTCTCTGGCGGCCCTGGTGTTCTTGGCGTATCTGTCTGGCACCTACACCTCGGTGGCCAGTGGGAAGGTGGTGGCCAGAATTGGGCGCCGCAATACGCTGCGCCTGAGCATCTTGTGCAGCGCTGCGGGGCTGGCCTTGACCCTTGCGGGCAATCTCGTAGTCATTGTTGCCGGGCTGCTGGTCTTCACCGCGGGCTTCTTCGCGGCACATGCGGTGGCCAGCGGCTGGGTTCCAGTCTTGGCCTCCGGCGCCCGCGCTCAGGCATCGAGCCTCTACAACCTGTTCTACTACGTTGGTTCCTCGGTGCTGGGATGGCTCATCGGCATCCCGTTCATGCACTATGGGTGGGGCAGCGTGGTGCTCTCGGTGGTCGTGCTGCAGGCGGTGGCGATGGTCTTGGCTTCGTTCCTCTCCAAGCGCGATCCATCTTTGGGCAAAGCCTAGATATTCCACAGGAGGAATATCTGAAATCCCCGCCAGATCAGGTCAGATGGTCGAATTCTCCCGACACCCAGCGGGCGTATCGATCCGCGGAAAACTGGACAATTCGCTGCGCATCCGAGCGGACGCAACTGGCGAAGTTGTTGTAGAGGCGGTCAAATTCGAGCTCTTCCAAGCTTTTGGCCATGCGGCGCACCACGGGCGCCGAAAGCGGAATTCGGTTGGGGTAGCTGCGCAGAAAAGTCACGTTGCCATCAGCCACCGGGAAGATGGCATCTCCAGCCAAGAGCACACCACGCCCATCGGCGCCGGCCTGCCAGCAGGCGATGGTGCTGCCCGGGAAATGCCCGCCCAATTGCTTCAGCGTGATGCCGGGCAGGACTTCAAAAGCATCCTGCCAGAGCTTGATCGCCGAAGATGAATACTGGACCCACCGGGCATCCGCCTGTGCCACGTAGATCGGGACGCCGCCCAGGGCCTGGCTGTACTTCTGCTGCACCCCGTACATGTGCGGATGGCTGGCAACGATCCCGGCCAACCCGCCACAGGACTGCAGCCAGGCGATGATCTGGTCGGTAATCAGCCCGGGAACATCGAAGAGCAGATTGCCGCCGGTGGTCTGAACCAGCAAGGCGCTTTGCCCAATGCCGATTTCCGGGGAGGCGATGGCCGTCAGCCCGGGTTCAAGTTCCGTCAGGGTCAGCTCGTGGCCGTCCGCCACCAGATCACCGGTCCGAATCCAGCGTTGGGTGCCTCCGGGAATGTATTGGCGCTCGTCGGCGCAGATCGGGCACAGCCCTTCAGGCTGCGCGCCCGGCGGGAACTCCACGGCGCATCCTGCGCACTGCCACTGATCGAGGTGCTCTTGGCTCATGGGCTCTGCTGCTCCTTCTGGCCGCGTCCCCACGGCCTCTTAGGTTGCTTCCAACCTAATGCGTTTCTACTCCATCCGGTAGACGGCATCTGCCTGAGGCATCTCGCCCAGCGATATTAAATGGTGAAAGGGCTTTGCGCTTCGTAGAGTGGGAAGCGTGAGTTCCTCAACCCCCATCGAATCCCCGAAGAACATTTCCCGGCAGATTCTGGCCCTGGCAGTTCCTGCCCTTGGCGCGCTGATCGCCGAGCCGCTCTTCTTGCTCGCCGATTCGGCCATCGTCGGCCACCTTGGCGTGGACGAATTGGCGGGCGCTGCCCTGGGAACCACGGTCCTGCAGACCGCGGTGGGACTGATGATCTTCCTGGCCTATGCCACCACCCCTGCGGTGGCGCGCGCTATTGGCGCGGGGCGTCCCGGGCAGGCGATGGCCGCCGGACGCGATGGCATGTGGTTCGCGGTGGTCCTGGGCGTGGTGCTCTCAGTGCTGGGATACCTCACCGCCAGGCCCCTGGTGCAGGCCATGGGTTCCGAGGGGCCGGCTACGGATTTTGCGGTGGACTATATCCACTATTCGCTGCCGGGGCTGACCGCGATGCTGCTGGTACTGGCTGCCACCGGCGTCCTGCGCGGAATGCAGGATACCAAGACTCCGCTGGTGGTTGCCACCGCCGGTTTTGGCTTGAATATCGTCCTGAACTTCGCCCTGGTCTACGGGGCGCAGATGTCCGTGGCCGGTGCCGCCCTGGGCACTTCGATTGCCCAATGGCTGATGGCGGCGGTCTACTTGTGGATGCTGTTGCCGCGAATCCGCCAACAGGGGATCTCGCTGGCGCCAAGCTGGGCGGGGTTCATTTCCACCGGGCAAGTCGGGTCCTGGCTGATGCTGCGCAACCTGACCATGCGCGCGGCGTTGCTTTTAACTGTTTTTGTCGCCACAAGCTCCGGCACCCAGACCCTGGCCGCGCACCAGCTGGTCTTCACGATCTTCAGTTTCCTGGCCTTCGCGCTGGACGCGCTGGCCATCGCGGCCCAGGCGATGATTGGCCAGGAACTGGGCCGCGGGGATGCTGAGCGCGTTCGCAAGCTCACTGGCATCATGAGCCGCTGGGGGATCTACTTCGGTGTAGCCACTGGGCTGCTGCTGTTCGCCACCTCATGGATCTTCCCGATGATGTTCACCCCAGATGAGCAGATCCGCCAACTGACCACGGTAGGACTGTGGGTGCTGGCCCTGTCCCAGCCCTTGTGCGGACTGGTGTTCGTGCTCGACGGGGTGCTGATCGGCGCCGGGGATGCCCGCTACCTGGGCCTGGCCAGCGTGGTGAACCTGGTGGTCTACGCTCCGATGCTCTGGGCGGTCTTGGCCTTCACCAGCGATCCGCGCTCGGCAATCTGGTGGATCTGGGTGGCCTTTGCACTGGGATTCATGGCATCTCGTGGCATCACGCTGTGGGTGCGGGCCCGCGGAACCGCGTGGATGAGGCTAGGGCACTAGCCAAGAGGCTGCCAGCTGGTTGCCCGGACCACGACTCTTCTATTCCTAGCCCGTCCACTGGATCTCTGGCAGACATGTCGAGACCTGGGCTGCCATCACCTCGCCACCATCGTGGCGGCATTGCATGAGCTGAATCGGGCCACACGCCCTGCTGATGAACGGATCGCCCTGCAGGGCGGCGCTGCGGCCGCCCTGGGAGCGGCGAACAAGTGCTGGGCCGCCAACTGCCTCTACATCGACCCGCCGGTGTGAGCCGGTCCGGGGAAGAATCTGGCTAATCCGTAGAGGAGCTCCGGATTCCACCATGACCAGTCATGCCCGCCGCTCAGCGACTCGAAGTCCACTTGGCCTGCCGGCGGAAATTCGCGCAGGTGCTCCATCAGGCGCAGGCACCCCTCATGGATATCCGTTTCATAACAGCCAGCCTGGATCAGCACCGTGCTGTGTTCCGGCAGCGCCGTGATGCTCTTGGTGAGGTCGGTGTGCCAGAGGGAAGGAGACTGGGCGAGCGCGCAACCCACCAGATGCGGGTAGTGGCAGAGCATCAACAGGGCCGCAAGACCACCAAAGGAAGCACCATTAATTAGCACGTCGTCGCGGCGCAGGGAGATCCGGTAGCGGCTTCGTGCCCACGGCAGGAACTGCTCCGCAATTGACCTGGTGGTTCCCCCGAGCATGGGGAGTTCCTCGCTCCGGATCTGGACTGTGGTGCTGTCGATGAACAGCACATGCAGCGGGGCAAGCTCTCCGGATGCAATGGCGGCATCCAGCGATTGAGCGGCCGCAAGGTACCGGGCGTAGGTGGCACCGTCGTGCACAATGGCCAGTGGCGTCGGCCCGTCCGCCTGGGCCGGCACGTACATCCACAGATTCCGGGAGCGATGGCAATTTTCATCATAAAGCTCGTGATGATGCAGTCGAGGGTGCGTGGTTCCAGGTGCTTGTCCCGGATCTCCCCAGCCGCCGACCGCAGGACCGGGGCGATTCCGGTCCGGGGTCGCAGCAGCCAGCGAGCCGGGAATCCGGCTGGCAGGGGCGTAGGCCAAGGACACCGGGGCGCCATTCATGCTTGCCCCCACCAACTGGTTGAATTCATCGATTCCGCCAGCGTCGGCGGCCAGCCGGATGGGCCGGCGCCCGGTTTCGGTGCGCCAGGCGGGCAGGCCCGCGCCACGGTGCGTCGTGATGCGGTAGCCAGCACGCCAATCGGCGGGAACCTGCAAGGTGACAGCCCACAAGCCGTTCGCGATTTCCTCGAATTCGCTGGCGTCGAGATCACGGTGATCCACCAGTGCATTGGCCGACAAGATCGCTGCGGCCAGCGGTGCTGGCTGCCCATGATCGGCCAGCAGGAAATGGGCATACACCAGGGCCGGATCCTCCGCTGCCTCAAAGACCGGGGTGCGCATCTCGTCATTGTGCAGGGCGTGCTTCCAGGCGCGTAGTTCTCCAGCTGACCGAGTGTCACGCAGGTAGCCATAACAGCGCAGGGACCCTGGCGCGGTGCCGGGCCTAGTGCGCATGTTCTTCATGGCCGGGACGTTCGTAGGCCATCTCGTCGGCGACGCGGTCATGGTCGGAATCATAGGCGTAGGACACCTCATCGAGGGTCCGGTGCCAATAGCCGATAATGAGGCGGTTCGCTTTGGGGATTGCGGTCTGCGCGGCCCAGGACCGGGCAAATCGGACCACCTCGGATTCGGCCGACACCCACAGGTGGATCTGCTGCGGGTGCGAGACGTGGTAGCTTTCCATGGCGTTGACCAGATGGCGGGTACTGCCCGCTGGGGCACCGGCGCGCGAAAGCCAGGTGATGCGCATTCCTGCCGGCGCGCGCAGCTCGTGGATCTCCTGGGCGTCGGCCACCTCGATGAACACCTCGCCTTCCTGGTTCTCGGGCATCTGCTCAAGGGTGTCGCTGATGGCTGGCAGCGCCGTTTCATCGCCGAACATCAGCGCTGTGCCCCCGGGCTTGAGTACTCGTCCGCCGCCGCCAAAAGCGCCGAGCCTGCTTCCCGCACTGATCCTCTCCACCCATGCGCTGGCCAGTCCTTCGTCGCCGTGGCGGACAAAGTCGATGGCCATCCGCGAGGCTTCGGCATCAAGCCAGCGAACCGTGTAGGTCCTCACCCGCGAGCGCTGGTCTCCGGCAAAGGCCCACCGCCCGGTGCTGGCGTCGCGCTGGGGAAAATCCAGCTCTTGCCCGGGGCGGGGGAAATAGATCTTGATATTGGGGACGGCGGGCCCATCGGCGGCGTAGGAGCGAACGCCTTCCCCCTGGAAGATGACGCGGCGCATCCGCGGGGTGTAGTCGAGAATCTCCTCGACGATCAAGGTATGGGCACTCATGGAGAGGACTCCTTCGGGTTGGTGGCTAGTGCGGGCTATTGGCGCCGTGCAGGGTTTCGGGTCAGCAGGAAGAGCAGGTACAGGCCGCCGCCGAGCGCGGTGGCCATGCCGATGGGCATTTGCCATTGCAGGGGCAGCTGCTGCAGCGCAACATCGCAGCCGAGCAGCAAGACGGCGCCGGTGAGCGCCGCGGGCACGATGTGGACGGTGCGCGAACCGATCAGCTGGCGAATAATCGCTCCCGAAGCCAAGGCAACGAAGGCTACCGGTCCGGCCGCCGCGGTGGCCGCGGCACTGAGGCAGACCGCGGTGAAGACGGTCACGCGGCGCACGGTTTCGGCCCCCACGCCCAGCGCGCGTGCCGCGTCGTCGCCCATTTCCAGCAGGGTCATCCCGGTGGAATGCCACAGCAGCACCGGTAGGAGGAAGGCCAGGGCCAGCAGGACCAGCAGCGCATCGGACCAGCTGCGTCCGCCCAGTGAACCAGTGAGCCAGAGGTTGGCCTGGGCCGCCAGCTCTGCGTCGCCCTTGGCCAGGAGCAGCGTATTGGCAGCCGAGAGCATGGCGCTGACCCCGATGCCGATGATGACCAGGCGCTGGCCCCCGGTACGCGCTCCGGCATAGGACAGCAAGTAGACCAGCCCCGCGGTGAGCAGCCCGCAGGCCATCGCCGCACCGGCCGTGGCCAGGGCGCCGGCATTGAACACGACGATCTGCGCCACCGCGCCGGTGGCGGCCCCGGTGGTGAAGCCGATGATATCGGGGCTGCCCAACGGGTTGCGGGCGATGGATTGGAAACTCGCTCCGGCCGCGCCCAGGGCCGCGCCCACGCCGATCGCGGTCAGCACGCGCGGTGCGCGGATGGAACCAACGACCAGCAGATCCCGTTGGCTGCCGTGTCCGGCCAGGGCATTCAGGACCTCTGGAGGCGAGAGCCTGATGGTTCCGGTGCCCAGCGCCACGACGGCCAATACGCACAAGAGCACCCCCAGGGTGATCATTACCGCATGCCGGCGAGCTTTCGTGTAGTGGCTTCGTGCCATTAGCTGCCTGCCTTGAGCATGCGTCGGGCCAAGAGGATGAACAGCGGTGCGCCGATCAGCGCGCTCATGGCCCCGGCACCGACTTCATCGGGCCTGACGAGTATTCGGCCGAGGATATCGGCAATGAGCAATGCAAGTGCTCCCAGGGCCATGGACAAGGGAAGCAGTCGTTGGTGACCGGCTCCTACCAGCATGCGCGCGGCGTGCGGGGCGGCCAGGCCGATAAAGCTGATGGGTCCGGCCGCCGCGGTGGCGGCTCCGGAGAGCAGGACTATTCCCAGCAGCCCGAGCGCCCAGGCGCGCTGCGTGCTGATGCCCAGGGCCTTGGCCGAATCCTCGCCCAAGGCCAGTGCATCAAGGGTGCGCGACATGCCCAGGGCCAGCACCGAACCTATCAGGATCACGATTAGGGTCGCCGGCAGGACATCGTAGCCGCGTCCCTGCAGTGAACCGGTAGCCCAGGAAGCGTATTTGGTTTGGTTTTGCGAAGTTCCGCCGATGATCAAAATGGTGGTGGCCGCCGCGAGCATGACCGAGAGTCCTGCCCCGGCCAGGACCATGCGGGAGAGGTCGTTTCCCCGGGTGCTGCGCTGGCCGAGCAGGAACACGGCGATGCTGCTGATGCCGGCACCGATAAAGGCAAAGAGCATCAGTACCGCCGGCTGGATCACCCCGAGGGTGATCGCGATGGCCACGGCAAAAGCCGCTCCTGAATTGACTCCGAGCAATCCTGGTTCGGCCAGCGGATTGCGGGTCAGCGATTGCATCAGTGCTCCGGCCAGTCCCAGTCCCGCGCCGACCAGGATGGCCAGGAAGGTCCGCGGAATGCGCAGCTCATGCACGAGCAGGTGCTCGGTATTGGAAGGGTCGAAGCCGGTGATGGCTCGCAATGATTCGCGCAGCCCGATGGACGCGGAGCCCACGGCAAAGGAGCAGGCGATCAGGAGACAGAGCATGGCCAAGGCCGCCGCCCACCACAGCAGTGGTGAGCGGCGTCCTGGAACGGTGCGAGGCTGGAACACGTGGCCTTACTTTGCCAAGGATGGGAAGTCGTTCTCGAAGTAGTCCAGGATCTGGCTGGATGAGTAGTAGTCCAGGCGGAAGGAATTGGCCAGCGGGAAGACATTCTTGCTCTTGACCGAAGGCAGGTTGGCCAAGGTCGGATCCGCGAGGAAGCTCTTGGCGGTGTCTTCGGTCGCCGCAATCAGGAAGGCCGCATCGCCGGTGGCGGACTTGGCCAGGCCCTCATAGGAGGTGAAGACGAAGTCATCACGCTTCTGTGGATTGGTGTTGAACGCTTCGGGTGGCTCAACGACCTCAAAGCCCAGAGAGGAGATCAGCCGGGAGTGCGGTCCAGTGGTTTTGCCCACAGGCGAGGCCGAGCCCTTATTGTAGGAAACGATGGAGGCGGTGGTACCCGAAGGAATCGCCAGCTTTTCCTTCACCTGGGCCGCGCGCTCGTCAAATTCGGCAATGATCTTTTCGGCTTCAGCCTCGTGCCCGGTGGCCTCGGCCAACTGCCGGGTCAGTTCTGGCCAGTCCTTATTGGAGTAGTTGACCACGATGGTCGGGGCGATTTCCGTGAGCTGCTCGTAGTGGTCCATCACCGAGTCGGCACCCGAGGTGGAGACGACAATCAGGTCGGGGTCCTGGGCGATGATCGACTCCAGATCGAAGTTGCCGATCTTATACAGCGGCTGGACGTTGGCGGAGGTGGCAGCTTTGCTCCACTGGGTGAAGAATCCGTTGGAGTCGGCTTCCGGTCCGGGGGTGGTGATGGTGGTGGCTGCCACGGGTGCGTCGATGGCCAGCAGGGATCCGGTGGTGGACATTGCGGTGTTCACGATGCGCTTGGGCTGTTCTTCGATGGTCACCGAACCTTTTTCATCGGTGACGGTGCGTGGCCATTGGCCCTGTTGAGCGGCCGAGGACTGGGTGTCGCTGGTTTCAGGCGTGGCGGAGCCACTGGCAGTGCAGGCCCCGAGGCCCAGCACCAGGGCCGCGGCCACGGTGGTCGAAGCAATCGTACGAAGGTTGAAACGCACCTGGAATCTCTCCTTGGCGGTGGCTTGCCCGGGACTGCACGGGGCAGGATCCATGAGCAAGGCGGACGAGCAATAACGAGATGCGAGCCTATCCTTACGCAGTTAGGTTACCCATACATCAAAGGCCGGCATGAGTTCGTTTCCAGGGGCATAAGGCCTAGAAAATCCGTGAATGGCAGGTTTTCGGCCCCAAAGGAACTTTGTCGTTAATAGATATTCTGTTGTCCGGAAATTGTGGAATGGTGCACGGAACTGGGCCGGCGACCCCGCGCGGCGAGAAAGGCGCGCGAGAAATTCGGGACATGCCCATAGCCCATCCAGCGGGCCACGGAATCTATTGAAAATCCGGCCGCAAGCATGCCTTCGGCTCGCTGCATGCGGTAGGCCGTCCACCAAGCCGCCAGGGATTGGCCGGTGGCCGCGCGCCATTGGCGTTGCAGGCTCCGCGGGCTTAGTCCGTGCTCCGCGGCCAGCTCGGCGAGATTGGCTGCTCCGGTGGTATCCAGGATCAGGCGCCGGGCAATGCCCGCCAGGCTCGGGTCCTGCGGCCAACGCAGCCCCGGGTAATGGGCGCCCCGCTCCAGCAAGGCGAAGACTTCGCGCCGATCAAAGTGCGGCGGCCGCAGCGCGGTGATGTGGGCGATGGCTTGGCGCATCAGCTGCGGCTCGAGTTCTGGAGGGATGCGCAGCGGTAGACGCAGGTGCGTGCGTTGCCCGCCGCCGGGCAATGGCATGCTCAGCGGAAAGAAGAGCGCTCCAGAATCAATGGACAGGCGGACCGAATAGCCGTCGGGAATGACCAGTAGCTCGCCGGCTTCCAGGCGCTGGGTATGAATCTGCTGCTCATCCGCACCGGGGGCGGACAGGCTCACGGAACCGCGTCCCTGGTAGGCCCATAGCGCGTACCGATGCTGCGGAAAACTCATCCAGCGTGTAGCCAAGGCCGGGACCGGCTGCCATCGTCGGTCTGGATCCTCGATGGTGTCCACAGCGCGGCAGCGTTGCCGGAATTCCCCAAAGCCCATGGCATATTCGGCAGAGATCTGGCGGCGCAAAGTACGTTCGGAAACCCCCAGCCGGGCGGACACATCGCCAAGGGTCCGTACAGCTGCTGGCTCATGGCGCAGGAGCCTGCGCGCGCGTTCCACTGCCAGGTGGCGCGCCGGTGGCAGCGGCGAAGCTGGAGGGCGGTGCTCTTGAACAATAAAGTGCGCCAGATGCTCCGCTATACGCCCCGTTGGCATTTGGCCCCGATGCAACGGCGAGAGCGTGAGCAGCATGAGGTAGAACATCCAGCCGGTTTGTCCCGGCGGAACTTCGATTCGCAGCAGCTGGTCGATTGCCGGCCCGCTATGGCGTGCCGGGATGAGGATCGCCAAGGCCAGGCTGTCGGCAGCGTGTTCAACCATATGGGCTGTGCGTCGCGGAATCCATAGCGCCTGGCCCGGCCGCAACGAGATGACCCCATCTTCAAAATGCACGCGCGCGGTGCCCTGGTGAACCCAGACGACGATGGTGTAGTTCAGATTGCATTTCCAGGCGACCAGTACATCGGCGCTGACCGCGGGATAGGCCGATGCCTGGTGCTCCATAGGTGCTCTCCTGGTCTCTGGTGGCAGAACTGCTGTCAGCTTATCGGTGCCTGCCGCACCGGGTTCTCGCCCAGCATGGCCCGGCGGATGGAATCAAGGTGTTCGCTCATCGCCTGATATGCTGCGGCGGCATCGGAATTCTGGATTGCGGCCAGAATGCGCTGGTGCTCGGTGAGTTCCCCGGATTGCGACATGTAGGGTTGCATGGATGGCAGGACATAATGGGCGCGCGCGGTTTGCGCCAGGCAGGTCTCCAGGCTGGCGGTGATCCGGGAGTTGCGCGAGGCCGCGCATAGTTCGCTGTGGAACCGGCGGGCTGCGTGCATGGAGTCGATGGGATCACTGACTGCCAGCTCCTCCTGGTCTTTCAGATGGGCGCTGAGGCTGGCCACCAGTTGCGCCGAATGCAGCGCGGCAACTTCGGATGCCACGTGCGGTTCAAGGAGCCGTCGCAATTCCAGGACTTCGTAGACGTCGTTCAGCGAAATGGCGCGCACGAGGTAGCCCTTTTTAGGCAAGACCTCGAGCAGCCCCTCGCTGGCGAGCTGGCGCAAGGATTCGCGCACCGGAGTCTTGGAGACCTCGAATTCTTGGGCCAAGGCCGGCTCGACAACCACCGTCCCGGGCGACAGCTCTCCGCGGTTGATGCGTTCGCGCAGGGTATCGGCGAGTTTCTCAGAAAGCGAGCTGGCCATGATTCCTTGATTCTTCCGGTCGTAACTTAGCGACCTGCGCTAGGTGCTGATCTGATGAACACTTTAGTCTGGGTAGAAATATATTTCAGGAATCTTACGAGATATCCATTCTTCCCGGGGAACGACGTCGTGGGCATTGTGGCAACTTTGCCAGCAGCAGGGCTGCAGTGCCGGCTGGCCTCGGTGCCCGGGGAGCACCATCGAACGATGCGGCTATGCCCTGCGTGAGGCCGCGGCAAGTCGTGCATGAATCGACAATTTCTGGATCGAAAAGGAGCCATCCGTGGGGAACCTCAAACGCCAAGTGCCTGATCTGTCCGAGCTGGTGAGCCTGATGAAGTTCAAGGTCCCATCCCTTGACCGTCGCGCGGCACGGCTGGCGGCTGCTGCCGACATTTGGGACCTGCGGGCGATCGCCAAACGCCGGACCCCCGCCGCCGCGTTCGACTACGTGGATGGCGCCGCCGGACGGGAGATCACCGCGCGACGCGCACGGCAGGTCTTCGACTCCGTGGAATTGCTGCCGCGGATCCTGCACGGAACCGCGCACTCGGATCTATCCACCACCATCGCAGGAGCGCCATCGAAGCTACCCTTCGGCATAGCCCCGACTGGATTCACGCGCTTCATGCAGTCTGAAGGTGAAATCGGCGGCTCGCGTGCGGCGCAGAGGGCCGGAATCCCGTTCAGCCTCTCCACCATGGGCACCCGCTCCATCGAGGAAGTGGCCGCTGCTGCCCAGGGAGGACGCAACTGGTTCCAGCTGTACCTGTGGAAGGACCGCGAGAAGTCCAGGGCCCTGGTGGAACGTGCCGCTGCCGCAGGGTTTGACACCTTGCTGGTGACCGTGGATACGCCGGTGGCCGGGCAGCGCCATCGCGATACGCGCAACGGCATGAAGATCCCGCCGGAACTGACCCTCAAGACCATCGTTGATGCCTCCTATCGTCCGGAGTGGTGGTTCAACTTCCTGACCACCGATTCGCTGAAGTTCGCTTCGCTCTCCGGCACCTCGGCCGATTTGCCAACGATTATCAACTCCATGTTCGACTCCTCGTTGGACTTTGATGATCTGAAATGGATCCGCGAGCTGTGGAAGGGCAAGCTCTTCGTCAAGGGGGTGCTCACCGCGGAAGATGCGGCCAAGTCGAAGTCCGCAGGGGCCGATGGGCTCGTGGTCTCCAATCACGGAGGACGCCAGCTGGACCGCGCCCCGATTGCCTTCGAAGCGTTGCGCGAGGTTCGCGCCGAAGTCGGCCAAGACATGGAAATCATCCTGGACTCGGGCATCATGTCCGGCGCGGACATCGTCGCCTCGCTGTGTGCCGGGGCCGACTTCGTGCTCATTGGCCGCGCCTACCTCTACGGACTGATGGCTGGTGGCGAGCAGGGAGCCAGCCGTGCCATTGAACTCTTGTCCAGGGAAGTGGAAGTTGCCATGCAGCTGATGGGGGCGGCCTCGATCAAGGACCTGGATGAGTCGTTGATCCGCCGACGGTAGTCCCGCAAAGAGCAACTGATTCACAGATGGCACCTGATGATTCATATCTTGATTATTGATGTCAGGAACTTATACTTGCGGTATGGACATCACCTTGACGCAGCTTCGGTACTTCAGCGAAGCAGCAGCCCAATTGTCGATGACGGGTGCGGCCGAACGGCTGAACGTCGCCCAGTCCGCAGTGTCCAGTGCTGTAGCGCAGCTCGAGAAGCAGATTGGCTCCCAGTTGTTCATTCGGCAGCGGGCCAAGGGCCTGCTGTTGACGCAATCCGGCGAGCTGTTTTTGAAGGATGCCAACGCCGTGCTCGCGCATCTCGAAGAAGTCGTGGAGAACGCGAAAGGCGACCAGGCCAGCGTCGCGGGAGTGGTCAGGTTGGCGTGCTTCAGCACGCTGGCGCCGTTCCACATTCCTGACTTGGTGAACCGGCTCAAGGCAGATCATCCGGATCTTGTGCTGGAAGTCATCGAAGCCGACGCGGCTGGCTGTTCCCGGGCATTGAGCGATGGGCAAGCGGATCTGGCGCTGTGCTATGACCTCGGGCTGCCGGAGAATGTCTCCACGAGCACGGTCAGCAACGCCAGGCCATATATTGCGCTGCCCATGGGGCACAGGTTTGCCGGCAAGAAGGCCATCAAGCTGCAGCAGCTGTCCGCCGAGCCATTCATCCTGCTGAATATGCCGCACTCAAAGGACTTGATGCTGTCGATTCTTCGCCAAGCCGGCGTGGAGCCAGAGGTCCGATTCCAGTCGGCAAGCTATGAAACCGTGCGCACCTTCGTCGCGCACTCCCATGGATATTCCATTTTGCATCAACGGCCGACGCATTCCATGACCTACGACGGCAACGAAGTGGCCATCGTGGAGATCGCGGATCAAGTCCCTGAACTGCGCACGGTGCTGGCCTACCTTAGATCGCAGCGGCCCACGGGGCGCATGAGGGCGGTGGCCGATGCCGTGCACGCCCAGATTGCAGAACGCGCCAAGGGCCCGGGCGCAACAGGCGTGCAGCCAGGCTAGGCAACTGAACGATATCCGTTGATCATGGTCTTGACCAAGTGCCTCTGATGCGAAGAAGTGACTTCTGCCGGTTCCAGCATTGACGTGATGTGCAAGCCCATCATGGCGTTGATCAGTTCGCTCCGTGCATAGTTGACATTCAGCTTCCGGGGAACCTCGCCCAGATCCTTGGCTTCGTTCAGGCACTGGCTGATCTGCACCATCCAGGCGTTCAGGGCCGCAGCCCCGATTCTGCGCAGCGACTCATCGGTTTGCGCCCTTTGCCAGAAGGCAATTGCCACCCGGGCCTCGGCGATGGTAGTTTCATCGGCCGGGATGATTTCAAAGCACAGGGCCAGCAACGCATCCAGTCCGCGGCGCGAAGCCAGCACGTGGGCGATCCGCTGGTCGGTGCGTTGGCAGATCAACTCGTAGGCTGCGAGCAACAGCTCGTTCTTGTTCGCGAAGTAGTGGGAAATGATGCCGGGAGTGGCATAGCCGCATTCCTTGGCGATATCCCGCATGGTCGCATTTTCAATGCCGCGGGTGGCGATAATGTTCCAGGTGGTGTGGATGATGGCAACACGGCGCTCTTCGTGGTCGACGAGGCGAGGCATGGTCACGCAGCTTTCCGGCGAGCAACGCCAAGTCTGGTCGGATAGGGGCAAATGGACAGGAACTGGCCCGGGCAGTCCAGCTCCTGTCCATCCTCGCATGGCCGCAGCGGCCTGCCAGCTATGCTCCGCAGTGTCCTGCGGGCGGGCCGGCTGGGGCGGAGCAGTGCGAGCTCGTCGAGGCGGGGAGGTCCAGCATGGGATTTTCATTGAAGAAGCCATGGGGCTTCAGCGTGAAGCCTACGGTATCCACGGGCATGATGGGCCAATCCTCGGGGCGCGGGAAGTGCGTCAGGCCAAAGGAGTGCCACAACACGATGTCCTGGCCGTCGATATCCCGGTCGGCCTGCACGAAGGCTGGGAGCCCGGCCCCGCCTGGATTGCGGTTGACCAAGTCGCCGGCGGCGTACAGCTCTCCTTCGGCGAAGCGCGTGACCCACAGGTCATGCCGGGTGAAGGCGGCGCGGGCAGCGATGGATGAGTCATCGGCCATGGCCAGTGTCGGGTTGTTCTGCGGGTACAGGGTGTAGCCGACCGGCTCGCCCACATGGTTCAGCGAATTGGGATTGCTGACCTGCCAGACGCGTCCTGCCGCGGCATTGGCATCGCGGATCGCCTGCTGTTCGGTGGCCAGGCGCTGCCGGCTCTGGGTGAACGCGTTGCCGTGCGGATTGCCTGCGGATTTCGGCAGGCGGACTACCTCAAGTTCATCAACAGCGTTGGTGTGGCCATCGATCATCATGTCCAGGCGGGCGCCGAAGAGGTGCTGGTGGTACGGGGCGGCCAGGCCCGGCGCGATTTCCGAGGCGTATTCGTAGCCCTTGTGCGGCAACGCCGCGGTGAAGACGATGCCAGTGGCCTTGGCCTCGAATTCGATGGTGCCATCGAGGTACAGATACCAGTAGAAGCCATAGTCGTAGTTGCCGACCGTGGTGAAGAAGGAAACCACCAAGCGGCGGTTGCGGCGCACTTCGTTGGACCCTGCCCACTCATCGGTGTGCTTCCAGCCGATTCCGGCATCTTCCTCGTGGATGCAAATCCCGTTCTCGATGATGCGCGGGTTGCCGAAGTCGTCGGCGACCACGGGGGACATGTAGTGGATTTCGCCAAGGCAGTCGCAGCCGAGCTTCAGCGAGTTCGCGTCGCGTCCCACCAGGTATTCGCCAGTGTCGAAGTAGTTCTGCCAGCTGCGGTAGGGGGATGGATCGCCGTAGGGGACCACCATTTCGGAGATGGAGGCGCGATGGATCAATGGGCGGCGTGTGCCCTTCTGGGTGTGGTGGATCTGGTGGAGCACGAGTCCTTCGCGGGCATCGAAGCCGACGCGCAGGTCCCAGCCGAGCCAGGAGAGGTGGTTGCCTTCGACCGTGAAGCTGGCTCCCTCGGGCTGCGTGATCTCGATGGCCTTCAAATCCTTGCGCAGTTCACCATGGACCTTGGGATCGGTGTAGTTTCCGTTGATTTCCGGAACGGGAACCGGGCCATCATCGATTAGCCGGTCAACGCGCTGGTTTTCGAGGTCGACGAAGGCTACCAGGCGATCGATGGGGTGGGCCCACGCATGGTCTTCGGGCGAATTCTGCACGAAGCCCAGTCCGCGCAACAGGCGCTTGCCTTCTTCGTTCTCGTAGTCGAAGACACCGGCGGATAGGGGTGCGACGCGAACTTGCGACGGGGTCAGCCCGCGCTTGGCCAGGGCTTCGATCCACCCTTCGTCGGTTGCCAGGATCTTTTCGACGGTGTCGAATTCCTCCAGCAGCACCGGGACTTGCCCGTCTTTCCCGACCTCGATTTCGCGCTGGGATTCGATCTGCCCGCTGTCCAGGCTGATCGTGATATCCAGGGAGCGGGGGATGCTCGGGTCATAGAGCATGGCACGGATCTTGCGGCTGATCGCTGCCTGTCCGCCGGCATACAGAAGTTCCTTGGGCGGTTCCAGCAATCCGAGGTAGGCGAAACGGGTGGTCTCTTCTGCCAGGCCGGCTTGGGCCAGGATGCTGCGGGCTTGCTGGATCTCTGCTCCGGTCAGCTGCTCCAGCGGATGCGCCGTCTCCATCGCGGTCGCCGAATCTGAGTGGGCCATCTGTTTCTCCTCGATGTTTTATGGAACAAGCGTTCAAAATCAATTTCGATTGTGACAGGGGATACGTGCAATGGCAACCACCGGGCGGGAATATTTCCCGCCGGGCCCAGCTCCGGCCGCATGGCAGGCGCGCCGTGATGCTATGTTCCCTGGTTTCCGGATGATGGCAGAGGAAGCGGGGGCTCTTCCCCGGCCTGCGGCCGCCTGTCTGGCGCGGCGGGTCACCCCGCCGGGTGATCGCCAATGCCGATCGAGCTGCGTGGACAGCGGGCTGGTGGCGTACTGAGGCTCGCGGTCTTTTGGATCTGAAATTCAGATTTGTATCATCTAATAATATTTGTTTACGCGATCGGAATGGCCCTCTACTGTAGGTCGTGTGACGCGAAGCACTGTGGTTTTGAGCCAGCTGGAAGACGCGTCGCCGCAAGTAGCCCTGGAGAGCTTTGGATATCAGCTCCGCAAGGGAATCACGCCTCCACGGGCCGGATGCGTCCGCGGAGGGAACGGCAAAAGGAAATAGACATGCATAATGATGCATCTTCAACAAGGCTTGCCCAGGACCAGACGCAGCATCTGCAAAAGAGCTTGGGCCGCATGGACCTTCTGCTTCTGGTGGTTGCAGCGGTCGTCTCTATCGAGATCCTTGGGCAGGTCTCCGGTTTCGGTGCTGAAACCTTTACCTGGACCCTGATTCTCGCGGTCACCTTCATGATTCCGTACGGGCTGATCTTCGCTGAAACCGGTGGCGCCTTCACCGAGGAGGGCGGCGTCTATGTATGGACCAGGATGGCGTTCGGACGCGTTGTTGCCGCCATTGCCTCGCTGCTGACCTGGGTGACCCAGCCGGTGTGGGTGGGTGGAGCGATGTCCTTCGTCGCGGTGGAAACCTGGTCCGAGTATGTGGCACCCATAGAATCTGGCTCGATGTGGGACTATCTTTTCAAGCTGGCCTTCATCTGGATCACCGTCACATCGGCCATCATCAGCCTCAAGCACGGCAAGTGGCTCCCTTCCCTGGGAGCGATCCTCAAGGTCGGATTCCTGATGTTCTTCCTGGCGGTCACGCTCATCTATGGATTCATCAACGGATTCAACGGCTTGTCCGTCAAGGACTTCTCGCCCAGCGTCGGCGGTTTCCTCGGGCTGACACCCCTGCTGCTGTTTTCCTTCCTCGGGTTCGAGTCCGGCAACAGCGCCGCGGGTGAAATGAAGAATCCGGCCAAGGACGTGCCCATATCGATTGCGCGGACTTCGCTGCTGGCCGCCGGAAGCTACCTGCTCCCTGTGCTGGCCATCCTCTTGGTGGTCCCGCTGGATCAAATCACCGGCATTGGCGGGCTGTTCGGTGCCGTGGAGGAAGTCTTCACGATCTTCGGCGCGGGCGCGCCGGCCATGCTGGCCATCGCTGCCATGGTCTTCTGCTTCGTGCTGGTCTCCCAGGGCGGTGCATGGATGATCATCTCGGACCGCATGCAGGCGATGGCCGCAGCTGACGGTTCCTTCTTCGGGGGCTACTTCGGCCGGTTCAACCCCAAGCTGGGAACCCCGATGAGGGTTAATACGCTCTCTGGCATCGTGGCAACGATCTTCATGCTCATGGCCATGCAGCTGAACGGATCCAGTGCGGCAATTTTCGGTATCGTGCTGACCATTTCCATCTCGACCTTCCTGCTCAGCTACCTCATAGCGATTCCAGCGGCCGTGCGCCTGCGCAGCAAATTCCCGGCGGTTGACCGCCCCTTCCGGGTGCCCGTATCCGACGGAGTCTTCAAGATCCTCGGCGGGATCTGCTTCGCGTGGATCCTGCTGGGTTCATGGGTCGCGGTATTCCCCGGCACCCTGGAAGCCCTGCTGGGAGCGGACTACGACTTCGAGGAGATCTGGGGAGTTTCCCAAGTCGAATTCGAGCTCTTTGCCGTGGGAACGCTGGTGGCGATCCTGGTCTTAGGCGTGGTCGGCTACATTCGCGGCGCCAAGGTCCGCCGGGTGGATGCGGATCCCGCTGAGGCCGGCGGCAGCGGGCGAAGCAAGCTCGAAGAGCCGTCCCAGCCATGAGCGTTCTCGCGGCCCGCGGGCGCAGGCAGGCTGCCGCATGGGCGCCGTGGGCCGTCGGGATGCTGACCGGGGCCTCAGCCGTGGCGCACTTTGTCCTCGCGGTTGGATCCCCGGGGGCCATGGGGCTGTTCATGCTGGCCGGCGGGCTGCTATGCCTGTGGTGCACCATCCATCCCATGTTCGGACGCCATGGCCTGCGCCGGCAAACCCTGCTGGCCATGGCCATTTCGAGCGGCAGTGCGTTGATCCACATGGGCCTGATCACCGCCCATGCTTCCTCCGGCGGTCATCGGCACGGTGGAGGGCCGGAGGTGATCGCCGCCCAGAACGGGCATCTGCAGGAGATGCTGGGCCTGGTCGGCTTCGAGCTGGTGATCGTGATGCTGCTGGCGGTGATCGCCCGCACCCTGGCTGGCGGCCAGCAGATCGACGCGGATCTCCCGGCCCTGAAAGCTGATCGCGCCCCTGCGCTCTGCGCTGGCCAACTGCTGCTCGAAGGACGGCAGACTTAGCATCTGATTTTCAGATTCATATTAACGAAAAGAACTTCTTTACAGATGTAGTCCGCTGGGACGAATCTGGATTAGACACCAACTGACAACTCCCATGGACGGAGAACAACAATGCAGAATACCCGCACAGAAGTAGTGGTGGTTGGCGGAGGCCAAGCAGGCATCGCGATGAGCGAGCACCTGGGCCAGCGCGGCATCAGCCACGTCGTGCTCGAGAAGGACCGCATTGCCGAGCGCTGGCGGACTGGCCGGTGGGATTCCCTGGTGGCCAATGGCCCGGCCTGGCACGACCGGTTCCCGAACCTGGAATTCAGCGGCATCGAGCCCGAAAGCTTTGCCGGCAAGGACCAGGTGGCGCAGTACTTCGAGGAATACGTCGCCCAGATCGGCGCCCCGGTGCGCACCGGAGTGCAGGTCAACCGGGTTACCCGCAACCAGGGCCGTCCGGGCTTCACGGTGGAAACCAGCGAGGGAACCATCGAAGCGTCCTACGTCGTCGCAGCGACCGGTCCCTTCCAGAACCCGGTGATCCCGCAGATCGTTCCGGCAGATGCCCCGGTGAACCAGATCCATTCCAGCGGCTACCGCAACCCGGGCCAGCTTCCCGCAGGCAACGTCCTGGTGGTGGGCGCGGGATCCTCGGGCGTGCAGATCGCCGACGAGCTGCACCGGTCCGGACGCCAGGTCCATCTGGCCGTGGGGCCGCACGACCGCCCGCCTCGGCGCTACCGCGGACAGGACTTCTGCTGGTGGCTGGGGGTATTGAACAAGTGGGAAATGTCCGCGCCACCCCAGGGCGCCGAGCACGTGACCATCGCGGTCAGCGGTGCCCGCGGCGGGCAGACGGTGAACTTCCGCGCCCTGGGTCGCCAGGGCATCACCTTGGTGGGCCGCGCGTCCAGCTACCGCGACGGAGTCCTGGGCTTCGATCCGGATGTGGCCCAGAACGTGGCCCGCGGCGACGCGAACTACCTCTCCATCCTGGACGAAGCCGATGCCTACATCGAGCGCAACGGACTGGGCTTCCCCCAGGAGCCCGAGGCCCGGGAGCTGGGCGAGCTGCCCGAATGCATCACCGATCCATTGACCGAATTGGACCTGGCGGCTGCCGGGATCACCACCGTCATCTGGGCCACCGGATTCTCCGTGGACTACAGCTGGCTGGAAGCGGACACCTTCGATGAGCGCGGACGCCCGCGGCATCAGAAGGGGGTCGCCCAGGAAGCCGGGGTCTACTTCCTTGGCCTGCCATGGCAATCGCGCCGCGGCTCCAGCTTCATCTGGGGCGTCTGGCACGATGCGCAGTACATTGCAGACCAGATCGGCATCCAGCGTGCCTATGCAGCCCACCAGCCCATGACGGCCAGCGCGCTGTCCTCCGCGGCCTGCGCCTGAGCCCGCCATCGCCTGAAGGAAAGAAACCAATGAAGCACACCCGCATCCGCACCTTCAATACAAAAGACACCTACCCGGAACAGAACCTGGATAACGATCTGTGCCAGGCGGTCGTTGCCAACGGGGTCGTCTACTTGCGCGGCCAGATCGGCCAGGACCTGGATACCCGCGAATCGGTGGGCATCGGGGACGTCGAGGCGCAAACCGAAAAAGCCATGGCCAATATCGAGCTGCTGCTCAAGGAAGCCGGAAGCAGCCTCGAGGACATCGTCAAGGTCACCGTCTACCTTATCGACCCGCGCTACCGGGAGACCGTGTACCGCACCATGGGCAAGTGGCTCAAGGGCGTTTACCCGGTATCCACCGGCCTGGTGGTCCAGGCCTTGGCCCGTCCAGAGTGGCTTGTCGAAATCGACGCCACCGCAGTGATTTCCTAGGGAGCATCCATGACATTCAGTGTGATCGGTACCGACGGCAACGGCCGTTTCGGGCTTGCCGTGTCCTCCTCCTCGCCGGCGGTCGCCGCCCGCTGCACCCACCTGCGCGACCATGTCGGCGCGGTCAGCTCGCAGAACATCACCGATCCGCGGCTGGGCACCAGAATCCTGGACTTGCTCCAGTCCGGAGCCACCGCACAGCAGGCGATGGACGCGGCGCTGGAAGGCTATGCGGATGCTGCCTTCCGGCAGCTCACGGTGCTCGACGCCCAGGGCAACCAGGCGCTCTTCCACGGGGAACAGACCCTGGGCATCTATGCCGGAGCCCAAGGGCAGCACTGCGTTGCCGCGGGGAACATGCTGGCCAACGCCGGGGTGCCGCAGGCGGTGGCGCAGGGATTCGCTGAGGCCGGCGGTGAACTTGAACTGCGGCTGCTCGCAGCCCTGCAAGCCGGGATTGCTGCCGGGGGAGAAGCCGGTCCAGTGCACTCAGCGGGACTGGCAGTGGTCTCCGGCCACGGCTGGCGCGACACCGACCTGCGGGTTGATTGGCACGAGGATCCCATCACGGAATTGGAACGGGTCCTGGAAATCTGGCTTCCGCAGCGCGATGACTATGTGCAACGCGCCTTGGAGCCTGCGGCCTCGGCTGGTTACGGGGTGCCCGGCGATGCGCGCTGAGTCATTGGAACAATCTGGCCAATTGGCGCATTGGCGCCAGCAGGCTGCCCAGAAGTCCCAAGCCTTGCAGGACGAGCTGATTGAATTCTCCGAAAGGCTGCATGCCCATCCGGAACTGGGGTGGCAAGAGCACCAGGCAGCCGAGTGGACCGCGCAGCTGTTGGAACAGCATGGCTTCACGGTGGAACGCGGCTACCTCGGGTTCCCCACGGCTATGCGGGCTGTCTACGGCAGCGGCGTTCGCAGGGTCGGGCTGATGGCTGAATACGACGCCTTGCCCGGACTGGGACATGCCTGCGGGCACAACATCATTTCGGCGATGTCCTGCGGTGCGGCCATCACCTTGGCCCAAGTGGCCGATGATGCCGGGCTGCAGGTGGAACTCTACGGCACCCCGGCCGAAGAAGGCGGGGGAGGGAAGATCGAGCTGCTGAAGCGCGGCGCCTTCCAGGGACTGGATCTGGCATTGATGGCCCACCCGGCCCCGGTGGACAGCGCGGAGGCCAATCCCTATGCCGTCGCCCACCACCACGTGGAATACCGTGGCCGAGCAGCCCACGCTGCGGCCTACCCGGAACAAGGCGTCAACGCCAATGACGCTTTCATCGTGGCCCAGGTAGCGCTGGGGCTGATGCGCCAACAGCTTCCGGCCGGCACGCGCGTGCACGGTATCCAGACCAATGGGGGACAAGCACCTAACGCAATTCCCGGCAAAACCGAGGGGCGCTGGTATGTGCGGGCACAGAACCTTGTCGAGCTCGAAAAGCTTGAAACTCAAGTGGAGCGCTGCTTCGAAGCCGGAGCGGTAGCTACCGGATGCGAGCTGGAGATGACCCCTGAATCAGAGCCATATTCCGAATTCCGTACCGACCTGCGCGCGCTGGCCATCTACCAGCGGCATGCCCAGGCTTTGGGGCGCCGCTTCGACGCACCCGCGGAACAGGCCACGATGAATCGGGCCTCGACCGATATGGGCAATGTGTCGCAGGTCGTCCCCGCCATCCACCCGTATATCGGGCTGGGCTGCTACCCGGTGTCCAATCACCAGCCAGAATTCGCTGCCCAATGCGTGGGCCCGGCCGCCAACCAGGCCATCCACGACGGATCGATTGCCCTGGCGCTGACCAGCCTTGACTACCTCATCGCTGAAGCAGATTTCCCCGCCGCTCAAGGACCTCAGGCATGAGCGCGCCAGCCATCAATCCAGGCTGGCGCACGGAAACCGATTTGCTGGGAAGCTGCCGCCTGCCCGCCGCGGCCTACTACGGCATCAGCACCCAGCGGGCCCTGGAAAACTTTCCGGTCAGTGGCCGAACCATCGGCAGCCAGCGCCATTTGATCTGGGCCTTCGGCGCGATCAAGCAGGCAGCAGCGAGGGCGAATGAAGCACAGGGGCTGGTCCCAGCTTGGAAAGCGCGAGCGATCGAGCAAGCCGCACAAGAGGTGATGAATGCTGAATTGGACGAGCATTTTGTGGTGGACCGCATCCAAGGAGGCGCGGGAACCAGCACCAACATGAACGTCAATGAGGTCATCGCCAACAGGGCCCTGGAAATTCTGGGATTGGCCAAGGGGGATTATGCGCAGTTGAATCCGATCGACGATGTGAACCGCAGCCAGAGCACCAATGACACCTATCCCACAGCCGCCAAGTTGGCGCTGCACGTTGAACTGGTCGCGCTCTGCGACGAGCATCAGTTGCTGGAACAAGCCTTCCGGGCCAAGGCAGCAGCTTTTGGCCAGATCCTGAAGGTGGGTCGTACCCAGTTGCAGGACGCGGTGCCGATGACCCTCGGCCAAGAATTCCGGGCCTTTGCCGATACCCTGGCAGAAGACCGCGCCCGCATGCTGGAATTGCTGCCGCACCTTTGCGAAGTCAATCTTGGTGCCACGGCCATCGGAACCGGGATTACCGCCACCAGCAACTATCGAAAAGAAGCCGTTAGGCAGCTGGCAGAACTGACCGGTGTGCCGGTAGTCAGTGCCGAGAACCTGGTGGAAGCAACCAGCGATACCGGAGTTTTCATGCTGGTATCCGGAGTCGTGAAGCGCGCAGCCATCAAGCTCTCCAAGATCTGCAATGATCTTAGGTTGCTCTCTTCGGGGCCGCAGGCCGGTTTCAACGAGATTCACTTGCCGCCGGTTCAGGCCGGATCCTCGATCATGCCGGGCAAGGTCAACCCGGTGATTCCGGAGATGGTCAACCAGGTGGCTTTCCGGATCGCCGGGGCAGATACCACGGTCACCATGGCGGCCGAGGCCGGACAACTGCAGCTCAATGCCTTTGAACCGGTGATGGTTGATGCGCTGCTGGAGTCCATCCAGTGGCTTGGCACGGCAAGCCTTTTGCTGCGCGAGCGCTGTGTCGAAGGCATCGAGGCCAACGAACCCTTGCTATCCCGCCGCATGGATGAATCACTGAGCGTGGTCACCGCGCTGACCCCGCTGCTGGGCTATGCGCTCTCGGCTTCGCTGGTCAAAGAGGCCCAGCGCAGCGGCACGAACCTCACCCAATTGATCACCCAACGCCAATTATTGGAGTCACAGCAACTGGCCCGCGCGCTGGATCCCAGAACGCTTACCGGTAGTGGCACGCAATGCCCTCCTGGATAAAAGAACCACGCCACGCACCACTTCGCATTGGAGAATAAATCATGACCAAGCTATCTACAGACACTTCATGGCGAGAACTCGCCGGGTCGCTTCGTCTTGACGGGCGAGCCTTGATTGACGGGGAACGCAGGGACGCTTCGAACGCAGAGACGTTCCCCAGCATCAGCCCGGTCGATGGGCGCCATCTGGCCGATATTGCTGCCTGCACCAGCGAGGACGTTGAAGCGGCAGTTGCTTCGGCGCGGGCTGCCTTCGAGGGCGGCCAGTGGAGCCGCATCGGCGCCACAGCCCGCAAGGAAGCCATGCTGCGCTTGGCGGACCTGATGGAGGTTCATGGCGCAGAGCTGGCCTTGCTGGACAGCCTCGACATGGGAAAGCCCATCGCGCAGAGCACCACAGTGGATGTCCCGGGAAGCATTGAGACCTTCCGCTGGTACGCGGAGCTTGTCGACAAGCTATCTGATGAAATCCCTTCAACCCCACCGGGCACTACCGCACTGGTGACGCGCGAACCGCTGGGCGTGGTGGCGGCCATTACTCCGTGGAACTACCCGCTGGAAATTGCTTGCTGGAAGCTTGCGCCGGCATTGGCAGCCGGAAACAGCGTCGTGCTCAAACCAGCTGGTCAGTCCTCGCTCTCGGCGTTGCGGCTAGGCGAATTGGCCGTGGAAGCGGGTATTCCCGCTGGCGTGCTCAATGTTGTTCCAGGTTCAGGGAGGATCGTGGGAGAAGGGCTGGCGCGCCATATGGATGTGGATGCTGTGGCCTTCACCGGATCAACGGCGGTGGCCAAGGGGCTGCTTGAATGCTCGGGGCAGTCCAATATGAAGCGCCTCGGACTGGAAGCCGGAGGAAAAAGCTCCAACCTGATCTTCGATGATGTCGAGGATCTTGATGAGGCGGCGGCCAAAGCGGCCTTCGGAGCCTTCTACAACCAAGGCGAAGTCTGTTCGGCGAACTCGCGCATCCTGGTCCAGCGCGGCATTGCCGAACAGTTCATCGAGGCGCTGGCCAAGCACAGTGCCGAATATGCGCCGGGGGACCCCCTGGATCCTGAACATGCCGGGGCCGGAGCAATGGTGAACAGCGCCCATGCCGATCAGGTAGAACAAGCCATCGAGAGCGGCCGGAATGACGGGGTCATCCGCGCTGGGGGCCGGCGACTGGCCTTGAACGGGTCCGATGCCTATATCGAACCGACCATCATTGCGCAGTTGCCGGCCCAGCATCCGCTGCACCATACCGAGATTTTTGGTCCCGTCGCGACGATCAGCGTCTTTGATACCGAAGAGGAAGCGATTGAACTGGCCAACGGCACGGAATATGGGCTGGCCGCATCATTGTGGACCACGAATCTTTCCCGCGCCCACCGCGTCGCTGCTCGGCTGGTAGCCGGAACAGTGTCGATCAATACTGTCGATGCGCTGGGTTTGACAACCCCATTTGGAGGATTCAAGCAATCCGGTTTCGGCCGAGACCTATCGGCGCATGCGCTGGATAACTACACGGGCTTGAAAACCACTTGGATCCAGCACGGCTAGTTCCCAGGCCAGCAGCAGCGATCAATGGCTCGGGCCCGACTGCTTTCCGCATTGCACGCGGGTGGTGGCTGGGCCCGGTTTAGGGCTGCCTGGCTGTTCAACCCGCAATGGCCTCGGAGGCAATTGCGCGCTAAAGATGCGAACTGGATCCTCGGATCTCCCGTGTTTGCGTGGCCAGCCGTCCACGCAACCCCCGCTTCCGTCATCGCTGAACTGGCGGTTAGTTCTATGCGCGGTAGAATAGAAATTGTGCCTGCACCAAAAACCACCCCAACCCAAGCCCAAGATGTTTTCCGCCCGGTCTTCCTGCGCGGACTCACTGCGGTCGCCTACGCGCTGCTCTCGATCTTCTGGATCGGCGCGGACCAGAAGGCCCTGGCCTATTCAACGGCAGGGTTCCTCGTAGTCACCGGCGTATTCATGTGGCAGTACGTGGTGGTTGGCAGCGCCCCGGAGAGGTCCCGCGGCGCCTATGCCGCAGGCGCCGGACTGATGCTGCTGGCCGGCATCGCCACCATCTTCGCCACCTCGGTGGCGTGGATCGGATACATCGCGGCCTTCGCCTTCCTGGTCTCCGGCATTGCTGAACTCTACGTTTTCGCCAAGCTCCGCCACGCCTTCCCGCCATTCAGGAACCAGCTGGTCACCGGTGCTGTGGGCGTGATTTTGGCCATGGCGCTGTGCTTCAGCGGCGGCATGGATGCCCACGCGCTCTTCGGCCTGATTGGCGGCGGCACCATCGTCCTTGCAGTCTTCGAGCTGATTGCCGGATTCGGCCATCGCCACGAGATGAAGGCTGAAGCGCCCAACGCGGCCGATATGCCGGAGCAAGAAAACAACTAGTCTTGAAGTCTGCAGGAAAAGTAGAAACGGAGTTTCTGGTGGGAAACAATAAGAAGAAGCAGCCGTGGAGCCAGTCGATCAAGGGCCCACTGAGCTTCTCGCTGGCCATGGCGATCGTCGCGGGAGTCGTCGGCCTGGTCAGCTCCACCGGTGGATCGCAAAATCCGTTGCGTTTCGACATCGGCTTGGCTTGTTTCGGCATTGCCTTCATCGCCTGCCTTCTGGTCATCTCGGTGATGACCATGGCAGGCAAGGAGAATGATCCAGACCTGGGCAAGGGGACCGGCGTGAACCGATCCTCGGCCAACCCGGACAAGAAGTTTGAAGACTGATAATAAAGCTTAGCCAGAGATCACGCGCTGGGACTGTCCATTACAGATAGTCCCGGCGCGTTCCCGTTTGCGACAAATACGTATCAAGGATTTCCCGTGAGTAGCACCAGTACCACCCCGCCGGCCGGACGCACCCCTCTGGGCAAGCAGCTGTTGCGGCGCAAATCCATCAACGCGATGGCCAATGACGCTGCCAGCAACGCCGGGCTTGGCTCGCTGAAACGCTCGCTGGGTGTCATGCAGCTGGTGATGATCTCGGTGGGCGCCACTCTGGGGACCGGCATCCTGGTCATTCTCGGATCTGCTGTGCCGGTGGCCGGGCCAGCCATCTGGATCGCCTTTGTGCTGGCGGGCATCACCGCGCTGCTCTCCGCGGTATCCTACGCCGAGATGGCAGGCATGGTTCCGGTGTCGGGTTCCAGCTATTCCTATTCCTACGCCACCCTGGGTGAAGGAGTCGCATGGATTTGCGGCTGGTGCCTGGTTTTGGAATACGCAGTCTCCGCGGCGGCGGTAGCTGTCGGAGCAGGGGCCTACGTGAATCAGACCCTGCAGATTTTCGGCTTGTCGTTGCCCGATTCCTTGGCCGGAGGGCCCGGCGACGGCGGGGTGATCAACCTTTCGGCGTTGATCGTCGTGGTGCTGGCAACCGTTCTGCTGGTGCGCGGAGCCCGCGAATCCGCGATGGCCAATACCATCATGGTGCTGGTGAAAATCGCGATCCTGGTCTTTTTCGTGATCGTCGCCTTTACTGCTTTTAACGCCGGGAACTTCGCCCCGCTGCTGCCGATGGGCGCGGCCGGAGTCACCGGCGCGGCCTCGATGGTCTTCTTCTCCTACATTGGTTTTGATGCAGCCTCCACCGCCGGCGAGGAAGCGAAGAACCCGCAGAAGGACCTGCCGCGTGCCATCATGATCGCGATGGCTTTGGTGACCGCCATCTACGTGCTGGTAGCCGTTGCCGCGATTGGCGCCCGCGAGTGGAACTGGTTCGCCGACTCCGAAGCCGCCCTGGTGCAGATCGTCTCGGAGATCACCGGGCAGCGCTGGATGGTGCTGGCCTTCGCGCTGGCTTCGGTCATCGCCATCGTCTCGGTGGTGCTCACCACCCTGTATGGCCAGACGCGCATTTTGCTTTCCATGGGACGCGATGGCCTGGTTCCGCGCTTCTTCGCCAAGGTCTCGCGCAAGACGCACACCCCGGTGATTGGCACCTACGTCACCGGGCTGCTGGTCGCCATTGCAGCCTCGCTGATTCCGCTGGGGCAGCTGGCCGAAGCCACCAGCATCGGCACGCTCTTCGCCTTCGCGCTGGTCGGCGTATCGGTCATGTACCTGCGCAAGACCCAGCCGGATACTCCGCGCACCTTCCGGGTTCCGCTGTATCCGGTGACTCCGATCCTGGGCATTGCCGCCTGCCTTTTCCTGATGTTCAACCTGGCCGGTATCACCTGGGCGGTCTTCGGGCTGTGGATGATTGTCGGCGTCGGCATCTACCTTGGCTACGGACGCCGCCACTCGCGCTTGGGTGCACTCGATGCCAAGGCCTACCAGCAGGAGCTTGAGCTCTAGAACCGCCATCTACCGGAAGGCACGCGGTGCGCGGCTATGCTGTGGGTGGAAGAGCATCGCAGATTCATAGGAGCATCATGCAGCAGGATCCCATCAGCACCGCAGACCTGTACGACCAGCACGGCGAGTCCTTGCAGTCCGTCTCGGTCCAATTCCAGGACTTCGGCGGACGGCTGTCCTTCCACGGGCCCGCACGCACCGTGAAGTGCCATGAAGACAACGGGCTGATCAAGGAGATCCTCAGCTTCCCGGGCAATGGATCGGTGCTCGTCGTCGACGGCGGCGGCTCGCTGCGCTATGCGCTGATGGGCGACATGATTGCCGCCAGCGCTGAAGCAAACGGCTGGGCCGGAGTGATCATCCACGGCGCCGTGCGCGACCGGGCGGCCCTGGCGGAAATGGAACTGGGCATCAAGGCCCTGGGCAGCAACCCGCGCAAGACCGTGAAACGCTCGCATGGCGCAGTGGACGAAGTCCTGAGCATCGGCGACGCGAAGGTGCGCCCCGGGGCGATGGTCTACGCGGATATCGATGGAATCCTCATCGAGCAGTAGCCCGGTACAGGGCTACCGTTTCCGGTCTGCTGCGGGCTCCCATTCGGCGCGGAACTCCTCGGTGCTCAGATTCTCCAAGTCCTCGCGGATCTGCACGATCAGGCGTTCGGCTTCCTCCAAGCTGGAGGTGGTGAAGCGCAGCATCACCGAATCGTCCACGCGGGAATGGACCACGACCTGCGGCTCGTTGGCTTCGAACTCGCCATCGCCCAAAGTTGCCGAGGCGAGCGCGACCACCCAGCGTCCGGCCGCCATCAACGGGTTGCTGTGGGCGGCTTCCAAGCGTGCTTCATAGTCGTCCGAAGCATGTAATTCCTGTGACATGACCTGCCCTTTCAGCTGCTGCAACGCCGGTGTACCGGTGATCTGTTCATCATAGGGCTCAGGCCGGGTTAAAGGCGAGGACCTGTGCCCGCCCGCCGTGCCGGACCTGGGCGACGCCCGTAGCGGGCGGCGATGGGCGCCTTGGCGGGTAGAAGCCACGAAGCGGTGCTGCGGAATTTGCCGCGGCACCGCTTCGAGCAAGCACAGGGGAACCCGCCGGTTCGCTGCTCCTAGTTCTTGAGCCCCAGATCGCCGGTGCGGACCTTGGACGTTTCGCGCAGGCCCGCCGTGCAAAGGACCAGCACCAGGGCGGCGAAAGCAGAGTAGAGGCCAACGCCCAAGGGATTGCCGCCCATCGCCGCGAAGAGCGCGGCCGCAGCGGTCGCAGCGGTACCGCCGCCGAGTGCCGCGCCGGTCTGGTAGGTCGTGCTGATTGCGGACATGCGGGTTTTGCGAGGGAACTGCTCGGAGAGGAAGGCCGGGATGCATCCCTGCGGGGCAGCCATGAAGATATTCAGCAAGGCGTAGGCAAGGACCACCAGCCATCCGATGTGTGCGTCGACCATGGGGAAGAACAGGAAAAAGATGCCGGTGTAGATCGCGGTTCCCCAGCCGACGATTCTCTTGCGCCCATAACGGTCCGAGAGCGCGCCCATGACGGGCGCCGAGATGACGAAGACCGCCGCGCCGATTACCTGGAACAACATGGAAATGGTGGGGGAGTAGTCGCGCTGTTCCGCGTAAGTCACGGTGAAGATGGAACCGATGTAGGCAATGGTGTTGTAGCCGTAGGCAACGCCGATGGCCAGGAGGATCTGCCGCGGATGCTTGCGCAGGGCTTCAACCAGGGGAGCGCCCTGGGTGGGTGCCGCGGAGGGCTTTTCCTCCGGCATGCTTCTACGGGCGAAAAGCCCGACGATGACCAAGGCCCCACCCAGCCAGAACGCCACGCGCCAGCCATAGGAGAACAGCAAGTCCTGTGGCAGAAGGGTCAGCAGCGCGAAGACTCCTGACCCGAGCAGGCTGCCCAGGCCAATACCCATCGAGGTGAAGCTCCCGTAGAGGCCACGGCACTTTTCGGGGGCATTTTCAACACCTGTCAGCGAGGCGCCGCCCCATTCGCCGCCAGCCGAGAATCCCTGCAGCAGGCGAAGCAGCACCAGCAGGATCGGCGCAGCCACGCCCAGTGTCTGGTAGCTGGGCAGGCAGCCGATCAGGAAGGTCGAGGCGCCCATGATGCTCAGCGTGGTGATCAGCACCGTGCGGCGGGAATACTTGTCGCCGAAGTGCCCGAACACGATGCCGCCCAGCGGCCGGGCCAGGAAGCCGGAGCCAAAGGCCGCAAAGGCGATGATCGTTCCCACCAGCGGGTCGAAGCCGGGGAAGAAGAGCTTCGGGAAGATCAACGCGGCGGCGAGTCCATAGACGGTGAAATCATAGAACTCGAGGGCAGTGCCAAAGCCGGCGATCATGAAAATGCGGCGCGCGCTCATGACCGGCTGGGCAGGGGTTTGGATCGCAGTCATCATCATCCTTGGAGGCTAGAAGGTCAGCAGGCCGTTGCGGGCCGAGGCATCGGGATTGCCGGCGAAGTAGTTCAGCTCGAAGTTCTCGGTGTCGATTCCGATGCTCAACAGGGTCTCCCACTGTTCTATGGCAGGCTTGCCCGGCTCTGGGCGCATGCACAGCACGGGGGTTTCCCCGGTCCTGCTCGACAGGATGCCGGCGATCTCCTTGGTCGAGGCAGGATGGCTGCCTGCGGTCCGTTCGGCAAGATAGCTGTAGCGCTCGGCAGTGGTCGAGTCTGCGGGCATGGTATCGCCGGCAAAGAGGCCGTGATCCAGGAAATGGTTCGTGTGCAATGCCCATCCGCTCTTGGTGCGATTGACGATGCGGCGGCCGGTAGGGCTGAATTCGATGCTGGCGGCTTCTGGCTGCGCGCCGCCTTGCACGACGGTGAGGACGGTGGAGGCGCTGACCGCCACGCCCTCGGTGAGGTCGATGGCTTCGGCAATGCTGCCGGCGCGCTCCAGGATCGAGCGGGCGATGGAGTGGACCGGGACGCCGGCCCCGGCCTTGTCCGCCTCATGGGCGAGGATGTTGAAATGCACTCCCAGCCCGTCGGAATTCACGCCGATCTTTCCGCTGATGCCGAATTCGGTGAAGAGCTTCACCCGGCGGCCCTCGCGGCAGACGAGCTCGTGCAACAGACCGTCTGAGGCCAGATGCGGGTGCCAGTCCCAGGTTTGGAAGCTCGCAGGCGCGCCCTGTTCTGGAATGAATACTGCGGTAGAGCATTCTCCCTCCTTGCTCGGCGGCGCCGCGGCAAGGACTTCGGTGCGGGCATTGAGGGCCGCCAGCTGCCACAGGTCGATGCCCAGCGCTGCGGCCTGGGCCTCCAGCTCAACCGCCAGATTCTCATCCCATTCGCGCAGTGCCCCGTGGGTGTTTTCAGCGATCGTGCGGAACGTGGAGGAAGGAATCTGCATCCTGGAGAAATGCACGAGATAGTCGGCGGCATTGCGCTTAATGAGCGGACCGAAATTTGACGCGATGGCCTGGCCGCGTTCTGCGGGATCAAGCGTGGTGGTACGAAGCGAATGAAGTTGCACGGGGTTCCTCGGCTGGTCGGCGCAACCCAGGGGATTGCGGGCGGGGTTGTAAGCTGTGTTACACATTAAGGACATAAAACGTTTTATACAACAGGCGCAAACAAGTTTTGCCAATGTTGCCAATGACTAGGAAGAATGGCTGGATTTTTGTGATGGCAAGGGCCAGGAAGACCACAATTCACGACGTGGCGAAGGCCGCGAATGTCTCCGTTGCCGCGGTTTCATTTGCGTTGAACGGCAAGGGGACGTTGAGCGACCAGACGCGGGAGCGCATCATCGCCACCGCTGGGGATATCGGGTATCAAGCCGATGCGCTGGCCCGGGGGCTGCGTCGATCCCCGCTGGGCGCCATTGGAATAGTCAATCGATCGCTCGACCTGCTCGGCGAGTACTTTCTGCCCGGCATCGACGTCTTCGACCAGACGATCAGCACGCTCAGCGCCATGGCGCTCCAGCGCGGTATTGCTCCGATGGTGCTGCCGGACCTGACGGGGCCGAAGATCCCTGCAATTTCCCTTGCTCTGGACGGCTATATCGTCGTGTCCCCGCAAAGCAATGATCCAGTGATCGACTTGCTGGATAATCGCGAGATTCCGTATGCCTGCATCGGCAGTGATCCAGGAAGGAAGCACTTCAAGTCCTGGGCCTCAGACGATGACGGGGAAAGCTGCTTGCAGGTCATGGAGCACTTTCGCCGGCAAGGAGGCCAACGCCCCGCCTTGCTGCGCGGGGCCAATGAAAATTCATGGAATCTGAGCAGCGAGCAGGCCTACAGATCCTGGTGCAACGATCATGGCCTGGAGCCGAAAGTGCACATTCTCGATGAATCCAGCGGCGTTACCGGCGCTGCGGAGCTTTTCGGGTCTGTCTGGGACAACGGCGCGACGGACGCCATCTACGCGATGACAGCACGGCATGCCGTCGGTGTAGTGGCAGCGGCCTTGGACCAGGGAATCAATGTCCCCGATGAGTTGCTGGTTGCCACTGGATCGGATTCGGAGGCCGCGCGCTTTAGCCGTCCTGCCATCAGTGCCATCCAGTTGAACCCGAATGAGGTTTATGCCGATGCGCTGGATCTGCTGATTGAGCGCATGGAAGGGCAGGAACCGAGCGGGCCGATCTTGCGCAAGGCGCGATTCAGGCCCCGCAGTTCGAGCCTGCGGCGATGACCATCCAGCCAGGTGCGTCAGGATTGCTGCGACCCGCGCAATTTTCCCCGAGCGAAAGATGGAATCGACAGCCGTGCCCAGTGCGGAATTGCCACGGTTCCCGGGGAGCGGGGTGCCGGTCTAGGAAGACTTGCCGGCCTTCCTCGCCCGGTAGGCGCGAACGTGCTCGCGGTTGGCGCAGTTCCCGGTATCGCAGTACATCTTGGACCGGTTCCGCGACAGATCCAGCAGGGCATTCTGGCAGTCGGTGGAAGCGCAGATTCGCAGCCGCGCTTTGCCACCCGAACGAATGACCTCAGCCAGCGCCATGGCGGCGTCCACCGCGAGCCTGTCGTACAACGGGGTGCTGGTGGTGGTCGCGTGAAGGTGGTAGCCAAGGTTCTCGCTCTTGATCAATTGCGGCTGTGCATTGGCATTGCGCAGGATCTGGTTGACTCGAAAGACAGCTTCATCTTCGTTGCCGGTCCAGATGCTCTTGAGCTGGGAGCGCAGCTGGCGGATGGAGCGCAACTCCGACTGGTTGTGTGCCCGGGAGCCCTCGAAGTTTTCAGAGTCGAGGAACTCGTCCAGATCCGCGACGGTGGAGAGCATGTCGATAATCTGCACCTCGGTATTCAAAAGATTCACGACGGTCTTCAGCGAAGCTTCGATATCTGGGGCAAAGGTCATAATTCGTTCCTGGGCGGGATGTGGATTGACTGCCTCTCAAGCCTAACCGTATCGTCATGCCCATATGCTTTATTGGCCCTGCGCAGGGCAGAAAATTCTCCAAGAAAGTCATCACCGCCCATGAGCGAAACCACCGGTTCGCAGCTGCCTGCTAGCACCCGCGAGCCAGCTGCACGCAGTACCAGCCAAACCCGCGGAATCTGGATTGCATTAGCCTCCTCGGCCGCCTTTGGAATTTCTGGTTCCTTTGCCAGGGGCCTTTTCGAGGCAGGCTGGAGCCCCACCGCCGCGGTAGCTGCGCGCATGGCCGGGGCTGCAGTGGTGCTAGCCATCCCGGCGGCCCTGGCGATGCGCGGACGCTGGGTGCTGGTGCGCACCAATTGGCTCTCGATTTTGCTCTTTGGCCTCTTTGGCGTGGGTGCCTGCCAGCTGTGCTATTTCCTGGCCGTGCAGCGGCTGGATGTCGGCGTGGCATTGCTGCTCGAATATCTGGCTCCGGTGCTGATCGTGCTGGTGCTGTGGGCCAGGCACCAGAAGCGGCCCTCGGCAGCCACGATTGCTGGCACGCTATTGTCCCTGCTGGGCCTGGTGGCGGTCCTGGACCTGACTGGAACATCAAGAATTGATCCGATCGGAGTCCTGTGGGGACTCGGGGCAGCGGTGGGCCTGACCGTGTACTTCTTCATCAGCGCCAAGGTCGATGGCGCGCTGCCGCCGATCATGCTCTCCGCCGGCGGCATGGCTGTTGGGGCACTGTCCATGCTGCTGGTGGGGTCCCTTGGGGTCCTGCCGATGACCTTCGCCGCGGGCAGTGGGTCCTTTGCGGGATTCCAGGCGCCATGGTGGTTGGCCCTGAGCGGCCTGATCCTGATCGCGACGGTGTTTTCCTACACCACCGGCGTCATGGCGGCGAGGGAACTGGGTTCCAAGGTCGCCAGTTTCATTTCGCTGACCGAAGTGCTGTTCGCGGTGCTGTGGGCGTGGCTTTTGCTTTCGGAATTGCCGGGGCTGGTGCAGCTCTTTGGCGGTTTGCTGATCGTGGCTGGCGTGGTGCTGGTGCGCGTTGACGAATTGCGGGCCGTACGCAAGGAACGCTGAGCGGGTGCTGTCTTTGCGCTGACAGACAAGCCGTATGCGCGCAAAGGCAATCCATGGGGAGTGACCCGCGACACACTTGGACTATGGCGTCGTGGTCCACCTCGGGGTGGCCGGACGGAATGTAGAAAGAGGGGTTGGCATGGGCAAGGTGTCTGTCATTGTGGTCGGAGCAGGTTCAGCGGGATCGGTGGTTGCCCGGCGCTTGATCGATGCCGGCGCCGATGTGACGGTATTCGAGGCCGGGGGAGAAGACACCAACCCTGCGATCCATGATCTTTCGAGGCTAGGCGAGCTCTGGCACAGCCCGGACGATTGGGACTACTACACCACGCCTATGGAAGGCACCGCCGGCAAACGGGTGCACCTTCCGCGCGGCAAGGTCCTCGGCGGATCGCACGCGCTCAATGCAACCATCTGGGTTCGCTGCGCCCAACAAGATTTTGACGGTTGGGCAGAACACTGCGGGCCGGCCTGGGCTTGGGAGAATGTGCTGCCGATCTATCGGGACATCGAAGACTTCACTGGCGGAGCCAGCGACGTCCACGGGATCGGCGGGCTCATCCCGGTTGACAATGACTACGAACTTGATGAGATTCATGCGTCGATTATCAAAGCGGCCGAGCAATCCGGCGTCCCGTTCAACCCGGACTATAATTCCGGCGTTCTGGACGGCGTGTCCAAAGAACAGGTCAATATCGTTGACGGCCAGCGAGTGAATACGTGGAAGGCCTATCTGAAGCCGGTTCGTGGGCAGGCAACGATCATTACCGGCGCGGAAATCCATTCTGTGATTCTCCAGGACGGCACGGTCACCGGAGTGAATTACCGCCAAGACGGGCAAATGCACCAGCTGACCGCTGACCACGTCGTGCTCAGCGCTGGCGCTTTGGGTTCCCCGCAGATTCTGCTGCGTTCAGGAATCGGGGCCCCGAAAGAATTGGAACAAGCGGGAGTGACGCCGGTGCACGCGCTGCCCGGCGTTGGAAAGAACCTGCATGACCATCTGCTGGCTCCGGTGATCGCCAAGACCACGAAGCGCGATATTCCAGCGCCGCGTCAAGGGGTCTCGGTGTCGCAAACGCACCTTTTCGCGAAGTCTCGTGATGATCTTGACAAGCCTGATACCCAGCCAATCTTTTTTGCGGTCCCAATGTATTCACCGGGGATGGAACCCATCGAGGGCACCGCCTTCACCCTGCACTCCGGGATTGTCACCCCCTACAGCCGCGGCGAGCTCACCCTGAGCGGACCCGGGCTGGATGATCCGGTGAATATCGACCTAAACGCGCTGGCTGACCACCGGGACATGGGCGCCTTCCTGTACTCCATCAAGCAGTGCCGCCAAATGGTTGCCCAGGAAGCACTTGCGGAAATCTGGGGAGCGCAGGAAGTCTATCCCGGGCCAGATGTTCAAGATGACGGGCAACTGGAGGACTATATCCGCAACAACGTGGTGACCTACCATCACCAGGTCGGCACCTGCGCGATGGGCGTGGATGGACGGGCGGTGGTGGATCCCGAGCTCAAGGTGCATGGCTTGCGCGGACTGCGCGTGATTGATGCATCGATCATGCCCAGGATTACCACAGGCAATACCAACGCACCGTCAATTCTGATTGGGGAACAGGGCGCCAAGTTCATGCTCAAGGAACTCGGGCTTGCCTAGGCCCTGGACTTCCGCGCAGTGTGTCCTTGATCGAATATTCGGTTCCTGCTGGAATAGTTTCGTGGTGAAATGATATTTTGTAGGGATGAGCGACTTCCTGATTCCCCAGTTCCAGTGGAACTCCCTGAGCTATCTGACCTCGCGAGCAGGGCGGGTGGGCACCCAGGAGCTGACCGAGCTCATGGAATCAGAATCACTGACCCGCAACCACTTCATGATTGTCTGCGCGCTCGCCGAGTTCGGGCCGATGTCGCAAAACGACCTGGCAAAGCACGCGAACTTGAATCGTGGGCACCTGGTGGCCTACCTCGACGAACTAACTGAACACAAGATCCTCGAACGCAGCGTTGACCCAGTCGATCGACGCCGCAACATCATTGCCCTGACATCGGAAGGCAAGAAATTCACTGCACGTGCCACCGCTGCGGCCGAACGCAGCGAGGCAAAAGTCTTCGGCGCCCTTGACGCGCAGCAGCAAGAAACCTTGCGAAGCCTGCTGCAACTGGTAGCCCTCAAGGGTGGCGAGGCCCGCAAATGAAGCATCACGTCAAGGAAGTACTGAACCGTTCCGTGGCGTTGGCACCACCTACTCCCTCGGCCATCCCGGCTGCCAAGGCGGCGTTTGCGCTGAGCGTTCCTCTGGTGCTGGTCGCGATTACCGGGCATTTGGATTGGGCGATGTACGCGGCCTTCGGGGCATTCTGCGCAGTCTTCGGCCGCTATGATGGGTACGCTTCACGCTTCTGGCAGCAGCTGTCTGTCGGCTTGGTTCAACTGGCCGCTATGCTTCTGGGAACGTTCTTCTCGCTGATTCACGCGCCGTTCATCATCTGTCTCCTGGTGCTCGCGGTGATCGGGTTCGGGGCGAACTATGTCTCGCATGCGGCACGGTGGTTGCCGGCGGGTCCCATTTTTGCCGTCTTCGCGGGTGGAACCTGCATTAGCATTCCGGCCACCATGCACTCCTTTGCTGGCGTGCTCCTCGTGGGCGGCGGAACAATGGTCTTCAGCCTCCTGTTCATGCTGGGTCTCTCAGCGCGTCGGGCCAGCCTCTTGAATACTCTTCGCGCGGGCTGCTCCTGGACGCCCTCGCCGAGAGCGCTGCGGGAATCTGCGCAAATGGGCTTGGGCGTGCTGTTGGCAGGTGCTGCCGCCGAACTTTTCAATGGCGGACACTGGTACTGGGCCAGTCTGGGAGCCATTGCCGCGGTGACCGGAATCGACGCGTATTCCAAAGTGGCCCGTGGCCTGCAGCGCAGCGTCGGCACCTGTATTGGCGTGATGCTCGCCGCCGCGGTGCTCATCTTCGAACCACGAATTTGGGTCATTCTTGTCGTTGCGATTATCGGCCAGATCTGCATCGAATTGGTGATCCTGCGCAACTACGCCATTGGCATGGTCTTCATGACCGTCACCGCGCTGCTGATGGTTCACATGGTCAGCCCGGAGCCGGCATCCAGCTTGCTTCTAGACCGCGTGGCCATGACGGCATTGGGTGCTGGGGTTGGTGCCGTCCAGAGCATCGTCATCGGGATGCTTGCCCATCGACGTGTGAGTGCCAAGTAGCGCTGGCTTGCTGGTTTAGGCGGTGGTCTGACGGTCCTGATAATCGACCATGACCGCGCCATTAAGCCGGTGCGCATCGACAGAAATGCGCCGGGCCAGGCTCAAGTCCTTCGCTGTGATTCCTGTGTTCAGGCCGTGGGCCAAGCGAAGGGTTACGATGTCGAAGCGCCAGTCCACATGAGGGTGGACGTCGACCTTTTCCGCAAGCAACCCAACGAGCGTGATGAATTCCAGCGCGGTGCCAGTCGAATCAAAACGGTAGGAAGCAGTGAATGATTCCTTGCTTCGCTTCCACTCTTGAAGAGCGGCTAATCGCTGTTCCGGGGCAAGGCTGACCGGTGATTGAGCGCGGGAAATCTGTCGAATATTAGTCATGAGAGCATCTCCTTGTGAGGCGGAGTTTTATCCCATGGTGCAGGCCAGAGGCCGCCAGTATCATCTTCGCAGTAATTGCAGTGAAGGTACAGGGCGCACAGTGAATGCGCAGGCAGACCCGCACCTTGGCCAAGGTGCGGGTCAGCAGCCAGCGATGCTGGACCATTTCAGACTACTGGCGTGCCTTGTTCCCTGCAGACTCAACGACAGATGACGTTTCCCCGTGGCCGAAGGCCTGGCTGTCGCGGTAGGCCGCTGCTTCATAGCGTTCGTGTGCCACCTTACCCCTGTGGGCCAGACGCAATGCTTCGTGCTGCGGGCTGCGGCGAACAACAAGGTAGCCCAAGCCCAGAACCAGGAACCAAACTGGCGTGACCAGCAGGGCGGCAAAGGTATCCGGCTGAGTGGTCAGCGCCCAGAGGATGAATCCGAAGAAGACCAGCACCGCATACGGCATGACCCGTCCGCCGGGAACCTTGAAGCTGGAAGCGTCGTGCAGGTGAGGGCGGCGGGCGCGGAAAACCAAGTAGCTGAGCAGGATGATGGTCCAGACGAACATGAAGCACAAGGCCGACACCGTGGTGACCAGGGTGAAGGCGCCCATGACCGAATCACCGCTGTAGAGCAGGACGACACCGGCCAGCAGGAACATGCAGGAGAACATCAGTGCGTTCTTGGGAACCTTGCGGCGTGAAAGCTTCGCAAAGCCGGCCGGAGCATCGGCTTCCAAGGCCAGCCCGCGCAGCATGCGGGAAGTGGAGTAAATGCCGGAATTAGCGCTGGAGGTTGCACTGGTGAGCACCACGAAGTTGATGATGCCGGCAGCCCCAGCCAGCCCGGCCAGGGCGAACATCCCAACGAAGGGAGAGTTCTCGGAGGAGAACAGCTTCCAAGGCTGGACGGTCATCAAGATGATCAAGGCGCCCACATAGAAGAACAGGATGCGGACCGGGATGGAGTTGATGGCCTTCGGAAGGGTCTTTTCGGGATCCTTGGTTTCGGCGGCAGTTGTGCCCACCAATTCGATGCCCACGAACGCAAATACCGCGATTTGGAATCCGGCTACGAAACCCATGAACCCGGTGGGGAACATTCCGCCGTTGGCCCACAGGTTCGCGATTGATGCGGTGGCACCGTTGTGCTGGAAGCCGGTGATGATCATGACCAGGCCAACGACGATGAGCGCGCCGATGGCGACGATCTTGATCAGCGCGAACCAGAATTCGGTTTCGCCGAAGGCTTTTACTGTGGCCAAATTCAGCACCAGCAGCAGCGCGATGCAGGCCAAGGCAGGAATCCACAGCGGGAGGTCGCCCCACCAGAAAGCAACATAATGGGCGATGGCGACGACGTCCGCAATGCCGGTGACCACCCAGCAGAACCAGTAGGTCCAGCCGGTGAAGAAAGCTGCCCAGGGACCCAGCAGGTCGCCTGCAAAATCGGCAAAAGTCTTGTAGTCCAGGTTGCTCAGCAGCAGCTCGCCCATCGCACGCATGACGAAGAAGAGCATGAAGCCGATGATCATGTAGACAAAGATGACCGACGGGCCGGCGACGGAGATGGTTTTGCCGGAGCCCATGAACAGGCCGGTGCCTATGGCGCCGCCAATGGCGATGAGCTGGATATGCCGGTTGGATAGTCCGCGTTCAAGTGTGGGATCAGAACTGGTGGTACTCATGCTGGTTGCCTTCCAGGAGTGTGGCGTGACACCTAGCAACTTACTTTGCTGGGAACGCCAGACTCGCCCGGCTCCGGGAAGGCAACGTCAGCCCGCTGCGCTGAGAGCAGCTGCTGCCTATGCCGCTGGAGAGAGCCGTCGAATCGGAGGCGCCGAAAGCGTCAGTGTTCGTGGTCCCTCCCCAATCTGTATTTGAACCTGAGAGTTTTCACTTCAACCCGACTACTGGGCGAAGCTTGCTCCTTCGGTGAGCACAGTTCATTCTGTGCTGCTTTCCAGAGTTGCCTTCTCGTGGCGGTACGGGTGCCTGAGAGTTTCCCGGGGAGGAAATTGCTCCTACGGCGCCCGCCCTTGGTGAGGACGAGTCTCTCCCGCCACGCATCAGCGGCATATGTGGTGATTGCCATCACAGTATGCGCAGAACTGTGAATGTGATGCAAGTCGCACGACTGAAAGTTTTATTGTTGCCTCGTGGGCCGTCCCGCAGGAATGGCCGCGAGCCGGCTTGGCGGATATCGCGGGAATTCGGGCCCTTGTCGGAGGCAAGGGGAGGTGTTGCAGGCGGTCTGCCCGAAACTGTTCCCGCACCTGACTTGAACTCTTGTCCCAACCAGCAGGGTGGCCGCCTTCATCAAGAGCGATGAATGGCAAGTATGCACTGGGATGCCAGCGCTCGATTACTTCAGGACTCGAAGTGATCTGGCGCAAATCATGGCGATGCATGGAGGGAATCTGCAGGCTATGGCTTATGGCGAAGACGGAGTCGCAACCCTGGACGAGGTCATGAGCTTGAGTGAAAGCGGATGCTTCGCGACTTTCAAGCAAGTCATGACCTGCGTCGGGGAAGCGCTGCAGGCCGGGCGCTATTTGCCGAAGCGGCGCAGGCGCAGCGAGTTGAGCACCACCAGCACCGAGCTGGCCGCCATGGCACCGCCGGCGATCATCGGGTTCAGCAGCCCAAGGGCTGCGATCGGGATGCCCGCAGTGTTGTAGGCGAAGGCCCAGAACAGGTTCATCTTGATGGTTGACAGCGTCTTGTCCGACAGGTCGATGGCTGCGGTGACCTGGTGCAGGTCGTTGCCCATCAGGGTGATGTCGGCCGCCTCAATAGCCACATCGGTGCCCGAGCCCATGGCGATGCCGAGGTCCGCCTGGGCCAGGGCGGGAGCGTCGTTGACGCCGTCGCCGACCATTGCCACCACGCGTCCTTGCTCCTGCAGCGAGGCAATGGCCTTGGCCTTGTCCGCTGGGAAGACCCCGGCGAACACGTCTGCGGACTTGATTCCCACTCCGGCGGCGACCTTGGCCGCCACCGACTGGTTATCGCCGGTCAGCAGCACCACGCGCAGTCCACGCTGCTGCAGTTCGCTGATCGCTGCGGCGCTCGAATCCTTGACCTTGTCAGCCACGGAGATTACGGCCTGGAACTCGCCGTCCACCGAGACCAGGATCGCCGTGGCGCCCTGGGACTCTGCGTCGGCGAGCATGGTGCGGGCCTGCTGGTCGAGATCGGTGCCCTGGGTGGCGAGCCAGCTGGCGCGTCCGACCACCACCTTGCGGCCCTCGATCACGCCGAGGACTCCGCCGCCGGGATCCGACTCGAAGCCGGTGACCTGGGCCAGCTCGCCCTGGGCCGCTGCGGCCTTGGCGATGGCCTGGGCGATCGGGTGCTCGGAGTGGTGTTCCACGGAGCCCGCCAGCTTCAGCACCTGCGCCGGGTCGACGCCGTCGAGTGCTGCGGTGCCCAGGTGGGTCATCACGCCGGTGGTTACGGTGCCGGTCTTGTCCAGCACGATGGTGTCCAGCTTGCGGGTATCCTCCAGCACCTGCGGACCGCGGATCAGGATGCCCAGCTGGGCGCCGCGTCCGGTGCCCACCAGCAGGCCGATCGGGGTAGCCAGGCCGAGGGCGCAAGGGCAGGCGATGACCAGCACGGCGACCGCGGCGGTGAAGGCGGCGTAGATGTCACCGGTGACCAGCCACCAGGCCAGGAAGGTGAGAACCGCGATGCCCAGAACAATCGGGACGAAGACCGCCGAGATCCTGTCAGCCAGGCGGGCGATCGGCGCCTTGCCGGACTGCGCCTCGGAGACCAGCCTGCCCATCTGGGCCAGGGTGGTGTCGGAGCCGACGCGGGTGGCGCGGATGAGCAGCCGGCCTGAGGTGTTCAGCGTGGCACCGGTAACTTCGTCGCCTTCTGCGGCCTTTTGCGGGACGGATTCACCGGTGATCAGCGAGGTGTCGATGGCACTGGAACCGTCGACTACGACACCGTCGGTGGCGATTTTCTCGCCCGGGCGCACCACAAACTGCTCGCCGACCTGCAATTGAGTGGCCGGAATCTTTACTTCTTGACCATCACGCAGAACGACCGCGTCTTTCGCGCCCAAGCTCAACAGGGACTTCAAGGCATCAGAGGCGGAAGACTTGGCGCGATGTTCCAGGTAGCGCCCTAGCAGCAGCAGCGTGGCCACGACGCCTGCTGTTTCGAAGTACAGTGCGTGCTCGCTCATCGCCATGCCGATGTGCGCCGTCATCTGCGGGTCGAGGATCAGCTGGATGGCGGAGAACAGGTAGGCGGCCAGCACGCCGAGTGACACCAGGGTGTCCATGGTGGAAGCGAAATGCCGGGCGTTGATTGCCGCGGCCTTATGGAAAGGCCACGCGCCATAGAAGACCACCGGAGTGGCCAGGGCAAAGGCCACCCATCCCCACTGCGGGAACTGCGCCGCCGGCACCATGGAGATGATGAACAGCGGGAGGGTGAAGATCGCTGAGATGACCAGGCGGCGTAGCAGGTGGCTGGGGACCAGGTGGTCGTGGCCTTCGTGCGAGCCGTGCTCATCAGCGTGCGGCATGGATTTTTGTTGATCTTCGTGGCCGCCGTGATGTTCATGGCTTGTGTGCGCCGCCGGGTGGACCGGGGCTTTCACCTTGGCCGAGTAGCCAGCGGCCTGGACTGTCTGGACCAGCTGTTCGTTGGTGACATCTTGCGGAACTTGGACCTTGGCGGTCTCCAGGGGGAGGTTGACCGAGGCGGTCACCCCGGGCAGCTTGCCGAGTTTGCGTTCCACCCGGTTCACGCATGAGGCGCAGGTCATGCCCTGGATATCGAGGTCTACGGTGCGTACTTCGGGCAGCGCGTGCTCTGGCGCATGGGAAGACATTGTGTACCTTGCACTTTCCTGCCACTTCAAGGTGGCTTGGTGCCTGGCTTGTAGGGCTAGGCGTTGATTGCTTCGACGGTGTAGCCGGCGTCGTCGATCGCTTCGCGGAGGCTCGCTTCGTTGAGCTTGCCGGTAGCGGTGACGGTGGCGGTGGAGATGCCATTGGCGTTGAGGAGGACATCGACGTCCTGGACGCCGTCCAGCTCCTTGAGTTCTTCGGTGACCGAAGCAACGCAGTGGCCGCAGGTCATTCCGGAGATCTTGATTTCGGTCTGGGTAGCCAAAGGAGTGGCCTGCTCACGCGTGGTGATCTGCAGGCCCTGGGAGCTGTCGGAGGTGTTCTCTGAGGAGCATCCGCAATTGCAGTTGTGGCTCATGATCTTGCTCTCTTTCGATGAATTCTGTGTGAATCGGAAATAGGTGCGTGAGGGCAACTAGCGCACCAGGCGGGAAATCGCGGCCGTGGCCTCGGCGATCTTTTCCTGCACGATGCTGGGGTCGCCGCTCTGGATCGAGGACTTCGCGGCATCAACAACGCAATGGCCGATGTGGTCATCGATGAGTTGGACGCTGACCTTGTGCAATGCCGCGTTGATGGCGGAAATCTGGGTCAGGATGTCAATGCAGTATTTGTCTTCATCGACCATCTTGGCGACCCCGCGAACTTGGCCTTCGATGCGCTTCAGGCGGCGTTCCAGCGCGGACTTATCCGCGTGATAACCGTGATGCTGCGTCTGGGCATCCGGGTTCTGGTTGGTTTCCATACTTCGATAATACCCCTATGGGGTATAAAGTCAAGTACCCCCTAGGGGTATTCGGCCTCCCCACTTAAGCAGAAGAAGCACGATAGGATTTCACCCGTGAGCCACAACGACCTGCACGTGCGTCCGATTTCCAGCGCCGAACACTCAGCCTTCCTTGAAACTGCCCACGACGTCAGCTTCCTGCAGCGTCCCGAGTGGGCCCGGGTCAAGGGTGGATGGCGAGGCGAATCCCTCGGCTTCTTCGACCAGGACGAACTGGTAGGCGCCGCATTGGTGCTGCACCGGGCTGCCCCCGTAATCAACAAGACCCTGGCCTATGTTCCCGACGGTCCGGTCATCGATTTCCAGGCCCACAGGGCGGAAAACGTCATCCGCCCGCTGGCCGCCTACCTCAAAAACCGTGGCTCCTTCCAGCTGAAGATGGGACCAGGCCGGGAAGTGCGCACCTGGGCCGCGGCCGCCGTGCGCAAGAACCTGGGCAAAGAAGGCTTCACCCAGCTGGCCGACCTGGAACTGAAGAGCAGCTCAGCCCAAGCACTGGCGCTGAATGACGCCCTATTGGACCTCGGGTTCACCAAAGAAGACGTCGGACTGGACTTCGGCGCAGGCCAGCCGGAATATGTGGCCCGTGTTGCCCTGCAGGATGAAGAAGGCAAGCAGCTGGACGTGGAACAGGTCATGGCCAGCTACTCGGCCACCACGCGCAACGAAACCCGCAAGGCTCTGAAGAGCACCTTGGAAATCGAGGTGGGCGACACCTCGGACATGGCCCGCTTCCATGCCCTGTACAACCACACCGCGGACCGCCAAGAATTCACCGGCCGCCCACTGGGCTACTTCGAAACCATGCACCGTGTGCTCAATGAAGCTGTGCCAGGATCCTGCACCCTGTACATCGCCAGCAACGAAGGAGTGGACCTCGCAGCGTCCATCGTGATCCGCTCATCCAACCTTGCCTGGTACCTCTACGGAGCCTCGTCCTCGGAACAGCGCAAGATCTTCGCGCCGAAGGCCATCATGAACCGCATGGTGGAAGATTCCATCGCCGCGGGCTGCCGCTACCTGGACCAGGGCGGCGTGAGCGCCACCTTGGACAAGGAGCACCACCTCTCGGGTCTGACCAAGTTCAAGACCAATACCGGTTGCGACATCGTGCAGACCAACGGCGAATGGGACCTTGCGCTGAACAAGCCATTGGCGTGGGCCTTCGAAAAGTACATGAACTGGCGCAAGAAGTAGGGAAATCAGCACCGTGGCAATTGACCCAACCCAGCCGTTTGTCCCCGTCATCCTCGGTGGCGACATCGGCACCTACACCCTGGCCCGCGAGTTCTACGAGGCCTATGGCGTTCGCTCCGTCGTGCTTCCAGCTGCAGGCAACGGAGTCATCGAGCATTCGGTGGCCGTTGAATTGCGCCCCATCGGTTCGATGGCAGATGAGTCGCGAGTGGTCGCGGCGCTGACCGACTTGGCCACCGAGCTGGTCGCCGATTCGGCCCGCCCGCTGATGCTCTTCGGTTCCCTGGACTTCCACATCATGCTGATCGCCAAGCACCGGGCACAGCTCGACGCGCACTTCGTGATTCCCTATCCCGAATTGGAGACTATCGAAGCGGCCGCGCTGAAGGAAAACTTCTACGCGCTCGCCGAAAAGCTGGACATCGCCCACCCGCGCACCGCCGTTTACCACCCGGGCACCAATCTGGAAGCCTTGGCCGAGGACTTCACCTACCCGGTGATCGGCAAGCCTTCAAGCTCGGCGGATTGGATCGCCGCGAAGTTCGAGGGCAAGCAGAAGATCCACACGATCAACAGCCGGGCTGAGCTGGAAGCATTGCTGTCCAAGATCGACGGCAGCGGCTACACCTCCGGCTACGTCCTGCAGGAATACGTTCCAGGAGGCGATGACGCCATGCGGTTGTGCACCTATTTCGCCACCCAGGAAGGCAAAGTCATCTTTGCCGGATATGGCGAAGTGGTCATCGAGGAGCATGCGCCGCTGGTGCTGGGCAACTCGGCCGCCATCGTCACTGGACAGAACGACCAGATGGCCGCCGACGGTGCCCGCATGCTCGAAGAGTTGGGGTGGCGTGGCATCGCGATGATCGATGCGAAATACGACCGCCGTGACGGCAAGATCAAGTTTTTCGAGATCAACCCCCGACTGGGCCGCAATCACTTCTACCTCACCGCCGCTGGCGTGAACCCGGCGCGTTTCTACGTCACCGAGTTCCTCGGCGCCGACTTCGACAACTCGGATCCGCACACCGATGCCGTCGTGGAAACCGCCGCTGGGGTGCTGCAGCTGCACCGCGAGCAGCTGTTCACTGTTTTGCCGCACCACTTGCTCCGCCGATTCCTCGATAGCGGGACTGGCAGGAAAGCGGCCGTGCTGCTCAAGGCAGGCAAGGTGTCCAACCCGTTGAAGTTCTCGGCGGAGAAGAACCCGCGCCGCAAGCTTTACCTGGTCTTGAATGCGGTCAACCACTACCGCAAGTACAAGAAGTTCCCTCCGCGCGCACAGTAACGCCTGCGCTTAGGGACGCCCTCCAGATGGCTGCTGGCCGACAGCACCTGGCACTGGCCAGCCGTCCAGGGCTTGAAGCCATGGGCTTTGGGCGACTTCGCCTCCGTCGAGAATGTCGAGGCTAGTGGCAGACCCCTGAACTTCGGGGACAAGCTCGGCGGACTCGAATCCCGCAGTTGCGGCTATGTCCAGCGAGGTAGTCGCATCTGGATCATTTGCGGTGGACATGGCTTTCCACTTCAGCGCAGAGAGGATGCTTTCGCCTGCGGGAATAACCACACGCTGGGATTGAATGCTTGCCATCGGCACCAGGGCGACATCCCGTTGTGCCTCGCCCTGGGAATTGCGGAATCTAACCTGCGGGTACCCTTCGACGGCGCACGGAGCCGTTGAGGTGTTTTTGGCGTAGAGAGCCATGTACCTCGAGCCCAACGCAGCATCAGGAGAGCCAAGGGCCAGCTCCAAATCGTCCTGGGCGCAGGCTGGGGCAGCGGGGTTCTCGGGCCAAGCTGCCACATTTTCAGGCAGCGGCGCCGGACGCGCAATGAGCGATTCGGGCAGCTTCCCGCCGACCCAGCCCTCAATGACATCGGCGTAGCCGGCAGTGCTCAAGGTGAATGCCACTGGTTGTTCCAGTGGAGCATGCTTGGCGAGCCATTCTTTGACCCGGCCAGTGTCTTCCGAGTCTGCCTCAGCGGTGGTGTGCACCGACAGACCGCTGGAATCAAATACTGTGCTTTCAACGGCATCCAGTGCCGCTGCTTCCACGGCCAGATCAAACTCGGCGAGATCCAATCGCTGATCAGAGCTATAGATCAGCGAAGAGTCTTCCAGCCGCAGGGAGACCGGTTCGTCATGCTCGGCCGCATAGCCGCCCAGGACCTTCAACCCTGGGACATCCTTGGCTACCGCAGATCCCTGGCCCACGCTGTGGGCACCGAGCTGGCGCAGGGAGAACGCTTGGATTATTTGCTCTTTGACGTTCTCGCTGTCCGACACGTCCAGCGGGTACAGCACCAGATCAGGGACGTCCGAATCCTGTGGTTCTCCGGCAACAAAACGAACGGAACTGTGTACCTTGGATTGCTGTCCGGTAAATGCCTGTATTAGGGATGAAGCCCAGAGCGCGATATCGCCTGCCTGCTCAGGCGCCAGATGCTCATCGAGATTCACCGTCCACGACGCTTGCGAGGAGTTTCCGTCCTTGGCATCAACTGAGGTGATTTCATGGTCGACGCTGGTCGAGTCGATCCCTTCCTTCTGATCCAATTCCGCGGCGAGTGCGCAGTACTCTTTGGGGGCATCGCATGATTTGGACGCGTCCCAGGGCTTCCAGATCAGCACGATGACCACTGCAAGGATGAGAGCCGTGATGATCGCTCCAAGGCGCAGTGGTTTCATTTAGCTACCGTACCAACACGACCACTCGATCGGAGGAGCCAGCGGGTAGAGTTTCAACCACACGTACTTTGAAAGCGAGACCCCATGAGTTTGAAAGATCGCCTGCGCGAAGACAGCATCGTCCACCTGAAGGCAGGCAACGAGCTGGAGAAAACTACTCTGCGCAATATCCTCAGTGCTATTGGCACCAAGGAGAAGTCGGGCAAAAACCCTAGCGAACTCAACGACCAGGATGTCGAGAACCTGTTGCGCAAGGAAGTGGGCAACCGCGAGGAAACTGCGCAGCTGGCAGCCAAGGATGGCCGAACTGATCTTGCAGAGCGCGAGCTGGCAGAGGCTGCGTTCATTTCTACCTACCTGCCAAAGATGCTTGATGAGGCAGAAGCCCAGAGCATCGTGGACAAGGTGATGGCTGAACTGGCAGCGGATCATGAGCTCACCATGAAGGATATGGGGCAGGCGATGAAGCTGGTTGGAGCTGAAATTGCCGGCCGATTCGACGGCAAGGCCGTCTCGCAGATGGTTCGCGCCAAGCTTGGCTAAATATTGGCGGTTTCCAGTACTGAGGGTCGTTCTTCGGAGCGGCCCTTTGCTGTATCTTCAGCAGTCCAAGATTTCCACTTGGATCGTCTAATTCGGAATCTGAGGCAAAATTCCGAGTAAGAATTTCTAACTGGCAACTGCTCCGGCGGCCCCATTGGACTCAACGTCTTTTCCAAAAACCAGGTCTGCACGGCTGCCGGCGACCCGTCCAGCCAAGGCAGCGTTCAAGCTGCCGGTGGCAGCACGATTTCGGCTGCGCCGCAGAGAGGGATATTTGCTACTGACAAAGTCATCCACCTGTTCCTTGCGGCTCACCAATACCAGTTCGGTACCGCTGCCGCTGTGCCGGCTTTCTTCCTGGTAAAGCCCGCTGATGCGTTCGGCCACCTGGAGGTAAAAACTGCGCTGGAACTCGCGGCGCTCAATGACCTTCTCGGAATCGGTCCGATCCCAGGCCACATGCTTTCCTTCTTCGCTCCACCAATGGCTCATCGCCAGGCTTGCCTGGATCACCAATGATGAGAAGAGATTCTTGACGGTACTCACATCGGACTCGTGGCCAATGACGTACAGGCGGCAGAAGTTCGAGTAGTTCGTTTGCAGTAGGGTTACGGTTCTGAAGGCGTGGCCTACCGAAGACAGTCCATCGCGTTGGCCCAGCCGGTAGGTGCCGCGCATATCGAAGTGCTCTTCAACGATCGGTTCCTTCTTCTTGCCAGGGCCTATCGGCTGCGCATCCAGTTCAGCGCGTCCAATGCCATAGCGGACCATGAGCCGCTCGGCGTGCTCCTGGAAAGTTTGGGCCTCTGCCGGGAAGTTGGTGTTCTCCGCCTTGTTCAGCAGCAGCGCGATCCGTTCCTTCAGACGCTGAAGCTTCTGTTCAGAGGTGCTCATGACATCTTCTTTCCGGGCAGTGCGATGGGTAGCGAATCGGCTTGTGCTGGTTCACGGCACCAGTGTTGCAGGTCATCGGGAATGCTGCTTGGCTGGGTGTGGGTAACTGTTTGGGAACGACTCTAGCCGGTGATGTGATCCGCGCGTAGAGTGAAGGCACCAAGCAGGTCCAGCATGCCCCGGGTCCTTGATTCGAGGCTGGTTTAGGAGAGGTTCTGATGGGTGATTTTCGGACATACACCATGGAAGAGCGGGCCACTTACCTTGCTCCTTCATGCGAGCGTTGCGGACAGCATCGTCACGTTGTGTGGGAAAAAGTCGAAGGTACGGAAACCTACAAGCCGCGTGATGCCGGATGCTCCAATGAAGCCTGCACCGCGTAGGCAATAACCAGTACAACCCATCGCTCAGGTATTTACTTCAGCCGGATTCCCAGAGCAGCAGAGATGCGCTCGGAGGCTGTGGCGAGTACCTGGGCGATATGGTTTTCATCCAATTCCAGCGGTGGATAGATCACCGCAACGGCCGCCGGCTTATCCTGTGGCAACAGCAAGGGGACCGCGATGGAGTGCAGTCCCGGGATGACCTCGTCGTGGCTGGATTCGAAGTCCTTGGCCGGGTATTGCACCGGATTGATTTGCGAGCGGATGACCCGTCCAGGTGCTCCGTTATCAATGGGATGGCGCGTGCCGGGGCGCTGGGCCACCGTTGCATCGGCCATTCGGGGCTCGGCCGTGCTCAACGTGACCGCGGCTTCGCCGTCAAAGACCACCAGCAGGGCAGTCATCCGAAGCTCGTCTGACACCGCTGCCAGATGCGGGGCAGCTGCCGACTGCAGGGACTTGGCGACATTGCGTGCCAAGGCGCCTAGGCGTGCACCCAGTTCCAAATCTCCGGAAGGCATGCGCTCGACAAAGCCATACTGTTCGAAGGTCTTGACCAGGCGGTAGGCCATGGAGCGGTGAATTCCGAGTTGCGCGGCCAGTTCGGCAACACTTAGCGGTGCAGCGGATTCGCCAATGAGGGTCAGAGCTTCGAGCCCGCGGCCCAAGGTCTGGGACCCGCCTTCGGTGGATTTGGTCATTGCTTCATCATTTCATCCCACCTGCCGTTAGCTCGGCAAGGTACTGCTTCAAGTGATCTATTTCTAGCTCACAGCCTAGCCCAATGCCTCGATGCGGATTCGCAGGGCTAACGGGGTGATAGGCAACGGAAGGCAGGCTGCGCGGTGCAGCCTGCCTTCCGTTGTCAGTGCCCCTGCGAGGGGCGCTCCTGGAACTAGCGGATGGGTGGATCAGCCGGCAGCAGGTGCTCGCCGGTTCGATCCGTGGCCAACGCCAGCGAAGAAATGTACTGGAGTTCTCCATTCGGGCCGGGCACCGCGGAGGCCAGCATGTCCGGGCGCTCGAAGCGCAGGCCGGTGACGCAGCAGGTGTACAGCTCGTCGCTCGGGTTGCCTTCGGCGTCCAGCAGCGGGCTGTCGATGCCGTCATCGCTGCGGCGCAGATAGTAGCGGCCCTTGGTGGCGATGGCCAGCAGCGGTGGCATCAAGAGTGCCAGGCCCACGGCCACCAGCGGGCTGAATGGCTGGATCTGCGGGCCGAGCAGCCCGAAGAACACTGCGATCGAGGCGATGGCAGAGACGAGCATCGAGATGAAGCCCACCGGGTTGACCGCATAGAGCATGCCGCGGCGGAATTCTGGCACCTTGTGGGAGAGCTTCAGCAGGTACTTGTTGATCGCGATGTCGCTGGCCACCGTGACCACCCAGGCCATGGCGCAGTTCGCGTAGAAGCCCAGCACGGTATTGAGGAAGTCGAACATGTTCGCTTCCATCAGTATCAGGGCGATGCCGAGGTTGACCAGCACGAACACCATGCGTCCGGGATAGGTTTTGGTCACGCGGGTAAAGGAGTTGGTCCAGGCCAGCGAGCCGGAGTAGGCGTTGGTGACGTTGATCTTGATCTGGGAGATGACCACCAGGACCACGGCCAGGCTCATGGCCAGCCACGCCGGCATCATTTCGCGGTAGACGCCGAGGAACTGGTGCACCGGTTCGTTGGCGGTGGCCGAAGCCTGCGGATCCAGCGTGGCAATCAGGTAGACGGCGATGAACATGCCGGTGATCTGCTTGATGGCACCGAAGATGACCCAGCCCGGGCCGCCAAGAATCACTGCGGCCCACCAGCTGCGCGCGTTGGCGGCGGTCTTGGGAGGCATGAAACGCAGGTAGTCGATCTGTTCGGCGATCTGCGCCATCAGCGAGAGGCAGACACCGGCCGCCAGCATGGCCGAAGCGAAGTTCACGCCTTCGCCGGTGCCCTGTTCGCCGGCGTAGTTCACGAAGGTCTCCACGGATTCCGGGTGGGTGGCAACGAGATACACCATGGGCACAACCATCAGGACCAGCCAGAGCGGTGTGGTCCAGACCTGCAGCTTGGCCAGGGTTTTCATCCCGTAGATGACCAGCGGGATGACCATGACAGTAGAGATTGCATATCCCAGCGGCTTAGGGATTCCTAGGCCCAGTTCCAGGCCCTGCGCCATGATGGCACCTTCCAGGGCGAAGAAAATGAAGGTGAAGGTGGCAAAAATGACGTTGGTGACGATGGAACCGTAGTAGCCGAATCCCGAGCCGCGGGTGATCAGATCCAGATCGAGGTTGTAGCGGGCTGCATAGTAGGCCAGCGGGAATCCGGTGACGAAGATGATCAGTGCCGCGATGAGTACACCGGTAATGGCGCTCGCCGTGCCGTGGGCCAACGCGATATTAGCGCCGATGGAGAAGTCCGCCAGATAGGCGATCCCGCCCAGAGCGCTGGTGGCCACCACTGATGGCACCCAGCGCCGGTAGGAGCGCGGGGCGAAGCGCAGGGTGTAGTCCTCCAGGGACTCCTTGGCGGCGTTTAGCTGCCCTTGATTCGTGCCGGCGGAAACGCGTTCCGGTGCCTGCTGTTGTTCATTCGTCGCTGTCATGTGCATCAGCCTAGTGAGCGCATGTTTCGCTGGGCTCGGCCGTTCTGTGTCCAGCAGGTAAACAGGATCTCACCACGTGAACCCCTGGTTACATGGGCATCGAAATGGCCCTGTGAAGATGATTTCAGATCCTTGGACGCACCTGTTTTCCCAATTCAGTTCACCTATCATTTGTGGCATCGCAGAAAAATGCCGCTGGCCATGGTGTGCGAGGGGCAAGTAAAGCTACACTTGTTTCTATAGTTAGAACATTGTCGCAAATATAGAGACAATGAAGTTTTTGCGGCACGGACCTAGGAGTCACACCATGCAGATTCACCACCGGGGATACGTCTCGGGAGATCCACGCGTCAAGGAAGCCGCCGGCTACGGGATCAACCGGGCAACTGAAATTCCCGACGAAATGGATGTATTGATTGTCGGCACCGGGCCGGCTGCCTCTGTGGTGACCGCGCAGCTCTCCCGTTTCCCCAGCATCAACGTGCGTGCCATCGAAATGCGCCCGGGCCGGCTGGACGTCGGCCAGGCCGATGGCATCCAGGCCCGCTCGGTGGAAACCTTTCAGGCCTTCGGCTTTGCCAATGAGGTCATCGAAGAGGCGTACCGCAATGTCGAGATGTGCTTCTGGACGCCGGATCCCGAAAACCCGCAGAACATCAAGCGCCACTCGCGCGCCGCCGACGATGCCACCGGGATGAGCGAATTCCCGCACATCTACGTGAACCAGTCGCGCATCTTGGACTACTTCCTGCGCGACGCGGAACGAGCCCCGGGCAAGGTCACTCCGGACTACGGGGTGGAATACCTCGGCTGCGAGATCGACCCCGGCGCCGAATACCCGGTTACCGCGCACATCAAGTACGTGGCCGGCGAACGCGCTGGCGAAGAACGCACCGTGAAGGCCAAGTACTTGGTCGGCGGAGACGGTGCCCGCAGCCAGGTGCGCCGCTCGCTGGGGCACAAGCTGCACGGCGACGCGGCCCTGCATGCCTGGGGCGTCATGGATGTCATGGTCAATACCGACTTCCCGGACATCCAGGTCAAGTGCTCCATCCAGTCCCACGAGGCGGGCAATATCCTTTTGATCCCGCGCGAAGGCGGCTACCTGGTCCGCTTCTACGTGGACCTGGGAGAATTGACCGCGGAAGATGCCGGGGCCATCCGCAACACCCCGGTGGAAGAGATCGTGGCCACCGCCAACCGCATCATCCACCCGTACACCATGGATGTGAAGAACGTTGCCTGGTTCTCGGTCTACGAAGTCGCCCACCGCATCACCGATGGCTTCGACGATGTGGAAGACCACGAGCGCGGCACCCGCTGCGCCCGGGCCTTCATCATGGGCGACGCCTGCCACACCCACTCGGCCAAGGCGGGCCAGGGCATGAACGTATCCATCCAGGACGGCTTCAACCTCGGCTGGAAGCTGGCCGCCGTGCTCGAAGGCCGCGCCCCGGACGCGCTGCTGGATACCTACGCCGAGGAGCGCAAGGTCATCGCCCAGAACCTCATCGACTTCGACAAGGAATGGTCCACCCTGATGGCCAAGTCCGTGGATGACTGGGAAGACCCGGACGAACTGGAGAAGTACTACACCAAGACCCAGGAATTCCCTGCCGGCTTCATGACCCAGTACACCGAATCGGCCATCACCACCGGGCTGGAGCATCAGGATCTGGCACCCGGCTTCCCGGTGGGCAAGCGCTTCAAATCAGCTGAAGTGATCCGCCGCTCCGACAACCGTTGGCGCCATCTGGGCCACTTCCATGAGGCCGACGGACGCTGGCGGGTCTACGCCTTCGCCGATGCTGCGGCTCCTGCCTTGGAAGGCACCGCCATGGCCGGCTTCGCTGCGTGGTGGGAGAAGGATTCAGCTTCCCCGCGCAACCTCTACACTCCGGTTGATGGAGATCAGGACGCGGTCTTTGATACCAAGGCCATCTACCAGCAGGACTACACCGACGTCGAACTGCATGACGTGCCGAAGATCTTCCAGCCGCTGAAGGTCCCCTATGGACTGCACGATATCAACCAGGTTTTCGCTGCAGGCCACGGACGCGATATCTTCCGTGACCGCGAGATCAGCAAGGACGGTGCCATCGTAGTTGTCCGCCCGGACCAGTATGTTGCTGGCATCTTCCCGCTGGATGCCCGTGAGGAAATCAGCGAGTTCTTTGCCGGGAACATGCTGCCGGTGGGCAACGGCGGGAACTGCTAAGGGGCAGGGGCAGTCCCAGCCCCGTACGACCAGCAACTCGTCCTGTCGTACGGGGCTGATACTCTCTGGGGCATGAACGCGTTCTTTGATTCCTTGCCGGTGCGCCGCATCGCCGAGCATCCCAAAGCGCCCATGGACCGCACCGATTGGGCGGCCCAGATCCCGGCAGTGCGCCAGGTCCTTGACGAAGGACTGGAACTGGGGCAGCTGACAGTGCTGGTCGGTGAAAACGGGGCCGGCAAATCAACGCTGGTTGAAGGCATCGCCGCCGCTTTCGGGCTGAATCCCGAAGGCGGAACCCGCAACTCCATGCACCAATCCCAAATGACCGAATCCGGGTTGTCCTCGCACCTGCAGCTGGAACGAGGCGCCGGAGCCTCCAAGGCAGGAGTCTTCCTACGGGCCGAAACCATGCACGGACTCTTCGCTTATCTGGGGTCCATTGGGTCGCGCGGCAAGCACAATTTCCAAAGCCATGGCGAATCCTTCATCGAGTTTTTCACTGAACGCTCCAGCGTCAACGGCCTGTGGGTTTTCGATGAAGCCGAATCCGCGCTTTCCTTCAACGGCTGCCTGATGCTGCTTTCGCACATTTCTGATCTGTTGCGCAGCGGATCCCAAGTCATCATTTCCACCCATTCGCCTATTCTTGCCTCGCTGCCGCAAGCAAGAATTTATGAAATCGGCCAGTGGGGAATTCGCCCGGCAAATTATGATGAATTGGAAATGGTCAGCAACTGGCGCTTGTTCCTCGAAGCGCCAGGACGCTACCTGCGGCACTTCGACGCCTGAGTTCATCGAAGCAACCCCCAGTTATTGAGGCCGGCGCTCTTCCCCTAAGCTTTTAAGCAAAGGACGATGAAGGGACGCACCATGGCACAGAAGCGCTCAATTTGGGCTCGAATTTTCGGTATCGGCAAGGCCAACGCCAACGCGGCACTGGACGCCCTCGAGGATCCAAAGAAGATGCTGGACCAGACGGTCCGCGACTACACCACCAATATTGCCCAGGCTGAGCAGGCTGTTGCCCAGACCATCGGCAATCTGCGCATGGCCGAGGACGACCTGGCCAAGCTGCGCCAGGAAGCCACCGAATGGGGCACCAAGGCCGTGGCCGCCTCGAACAAGGCCGATGAATACGCGGCTGCCGGGGACGCTGCCAACCAGCAGAAATTCAACCAGCTGGCCACCGTCGCCATCCAGCGCCAGATGTCGGCGGAAAAGAAAACTGCCTCGTTGCAGTCCACCGTCACCAGCCAGCGCGAAGTGGTCGAGAAGCTCAAGACCGGCTTGAACTCCATGCAGTCCAAGCGCCAAGAGCTGGTGGCCAAGCGTGACGAGCTGGTGGCTCGTGCTCGCAACGCCAAGACCCAGACCCAGATGATGGATACCATGAAGGCCTTGGACTTCAGGGATCCATCCAGCGAGATCAGCCGTTTTGAGCAGAAGATCCGCCAGGACGAGGCCAAGGTCCGCGGCGCCCAGGAACTGGCCGCCTCATCGCTGGATGCGCAGTTCGCACAGCTCGAGGATCTGGGCGCAGCCACCGAGGTTGATGCCCGCCTGGCCGCGCTGAAGGCCAGCAGCAATCCCGGAGACGTCATCGAGCAGGCACCAGCCGGCCCAGAGCTGGAAGCCGCGGCCCCGGATCTGTCCGAAGTCGAGGCACGTCTGGCCGCGCTGAAGAACAAGCAGGCCTAGCCGCCACAACAGACAGCAACAGCGCGAGCCGCCAAGGATCAAGAATCCATGGCGGCTCGCGCTGTTGTGCTGGGAGAAGGCTAGTGCTCCCACAGGCCGGGGCCCGAATCCTGCGGGTAGAAGGTAGCATGGCCCGCCGAGACATCTACCGAGATCTTATTCGGCGAATCCATATCCGTGGCCAGCAAATTGCTCACGTCGCCGGCCTCGACATTCTGGCGCAGATCGTAGGTGCCATCGGGTAGCTCCAGCTCCAGGGCTCCGGCGCTCACCTTCGCGGTGATGTTCTGCGGCGCCTTACCCGAGAGGGTCCCGCTCAAATGCCCGGCGGAAATATCGAACTCGGCCTGGTTGACATCTTCCAGGGACACGTCGGCCCGGCCAGCGCCCAAATGGACCTTGGCCGTCTGTGCGGTGCCGGACATATCCAGCTGGCCGGCGCCCACCTCGATATCCAGGTTCTTGTAGGAGCCCACAGCGTTGAAGTCCCCGGCGGCCAGTTCGAAGGACGCGTCCAGGCTGCCGTCATTCATCGACTCCGGCAGGGTCAGCACAGCGGTATTCTCGTAGGAGCCGCAACCGAAGAAGCACCAGTTATCCCAGGAATCCGGCGAATCCACCACGAGCTTATTGCCTTCGCGCTTCAGCTCCCAGGCCCGGGAATTGGAGCTATCCACCTCCAGCGTGGCCTCATCGACCTTCGCGAATCGCAGATCAAAGCTGCCCGAGCCGGCCGTGATCTGCAGGCCGCCCACCCCTTCCATGCTGGCGTTCTGGGTGGTGCTATCCCGGTTGAGCGCAGCGAAGGCGCTGCGCGCGGAACTGATCAGCAGGGTCAGGATCACCAGGCCGCCGATCACGGCCAGGGTGATATTCAGCGCCGTGCCGTTGGCCCGCGGATTGCCCTGGGGCGTGGGATGAACCGGTGGCATCCCAGTCGTTTGCGTGTCGGTCATGATCCGTTCCTATCTGTGCTGTTGCTGCCCAGGTTTTGTATATATGCCAGGGCTGCCAGCACACGCCGGTTGCCCGTTCCATCGGCTTCGAGGCCGAGCTTCTGGAAGATGGAGGTGATGTATTTTTCGACGCTGGCTTCCGAAAGGAAAAGCATGGCGGCGATCGCCTGATTGGATTTTCCTTCGGCCACCGCGGCCAACACGCTGCGTTCCCGATCGGTCAGCCGCTGCATCCGGTCATCGTGGTTGCGCCGGGTCAAAAGCTGCGCCACGACTTCCTGATCCAGGATGGTTCGGCCGGCAGCGATCTGTTCCAACGAGGCGATGAACTCGTTGACGTCGGCGACCCGGTCCTTGAGCAGGTAGCCGATGGATCCGGATTGGGTGGAGATCAATTCCGAGGCGTAGCGTTCCTCCACATATTGGGAGAGCACCAGCAGCGGCAGATCCGGGTACCTGGTCCGCACCTGCAAGGCAGCGCGGATCCCTTCATCGGTGTAGCTCGGCGGCAATCGCACATCCAGGATGGCGATCTGCGGGAAGTCCTCTCCAGCCGCCGCGTCCAGGAAGTCCATCAGTCCGGTGGCGTCGGGAAGGTCGGCGACCACGCGGTGCCCGCTGTGATCCAGCAATCGCACCAGCCCTTCGCGAAGCAGGACCGAGTCCTCGCAAATCAGTACACGCATGGCACGCTCACTTCCAGTGTTGTTGGTCCGCCGGCCGGGCTGTCGAGCTGCAGGGTTCCACCGGCAGCCACCACCCGGTTGTTGATGCCATCCAGCCCGCCGCCGGGGGTGATGCGGGCTGAGCCCACGCCATTGTCTTCAATCCGGGCCCACAAATGCTCTTGCCCGTCATGCTCGCGCACCCGCACGGTGACCTGGCAGCGCTGGGCCCGCGAATGCTTGGCCGCGTTGGTCAGCGCTTCGGCGATGGCGAAGTACATGGCAGCCTCGGCCACCCGGGGGTAGCGCCCTTCAAGTTGCACATCAAGCTGGACCGGGATGTGGGAGCGCCCGGCCACCGCGGACAGCGCCGCATCCAGGCCGCGGTCATCGAGCACCGAGGCGTAGATGCCGCGGGCGAGCTGGCGCAGCTCGGTGATGGCCGACTTGGTGGAGGCGTGGGCCTCGGCCACCAATTCCTTGGCCTGCTGCGGGTTGCTGTCGATCTGCTGATGGGCCAGGCCCAAGGTCATCGCCACCGAAACCAGCCGGGGCTGGACGCCGTCGTGCAGGTCGCGTTCGATCCGGGTGCGTTCCACCTCGGCGGCGCGTACCGCTCCCTCGCGCTGGACCGTGGTGCTGCGCACCTTCTCGGTCAGCTGGGTTTCGCGGGCCAAGGACCCGATGATGCCCACCGTGACGCTGCGGTGCAGGAAGGCGGTACCGATCACGATGCCGGCGCCCGCGATCGCCAGCAGCATCAGCCATGGTGCCTGGGCGGCCGGGGTATGCAGGGAGAAGGGGCCCGCGACCGTGTCCACATCGGTCAGCGGGGCGAAGGAGATGATGGCCAAGTGCACGGTCCATTGCAGCACCCCGAGCATGATCGTGCCGATGATGCAGGAGAGCACCAGGCTGCCCAACGAAGCCCACATGCGACCATCGGCCAAGGCCCGGCCCAGGGTTTTCAGGTAGTGGCCGAAGCCCGGTCCGCGACGGGCCGGCCAATTCAGCGGCACCGCGTCGATGCCGTAGAGCCCGCTGATGCGCACGATTTCGGTGCGGGCCACCGCGAATAATGTGTAGAGCAGGCCCACCAGGAGGAGCAGGCCGATGCCCAGCAGAGGTGTCAGCCCGATGCCCATGGCCAGCCAGGCGATCAGCAGCGAGAGCCCGATGGTGCCGAAGCTGCCGAGCACGGCCAAATGCAGCAGCGTGAAGCCTAATTTCAGTGGTGGGCGCCCGGTTCTGGCGCCCGGTGGAGACCAAGGTGTCGAAGTCATAGTTCAACAGTAGATTGCGCGTTGTGGCGCGGGTACCGAGGGAACCGGAGAAGTTCGGTAGGGAAAACCCGAACTTTTCACAGGTTGGCTCTGGTGGTGGATCCTGATTGAGCGCAAGATGATGGCATGGATACCGTCCAATCCCTGAGAATCGAACCGTTGACCGAGTCGCGGATGGAAGACTTCGCTGCGGTGGTGAACCCGAATCATCGGCAGAAGCACTGCTGGTGTTTGTCTCACCGGCTCAGCGCCCAGGAAATCCGGGAACACGGCGGAGAGGACCGCTATGAAGCGATGTGCTCGCTGGCCCGCGAAAAGATCGCCCCGGGAGTCATCGCTTATCTGGAGGACCAGCCGGTGGGGTGGTGCAGCATCTCGCCGCGGGCGCGGATTCCGAGGCTGGAGAACTCAAAGCTGATCCGGCCGGTGGATGATCTGGCGGTGTGGAGCATCATCTGCATGGTGGTGCGCGGCGGTTACCGGCGCAGGGGAGTGAACCGCCAGATGGTGCTCGGCGCGCTGGACTATGCCAAGAGCCAGGGCGCACCTGCGGTGGAAGCCTACCCGGTGGATCCTGAAGGCCGGATGGATCTGACTATGGCCTTTGTCGGGACACGCAAGATGTTCGAGGAGGCCGGCTTCGAAGTGGTGGGCGTCAGCGATGCGGTGGCCAGCCGAATGCCGAGGCTGATCATGCGCAAGATGTTGTGATGCATCCGAGGCAGAGAGCCGGTGGCTACCGTTTTTCGGTGAGGGCCTGCACACCTAGCAGTCCTTGCTCATCCAAGCTCTTGTGAAAGTACGAGGAGATCGCCGTTCTAGCCGCGTCGCCCGCTGCGACCGGATCGCCGGCTTCGATGGCATCGAATATGGCGCGGTCCAGGGAAACGACTTTCTTCATTTCCCGCGTCTCGTTATCGGCATGGCTCATCTGATCGTTCATGACCTGCAGGATCGCGCCGGCGACTGCCTCGCCACAGATCCGCAGGATGCTGTTATGGCTGGCTTCCCATACCGCGGCGTGGAAATCCAGATCGGCGCGGTTGAATGAATCGGACCCGGTGCTGGATTCGACTTCCATGCGTTCGACGGCGTCACGCATCGCGGCCAGCTGCTCATCGTTGTGCATGACTGCGGCGAGCTGGCAGGCTGAGCTTTCCAAAACGATGCGGAACTGCACCAGCTCATCGAGCGACAGGGAAGTGATCCGGGTGAGGTTGGCGAAGGACCTTTCCAGATGATCCGTGGATACCGGCAAGACGACCGGACCACTGCGTCCACCGGGTTTGGACGCGATCAGCCCCTGGCTTTGGAGCACCCGCAATGCCTCGCGAACCGTGGGACGGCTGACCGAGAACTGAGTCATCAGCTCGCGTTCGCTGGGCAGATGCTGTCCCGGCTTGATCTCCTTGGACAGGATCGCTTCTTCGATCTGCTGGACAACTCGCTCGTAGGTCAGCGTTGGCACGGCCGGCGTAAAAGTCAGCTTGCTCATGTGGAGCCTTCCTTGGATCGAAAACACTCGGTTGAGGACAAAGATATCCCAGCTGTCGCTTCAATAACACGCAAAACCGAAAACTTCTCAAACTGGTAAGACCAGAAAACTTAGTAGAAATATCAGCATGGATGGTGTTTCATGGATCACATCACTCATTGGCACGTTGAACGATGGAGAATCATGAGCTCGAAGAAAAACCTCTGCCGGTTGGTTACCACAGCACTTGTTGGCACATTGGCTTTGAGCGCGTGCTCTGCCGGATCAAGCTCGACCGCGACCGACGATGCTAGCGAGAAGACTTCGGTCACCGTGGCGTTGACCGGCGAGCCGGTCAATCTCGATTTCACCAAGACCGCAGGCGCCGCAATTCCCCAGGCGCTCATGTCCAACGTCTACGAAGGCCTGGTCGAGATCGACCAGGAAGGAAAGATCCAGCCCCTGCTGGCCGAATCATGGAAACTGGGCAACGGCAACAAAACCTACACGTTCACACTTCGCGACGGCGTTACCTTCTCCAACGGCGAAGCCTTCACCGCCGATGACGTCAAATTCAGCATCGACCGAGTCAAGTCCGACGCATGGGTCTCCAGCCTGAAAGCGAAAATGGACATCGTTGATTCGGTGAAGGTCATCAACGACACCGAAGTGGCTGTCACGCTCAAGAAGCCAAGCAATGCCTGGCTTTTCGACATGGGAACCCTGGTCGGCGCCATGTTCGACCCGAGCGGCGTCGACGACTTGGCCAGCACCGCCATCGGCACCGGCCCGTACGAAATCGAAGCATGGAACCGCGGCCAGTCCATCAACTTCGCCACGCGCGACGACTACTGGGGCGAGAAGCCAGCAGTCGAAAAGGCGACGCTGCGCTACTTCGCGGACGCGGTTGCGACCACCAACGCCTTGCAATCCGGTGACGTGGATGTCGTCTACAACATGCAGTCCCCGGAACTGCTTTCCTCCTTTGAATCCAACGACCAGTTCCAGGTTCTGGAGGGAACCTCCAACGGAGAAATCGTGTTGTCGATGAACAACAAGAAAGCTCCATTTGATGACAAGCGAGTCCGCCAAGCAATCATGTATGCCATCGACCGCCAAGCTGTCGTCGATACTGCGTGGAATGGCTACGGAACTGTAGTCGGTGGGCCAGTTCCGACAACCGACCCGTACTACGAAGACCTCAATGGCGTTTACCCCTACGATCCTGAGAAAGCCAAGAAGCTTTTGAAGGAAGCGGGAGCAGAAGACCTCAGCGTGAAGTTCACGGTGCCTACCCGTCCTTACGCCACCGCGGTGTCCGAAATCGTCGTCTCGCAACTGGCCGATGTGGGCATCAAGGCAAGTATCGAATCCGCCGAATTCCCTGCGGTATGGCTGGACCAGGTCTTCACCAAGAAGGACTACCAGATGTCGGTGGTGCTGGCCGTGGAGAGCCGCGATGTCTTGGCCATGTTCAATAATCCGGACTACTACCTGGGCTACGACAACTCGAAGATCAAGGATGTGGCGGCCAAGGCCGACGCGGCCGATGAAGCCGGATACGTCGACGGAATGAAGAAGGTCGTACGCACCATCGTCGACGACGCTGCCGCGGATACCCTGTTCATCTTCCCCAACATCGTTGTCGCCAAGTCGGGAGTCACTGGAATTCCAGAAAACTCCGTCACCGAAGCGCTGGATCTGACCGGAATCGGCTGGAACTGACAAGCTGCCGATATCTGAAGGGAATCGCTGATGGGACTTCGAATACTGATCAATGTGGCGAGGTTTGTTGTCACGTATGTGGTGGCTACCGTGGCGGTGTTCTTCTTCATGAGAGCGATCCCCGGTGATCCTGCGCAAATCGCCCTGGGCGTGAATGCGACGCCCGAGCTCTTGGCCAAGACCCGTGCGGAATTCGGCACCGACCGTCCGCTGATCGTCCAGTACTTCGATTGGGCGCTGGGTCTGCCATTTGGCGACTTCGGCACCTCGTATGTCACCCGGCAGGATATCAGCCCGCTGATCGCGGACAGGGTCCAAGTCAGCCTGATCCTTGTCGTATTGGCGATGATCGTGGCCTTGGCTATTGCGGTTCCCTTTGGAACCTACGCAGCGGTCAAGCACCGTAACCCCAGCGGCATCCTGATTAGCGGAATCAGCCAGCTGGGAGTTGCCGTTCCCAACTTCCTTGCCGGAATCCTGCTGGTCGTGGTGTTCGCGGTAGGCCTGGGCTGGCTGCCGGCCAACGGGTGGACCCCGCCCGGCGTTGATTTTGCCGACTTCCTGGCGCGCGTGATCTTGCCGGTGCTCGCCCTGGCCTCGGTCCAGGGCGCCATCCTTACCCGGTATGTCCGCTCCGCAGTCATGGAAGTCATGAGTGAAGACTATCTGCGCACCGCACGGTCAAAAGGACTGAGCAAGCTGCAGGCGCTGATTAAGCACGGCCTGCGCAATGCGTCGATTCCGGTGCTCACGGTCACCAGCGTGCAGCTGGCGGCGTTGATCATCGGAGCCGTAGTCATTGAACGGGTCTTCGTTATTCCCGGTTTGGGATCCATGCTGCTCGATGCCGTCGGAAACCGCGATCTGCTCACCGTGCAATCGGTGGTGATGGTGCTCGTGGCCATCACGTTGATCATCAATCTGGTCGTCGACGTGCTCTATACGATCCTTGATCCACGCATCAGAAAGGGAGCGTAATGGCGCAAGAACAAATGGTGGCCAAGCCCGCCCAGCGCAAGCTGTCATCGACGTTGATCGTGGGCGGCGCGCTCGTCGCCCTGGTGCTTATCGCGGCCTTGGTCTCCTTTATCTGGACCCCCTATGACCCGGTCCAGGCCGTCCCCGCCGACCGCTTGCAAGGTTCAAGCGCCCAGCATCTGATGGGCACCGACCGATACGGCCGAGACGTGTTTTCCGGGGTGCTCTACGGAGCACGCATCACCTTGCTGGTTGGCCTTGTCGCGGTTGGCATCGCCTTGCTGATCGGCACCCCGCTGGGGATCCTGGCCGGGATGCGCGGAGGCATGACAGAGGAAGTCACCATGCGCGGCGCCGATATCCTGCTAGCTTTTCCGGCGCTGCTGGTAGCCATCATGTTCGGCGCGGTGTTCGGGGCCAGCACCCTGACCGCCATGCTTGCCATCGGCATCGGCTCGATCCCGGGCTTCGCTCGTGTTGCCCGCAGCGGAACGCTGCAGGTGATGAGCACCGAATACATCATGGCGGCCAAGGCAGCGAGCCAGAGCAGCTGGAGGATCGCAAGGCGCCACGTCTTGCCCAACATCATCGGCATGGTTGTCGTCCAGTGCTCCGTTTCCTTTGCCATCGCCGTATTGGCCGAAGCGGCATTGTCCTTCCTCGGGCTGGGCACCCCGCCACCGGTGCCATCCTGGGGGCGCATGCTCCAGGAATCGCAGCAGTTCCTCGGCACCTACCCGATGCTGGCCGTCTGGCCAGGTGTAGCGATCGCGACTGCCGTATTGGGCTTTACCCTGCTGGGTGACGGCTTGCGGGACCGGTTCGATCCCAAACTGAACGGAGAGCGCTAATCATGGCCGAAAACGACGTGCGCTCAAACCTGTTGGAAGTCTCCAACCTGACGATCAAAACCAAGACCCGCACATTGGTCACGGACTTCAACCTGAGCATGAAACGCGGGGACCGGGTGGGACTGATCGGCGAATCCGGTTCGGGCAAGTCAATGACCACATCGGCATTGATGGGCCTGCTTCCCGAGGGAGTCAGCGCCCAGGGGTCGATCCAGCTTGCCAGCCATGCCGGAAACCTGGTGGACGCCAGCGACAAGGAACTGCAGAAGATCCGTGGCAAGGACATGGCCATGGTATTCCAGGAGCCGTTGACCGCCTTGAACCCGCTCATGAAGGTCGGGAAGCAAGTCGCGGAAATCATGAGCACTCACAAGAGCGTGGGTAACAAGGCCGAAGCGCGCCAGCGTGCCGTTGAGCTGCTGGCCTCGGTCAAATTGCCGGATCCTGAACGCGCCGCGCGGTCTTATCCGCATCAGCTTTCGGGCGGCCAGCGGCAACGGGCCATGCTGGCCATGGCGCTGGCCAACGATCCGGGACTGCTCTTGTGCGATGAGCCGACGACCGCGCTGGACGTCACGGTGCAACGCCAAGTGCTGGATTTGATCCAGGAATCCGTGGCTGAACGCGGTACCGGATTGCTGTTCATCACCCATGACTTGTCAGTTGTGGCCAATGTCTGCGATCGGGTTCTGGTGATGAACAACGGGCGCATTGTCGAAGAGGGAAGCACCGAAGAAGTCTTCAGCAACCCGCAGCATCACTACACGCGCGGCTTGTTGGCGGCTTCGGATTTGAATGCCACCGATGCCGATGGGCGGTTATTCACGGTGGCCTCGGCCGCAGCCTATGTGCCACCATCGCTTGATGATCCACAGCCAGAAGCCATCACTGAGGCCAAGGTTCCGGAGCCAGATCAGCAGGTGGCGGCTGACGGCAAGGAACCGGTGATCAGCGTCAAGGATCTTGTCCGCACTTACCCGGTGGGCCGCACGTCGCTCTTTGGCAAGCCGGGCGAAGTGCAAGCGCTGCGAGGCATTTCCTTTGACGTGGCCGCAGGCCAACGATTCGGCGTCGTGGGCGAATCGGGATCCGGGAAATCTACCCTGCTGCGAATCCTCGCCGGACTCGACCAGCCGACTTCAGGCAGCGTGCAAGTGGCCGGCAACCAAATCGCTGGTGCCAGGGAAAAAGACCTGCTGCAACTGCGCCAGCAATTGCAGATCGTTTTCCAGGATCCCATGGGGTCCCTGGATCCACGCATGAAAGTCAGAGACATCATCGCCGAGCCTTTGCTGGCTCCGGGGCAAAAGGTCGGCAGCGCAAGGCACCGGAAGCAAGTGGCCGACATGCTCGGTGCGGTGGGGTTGCCGGCCGATGCCGCTGAACGCTTCCCGCACCAGTTCTCGGGCGGGCAACGGCAGAGGATTTCGATTGCCCGGGCATTGATCTGCGAGCCCAAGGTGCTCGTCGCTGATGAGCCCGTGAGCGCGCTGGATGTTTCGGTCAGGGCCCAGGTGCTCAACCTGCTCTCCGATTTGGTCGATGGCTACCAGCTGACCTTGGTCTTCGTCTCCCATGACCTCTCTGTCGTGCGCTACATCTGCGACAACGTCGTGGTGATGAACCACGGAGTGATCGTCGAGAGCGGGACCACCGAGCAGATCTACGACAATCCGCAGCATAGCTACACCCGCACATTGGTGAATTCATCAATGTCGCTTCGCGAGGAACTAGCGACTCGCTAGGAGTACTGCCCACATCGAGAGGTTCGCATGTCACAACTATCAGAGCATTCCACAGCGCTGCACCAGCTCTCGGCTCGTGAACTCGGTGCGGCCTACGCCGCGCACGAGCTATCACCCGTGGAGGTAGCCCGCTCGGTGATCGGCCGTGTCGAGGAACGCGAGCCGGTACTCAACGCGATGTACACGTTCGATCCTCAGGACGTGCTGCGCCAAGCCGAGCAAAGCGAGCAACGCTGGGCCAGCGGAGCACCCCGCGGCGCCCTGGATGGAGTGCCGGTCACGGTCAAGGAGAATATTGCCCGGGAGGGTATTCCGATGCCATCGGGAACCGCTCTTTCCAATCCAAAGATTCCCACGCAGAACGCTCCCATCACCGACCGGATCCTGGAAGCTGGAGCGGTCATTGTCGGATCCACCACCATGCCGGACTGGGGCATGCTCTCCTCCGGGGTTTCCAGCCTGCACGGTATTACCCGCAGTGCGTGGAACCCGCAATGGACTACCGGCGGATCCAGCGCCGGGGCAGGGGCCGCCGCGGCGGCAGGCTACGGGCCCCTGCATGTCGGCACGGATATCGGAGGCTCGATTCGGCTGCCGGGCGGATGGCAGGCATTGGCGACGCTCAAGCCGAGCGCCGGCCTGATTCCGCTGGATGTGCCGTATATCGGCAGGGTCGCGGGGCCGATGGGCCGCAGCGTCACTGATATTGCCCTGTTCATGTCGATTCTCGCTCAACCCGATCTTCGGGATTACACGACCAGGCCCTACCCCGCCATGGACTGGGCGGCAGAACCTATCGACGTGCGGGGACTGAAAGTCGCCGTACACCTCGATGCCAACGCCGGTGCAGCAGTCGAGCCAGAAGTCGCTGCGGCAGTTTCCGCTGTCGCTGATTTATTTGCAGCTGCAGGGGCAGGTGTGGAAGTGCTCGATCCATTCATTGATCAACAGATGCTTGACCGGCTTGATGGTTTTTGGCGGACACGCTCGCTGGCGGACTACCGGGATCTTCCAGCAGCAGAACAGTCCAAGGTGCTGGACTATATCGTCGCGTGGTGCACCGACGGCGGGAAGTTTGATGGCGCGGATACCATCAGGAACTTCGGGGCCATCGACCAGATGCAAAAGGCGACGATTGCCGCCACCAGCGCATTCGACCTCGTGATTTCGCCGGTGTCCCCGATGACCGCCTTCCCCGCCGAGCAGCCCATGCCACACCCTGATCCTCATGCCACGATGAGCCACATCGGGTTTACCGTTCCCTACAACATGTCGGGACAGCCAGCTGCGACAGTGAACTGCGGATTCGCCAGCGATGGCAAGCCCATCGGGGTGCAGCTTTCCGGGCGGGTAGGAGCAGATGACCAGGTGCTGAAGGCAGCTGGCTGGTACGAATCTCAGCGACCTGCAACCGCTGTGCCCAACTGGCTGGAGCTGGATTAGTTCCGGGCAATCCTGCTATTCAGGGGTGCTGCCGAAGGAGGCAAGAGCGGACAAGGCGGTCCGTTCTTCCTCCGCCAGCAGATGGCCGTAATACTCGAAGAGACTGCTACGCGCCAAGTGCTCCGCCAAGTGGGCATCCCGATCGCGAATTGCCTGGAATACCTGGGCGTGGTGGTCGATGGTGCGCTGCATCAGAGCATGGTCATCTGCGCTCTGCTCAATGCTTGCGGCGATGAGCTGCTCGATGGAGTCGCGCACGGCCTCAGCGGAAATGCGCAACAGCGCATGGCCGCTGGCGTTGGCCACAACATCATGGAAATCCAAGTCGGCCTTGCTGAAGGCCTCTTGTCCCTGTGCCCGGGCCGCGCGCATCCGCGCCATGGCTTTTTCCAGCTGCAGGAGATCGGCCTCGGTACGCCGAGTGGCGGCCAGGGAATTAGCCGATGATTCGAGGGTCATACGGTAAATCAGCAGGTCCGCGAGGCTGGATGCCGAGGCCTGGGCCAGCCGGGAGATCACTTTCTGCAAGGGCCCCGAGGTCGGTGCCAGGATCACCGCCCCGCGGGGGTCGCCAGGACGGGAAGCGATCATGCCGTTGCTTTCCAGCACGCGCATGGCTTCGCGCACCGAGGAGCGGCTGACCTGAAAGGTCGTGACCAGTTCGCGTTCGCCCGGCAGGTGCTCGCCGGCTTTGAGCTCGCCGGAGAGCACCTGTTGCTCGATGTGGTTCACGATGGATTCGAAAGCCCGTGCTTTGGGGGCTTCTGCCGGCCGGGGCAACTGCGCCATGGGTGGTTTCTTCCCTGATCCAGATCAGTTGGGCGGTGTGAAACGTCCGTCGATGGCGGTCCATCCACCATCGACACTGAGCACGGAACCAGTAACGAAGCTCGAAGCGTCGGAAGCCAAATACACGATGGCCCCGGCCATTTCCTCGGGTTTGGCCCAGCGCCCCAGGGCGCTCTTGGTGGCGTAGGCGTTGTACCACTGCTCATTGGCCTTGATCTGCGCGGTCAGCGGAGTTTCGACAACTCCCGGGGCGATGACATTGACCCGCACCGCCTGCTCACCGAACTCTGCCGCGGCGGTGCGAACCAGCTGCACCAGCGCCGCCTTGGTTGCTGCGTAGACACTCTGTCCGGGTTCGACTACGGAAGCGCGAATTGAAGAGACACCAATGATGGATCCGCCGCCATTGGCTGCCAAGCGGGGCGCGAAGGCCTGGATCAGAGAGAACGAGGCACGCAGGTTCAGGTTCACGACTTTGTCGAATTCATCCAGCGTGTAATCGACAATGCGCTTGCGCACGTTCATAGCGGCAGTGAACACCAGAGCCGAGATGTCTTGGTACGTTTCTGCGGCTGCTTGGACTGCTTCCTGGTCCAGGACGTTGAGCTTGATGGCCGTCGCGGTGTCGCCAAGCATTCTCGCTGTCTCTTGAGCTGCTTCTTCGTTGAGATCTGCGCAGATGACTTGTGCATTGTGGGCGTTGAGGGCGAGGGCGGCTTCGCGCCCGATGCCACTGCCAGCACCGATGACCAGAACGCGGCGTGAGGAGAACTGGAATAATTGTGAGTAGTCCACGAGCGGGCTTCTTTCTGTACGGGCGGTTATGGTCGGATCAGTGCCATCCGGGTTACCGTGAACTCCTCGATGGCGAAGCGAGGGCCTTCTCGGCCGATGCCCGAATCCTTGACACCTCCGTATGGCATGATGTCGGACCTGAAGCCGGGGATTTCATTGATGACAACTCCGCCGACCTGGAGCGTATCGATAGCGCGAAAAGCGGTCTTGAGCGAGCTGCTGTAGATGGCGGCCTGCAGTCCGTACCGGGAGTCATTCAGAACCTCGAAGGCCGTATCAAGATCGGGAACCGTCTCCAGGCAGACAACCGGACCGAAGATTTCTTCGCTCCATAACGGCAGGTCCCTCGGGACGCCGCGAACCACGGTCGGCTGAAGGGACCGTCCTTCGACAGCGCCACCTGCCAGCACCTGAGCGCCTCGTTCTGCGGCATCGTTGAGCCATCCCAGAATTCTTCGGGTTGACGCTTCATTAATGACGGGCGCTACCCGGGTGTCTGGGGAGCGTGGATCTCCGACAACAACTTCCTTGATCCGCTCCAGAAGCTGCTCTTGGAAATCTTGGGCTATTTCCTGGTCCAGCAATACACGCTGGATTGAGATGCAGGCCTGGCCGTTGGCATAGAACCCTCCGCGAAGCACAGCGTCGACAGCATCTGGAATGCTGGCGTCCGCTGCGACGATGATTCCGGTATTCGAGCCAAGCTCGAGCACGGTTTTCCGCGGTGCGGCGTTCTTGGCAATCTGATGTCCGACGGCAGCGGAACCGGTGAAGGAAACCACCGCCGAGCGTGGATCGTCCACCAGGCGCTCGCCGACATCGATGCCGCCGGTGACAAGCTGGACGGCGCTACGGCTAACGCCGTATTCGGCCAGGACCTCCCGGATGATGTGCACGGCCCATAACGTGGCGAGTGGAGTATTCGGCGCCGGCTTGAGAATGATCGGGCATCCAGCAGCGATGGCCGGTGCCAGTTTGTGGCTTGCCAGCAACAGCGGGTAGTTGAATCCTGCGATGCCTATGACAATTCCTGCAGGTTTGCGAATCCAGAAGCCCATCATGCCTTCGCCGGCGGACTGCAGATCCAGCGGGACTGTCTCGCCATGAATGTGGGCGACTTCTTCGGCCGCCGAAGACCAAGTGGTGAGGGTTCGAGCTACTTCCACCCGGCAGTCAACCAGCGGCTTTCCGGTTTCGAGGATCAGAAGCTGCTCCAGTTCTTCGCGATGTTCTGCCAAGCGATCATGCACGGAAGTCAAAATGGCACGGCGCGTTCCGGTGCTCAGATGTTCGACTTCGGCCGAGACTTGCTCAGCAGCATCCAAGGCGTTCTCGGCATCTTCCACGGTTCCCACCGGCGCTGTGGCAACCACCGATGAATCGTAGGGGAAGACAATATCAACGCTGTCTCCACCCGGAACCCACTGGTTGCCGATTGGCAGGCCTTCGGGATAGGCATTCAGATAAGTCGACACCATTCCTACTTTCGAGACGCCGTTAGCGGAAGTTGTACTGGTCAGACCAGTAGGTGATTCAAGCTAACCTGTGATCTACCTCGCAGTCAATGAATTTGCTCAATTTGACGCCAAAGATGGTCAGAATCATTGAAATCATTGACAACCTGATGGGGCACAGGAACAGTATTGGTCAATAAGATGACTCTGGATACCAAGCCAGAGATAGGCAGGAATCTGATGCCGGGCGGTGAAGATGTCAACGAAGTGGCGCAGTAGCATCTCTTTGGCGACTGAAACCGCGGGGCTGATCAGCGAGCGCATTTTCTCTGGGCGGTACGCGCAAGGGGAGCAGCTCCGGCAAGCTTCCTTGTCGGAGCAATTGGAAGTGAGCAGGACGCCCTTGCGGGATGCATTGAACCTGCTGGAAAGCGACGGGCTGATCCAGTTCGATGAATCTGGCCGAGCCACCGTGTCAGTGATGACGCAGCGTGCCTTCAAAGACGCATTGCACTACCGGCGAATGATCGAGATGGGTGCCTGCGACCTCGTGCAGCGCAATGAAGCAGCCGAACAGCTGGCCGACTTGCAGAAGTCTTTGGCAAGCCTGAGCGGCGACCACTCGCCTCGAAACCGATCAAGATTTCACACAGAGCTGCTTGAGCACACGCGCAATGATCACCTGCGCCACGGCGTGCCTATGGTGCGACTGACAGAGGAAGTCTGGCTGCCCACCCGACCCTGGCATGCGGAATCCGAAAACAGCCTATTTCGATATATCGAGGCGGCCAGTGATGCGATCGTGCACGGCTCGGTGCCAGATGCGCGCAGCGAGATTCAGAAGTACTTCGACGAACTGCTCCAACTCATCGAGAACAACGAAAGGACCACGCTATGAACAGCTACTCCATCGCAGTAGTACCCGGAGACGGTATTGGTCCCGAAGTCATGGAAAGCGCGCTAAAAGTGCTGGCGGCCGCGCAAGAGACGTTTGGCATCAGCCTGGAATACCAGCATTACGCAGCGGGCGCGCAACATTATCTGGCCACCGGAGAACTGTGGAACCAAAAGCTTGAACAACAGCTTCGAACGCACGATGCCGTGCTATTCGGGGCCATGGGAGATCCCTCAGTGCAACCGGGAATCCTGGAACGCGGATTCATCCTCGCGATGCGGCAGGCATTCGAGCAAGCCGTCAACCTGCGCCCGGTCAAGCTCTATCCCGGCGTAGCGACTCCGATCGTAGGGCTCACGCCTGAACGCTGCGATCTGGTCATCGTGCGTGAAAACACCGAAGGAGCCTACGTCGGCCAGGGGTCAACGATCCATGCCAATACGGCCAATACTGTTGCTGTTCAGGAGTCGGTCAATACAAGAGCCGGCATCGAGCGAGTCGTTGAATATTCCTTCAAGCTCGCCATGAGCCGTCGCAGGAAACTGACGCTCTGCCACAAGAAAAACATCCTCATCGAAGCCGGAAAACTCTGGCAAGAAGTCGTTGACTCCATGGCGGAGCAGTACCCCGAAGTTCAAGTGGACTACGTCCACGTTGATGCCATGTGCTTCCACCTTCCCATCGCGCCGGAAAGGTTCGACGTCGTGGTCACGGATAATCTGTTTGGCGACATCATCACGGATTTGGGCGCCGTCATTCAGGGCGGGCTAGGAGTTGCCGCAAGCGGGAACCTGAATCTTGATGGCTCGTCTCCGAGCATGTTCGAAGCGATTCACGGATCTGCGCCGGATATTGCTGGCAAAGGCTGGGCGAATCCGGTAGGTGCAATTCTTTCAGCCGCGATGATGCTTGCCCATCTCGGGGAAAAGACCGCGGCGCAAGCCATCGAAGCCGCAGCGGTGAACGTGCTGAAGGATCTGCCGCAGCTGGCCGGCCCAGGAATGGGAATGACTACCAATGAGGTTGCCACGGTGATTTCCTCGCAGATCCGCGCCGATTTCACCAAGGTGGAAGGGCTCTCGGTGATGGAGAGCCTGGCAGATAGCCGCTGACGTCTGCCAGCTGATGGAGCCCGGTAGTTGGTTCAATGTCCACTTGCCCGTGCCCGGGCGTTTGCCGGTTTGCAATCGGAGCTTTAGCCTGTGCCGATAGCGTCGCTATCATGGGACGGCTATTCATGGCGCTAGGAGATTCCTTCACCGAAGGTGTGGGGGACTGGGAGCCCCGGCTGCCCAACGGCGTGCGTGGCTGGGCCGATCGCGTGGCCAAGCAGCTATCCAAGGCCGACCCGCAATGGCAGTACGTGAACCTGGGCATCCGTAGCCGCCGACTGGAACAGATCGTCGAGGAGCAGATTCCGGTCGCGTTGGACCTGAAGCCGGAAGTGATCACCTTCTACGCTGGCGGCAACGACATCCTGGAGTTTCGCAAGGATATGAAGCTCTTCCTTGAACGCTATTCCCAGGCCGTCGCCGACCTCGTTTCGACCGGGGCCAAGGTCTTGTTGTTCACCGGCTTTGATATCCCGGTGCACCCGGTCCTGGCCCCGTTCAAAAGACGGAACTGGCGTTTTAATGATTGCGTGCGGGAGTTGGCGCTCATGTATCCCGAAAACGTGGTGCTCGTGGATTACTGGCAGTGGGATGTCTACCGGGACAAGCGCATGTGGGACACCGACAAATTGCATATGAACCGTGCCGGCCACCGCTATATGGCGATCCGCATACTGGAGATTCTCGGCTCGGAACACCATCTGGAATTCGATCCGCTCGAGGATGCCCAGAGGGTGGGTTTCTGGCAGGCCACCCAGCGCGATGTCGAATGGCTGCGGCAATGGGTGCTGCCGATGTTCGGGCGCCGGCTGCGCGGAGTGACCCTGGGCGATGTGCTTCAGCCGAGGTGGCCAGAACCGATGTATCCAGCCAAGGGGATGAAAAAGCAATTCCGCAAACGCCGCGGAGTTACTGATGCGCGGCATTTGCGGAATTCAGACGTGTCCTAGCTTTCCGCCCGGATCTAGCCCTCTGGTGCTTCCATGGACTGCAGGGCTTCGGGGCTCATCCAGGAAATTTCCCAGACGTGGCCGTCGGGATCCTGGACGGCTGCCTGATACATTCCGGGGAATGGCTCATCGGCTGGGCGGTAGATGCTTCCGCCGCCGGCCTGGGCGTTGGCGACAAATTCATCCACGCCGTCACGGGTCTCGGAAGACAGGGCATTGAGTGCTTCGCGCTGGCCGGAGCCAAGGCCCGGCTTGTCGCCGTTGACCAGGAAGCTGGAGAAGAATTCTTGCTGCAGGCTCATGACGAAGATGTTCTCGTCGATGATCCAAGAGGTGGCATTCTCATCGGAGAAGGCGGGATTCTTCGTGAATCCCAGTGCCTCGTAGAACTTGTCGGCTGTGGCTAGATCTGCGGTTGGAAGGTTGACGAAGATCATTCGGCCCATGGCTATTCTCGCTTCAGTCTCGGCGGGTGCTGCTTGATGGCAAGTACTACTCTGCGCCATGCTTCGTGCCAGATCAAGGGCATAGGCGAACTTCCGGCAGGATACGACAAGGCCCCGGCCAGGGCACTGTGGCAGCGCCGCTGGTCGAGGCCTTGAAAGCACCCTGAATGCAGTGTGGGCTTAGGGCATAAGTTGAGGAAACCTAGACGAGCGCTTTGGTGATTTCCAGCGGAATGCGGTCACGGGTGTAGGTGATGTGGTCGTAGCCGTGCGGCTGAGGCGTGCCGTCCTCGCCGATGTTCACGAAGACGATCTTCTCGATGGTGAGAATCGATTCTTGGGTGAAGATGTTGCGCACTTCTGCGCGCAGCGAGATCGAAGTCCGCCCAAAGTCGATGGCAGTCAGGCCCATCTCGATCAAATCGCCTTCTTTTGCCGAGGCGATGAAGTTGATTTCGGACATGAACTTGGTAACAACGTGCTTGTTGCCCAGCTGGATGATGGAGTAGATCGCAGCTTCTTCATCGATCCAGCGCAACAGGCTGCCGCCGAACAGCGTCCCGTTTGCATTCAGATCTTCTGGGCGAACCCACTTGCGCGTATGAAAAGTAATACCCTTAGCCATGCTCAAAATGCTAAGTCAGCGAGGGGGCCTTGCGCTGTTAGGTGATGCACAGTGTAGGTGAAAACACATATGGTCCGCAGCGGGGATTCCCTTCAGTCCCCGGGGCAAGGAAGGCTGGATCCGCACCTTGTGTTCTCGCTTCGTGGTTCGTGGGTGCCAACCGTGCGCGCTGTTGATAAGGTCAAGTCACACAGCACGAATCAACAAGGCCAATAAGGAAGACAGGTGAAAATGACCTACCCCTCGGAAGGGAATAACGAAACTATTCCTACCGACTTCGATGACGTGGTTCAGCAGGTTTCCACCGGCGAGCTGGAGCATGACCGCATCGATGCCCTGCTGAAGGAAGCGCATGCTCGCTACGCCGACGCAGATGACGGACTCTTAGCCCATTACATCCCCATACTTGGCCAAGCTGACCCCGGGTTATTTGGCATTGCCATGTCCCACGTGGGTGGTTCGGTGCATGCCGTCGGCGATTGCTCGCACCCGTTCTCGATCCAATCCATCTCCAAGATGTTCGTCTACGCACTGGTGGTCCAAGAGCATGGCCGCGAAGTAGTGCGCGAGCGAATCGGCGTGAACAACACCGGCATGTCCTTCAACTCGGTGATGGCTGTGGAGCTGAACAACGGGCTGCCAATGAATCCAATGGTGAATGCCGGCGCCATCGCCACGACGTCGATGATGCCAGGGCGGACTGCCGCCAAGAAGTGGGAAAACGTGCGCGAGGGGCTCTCGGCCTTTGCCGGTCGTCCGTTGAGCCTGGATGACGAGGTCTACCATTCCGAGTCGCTGGCCAATGAGCGGAATAGGGCCTTGGGGCACCTGCTCAAGAGCTACGGACGGCTGGAGAATGATCCTTCTGAGGCTGTTGATGTCTACACCAAGCAGTGCTCGCTGAACATCACCGCCCATGACTTGGCGGTCATGGGTGCGACTCTTGCCGATGGAGGAGTCAACCCGGTCACCGGACGGCGCGTAGTCGAGGCTGACGTTTGCCGCGACACCTTGGCCACGGTGGCCTCGAATGGCCTGTATGAACGCTCCGGGGAGTGGCTCTTCGAGATTGGCATTCCGGCGAAGTCGGGGGTCTCGGGTGGCATCGTCGCGGTGGCGCCGGGCAAGGGCGCCATTGGCGCGTTTTCGCCACCGCTGGATATGGCCGGGAACTCGGTGCGGGCGCAGCTTGCCATCGGAGCGCTTTCGCGCGCCATGGGGCTGAACCTTTTTGCCTCGGCTCCGGATCGGCGAAGCTAGTTTTGCGGATGGTCGAACTCCTTCGTGATGCGTGAAGATCTGCCAACTAGCTAGACTTTCTTGGACAGATGTATGGCAAATTCAACCACTTGTCGAAAATCTCCCAACTGTGATGCCCAGTATTGCTATGGCGACTTAAGGTGCCTAGTCAACCGGGCATCTTTGGAGAATGGCAGCTTTCGCGTCATTGGCGGCGGGCGCTCGAATGGGCAGTTCTTCCATGTTGCGTTCCACCAGCGATGGGCAGGGGGGAGTTGAGGGCTTGAAAAATTTACTAAATAAGCTTTACTTGGAGGTATGTGCCATCTGCGGCGCGTGGACTTTGAGGAAGCGTATTTCATGAAGAAAGTAACCAAGGCAACCATTGCGGCTGTGGCCGCTGGCGCGTTGCTTCTCGGCGGTGCCGGCACGGTAGCGCGCTGGCAGGCGCAGCAGACCATCGATGCGGGCACCGTGGAAACGGGCCACCTGAATTTGACCACCGGGGGAGCCGGCGTCTGGGAAGATATCAGCAACCCTGATGCGCCTGAGCCTTTCAACCCGGCAACCCAGCAGCTAGTGCCAGGCGATGTGGTTTCATTCAGCCAGACGGCCACTATCGATGCCGAGGGCAAGAACATCGCCGGTTCGCTGAGTGTTGACCAGCTGGACACCGCGCTGGGCGCGCTGGAGGGCTACGTGACCGTCGCGCTGCAGGTTGATGCTTCGGCGCCGGGGATCACCGAGGAAGCCGACGGAACACTGACCTTTGCTGAGCCGGGAACGTATTCGGTGCCGTTCCTCATCACCGTCACCTTTGATGAAGGGGCCGTCGGAGACACTCCGCCTTCGACCTATGACCAGGTCCTCGACCTTGAAGCGCTGACCCTGACCTTGGACCAGGTTCGCGCCTAGCCATGGCGTGTGGATCGGCCGGTGCATGCCCAAACCCTTGAAGTTCGCCATATGCGCGGCTGTGCTTTTGCTGCTGGGAGTCAGTGCGCAGGGCACAGCCGCCAATTGGCGTGCCGAAAGCACCGTGGATCCGCCAGCGCTGGCCAGCGGATCATTGGCCTTGCTGGCTGGCGGCGAAGCGCAGTACCAGTTCCTGGAGCTGGCAGGCAGCGAGCTGATTCCCGGGTCATTCACCCAGGCACCGCTTCAGATCAGCAACGCGGGCACGGTTGGCCTGTCGTACCAGCTCAATGGGGCCATAAATGCGGCCGCCTCGCCAAGCAGCGCCGACCAGGCGCTGGCTAGCGCCTTGCAGCTGAGCGTCTATGCCGGCATGGATCCGGTGGCCTGCGAAGCCGGCCAGCCATTGGCCGGCGAAGCACTGTATGCAGGACCCCTGGGCTCTGCCGCAAGCTTTGCGAATGCCAGGGTACTGGATGCCGAGCCGGTGCCCGAGAGCGAGACCTTGTGCGTGCGTGTTGCGGTTCCGTCCGGGGCGGCGCAATCGGCCGCTGGCGGCACAGTGGAACTGGCCCTGAAGTTTGCAGGTCAGCAACGATGACTGCTGGACACGTGGTGCGCCGCAGGGATCTGCGGGAGCGAACGGGCATCTTGTGGTGGGCCGGGCAGGTGTTTTCCTGGCTGCTGCTTTTCATCGTGCTGGCCCTGATCGCTGTGATGATCGTGGTTCCGAAATTGGGCGGGGCGACGGCGTATACCGTGTTGACCGGATCCATGAGACCGCAGTTTCCGCCCGGGACGCTGGTGGTGGTCAAGCCCATTGATCCCGAGTTGCTGCGGATCGGCGACGTGGCGACCTACCAACTGGTATCGGGGGAGCCCGAAGTGGTCACCCATCGCATTGCCGGAATCGGATCCAGCATTGCGGGCGAAGAGCGCTTCACCTTTCGCGGGGATGCCAATAATGTCGATGACCAGCCGGTGCAGCCCGAGCAGATCCGGGGCAAGCTCTGGTATTCGGTGCCAATGCTCGGATTCGTCAACAGCGCCCTGTCCGGCCAGCAGAGGACCTGGCTGACGTGGGCTGCCGCGAGCGGGCTGATGGTGTATTCAGTGGTGATGTTCGTGGGAGCTTGGCGTGAACGGCAAAGGAAGAGGCAGTGATGAATAGGACCCTGCTGAAAATCGCCACGGGCGCTATCACTGCCGTTTCCTGCCTTGTTCTAGGCCTGGCCGTGTCTGCGGCAGCGGGTGCGGAAACAGATCGCGGGCTGAGCTACAGCCTGGATGGGCGCAGCTACGTCCGGAATCCTCCTCCAATCTTCGCTGGGGGCAACGCCTTGGTGCCCGGCGACGAAGTCGGCAAATCCCTATGGATCAGAAATGACAGGGATCGGGAAATCGAGGTCAGCGTCCGTGCGGTCGCGCCAGCGGCGTCAACTGAAATCTATTTCACGACAGTCGGCGCCTCGACGTTCACCTTGGTGCCTTCGGGAACCACAGAGGTCGAGTTGCGGCTCGGATTGCCTTGGTCCGCGTCCAATGGCTCGGCGGACCAGCTGGTGCCGGCATTGGAAGTGCGCGTGGATGCAGTGGAATTGGCCCAGGAGGGCGGTGGCCCCGATGCTCCGGGTCCGGAGCAAGAAGTGGATCTCCCGGATACTGGATTCAGCGGTGCCGTGCTGTGGGCGGCTACTGGCATCCTGGCGCTAGGAGGCGCCGTGCTGGCTGCGTCCAGGCGAATGAACCGACGTGAACAGAAAAGGAACGGGGCACAACGATGAGCGAACGTTCACTGCGCATTAAGGCGGTATTGTCCATGGGCATCCTCGTGGGATTCGGCGCTGTTTCCACCCTGGCCTCGTGGACGGGCGAAGCCACCGCCACTGCCGGAATCAGCACGGCAACCGTTGCGCTGGGGGTTGGAGCCGCCGCGGGCACCGCCACCTCGGCCAGCTACCAGATGCCGATCAACGGCAACAGCCTCTTTCCGGGGTCCAGCTCGGCCTCGGTGGTGACCGTCAAGAATACCGGCTCCATCTCCGCGCCGTATGCCTTCCAGGGGGCAATCACGGAATCGGGATCCGCGGCCTTGGGCGCGGGACTGAGTATCGTGGTGAAAACCGGCGCCACGGTCAGCGGAAGCGGCTCCAGCGTCACCTGCTCGGGCGGTACCACGCTGATGACGAAGAACGCCGGCTCCCAGTTCGGCAGTGCCTCGGATCCCAGGCCCCTGGCTTCAGGCGGCAGCGAAACGCTGTGCGTGCAGTACGCGCTTCCCGTGAATGCGGCCAATGCCCTGCAATCAGCGTCAACGACGGTGTCCCTGGCCTTCACCTCGACCGTGGGGTCTTGAGATGGCGGTGAATCGAACCCGCTCGGATCGGGCATCCTCGTTGAAGCCATTCCAGAAGATTCTGCTGAACACCTGTGCTGTCCTGGGTACGCTGTGCCTGGTGATGGCGGTGCTGGCCCTAGCGTTTGGAATCAAGCCACTGGTTTTCGCCTCGGGCTCCATGTCTCCGGGCATTCCCACCGGATCCCTGGGCCTGGCTGTTCCTGCGGCTGCCGAAGACGTCGTCGTGGGCGACGTGGTGTCGGTGGTCAACAGCGGGAACCAGCGGATTACCCACCGAGTGGTAGAGAAGGTCCCGGGTGGATTGGTGCTCAAGGGAGATGCCAATCCCGTACCCGATCTGGAAACCTACCAGGCCGGCCAGGTGGATCGGCTGTTCGTGGGAATTCCCGGGCTGGGCTATGTCGTTTCCTGGCTCAGCCAGCCCTGGGCTTACGCCCTCGGGGGCTTGTTGTGTGCCTATTTGCTCTTCATCGCCTTCCGCGGCAGGGGCAATGAAGGTGGAACCGGCGCGCCGGGGGCGTGGAACCGCAGCTTGCCGGAGAGCCACGGAGAGCCGCCCCGGCCTGGACGGAAAACCTTTCAATGGTGGCGATTAGGGGCCGGGTTGGCCGTAGCGGCTTTGCTCGCCGCTTTTGCGGTGCACGGCCCGAAGGCTGAACTGACCCAGGCCGCCTTCACCGGAACAGCTAATGCGTCGTCGGCCCTCAACGCGGGCGCGGTGGCTCCGGCCACCGGGCCGCTTGCCTGCAACGAATCCGGGGTTTTGCTGACCACGGCCAATATCTCTTGGCCTGCGCAGCAGATTCCGGCCGGATCCCGGCTAGTGCTGAGGCTGCAAACCGATGCATCGACCTATGGCTACACGAATCTGCCGGCTGGTGCGACTACGGCGTCTTATGGGCCAGGACTGAATCTGCTGGGGCTGGTCACCTCGGGCGGGTCCCGCTCCATGGAGCTGAAGCTGCTGGTTGTCTACACCACCGATGGCAACGCGGTGAATGAAACCGGTAGCAATATCGGGTGGGTTTCGCCAGCGGGGACCTCGCCCACCAGGAGCATCGTCTATCACCCAGGACTATTGCTCGCCAGGGACTTTACTTGCTCCTAGCCTCCGTCGCTGTCGGCTGCAGCCTGGCGGCCCAATGCGCCAAGGAGCATCGAGAGCCCGAGCTCGAAGGTGATCTGCGGGCGGCTGCTGTCCGACAAGCCGGCCTCCAGCGCCTCCTTGAAGTAGCTTGACGACTCGGGAGCCGCTTCCCACACGATTTTTGGCGCGGCCGCGTCCAATGCGGAACCCAGGACGAAGGAATCGATGATGGTGATCGCTTGCAGGCGCTGCGACGGCTCGATTCCCGCCAGTGCCAATGCTTCGGCCAGCGCGTCGTAGACACGCAGCGTGGTGCTGTCCCGCACCGTATGGCTGGTCAGCAACGGTATCAGGCGAGGGTGCTTGGAATAGGAAGCCCAATATTCGGTCGCGATAGCCCGCACGGCTTCCTGCCAACTGACATGTCCCAAATCCGGCAGCTCGATCTCTGCCATGGCCCGCCCGCGCATCAGTTCGATGATTTCTCCCTTTCCCTGGACGTGGTTGTACAGGGAGGAGGCGGAAACCGAGAGTTTCCTGGCCAGCTGCGGAAGGGTGAATTCGCCGTGGGCATCGACGAGCCCGAGCGCCGCATCGGCAATGGCCCGGGTGCTGAGCTTGGGTGTGGAAGGCCTTGCCATGAGTTCTCCGGTCGCGTCGAATGTTCTTGGCTTGAGCATACACAAATTAAACGAAAGTCATTCGTTAAAACACTTGATTTCGCCAACAGGACGCATCTATTCTAATAAACGAATCACATTCGTTTAAACCCGTGAAGGTGAACCATGCAAGAAATACTCGCCATGAATCCGCCGGCTTCCCCGGCCCGCGCTGAAGCTGCCGAGCGCGGCACGATCACCGTGGCGCTGGTCCAGCACCGATGGCACGAGGACCCCCAGGCCCTGCGCGAAGAGCTGGAAGACGGCATTGCCCGCGCGGCCTCCCACGGCGCGCGAATCGTCTACCTGCCGGAAGTCACGCTGAGCAAGTACCCGGCCTTTGCGGTGCCGGATCCCGGAGCGGCCGACGAGACCGCCGAGGACCTTGAAACCGGCCCCACTCTGACCTTCGCCCGCGCGATGAGCGCTAAGTACAACCTGCACGTGCACATCTCGCTGTTCCGCAAGGCCCCCGCCGCCGACGGCCTGGGCCTGAACACCGCAGTGGTCGTCTCCCCGGAAGGCCAGATCGTCGCGCTGACCAACAAGCTCCACATCCCGCGCACCGCCGGCTACTACGAGGACAAGTACTTCCGCGAAGGCCCGGCCGAAGATCCCTACCCGGTCCACAAGATCGAGGCCCTGGGCGACCTGGCCATGGGCCTGCCGACCTGCTGGGACGAATGGTTCAGCGAGCCGCCGCGCATCTACTCGCTGGCCGGCGCGGACCTGCTGGCCTACCCGACCGCCATCGGCTCGGAGCCGGACCACCCGGACTTCGACACCGAGCCGCTGTGGCGCCAGACCATCATCGGCAACGGCATCGCCAACGGCCTGTTCATGGTGGTGCCCAACCGCTGGGGCGATGAAGGTGCGCTGACCTTCTACGGTTCCTCGTTCATCTCCGACCCCTACGGCCGCATCCTGGCCCGCGCCCCGCGCGACGAATCCGCGGTCCTGGTCGCCACCCTGGACCTCGATGCCCGCCGCGACTGGCTGACCCTCTTCCCGTTCCTGCGCACCCGCCGACCGGAGACCTACGCGGCAATGGCGCAGCAGCGCAACGACGCTGGCTTGGGCGAGCAGGAGAAAGCGCATGCCTAGATTCTTCATGCCGGCGGAAACCGAGGCACAACAGCGCATCTACATGGCCTTCCCCTCCAGTGGCTACACGCTGGGGGATACCGAAGCGGAGGCCGAAGCGGCCCGCACCACCTGGGCCAACGTCGCCCGCGCGGTGGCAGCCTTCACTCCTGTGACCATGGTGGTCGACCCGTCGGCCGAGGCTGATGCCCGCCGCCATCTGGGCGACGCGGTGGCCTACGAGCTGCGCGAGCTGGACGACGCCTGGATGCGCGATATCGGTCCGACCTTCGTCCGCGACGGGAATGGCGCACTGGCCGCCATCGACTGGAACTTCAACGGCTGGGGTGCCCAGTCCTGGGCCTCTTGGGGCAAGGATTCGAAGATCGCCGCGGAGGTGGCGGGGCTTGAGTGCACCACACGAGTGCAGTCCTCGATCACCAACGAGGGCGGCGGCATCCATGTGGATGGCGAGGGCACCATGCTCGCCACCCGCAGCGTGCAGCTGGATCCGGGGCGCAACCCCGGTGCCACCGAAACGCAGATCGAGGAAGAATTCTCCAGCCTGCTGGGCATCAGCAAAGTCATCTGGCTGGATCGCGGCCTGACCCGCGACAACGAGGAATTCGGCACCCGCGGGCACGTGGACATCGTCGCCTGCTTCCCGGAGCCCGGAGTGGTGCTGTACCACGACCAGCAGGACCCCGCGCACCCGGACTTCGAGATCTCCGCCCAGGTGCGCGCCACCCTGGAAGCCGCAACGGATGCCAAGGGCCGCAAGCTGCAGCTCATCGGCGTCCCTGCGCCGAAGGCCCTGCGCGACGAGGAGGGCTGGGTGGACTATTCGTACATCAACCACCTGGTCACCAATGGCGGCGTGATCGCCTGCGCCTTCAATGACGAGAACGACGCCGTGGCCGCAAGGATCCTGGCCGATGCGTACCCGGGCCGAGAGGTGGTGGCTGTCGATGCCACCGAGCTCTACGCGCGCGGCGGAGGAATCCACTGCATTACCCAGCAGGTGCCAACGGTCTAGGCCGTCCGCAAGGCGCAGCTGCGCCTTGAGCCCCTGAGCGGCACCGCTCAGGGGCTCTTCACTTATTTTCAGGCACTGCGGCGTCGCGGGGCAGCAGCTGCAAAGAGCTGATGGGGTGCCGCATTTAATGAAGAGCGATGGAGCGGTGCGGCCCAGCACCGGCAATGAATATGAAAGTGATTCATTTTATGCTTGCGTGAGACCTGGATCACTCCCTATCATCGTAAATGAACATCATTCTATTTATTCTTGGAGGGCAAGACCATGGACGCACTCGCGCGCTGCGCCGAAGAAAAGGCTCCGGTGATATGAACGGCGGCACGAAGACCAGCACACTGAGCACCAGCCCTGTCACCAAGACCGGCAAGGGGCTGACCGCCGGGCAGATCGGCCTGTTCACCGCAATCGTCATCGGCGTCTCCACGATCGCCCCCAGCTACGTGGTGGCCAGCACCCTGGGCCCCACCGCCGAAGCTGTCGGCACCCATCTGCCGGCAATCTTCATCCTCGGCTTCGTCCCGATGTTCTTGGTGGCCCTGGGCTACCGCGAGCTGAACCGGGCGATGCCGGATAACGGCACAACCTTCACCTGGGTGTGGCGGGCCTTCGGCCCGCGCGCGGGCTGGATGGGCGGCTGGGGCATGCTGGCCGCGAACATCATCGTGCTCTCCAACCTGGCCGGCGTGGCGGTGGACTTCTTCTACCTGTTCCTCGCTCAGCTCACCGGCAAGGACTCATTGGCCGACCTCGCGGCGAACCCTTGGATCAACGTGGCCACCTGCCTGGCCTTCATGCTCGGCGCCACCTGGGTCTCTGTTCGCGGACTGCACGCCGCCTCGCTGCTGCAGTACCTGCTGGTGGGATTCCAGGTAGTGCTGCTGGTATGGTTCTCCATCGCTGCGTTCACCAAGGCGGCTCCCGCGGTGGACTTCTCCTTCGAATGGTTCAACCCGATGGGCATCGACTCCTTCTCCGCCATGGCCATCGGCCTGAGCCTGTCCATCTTCGCCTTCTGGGGATGGGACGTCTGCCTGTCCATGAACGAGGAAACGAAGAATGGCGAGCGCACCTCCGGACTGGCCGCCGGATTCACTGCGGTGATCGTGCTGGGCATCTACCTGCTCGCTTCCGTGGCCGCCACCGTGTACGCAGGAGTGGGGGATGCCGGGCTGGGCCTCGCCAACCCCGAGAGCATCGGCAACGTGTTCGCATCGCTGGCCGGCCCGGTGATGGGCCCCGCCGCGATCTTGCTCTCGCTGGCCACCTTGGCCTCCTGCGCGGCCTCGCTGCAGTCGACCATGATCTCGCCTGCCCGATCGATGCTGGCCATGGGCCACCACGGGGCGCTGCCTGCGGCGTTCACCCGCATCCATCCGAAGTTCGGGACCCCCGCCTTCTCCACGATCGTTGCCGCGGTGATCTCCACCGTGTTCTACGCGCTGATGCGCTTCGTCTCCACCAACGTGCTCAACGATACGATCCTGGCCCTGGGCATGATGATCTGCTTCTACTACGGCATTACGGCCTTTGCCTGCGCCTGGTACTTCCGGCATACGCTGCTGGCCTCGCCGCGCAACTTCATCACCCGCGGGTTGGCCCCGCTGCTTGGCGGGGTGGCGCTTGCGGCGGTGTTCCTCCAGACCATCGTGGATTCGCTGGACCCGGCCTATGGCTCGGGCACCGAGATCGGCGGACTGGGCCTGGTATTCCTGGTCGGAGCCGGCATCCTGCTGCTCGGCGCGCTATTCCTGGTTGGCGCACGCAAGCGGCGCGGGACATTCTACGCAGCCCGTCCCGAAACCAAATACGTCAAGCTGGAAGAACCGTCCTAGCCGCGTCTCGCCGAGCGCCCCGCAGCCGCTGTGGCTGCGGGGCGCTGTCGGCTCAGGCCAGGCCGGCGGAGCTGCGCCGCTCCAGGAAGATCGGCTTCGCGATGCTGCGCGTGGCCGAGAACAGCGGCTCGGCCTGGCGTTTGCCCAGCGCAAGCTCGGCCAGGTACTCGCCGATAGCGGGAACGAACTTGAAGCCGTGTCCGCTGAAACCGGCGCCCACTGTGAGCGGGCCAAAGTTGTCGAGGATGAAATGCTCGTCCTCGGTATTCGCGTAGGTACAGGAGACGGTGGAATAGCTCGAGGGGTCCACGCCCGGAAGCCACCGGGCCGCATACTCTTGCAGGGCGCGCAACTGTGCTTCGCTGGCCCGGTGCGGCCGATGCCCGGGATCGATGATGTCCCCGCTGCCATGCCAGCCCACCTTGATCCCCTCGCCAGGGGTATGCATTCCATAGATGGGGCCGTAGACCGGCGAGCCGATATACCGCTGGGGATCCAGGCTGTGGTTGAACCCCGGCCAATGCACCGGCTGGCCTATTTGGGCGAAATGCACCGGATGCTCTTCGGTGACGTGGATGGCAGGCAGCTTCATCTGGCCGCCGAGCAGCTGCCTGGTCCAGGCCCCGGCGGTGAGGATAGCGTGGCGGGCGCTGATGCCCGTGCTCGCGCCATTGGCCTGCACCTGCACCCGGACGCCGCCGGCCGGGAGCACTTCCAGCTGCGAGGCCTGGTGGCCGTGCTTGATCACGGCCCCGGCCGCACTGGCCAGCTGCTGCAGCGACGAGACCGCCAGATCGGCGTTGATCTGGCCGCCAGCGGGAATATGCAGTACTTCGGTCTCGAACTTCATGCCGGCAAAGCGCTCTTCGGCATCTGAAATGCGCAGCAGCTCGCTGCCGAAGCCGGCCTGGGCGAGCAGACCGTGCATCACGCGCTGCTCGGCGGCAATGCCATGGTTCACCAGCCCGGTGCGATGCAGCAGCCGGGTGCCGGCCTGCGCGGAAATCTCATCCCACAAGACGTCGGCCCGCTGCAGCAGGCGCAGGTAGGCAGGCTCGGCATAAGCCGGATTGAAATTACGGGTTGCGCCGTGCGAGGCCCCTTCATGATGGCCCGGGGCGAATCGTTCCAGCAGCAGTACTTCATGGCCAGCCGAGGCCAGGGACAGGGCGGTCGCAGAGCCCATGGCCCCGCCGCCGATGATCAGGAATTCTACGTTGTTGCTCACTTCTACAGCCTAGAACCCAAGTCCCGGCGCCGTCAGGTCAGCAGACGCAATGTCCCTGGACTAACGTAATAGTTGGACGGCAACAAGGATGTGGAGGCAGCGTGGAGCAGAGCGCGCAACTGGCGACGGTGATCGCCTTGGCGGCAGCGGTCTTCGTCGGGGCTTCAACACAGCGCATCTCCGGCATGGGCTTCGCGCTGGTGGCCTCTCCATTCCTGGTCATGGTCCTCGGTCCGCATGAAGGAATCACGCTGGTCAATCTGCTCGGCGCCTGCAGCAGCCTGCTGATTTTCCTTCAGGTTTTCCGCCAGGTGGAGTACAAAAAAGTCGCGTTGATCCTGATCCCGGCCATGCTCATGACCATCCCCGGCGCGTGGGTGGCCGCCAGGGTGGATGGGCCATGGCTGTCCATCGGCATCTCGCTCATGGTCATCCTCGCACTGGTATCCAGCTTCCTGGTCCGCAACCTTCCGGCAGCCCAAGGCAAGACGATGGCCATCGGGGCCGGAGCGGTATCAGGCTTCATGTCTGTGACCGCGGGAGTCTCCGGGCCGGCCATCGCCGGATACGCCGTGGCCAGCCGGTGGCCGCAGGCGAAGTTCGCGATCTCCGTCCAGCTGTATTTCCTGGTGCTCTCCAGCACCTCCCTGCTGGCCAAGGGCGGAGTGCCGCACCTTCATTGGACCCAGTGGGTGGCCTGCTTTGGCGCCATGCTCGTGGGGATCCTGCTGGGAAACTATCTGGCACCGAAAATCCCTGCCAAATACAGCAGGATCTTCGTGGTGCTGATCGCCTTTGGCGGAGCCATCGGCCTGATGGCCGAAGGCATTGCCGCGCTCGCCGGCCAGTAGGCCCAAGCTACACCGGATGCGGGTTCGTCAACCTCAATGGGAGAATGGGGGATGTGCCATACCTGAATGCCGATGCCGCCGTGAGCCATAGAATCACCGAACTCGATATCGAACGCCGGGCCTTGTGGTCCGGCTTGCTCTGTTCGCTCTTCGGGCTGGTAGTGGGACTCATTGTTTTCGCCGGCGAACGCCCGGCGTTGTTCGGGAAGCTGTCGGTGGGCGTTGTTTCGGCGGTCTGCGGCGCCGCAGCGGCCGGATGCAGCAGCGCCTATGCCTTCCGCACGATGCTGCGCGCCCGCGAACCCTGGCTGAAGCGGATTCCCAAATGGCGCCAGGTAGTCGCTGCGCTCGGGCTGGTGCTGGTGCATGTGGCGAGCACGGTGATGATCTTGCTGGTGGTCTTCCACCTGTTCCAGCAAGCCTTCTTCGGGCTGCGCCTGGATGTGCTCGCCGGATCGCTCGCCGTGGGTGTTGCCACCGGCATGTCGGCATACCTGTGCCTGGAAGCGACCGCGCGCATCAATGCCGAGACCCTTTCGGTAGTCCTGGGAATCTTCATGGCTGCCGGGGTGCTGATCAGCATGCTGCTCGCCGAAGACCAGGGCTGGTGGCAGAGCATGTTTTCCTCCTTGGGGACCACGCAAGCGGGCATGGGATCCTTCTGGACCTTCAACCTCACGCTGGTGGTCTCCGGATTGGTCTTGGCAGCCTTCTCCGAATTCTTGACCCGCGACCTGGTGCGCCTGTCGCAGACCTACCGCTGCCGGCCGAGCCTTGAGCGCTACAGGCTCGCCAGGATGGTTCGGCCACGCCCGCGGATCGTGCGCTGGTGCCTGCTGATCGTCGCGGCAGGCATCATCGGCATCGGCTTGGTGCCGTACAACGTGTCGGTGGAAGTGCACTCGGCCTTGGTGCAGATGGCGTCGATCGCGATGATCATCTTGCTGCTGGGCACTATGGTGCTGCTGCCGGGCTACCCGGCCGTGTTCCACCTGCTGTCCTACGCGGCCGTGGGCGCAATCTGGGTAGCTTTCCTGCTATGGACCGAGTGGATGTACTACAACCTGACCGGATTCGAATTGTCCGTTGTCGCAATCCTGTTCAGCTGGATTTCAGTGTTCATCCGGACCACCTCGGCGATGACCCAGGATCGCTCCCAGCAGCGGACCACCCACGGCCCGGAGGACATCTCCATGGCGAAGAAGGAGTCCGGGCAGGGCCAATGATCCTGCCGATCCAGTCAAATATCCGTCGGAAGGCTGAAGAATTCTTCCGCCTCGCGAAGGTAGCCTGAAAGCATGTTGATCACGGAAAAGCTCTACCTGTTGATGGCCAGGGAGCCCGAAAAGCCGGAGTCGGTTGTGTCAGCTGCCGGATACGGAATGAACGCGGCGATCCTCTCCGATCTGATGATTGCCGGGCGCGTGGCTTTCAGCGACGACGCGCAGCGGCAGATCCAGCTGATTGGCGCCGGCCCCTGCCCGGACCCCGTGCTGGCCTCGCCGCTGGCGAAGCTGGAAAAGCGCGAGAACCTGACACTCGACGATGCGGTGAAGATCCCTTCGCTGTGCGAACCGCGGCTGGTGACCGATTCGCTGGCCAAGGCAGGCATCGTCGAATATGGGGAACGCACCCTGCTGGGCCTGGGCAAGGAGCGCGTGCGCATCATCAATGGGCAGATCCAGCGCCAGATCCGGGCCGACCTGCAGGCCGCCCTGCAGGGGAAGAAGATCCCCGGAACCAGCGATACCACGGTACTGGCCATCTTGCACGCGCTGGGCATCGCGCACCAGGTGCTGGAAAAAGAGCTGCCGCCCATGTCCGCCAACGAAGCGCAGCAGCGCATCACCGAACTGGCCCAGGATTCTCCGGCCGCCGACTCGGCCCAGCGTGCAGTAGCCGCAATGAATGCCGCGATTACCAGCCACCGGGTGATCCCGCCGGCACCGGGCAAGAAATAGCGGCCGGGCATCCACGCCAAGCTGGCAATTCGCCAAGGCTGTTTACCTTCGGGCCCATCGGTCCTACGCTCGGAACATGCCAGTGAAGATCAGAACGATCCAAACCGCAGTCCCAGCGACCGTCTTGGAACAAGAGGCAACACGAGATGTTTTTGCCAGCCAGCCTGATTTGACCCGATTGGGGCAGCGGCTGATCGCCACCTCATTCAATTCCGCCCAGATCCGGACCAGGTACAGCTGCGTCGATGAATTCAATTTGAACCTGCCGGCGCCGGAAAACCCCCTTTTCTATGACCGCGCCAGCGGCCAGCTGCGCTCGCCGACCACAGCGCAGCGCAACCAGGTCTACCTGGAACAGGCCAGCAAGCTCTTCATCCAGGCCGCCGAGCGGGCGCTCGCCGCCTGTCCTGAGCTGGCTGCGGAGCAGATCACGCACGTCATCACCGTCTCCTGCACGGGGTTCTACAATCCGGGCCCGGACTACCAAATCGTGCGCGCCCTGGGATTGAAGGCCAGCACCGTGCGCCACCATTTGGGCTTCATGGGCTGCTATGCCGCTTTTCCCGCCCTGCGCGCGGCCCGCGATTTCTGCCTGGCTGACCCGCAAGCCACGGTGCTGGTGGTCTGCGCGGAGCTGTGTTCCTTGCACGTGCACAGCTCCAACGACCCCGACACCATCATGGGCTCGGCGATCTTCGCCGACGGCGCCGCCGCTGCCATCGTCTCCGCGCAGGCGCCGACCGGCTTGGACATGGATGGATTTGAAACCGTGCTGACCCCGGTCGGCGAAGAGGCCATGGCTTGGAACATCGGGGACCACGGTTTCGAGATGGTGCTCGGAACCTATGTCCCGCACATCATTGACGAGCACATCAGCGGCGCCTTGGAACCGCTCTTCGCGAAGGACGCGGATCCCGGGCTGGGCGTGCCGGGCATCAAGCACTGGGGACTTCATCCCGGGGGCCGGGCCATCCTGGACCGGGTGCAAAAACGCCTGGGGCTCTCCGACGAGCAGCTGGAACCTGCCCGCAACATCCTCGGGGGCTATGGGAACATGTCCAGCGCGACGGTGCTCTTCGTGCTCCAGCAGATCATGGATGATGCCCGCGCGGAAAGCGGCGATCGGGTCTGCGCCATGGCTTTTGGCCCGGGGCTCACCGTGGAGACCGGGATGTTCACCATCAGCAAGCGGCAGTGAGCCGGGCCATGCAACGCGATCCGCAAGCCAGCGAGCAGATGGACCGGCCCGACTGCGATGCCCTGCTGCTGCGGCGCACCTACGCGCAGTTCCCGTTGGTGAACCGCGCGGTGAGCGGGTGGCGGAAGAATTACGAACTATTCATCCGCCCTGTGCTGAGTGAGCGAAAGCGGGCAAGAATCCTTGATATTGGCTGCGGCGGCGGAGACATCGCGGTGAACCTGTACCGCTGGGCGCTCGCCGACGGGCTGCAGGTCACCGTATGCGGCATCGACCCGGACCAACGGGCCATAGATTTCGCTCGCGCGGCGGGCCGCCGCCGTGGGATTCGCGAGCCAGCCGTGGAGTTTCTGCCTCTGGGAAGTTCGCAGCTGGCGGCCGACGGTGAGCTCTTCGACGTGGTGCTCTCCAATCATCTGCTGCACCATCTGAATGCGACCGAACTGCAGCAGCTCATGGAGGATACCGAAAAGCTATGTTCGGTCGTGGCGGTGCACAGCGACATCCGGCGCTCCGGGCTGGCGCTGGCCCTGTTCGGGGCAGCCACCCTGCCGTTGTCTGGAACCTCCTTCATCCGGCGCGACGGGCTGGTCTCCATCCGCCGCAGCTTCACCGTCGCTGAACTAGTCCAGCGGGCCCGGCCCGGGTGGGACGTCGAGGCGGCCAGCCCCTACCGCAACCTGTTGATCTGGCGGCCCGCGAGTGATCGATGATGTAGCAATTATCGGGGCCGGTCCAGTGGGCCTGTGCCTCGCGGTGCTGTCGGCGCTGCGCGGAAAGAGCGTGCGGGTCTTCGAGCAGCGCAGTGCGCCAAGTTCCCATTCGCGGGCCATCGGGCTGCATCCTCCGGCGCAGGGGATTCTTGAGCTGGCAGGGGTCGGCCGGACGGCGCAGGAACAGGGGGTGCCGATCATGCGGGGCATCGGAATTTCCCGCGGCCTCCTCGTGGGGTCCATGGATTTCGGCGTCGTCGGCGGCAGCTATCCACAGATCCTGTCCCTGCCGCAGGTCGCGACCGAGGAGCTGCTGCGTGACAGGCTTGCCCAGCTGGCTCCCGAGGCACTATCGGCCAGCTGCACCTTTGAACGAGTGCTGGACGCGTCGCATTCTCACGTGGAATTCATTGCCGGCGGCACGACCCATAGTGCACGCTGGCTCGTTGGCGCCGATGGGGTGCATTCAACGGTCCGCACCCAGTTGCAAGTGCCATTCACAGGGAAGGCGCATAAGGACCACTACAGCATGGGGGATTTTCCCGATGCCACAGATCTGCAGCACACCGCGGCCTTGTTTCTCCACTCCTGCGGCATCGTCGAATCTTTCCCGCTGCCCAGCGGCGTGCGGCGATGGGTGGTGCGCATCGGAAGCGGCTCGAACCCGCGAACAGCTCAGCAGCTTGCCGGGGAAGTGGCACGGCGCACCGGATTCACTGTTGATCCGGAAGACTGCAGCATGTTCAGCGAATTCGGCACAGCCTCTCGCTTTGTCTCCTCCATGGTCCATGGCCGGGTCGTCCTGTTGGGTGATGCTGCCCATCAGATCAGCCCCATTGGCGGGCAGGGCCTCTGCCTTGGTTTCGTTGATGCGCAGAGATTCTCCGAGGTCGTCGCCGGGGTGCGGCAGGTGGAGGGTTTTTCGGCAATGCAGCTCCGGGCCGCCCGAGCTGCCGCACGCCGAGCACGGCTCAATATGCTGCTGGGCCGCCCCGTTCCTTCCTTCATGCTCCCGGTGCGTGATGCGGTGTTCCAGCTGGCGTCATCTGCTCCGCGCATCCATGATGCAGCAGCCAAAAGCTTCACCATGTCCTGAGCGGAATCGCCTCCGCGCTGGAATCACAGAAGTATTGCATCTGCGACACAGCCCGATTACGCCAGTGAGCTGCACTGCGGTCGGCCGAGAACTTCGCGCATTCTCCGCCACCCACGATTTCTGACTAGTTGAAACGGGGAATGTAGGACTCTTCGAACTTTCAGCGTCGGACGACTGTGTTGTTGAGAGCACCTCGAGGCTTTCGCTCTGACTTGCCCTCACGCATCGCGCAGGGATCAGCGCCGGGGCGCGGAAGGGGTCACGCTTGGATAACCATTATTTCCATCTATAGGATTAATGGTTTTTGAACTGCACAATGGTCGGGTCCCCGCACCTTATGCAGCGGATGCATAGTGCATAGTGCATCGAAAGGAAACCACACCATGGGAAGAATCAGCAGCAGAATACTGGCAGCTGCAGGTGCCAGTGCATTGGCGCTGGCAGCGGTGCCGCCCGCCGTCGCTGCGCCGGCAGAAAAAGACTCCAGAAGCTGGCTGGAAGCTGAGCAGTCGGTGGTCGGTGAAATGGAAGGCTTCGACGGCAACGCACATCTCATTGACTTCATGAGCTGGCCACAGGGGAAGGGAGAGGTTGCGGTAGTGAATTTCGACTGTCCCGCAGGCACGCCGCCGTCGTGGGATCCGGACAGCGGATGTGAAGTCTTGGACATCGTTGGCATGTATGGGTACGACCTCGATATTGGCGTCAACAAGAAACTGACGTCCGGAACTATGAGCGGAGAAGTCCGGGTTTATCTGGGCGCCTTTGAGGACGGATCGCCGATCTGGGGCAAAACCTACAACATCGACGTTGCCATGGAAGGCCACGGCGAGGTGGAGAAGACCGACGAGCGGCAAGAAGGCTACCGGGAGCTTCGTAGAACTCGCGCAGCGATGGTTGAGTCGGGATCACTGGTCGACGCGGAATTGGGGTACGAGTTCGACCTGTCCGACGCCGAAGGCGCACTGGTTCATCAACGGTCCTGGTCGCAGTACGAATAAGTGCTTCACTGCCCCGGTGCTCTCGTCCAAGCATCGGGGCAGTGCTGCGCGTGCCCAAACTCACCGCCAAAAACGAACAGACGCATGAAACAATGGGTAGCAATGACTTCCATCGATTCCACCCCACTTTCCGCTGACGAACGCAAGGCACTGCGCACCGAGCAGGCCGCGGCCCAGCGCGCCCAGCAGCTGCGCATCTCCAAGTCCCGAGCCAACGCCGAGGGCCGTGCCCAGGTCGTTCCCACCGCTGAGGGCTGGAAGCAGGAGATGGGTGCCGATGGCCGTCCGGAACTGCAGTTCGCCACCAAGCGCCGCGTTTCCCAGCCGCCAACGCACCTGGCCGACCTGTCACTGGCCGAGCGCCAGGCCAAGCTGAAGGAACTGGGGCTGCCTGCCTTCCGCGCCAAGCAGCTCTCCGTGCACTACTTCCAGCACTACACCACCGACCCGGCGAAGATGAGCGATCTTCCCAAGGAACGCCGCGAGGAACTGGCCGAAGCCATGTTCCCCAAGCTGTTGACCGAGGTCAAACGCCTGGAAACCGATGATGGCAAGACCATCAAGTTCCTTTGGCGCCTCTTCGACGGTTCGCTCGTCGAGTCCGTGCTGATGCGCTACCCAAACCGCATCACCCTGTGCATCTCTTCGCAGTGCGGCTGCGGCATGAACTGCCCATTCTGCGCCACCGGCCAGGCAGGCCTGACCCGCAACATGTCCACCGCGGAGATCCTGGACCAGATCGTCCAGGCCAACCGTGTGATCGCCGAAGGCGGACTGGGCGGGCAGAAGCACCCCGATGAGCGCGTGGGCAACATCGTGTTCATGGGCATGGGCGAGCCGCTGGCGAACTACAAGCGAGTGATGAACGCCGTGCACCGCATGGTCGCCGAGGCGCCGGAGGGCCTGGGCATGAGCGCCCGTGGCATCACCGTTTCCACCGTGGGCCTGGTTCCGGCCATCCGCAAGCTGGCCGACGAGAACGTCCCTGTGACCTTCGCGTTGTCCCTGCATGCACCGGATGACGAACTGCGCGACGAGCTGATCCCGGTCAACTCGCGCTGGAAGGTCGACGAGGCACTGGATGCCGCCTTCGACTACTACGTGAAGACCGGCCGCCGTGTGTCCATCGAATACGCGCTGATCAAGGACATGAACGATCACGAGTGGCGTGCGGAAATGCTGGCCAAGAAGCTGAACGCCCGCGGCCGCGGCTGGGTACACGTGAACCCGATTCCGTTGAACCCGGTGCCGGGTTCCATCTGGACCCGCAGCGAGCCGGACATCACCTCGAAGTTCGTTCGCCGCCTCGATGAGCTCGGCGTGCCAACTACGTTGCGTGATACCCGTGGCAAGGAAATCGACGGCGCCTGCGGCCAGCTGGCAGCTGACGGCGACAAGTAGCATTCATCGCGGAGACCAGTTTTTCTGGTCTCCGCTGTGCTTTGACCGGGTAATCCGGAGTGGGGGGACGAGCCGCGCGGGGTAAGGTTTTCCCATGGCCGTTTCAGACCCGTTATTCCTTGATAAGACCAACCCAGAGCTGTGGAACTCGATTGGAAAGTTCTCCAACGAAGTGGCTAAGTCCTACCGCGCCGCTGGTGTCAGCGACCGCACCGCAGAACTGGTGAATCTGCGTGTTTCGCAGATCAATGGCTGCGCCTATTGCCTGGACCTTCATGCCCGCAAGGCATTGGCTGCTGGTGAGAGCCTGCAGCGCATCAACCTCTTGCGCACCTGGGATGAATGCGGCGGCCTTTTCAGCGAAGAGGAATGCGCGGCGCTGGCCATTGCCGAGGCCGCCACTCACCTGCCGAAGCCCGAGGAGCGCATTGCCGCGGTGGCCTCGGCCCGCCTGGTCTTGACCGACGAGCAGGTGGCAGCGATCCAGTGGATTGCTGTCGCCATGAACGCGTTCAACAGGATTTCAATTCTCTCGCGCCACCCGGTGAAGGAACGCGAGCTGTCCTGACGCCGTGGCCGGTGCTTGGGGATTCCACTGGCGTGCGGCTGCCAGAGCGGAGGCAGGCAATCCATCCGCCTTCCACCTTCGGGCACAGTTCGCAGCTGAGATGCCCCGGCTCGTCCATTGCGACGACTGCACGCTCTTCTCGTGTCCTACAGTTTTTCCTGCGCATCGGTGCCACGAGCTGCTGCGGTATAGCGGCGCTCGAATTCTGCCGCGCTGACCAGTTCGCGTTCCACGCGGAAGGAAGACTCCGGGATGCCGAGGATCGCCGCGATGAGCGTGCGGGTGTAGCCGGCGATCTTGCGGGACTTTCTGGTGCAGGTGACCTGGTCCAATTCGGGGACCCAGATGTTCCACCAGCCGCCCTCTTTGCCAACGACGGCATGGAATACTTTTTGCTCGTTCAACGCTTCTCCTGCTTTCAGCCGATTGCTGCCCGGGCAGCATGGATTCTCTTGTTACAGTCTCCCCGGTCGCCTGGCGATTACCAAGCATGCCACGGAGGAACCTGTTCTGGGCTCCCCGGCCGAGCCACAACGTCAAGACCCCAGTTTTCCCGGCCACCGCCGGAATCATCGTTGGCCTCATGCTCCCGTCTGCGCAGAAGGCCAAGACCGTCCTGTGCGCGGTGCGCCACCAGCCGTTGTCATCGCGGCTTGGCCGCGGAGGCAGCCGGGTAGCATGGGATGCTGGGACGTGGGATAGCGTGATCGAGTCGAATCGCGTCTCGCCCGGCAGTGCGGACCCGCCGCGCCAGTAACCAGTGAGGACGAAGAGTGCAGGTATCCCAGCGAGCCAAGGTTGCACCATTTGAAGTAATGCAGATCGTTGAGCAGGTCGCGAAGATGCGCCAGGCCGGACACGATGTGATATCCCTGTGCGTAGGCGAGCCAGGTGGCGGGGCACCTGCCGCGGTCAACGAGCTGGCAGCGCATTTGCACAGCGAGCATGCGGACTTCGGCTACACCTCCACGGCTGGGCTTACTGAAATTCGCGAGGCCCTCGCCGAGCACTATCACCGCCGGTACGGCGTGCAGATCCCGGCGAAGAACTTCGTGATGACCACCGGATCCTCCGGCGCCTTCCAGCTCTCTTTCCTCGCCGCCTTCGACGCCGGCGACGTGGTGGCCTTGGCCCGCCCGGGCTATCCGGCTTATGCCAATATCCTTGGCGCTTTGGGCCTGACGGTGGCAGATCTGCCGACCACCGCCGAACAACGCTTCCAGCCCACCATTAAGGATCTGGAACAAGTCAAGAAGGATCATGGCCGTCTCGACGGGCTGGTGGTGGCCTCGCCGAATAATCCCACCGGCACGATGCTAAGCGCCGAGGAACTTCGGGAGCTGGCCAGGTGGTGCGAGGTCAATGGCATCCGGCTGATCAGCGACGAAATCTATCACGGCATCGAATTCGACCCGCAGCGTCAGGGGCACACCTCATGGGAGTTTTCGCGGACTTCCATCGTGGTGTCTTCCTTCTCCAAGTACTGGGGCATGACCGGCTGGCGCCTGGGCTGGATGATCGTTCCCGATGACCTGCTGGGGGCCGTGGACGCGCTGGCTTCCAACCTGGCCCTCTGCGCCCCCGCCCCGGCCCAGCGTGCCGCGCTCGCTGCCTTCAGCCAGCAGAGCCTGGAAGAAGCGAATGCGCGCGTTGACGAATTCGCGCGCACGCGGGAACTGGTGCGCGGCAGCCTGGAGAAGCTGGGCATCGAGCTAGCAGCGCCTGCCGACGGCGCGTTCTATCTTTATGGCCGGTTAGCCCCTGAAGTGCTGGATCATTTTGGGTCGGCCAGCGGCTTCTGCCAAGAGGTTTTGAGGAATGCGCATGTTGCGCTGACACCGGGCGGGGACTTTGACCCCTTCGAAGGCCACCTGTTCGTCCGGCTGTCATTTGCCGCAGGATATGAGCGCGTGGCCGAAGCACTAGAGCGGGTGGACGCGTTTCTGCGCCGGAGCGTGGCCCTGGGCTAGATGTCCACAGTTCGTTTCCCAAAGCGCTGCGGGGAGAACCCGGGGTTAGACAGTAGTGGCGGGGACGGTGGAAAACCGGCCTCGCCACTACTGCGTCAAGGAGTTCTGATGTCCGAGTTGCCCAGACCTGTGATTCATGAATGCCTGCCCTGCTACTTGTATCGGGCGGCTTCAGATGCCGCCTGCGATGGAAGCCTGCGGATGCTCAATTTTTATCGTGATGAATGCGCTCCGCGAGCTAGCGCGTTGGAGAAGAAAATGCGGGTACTCGGCGGTTATTGCGACTGCGAAGTCCTGCTGAATGTGGTGCGGCCGGCAACCACAGAAGCGATGCGCGTGATCGATGCGGGAGAGGATTTGGTCTGCAAAGGAGTACGCCGCGGCACCATTCAACCTTGCGAAAATTGGTTGATGCGCCACGGCGTACAGTGGGGTGGCGGCCGATTTGGCCGCCGAAGTGCCTAGAAACTAGTCTTCGATCCTCTTATTTGGCTTGCGGGCCTTGAGCAATTCAACGCCGATCGGGATGACTGAGAGGAGAACGATCAGAATGAAGATGATGTCGATGTTCTCTTCGATCCAGGTGAACTGTCCCAGCCAATAGCCCAGCAGCGTGACGCCGATGCCCCAGAGGGCGGCACCGATCAGGTTGAAGGTGACGAAGGTCTTGTGGTCCATTTTGGCCACGCCAGCGATGACCGGGACAAAAGTGCGGACGACGGGCACAAAACGTGCCAGGATCACTGCGCGGCCACCGAACTTCTCGAAGAATTCGTGGGCGCGTTCAACATTCTTTTGCGAGAAGAAGCGCGACTCCGGCTTGTTGAAGACGGCCGGGCCGGACTTCCTGCCGATGATGTAGCCGGTTTGGTCACCGGCGAAAGCGCAGATGAAGATCGCCAGGGCAAAGAGCCACAGCGGTACGTGAATGGTGCCGGTGGCGATGAGCATGCCTACGGTGAAAAGCATCGAGTCGCCGGGCAGGAAGAATCCCACGAGCAATCCGGTTTCGGCGAAGACTATGACGCAAACCAGCAGGACAACCCACGGCCCGAGTTCTGGGTTGTTCAGGAAGACAGCCGGGTTCAGCCAGTCTGGCAGGAAGGCCGCTCCCACGGTCGGCGACGCATAGTCCGTCACGAAGGAAAGAAAAGAAGATTGATCTAGCACAGGAAAAATCCTACGGGATGTCACTGTGAGTTTCCCATAGGGTTATCCAGAAGGTCCTTTGCCGGATTGCGCAGCGACAAGGGCGAAGATCTCCAAATTGTTCGTTGACCCGGATGGATCATGGTTTTCCGCCAAATTGTCACGAGGAGCCATCGGGCATCTTGGCGCGGCAAGTTGCCAAGCTCACAGAAGGTCTAGAGGCAATAAACTTCATGGTTGAATCAAGGCAACTATTTTCCGTCCATGACAACGGTCATGGGCAACGCATGACATTCTGCTCTTCTGCCTGTCTGTCGAACGGGGAAGACTGTGGGACATGGAAACGCTAATTAAAGCCGATGCGATTTCTCTCCACGGCTTGAAGAAGACATTCTCAACGCCGAGCAACAAGGTGGAAGCAGTCAAGGGCATCGACCTGAAGATCCAAACTGGTCAGATCGTGGCCTTCCTGGGACCGAATGGTGCCGGCAAGACGACCACCGTGGACATGATCCTGGGGCTGACCCAACCCACCGGGGGATCGGTGGAAATCCTCGGCCTGGACCCGCGCCAAGCGATCTTGGCTGGCAGGGTCTCGGCCGTCTTGCAGACCGGCGGGCTCCTGCGCGACATGACCGTCAAGGAAACGGTGTCTGTCATAGCCCACATGCATGAAAAGGCAGATCGCATTGGCCAGGTCATGGAACGCACCGGGCTGGACAAGATTGCCAAGCGGCGGGTGGGCAAATGCTCCGGCGGCGAGCAGCAGCGCATCAAATTCGCCCTGGCTCTGCTGCCCGACCCGGATGTCTTGATCCTCGATGAGCCAACGGCCGGCATGGATGTGATGGCCCGCAGGGACTTCTGGACCACAATGCGCGCTGAAGCCACCGAGGGGCGCACCATCATCTTTGCCACGCACTATCTGGAAGAAGCCCAGAACTTCGCTGAACGCACCGTATTGATGAGCCAGGGGCGCATTGTCGCCGACGGGGCCACCGAAGAGCTGCGCAAGCTCATCTCCGGCCGCACGGTCAGCGCTTCCTTCCCCTCGCCGGAAGATGCCGAACGAGCCGCGGCATATGGCGACTCGGTGCAGGTGGCCGAGCGCAACGGGTTGCGCGTTGCCTTCCACAGTGCGGATTCTGACCGTTTCGCAGCCGCGCTGCTCACCGAATACCAGGGCTACGACCTGGAAATATCCTCGCCGAGCCTGGAAGACGCCTTCATTCAGCTAACCAAGGACGCATCATGATGAGCACCTATATCCGCGTGGAATTCGCGCGGCACCTGCGCGACGGGTACAACCTGATCTTCGCCTTGCTGCTGCCCGCGGCAATGTACATCCTGTTCGGAAACATCCCCAGCTACACCGAATTCGAGCTGGGCGCCGGAAATGTGAAGTTCTACCTGATGATTTCCATGGCCGCCTACGGTGCGGCGGTGAGCACGGTGGCCATCGCCGGCACCGTGGCCACCGAAACCATGCAGGGGTGGGGCCGGCAGATCGCCTTGACCAGAATGCCGCCGGCCATGTTCGTCGGCAGCAAGATGATCGTTGCCGCCACGGTCGCCGGGGCCTCGGCGGCAGTGGTCTTCGCCCTGGGCGCGGCGACCGGGGCTGAAGTCCAAGAAGGCTGGATCTGGGGCGCGAGCTACCTGATCATCCTGCTCGGTGCCATGGTCTTCGCCTGCTACGGCATCGGGGTGGGCATGGTGTTCAAATCCGAATCAGCACTGGGCCTGGCCTCTGGACTGATGGTGTTCTTCGCGTTCTTCGGCAACGTCTTCATGCCCCTGGAAGGGGGCATGCTCGACGCGGCCCGCTTCACCCCGATGTACGGCTACGTGGCCCTGGCCCGCTACCCGTTGCTCAAGGACATGCCTGCGGGAGTGGACATGGCACCGGATGCGTTATGGATCCCGACCGCTAACCTAGTGGCATGGGCACTCATTTTCGTTCTTTTCGCGGTTCTCGCCACCAGGAAGGCCAAGGCTCGCCAATGAGCCAGGCACTGCCCGGCGCCGGGGCCTCGGACGATCTGCCCCGGGGCTTCGACGATGACCAGAAATTCTGGGATCGCCGAGGCTGGCTGATTGCCGGCGTCTGGGTGATTTTCCTGGTCTTCCCGGTTCTGGACCTGCTTCTGGACGACTATGCGCTGCCCATCCGGATCATCGGCCTGGCACTGATCGCCCTGTTTGCCGCCGTCTATCTGCAGTCCTATGCGGCGTTCTCCTGGACGATCGGGCAGGGTGGAACCAGCGCTCGCCGGGCGCAGGCGAACTTCCTGGTCCTCTGCGCGATCGTCGCCCTGGGCATCCCGGTCATCGGGGTGACCGCCATGGGCCTCTTCCCCTTCATCACTTCCTTCGCGATCTTCCTGCTGAACAGGAAATGGGCCATCGCTTCCTATGCCGCGGTGCTGGTGCTCAGCTTTGCGCTGCCGATCATCTTCGGTCAGTTCATGGACGCGATCTTCCTGATCGGCCTGAACCTCGTGCTGATGGTGGTGTACGCCATTACCGTGGCCGCCATCCAGCGCTCGGCCACGGCGGAAAAGATCCGCAGCGACTACCTGCTGGTGGCCGAGCAGGAACGGGTGGCCAGGGACGTGCATGATGGCATCGGCCATTCGCTGACCGCTTTGAACTTGAAGGCACAGCTGGCCCTGCGCCTGATGGACCAGGAGCAGTATGCCCAGGCCCGCGGCGAACTCGTGCAGCTCAGTGCCTTGGCCGTGGACGCGCTGGATTCGGTGCGCACCACGGTACAGGGGCTCAGCCGCCAGGATCTTGCCGCAGAACTGTCTGAGCTGCGGCAGGCCTGCAGCGACAACAACCTGGAATTCAGCGTGGCAGGAACCGCCGAGCAGGTGCCGGGAGCGCTGCGTTCGCATGTGGCATGGATCTTGCGCGAAGCTGTCACGAACGTGCTGCGCCACGCCCATGCCAGTACCATCGTGCTGCATTTGGAACCAGGAAAAGTCAGTGTCGACGACGACGGCGATGGCCTGCAGGCCAGCACGCCAGGCCATGGCATCCGGGGAATGCAAGAGCGCGCCAGGCAGTTTGGCGCCATTTGCACAGTAGGGGCATCGCGGCTGGGCGGAACCAGCGTGCAGGTCGCTTTTGGCACGAAAGGGAACGAAGCATGATCCGGATACTCATCGCCGATGACCAGCACCTTGTCCGAGGTGCGCTGGCTGCCTTGCTGAACCTCGAAGAAGATATCCAGGTCGTCGTGCAATGCGCCGACGGTGACGAAGTCGGCGCTGCCCTTGACGCGCACCCGGCGGATATCGCCTTGCTGGATGTGCAGATGCCGAGGCAAGATGGGCTGCGCACCGCGGCAGAACTCAAGACCAGCCACGCGGGGGTGAAGGTATTGATCCTGACCACCTTTGACCGTCCCGGCTACTTCCGCCAGGCCTTCGAAGCCGGTGCCCACGGTTTTCTGGTCAAGGACTCGCCGCCGGAAGAGCTGGTTGCCGCCATCCGCAGGGTTTATTGCGGGGACAAGGTCGTGGATCCGCAACGTGCCATGCTCAGCGTGGGGGCCCGCAGCAACCCGCTGACCGGGCGAGAACGAGAGATCCTGTCGCTGGCGGCCTCGGGTTCACCGGTTTCGCACATTGCCTCCGCGGTACATCTGTCGGTCGGAACCGTGCGCAACCACCTGTCCAACGCGATCGGCAAAACCAGCACAGCCAATCGCATCGAGGCGGCGCGCTACGCCCGTGAGATGGGCTGGATCTAGCGGGTCGCGAAGTGCGCAATCAGGCCGATGACCCAGATGGAAGAGGCCAGCAGCACGCAGCCGAACTCCACCACGATGCCCAGGCCCATGGCCTTCAGCGCCGCCCACGAGGAGCTGAACGCACCGGAGATTTCCCGGCGTCGCACGCTTTCCCCGGCGAAGAGCCCGATTGCAAAACCGATAAACAGTCCAAGTACCGGGATGATGAACGCTCCTGCGATGGCCCCGACGACTGCAAAGAGGATGGACCCCTTGGGGACCTGATGTTCCTTGAGCTTTTTTCCTGTGAGCACCGCCGAAGCGGACCAGCCCAGCACCGCGATGGCCATGCCCAAGCCGGCGGCCCACCACGAGGCCGGCGAGCCGAGCAGCCAGCCCCAGGCCAGCAGGGTGCCGATGGTCAGCAGGGAGCCGGGCAGGACCGGGAAGATCGTGCCCAGCGCCGAAATGACGAGCAAGATTCCAGCAAGAATTGTGTAAATAATCTGTGTATCCACCCACCTAGTGTGGCACGGGAACGACTGCGTGGCCTTCAGCAAGTGCCCTCGGTTTTCCTGCGCGGCGAGCAGGCTGCGCAACTGCAACCTGGGGGAGTGAGGCATACGGTGAAACCAAAGCTCAGCATCATGCAAGCTCATCCCGGAATGCCGCCCTATAGCCATCAGCGCATCGAGCATGGTCGCATGGCAGATGGGCCAAGCTAAAGCGTTCTGTGGATGCCAATACGCCCCTCATATCTTTGGGTTGGTCAATAGACTGCGTTGGCGTACTGCCACGATAGGCTCCCTTGTTCCCGGGGCATGACGAATCGAGCCTAGAACCTTGACCAGCGTATTAATCGACCGAATAATTCCATTGGGTTTTTAACTTTTTCTCTAGATCTCCTAGTCGTTGGGCCTTGATTTCGGAGGCTCACGCATTTGTGGCAATTCCGTAACAAAAAAAGAAAATTCACCCAGGCTCTTCCAAGGTGAAATTGTTAGCGCTAACATTGTGATCACCGACACAGGCATCCCGCATTCGGAATCAATCACTCGACAGTCGGCGGGGACCCACGAGAAGGACATCTCAATGAAGCGAAAGACCTTTTTACGCGCAGGAATTGCTGCGTTTTCTGTTGCCGCCATGGCGGCTTTGAGCGCCTGCTCAGGCTCGGACTCTGGCGGAACCGCCGCATCCGGTGGCGGTTCGGAAACGATCTCCATCGGCTTTTCGCAGGTTGGCGCTGAATCGGGGTGGCGGGCGGCGAACACCAAGGACATCCAGGACACCCTCACCGAGGCCAACGGCTTCAAGCTCAGCTTCTCCGATGCCCAGCAGAAGCAGGAAAACCAGATTCAGGCGCTTCGCTCGTACATTGCCCAGGGCGTAGATGTCCTGGCCTTCTCACCCGTAGTGGAGACCGGTTGGGATGCAGTGCTTCAGGAAGCGAAAAATGCCAACATTCCAGTAGTCCTCACCGACCGCGCGGTCGACACCGCGGATGACTCGCTTTACGCCTCATTCATCGGTTCTGACTTCGTAGAAGAAGGCAAGCGCGCCGGCGATTGGGTAGCGGAAAACTTCAAGGATGAGGAACTCAACGTAGTAGAGCTGCAGGGTACGACAGGATCTGCCCCCGCCATCGACCGCAAGGAAGGGTTCGAAAAGGCGATCGCCGGCACTGACATCAAGATCATGGACTCCCAGACCGGCGATTTCACCCGCGCCGGTGGCAAGCAGGTCATGGAAGGGTTCCTGAACTCGCATGACGACATCGACCTCGTCTTCGCGCACAACGACGATATGGGCCTGGGCGCTATCGAGGCCATCGAGGCAGCGGGTAAGAAGCCGGGCAAGGACATCAAGATCGTCACCATTGACGCAGTCAAGGATGGAATGCAAGCCCTGGCCGACGGCAAGATCAACTACATCGTCGAATGCAATCCACTCCTCGGACAGGACCTTGCCGAGATCGCAAAGAAGGTAGTCGCTGGCGAAACGGTGGAGAAGCGCATCGTCGTTGAAGACGCCGCTTTCACCCAGGACGAGGCTGCCAAGGCCTTGCCAGAGCGCAAGTACTAAGCGCCAAGTGCGCCATGATCCGGCGCATGGCACCCCTGTGCGCCGGATCATCAACTAGCAGCAGATCACGCACCCATAGAGGCATGTTAATGATTGCATCAGAACCTCAACAGCGGCCGAACGCGGCCGATATCCCTGAGCACCAACCAACTTTACCGGTAGTCCAGATGACCGGAATCACCGTGGAGTTCCCCGGCGTCAAAGCCCTGGACAACGTTGATTTCAGGCTCTTTCCTGGCGAAGTCCACGCCCTCATGGGAGAGAACGGCGCGGGAAAATCCACGCTGATCAAGGCGCTGACCGGAGTGAACCCGATTGCTGCTGGCAGCATCACGGTCAGCGGGGCCTCAGCGCGTTTCAACGGCCCGGCCGATGCGCGGGAGCATGGCATCTCCACGGTGTACCAGGAAGTCAACCTGTGCACTAACTTGACCGTCGCGGAAAACATCATGCTTGGCAGCGAACCGCGTCGTTTCGGCGGCCTGGACTGGCACAGCATGCGTCGCCAAGCCACAGTGTTCCTCAAGCGGATGGGGCTCAGCATCGACCCGGCCAGCTCCTTGGGATCCCATTCCTTGGCGGTCCAGCAGCTCGTGGCGATTAGCCGCGCCATGGTAGTCAACGCCAAGGTCCTGATCCTTGATGAGCCCACCTCATCGTTGGATACCGATGAAGTGGAACAGCTGTTCGACGTCATGCGCCAGCTGCGCCAAGATGGCGTGGCAATCCTGTTCGTCTCGCACTTCCTGGACCAGATCTACGCCATTTCGGACCGCATCACGGTTTTGCGCAACGGTGCATTGGTCCAAGAACGGCTCACCAGCGAGCTGCCGCAACGGGAACTGGTCTCGCTGATGATCGCCGGCACCCCGGATGCGCAGGTGGGTCAAGCCAACGAGCGCAACTCCAACGGTTCACGTGCCGAAAATGCCAAGCCCTTGCTGCAGGCCGTAGGCCTGGGCCGCAAGGGCGCAGTGCAACCGTTCGACCTGGAACTCTATCCCGGCGAAGTCATCGGAATGGCAGGGCTGCTGGGCTCCGGGCGAACTGAGCTGGCTCGACTGCTCTATGGCGCAGATAAGGCCGACGAGGGGTCGATCAATCTGCAGGGGGCACCGGCAAAATTGCGTACCCCGCGCCAAGCTCTTGGGCACAAGATCGCCTACACTTCCGAGGACCGCAAGGGCGAAGGCGTGGTCGGCGACCTGACCGTGGCCGAGAACATCATCCTGGGACTGCAAGCCGCTCGTGGCTGGACCCGCCCGATGCCAGCGGCCAAGGCATCACAGGTCGTTGAGGCCTATATCAAGGCGCTCGGAATACGACCGGCCAACCCCCAAGCGCTGCTCAAGAACCTATCGGGTGGAAACCAGCAAAAAGTCTTGCTGGCACGATGGCTGGCTACTGCTCCGAAACTGCTGATTTTGGATGAACCCACGCGAGGCATAGATATCGGCGCGAAAACCGAGATCATGAACCTTGTTTCAGAACTGGCCGAGCAAGGCATGGCGGTGGTCTTCATTTCCGCTGAGCTGGAAGAAGTCCTGCGCCTCTCGGATCGCATTGTCGTCATGCGCGACCATGCGAAGGTTGCCGAAATACCCAGCAACCCAGACGTGGACGTGCCACGCCTCATTGAAATCATCGCTTCCGGGGAAGAAGACAAATGATCCGCATATTCAAACACCGGCTGTTCTGGCCGCTGGCCGCGCTGGCGGCACTATTGCTGGCTTGCAGCATCAGGCGCCCTGACATTCTAGGCATCACCGTCCTGGACGGGCATTTGTTCGGCGCCCCGATCGACATCCTGCGCAATAGCGCGCCGCTGCTGCTGGTGGCCCTGGGCATGACGCTGGTCATCGCAACCCGAGGCATCGACTTGTCAGTTGGGGCCACCGTTGCCATTGCCGGAGCCGTGGCCCTGACATTCATCGCCAGTTCGGAGCATCCGGGATCGCCGGGCACGGCGCTGGGCGCCATCGTGGTGGCCCTGGGATTATGCTTCGTGCTGGGATGCTTCAACGGCATGCTGGTGGCAAATTTCGGCATCCAGCCCATCATTGCCACGCTGATCCTGATGACAGCCGGCCGCGGCATCGCCATGCTGATCACCAATGGCCAGATCACTACGGTAGCCAGCGCGCCTTTTGGCACTTTGGCGTCCGGATTCTTGCTGGGGCTTCCGGTGGCCGCCATCATCGCCTACGGGGTCTATATCGTGGTAGCGCTCCTGGTGCGCCGCACCGCCCTGGGCATGCTGCTGGAATCCGTGGGCATCAACCCTGAAGCCAGCCGCCTTGCCGGGGTTAAATCCAAAACACTCGTATTCACCGTCTATGTCCTTTGCGGAATGCTCTCCGGCCTGGCCGGGCTGATCTTCGCTGCGAACACCATGGCCGCCGATGCAAACAACGCTGGCCTGTTCATCGAACTCGATGCGATCCTGGCCGTCGTGATTGGCGGCACGTCATTGGCTGGAGGCAAGTTCAATCTTTCGGGCACATTAATTGGCGTGCTCATCATTACGACACTGAGCCTGACGGTGACGGTGTTGGGGGTATCGCCGCTGGTGACCTCGCTCTTCAAGGCCATTGTTGTCATCGCGGTAACACTGATGATGTCCACGCGGTTGCGCGCCATGCTGGCCGGACTGCGTGAGCGCCGCCGTTTCCAGGAGGTCAACGCATGAGCACCGCAACTGCCACCACCGCGCCCCGCGCTTCGCTGCGGCTCTCGCTGGACCGGCGCTACCTCCCGGTGCTGGGCACCATCATTGTTTTCATCCTGATGCTGCTGGTCGGCGGCCTGCGCTACGAGAATTTCCTCTCGCCGGCAGTGATTTCCAACCTCTTCATCAATAATGCGCACCTCATTGTGCTTGCCACGGGCATGACCTTCGTTATCCTCACCGGAGGCATCGACCTCTCGGTCGGCGCGGTCCTGGCCTTGTCCTCGGTGATCACAGCAACCTTGCTGGAGGCCGGAGTCCCACTGGCCTTCGTGTTGCCGGCAGCCTTGCTGGCCGGCTCGCTCATCGGCCTGGGCATGGGAGTGATGATTCAATACTTCGACGTGCAACCATTCGTGGCCACCCTGGCTGGGATGTTCCTGGCCCGCGGCCTGTGCTTCATCTTCGCGCCAGAATCGGTGCCAATCCGGCACGAGGGCTTCACCGCGTTGACCAACTGGGGCCTGGCGGCCGGGCGATGGCGGTTGACCGCGGCCGTGCTCATCGCGCTGCTCGTCGTTGCCGGGGCCTGGTGGACGCTGCACCGCACGCGCTTTGGTCGCACCGTGTATGCGGTCGGCGGTGGCGAGCATTCTGCCACCTTGATGGGGCTGCGAGTAGCCCGCACCAAGGTGATGGTTTATGTCATCTCCGGTACTTGCGCCTCGCTGGCCGGTATCCTGTTCGCGATGTTTTCCCGCTCAGGATATGCGCTCACCGGCGTGGGCATGGAACTTGACGCGATTGCGGCCGTGGTCATCGGTGGCACGCTGCTCGTCGGCGGGATGGGTTTTGTCGCTGGCTCAGTCGTGGGTGTCATGGTGCTTGGGCTGATCCAAACGATCATCACGTTCGAAGGAACGCTCAGTTCCTGGTGGACCAAGATCGTTATCGGTGTCTTGCTGCTGATCTTCGTGATCCTGCAGCGAATACTTTCCCTGCGGAGGACCTAGTGCCGTAGCGAAAAAAGGTTCAGGGTTCGGCACGACCGTGCCGAACCCTGAACCATATCCAGCCGCCGATCGGCGGCGAATATCCCTTCGCGAGAACGGTGTCTTTTGCCAGAACCCGTCCTCGTCATCACGACGTTAGCACGTCGAACTACCTCATGGAGGTTCAAGTAAGTGATGCATCCTCGTAAACGATGGGCCGTGCCGTTGGCGCTGCTCGTTTCACTGTCAATCCCCGCCTCGGCTCTAGCCGCGGTTCCACAACTGGCTAGGCCGAGCTTGCCTTTTGCCACCTCAGATGCAGATGAATCAGCTGCTGATTACGCGGCCTACGTCTTCCCGTATTTCACTGGTGAAAGCACCGACGACGGAGAGAAAATCCATCTGGCTGTCTCGCAGGGCAATGATCCCAACAGCTGGTACACGCTCAATGATGGCGAACCCGTCTTGGAATCGACACTGGGAACCAAGGGCCTGCGCGACCCCTTCTTGATCCGTTCCCAGGACGGATCCAAGTACTATCTGCTGGCCACGGACTTGAAGATGTACGGCGGCGGCAGCTTCGGCGACGCGCAGGAAACCGGGAGCCATTCGCTGATGATCTGGGAGTCCTCGGATCTGATCAACTGGTCGGAGCAGCGCGAAGTCAAGCTGGCTCCGCAGAACTCCGGCAATTTGTGGGCTCCGGAGGCGCATTGGGACGAGACTACCGCCCAGTACATCGTCTACTGGGCCTCGGCGCTCTATCCCGATGATGTTCCCGCCGACCAGCGCGATATCACGGACTCCTATCAGCGCATGATGTACTCGACCACCACTGATTTCGTCGACTTCTCCGAACCCAAGGTGTGGATCGACGAACGCCAAGGCCCGGGACTCGGGATGATCGACTCCACCGTCGCCGAGGTGGGCGATACCTACTACCGCCTGACCAAAGACGAGGGCGACATGAGCGTGCGCATGGAATCCTCCCCGGAGCTGCTGCGCACCCAGGGGGTGAGCGAAGGCGATGGATGGGAGATGATCACGGAGCATATCGGCGTAGGACAGCCGAACCCGTGGGGCGGAACATTCACCTCGGGCGAGGGGCCGACCATGTTCCCCTCGCTGACCGATGACAGCTGGTATCTGATGATCGACCAGCCTTCATACCATGGCGGCAATGGCTACATGGTGTTCGAAACCGATGACCTGGCCGGAGGGGACTGGACCAGTGTTCCCGATGCGAAGCTGCCCACCAGCCCGCGTCACGGAACGGTCCTGCCAATTACCGCCCAAGAGCAGCAGGCACTGATCGCCGCCTACCCGCCCGGCGAGGAGCCAGAACCGCCAGGACCCGTCGTCCCTGGCCCTGACCCGCAGCTTCCGGAAGGCACTTTCCGCGAAGAATTCGACGGGACCGAACTCGATGACAGGTTCTCCATCATCAACGAGCAAGCAGGCGCATGGCAGCTGAAGGACTCGGCGCTGACCCTGACCTCCCAGCGAGGGGACACCTGGCAGGATTCGAATGACGCCAAGAACCTGTTCATGGTCGATGTCCCCGCGGGCGACTTCTCGGTGGCAACCCACCTCACCGCTCCGGTATCCAAGGATTTCCAAGGCGCGGGGCTCCTGGCTTGGAAAGACTTCGACAACTACGTGCGTGCGGGCCTGGCGCATGTCTCCAGCGCTCCGGGCGGGCCAGTTGTAATTGAAAGCGCCGCCGAATCGGCGGGAAGCTATGCTTCCCAGTTCACCGCGCGTCCCGAATCAACCACCGAGTGGTTGCGCTTAGACCGCAAGGGCAAGGAAATCACCGTTTCCTACGGCGATGCAGAAGGCAATTGGGCGAAGGCCGCAACCTTCAGCGTGGATTGGAATGCCACCAAAGTCGGCTTGTACGCGCTCGCCGCCCAAGACGGCACCGGCCATTCGGCCTCCTTCGACAGCTTCTGGCTCAACGAATCAGGTCCAGCGGACCTGGTCCCGGATGGTCCGTTCACCCTGGAGCCCGCCAAGAAGCTGGGTTTCCTGGCGGCTGACAAGAAGCAACGGCTGGAGCTGAGCAAGACCAGACCCAGCACGGCACTGCGATTCACTGCGGCCGAGGCTGCAGATCCAGGCCCCGATGGTCAGTCTCCACTGGTCCTGTCAGCCCAGGCGGGCAACATGGACGTGAAAAAGGGAAAACTGCAACTGACCAAGGATGCTGGCACTGCCTGGCGGCTGGTTGACGCAGGTGGCGGAAAAAGCCAACTGCGCCTGGCTGATGCAGCTGATGGCCAAGCAGCATGGGCAGTGCGACATAAGAATGGTTCCTTGCGCCTGGGATCGAAGGCCGATGCCGTGAGCTTCACCCTCGGGTCCGGTCAGTTGGGGCAGCAACAGCTGTCCATCGATGGCGACGCCACCGCGCATGAGATCAGCGACACGATGTACGGCGCCTTTTACGAAGATATCAACTACGCTGCTGACGGCGGGCTCTACGCAGAAATGGTGCGCAACCGCTCCTTCGAGTTCAGCGCCGCCGACAACAAGGACTTCACTGCGTTGACCGGATGGGAAACGGTAGGCAAAGCTGGCATCCACGTCAGTTCCGAGCGCGAGCAGTGGCTCAACGACTCCAATCGCGCCTATCTTGAGCTGGAGGCCCAAGCACCGGGCGATGGAATACGAAATCTCTCCTACAACGAGGGCCTTGCCCTGGAGAAGGGAGCAAAGTACGACTTCAGCGTCTTCGCACGCTCGCCAGAAGCCAAAGAACTCGATGTCAAGCTCACAGATGCCACTGGTTCCAAGGTTTATGGCGTCGCCACCATCGCTGTGGACGGCAGCGACCAATGGAAGAAGTACACCGCCACAATCAAGGCCAAGGACACTGTAGCTGCTGGCCGGCTGGCACTGTCTGCTACTGCGGCTGGATCGGTGAAGCTGGATATGATTTCGCTGTTCCCCCAGGAGACCTGGGTGGGCCCGGTGAATGGAAAATCCGTGCTGCGCAAGGATCTGGCAGAAAAAGTGGCCGACTTGAATCCAAGCTTCCTGCGTTTCCCGGGCGGCTGCGTGACCAACGTCGGAACCTTCGACACGTACTTGGAATCAGATGGCCAGGACCGCCAGCGAACATTCCAGTGGAAGGAAACCATTGGCGCAGTGGAAGAACGTCCGACCAACTGGAACTTCTGGGGCTACAACCAGTCCTATGGCATTGGCTACCTGGAATATCTGAAATGGGCCGAGGACCTGGGGGCCACTCCGCTGCCGGTAGTCTCGGTTGGAGCCAACGGCTGCGGTTCTAAAATTCCTGAAATGACTGATCAGGAACGCATCGACCGCTGGGTGCAGGACACCTTGGACCTGATCGAATTTGCCAACGGAGGCACCGACACCACATGGGGAGCCAAGCGCGCGGAACTTGGCCATAGCGAGCCATTCAACTTGGAGTACATCGGTTTGGGCAACGAGGAAGTCACCAAGACCTTTGAAGCGAACTTCCCGAAATTCCGCGACGCCATTGCCGCTGAATATCCCGACATCACGATCATTTCCAATAGCGGGCCGGACGATACTGGAACCCGATTTGACGAACTGTGGAAGTTCAACAAGGACCAGGGCGTGGATATGGTCGATGAGCACTATTACAACGACCCGTCGTGGTTCCTGGGCAACGACGAGCGCTACGACTCCTATGACCGCAACGGCCCGGAAGTGTTCCTTGGCGAGTATGCCTCACGGGGCAATACCTTCGCCAATGCGCTCTCGGAAGCCGCCTACATGACCGGCCTTGAACGCAACTCGGATGTGGTCAAGCTTGCCTCCTACGCACCGATGTTCGCCAACGAGGACTATGTCCAATGGGCCCCGGACATGATGTGGTTCGATAACGACCAGTCGTGGGGCTCAGCGAACTACTACAACCAGAAGCTGTGGATGAACAACGTGGGCGATCAGGTGGTGCCTTCCGAGCTCAGCGGCAAGAGTTCCACCGCGGCTGATCTTTCGGGGGGTGTTTTCCTGAGCAGCTGGCAGACGAAAACCGCATATGACAACGTGTTGGTCACCGACAATAGTTCCGGCCAGGAGCTGTTCAGCGACGACTTCTCCGACGATTCCAACTGGGAAGCCCAACGAGGCAACTGGGAGATCCAGGACGGTCGCTATGTGCAGTCGGATACCGGGATCGAAGACGCCCGAACCCTGGTCAGTGGAGCCTATGTCAAGGACTGGAAGAACTACACGGTTGAACTGACCGCCCGCAAGGACGCTGGCAAGGAAGGCTTCCTGATCGGCTTTGCCGCCGGGGCCGCGGACAAGTTCTACTGGTGGAACCTCGGAGGCTGGGGCAACACCCGATCGGTGCTTGAACGGGCCGATTCGGCACGCCAAGGCGAGGTTGCGGCTGGTCCCGATATCAGTTTGGAAACCGGCAAGGACTACCAGGTGAAGATCGTGGTCGATGGGAATACCATCAAGCTCTATCTGGACGGCGAGTTCCAATTCCAGTACACCGAGCCTGCCGCCAAGCCGCTCTACCAGGTGGTGACGCGGGACAGGGCCACCGACGAGCTGATCGTCAAGCTGGTGAACCCGACCGCCATGGCATCGCAGACGAAGATCTCGGTGGATGGCGTCAAGATCGGTTCCACGGCCAGGGCCACTGAACTTGTAGCCGCCCCTGAAGCGCAGAACACCAAGGAGGATCCGACCAATGTGGTGCCAAGGGAGTTCAAAGTCAAGGCCGGCAGCAAGGGCCTTGACTACGAGGTTCCGGCCCACTCGGTCACGTTCCTGAGGCTGGCAGTGAAGTAACAGTCCTGCAAAGTCCGTGCGCCTGCCCCGTACCAGCGATAGATTGCTGGTACGGGGCAGGCGCCTTTTCACCCTGTGCCGATAAAACTGCAGTTCTGGGCAGGGAGGAATTAATGACTCGCGAAGCGAAAGTCCTGGTGGGCATCGAGGATTCAACCGCCACCGTCCTGCTGGATAATCCCGGACAATATAACGCGCTGACCAAGGACATGTGCCTGCAACTGGTCGGCGCTTTCGCCACCCTGGCGGCCGATCCCGCGGTGCGCACCATCGTCTTGCGCGGAGCGGATTCCAGCTTCTGCTCGGGCATCGCCATCGACCAGATGGACCGGGTGCTCTTCGACTGTGACGAACAGGGGGCGCTGATCAACCACTTCGATCTGGTGGACCGCAGCATCCTGGCCTGCGGCAAAATCACCATCGCCGTGGTGGAAGGCAATTGCTATGGCGGAGGATGGCAACTGGCCTCGGCCTGCGACATCCAGCTGGCCAGTGACCAGGTGCGCCTGGCGATCACCCCGGCCAAGATCGGGCTGCTCTTCCCGCGCCCTGGCATTGAGCGGCTGGTGCGCACCGTGGGGGAGCACCGCGCCAAATACCTGCTGTTTTCCGGTGCCCGGCTGCCGGCCGGGCAGATCGGCAGCTGGAACCTGTTCACCCGGGTGGTGCCACAGGCCGAACTCGAAACCCAGCTGGCGCAGCTGCTGGAAGAACTGCAGGCCAACTCGCCCTACTCGATCGAGCGCACCAAGGAAGCCATCGCGCTGGCGGTCGCTGGCGAGGGAAGCGATGGCTGGTGGGACTCCGTATGGGAAGAGAATGCGCAGAACCAGGACCTGGCCGAGGGGCGCGCGGCCTTTGCGGCTCACCGCGCCCCCGACTTCCGGCCAGCTACCCGTTCCTGAACTGCGCGATCAGTTCGCGCTTGAGGATCTTGCCCGAAGGTCCGAGCGGGAACTGGTCGACGATCTGGATATGCCGCGGGTACTTGTAGGCGGCCATCTGCTCCTGGGCCCATGAACCCAGCTGCTCGGGGCTCAGCGGAGAACCAGCCTTGAGCGTCACCGACGCGGCAATCTCCTGGCCATGCTTCTCATGCGGCACCCCGTAGACCGCCGCATTGGAAACCTCCGGGTGGCTGGTGAGCACCTCCTCGATTTCGCGCGGATACACGTTATAGCCATTGCGCAGGATCATGTCCTTGGTGCGATCAAGGATGCGCAGGTAGTCATCCTCGTCCTTGGTGCCCAGATCCCCGGTGCGGAACCAGCCATCCACCACGGCCTGCGCGGTGGCGTCGGGGCGGTTGAGGTAGCCGGAGAAGAGGTTGTGCCCGCGCACTACCAATTCGCCCAGTTCCCCGCGCGGCAGCAGGCGGATTTCATCGGGATAGGCCGGATCGGCGATCTCCACGTCCACTCCCCACACCGGGGTGCCGACGGTGCCGGGGCGGGGTTCGCGCCCCACATGGTTGAAGCAGGCCACCGGCGAGGTTTCGGTCAGCCCGTAGCCCTCGTGGATCCGCGAGCCGAAGCGCTGCTCAAAGGCGTTGAGCACCGATAGCGGCAGCGAGGCCCCGCCGGAGATCGCATAGCGCAGCTTCTCCGGCTTGCCTTCGCGTCGGGCACCGGCCTCCAGCAGCGCCACATACATGGTTGGGACCCCGAAGAACACGTCGATGTCCGCATCCAGCACCAGGTCCAAGGCCGCTTCGGCGGTGAACTTGGGCAGCAGCATCACCTCGGCGCCAATGCGCAGGCCGGTGTTCAGCACGCAGGTCTGGCCGAAGGTGTGGAACAGCGGCAGCCCGCCAAAGAGCCTGTCGCCCCGGCGGATCTCCATGGTGTTCAGCAGCGTGGAGTGGGTTTGCTCGATCAGCGCCAGATGCGTTCCCAGGGCGCCCTTCGGCTTGCCGGTGGTGCCCGAGGTATAGAGGATCGTGGCGATGTCCTCGGCCCGGCGCGGCAGGTAGGTGGTGATCGGGGTGGCTTGAGCGGCGAGGTCTTCCAGGCGGTTGCCGGCGCTGGCATCCGGTTCCATGACGGTCAGCAGCGGCACCCCGGAGTTCTTGGCCCCGGCTGCTCCTTCGGACAGCAGCCCGGCGGCGCAGATCAGCAGCTTCGCTTCGGAGTCTTCGAGCACATAGGAGATTTCCCGGGCCTTGAGCAGCGCGTGGATCGGCACCACGGTGGCGCCCAGAGACAGGATGGCGTAGTAGGTCCGGGCGAAGTCGGTGACATTGGGGATGAGCACCGCGACCCGGTCACCCTCGGATATGCCCTGCCCTTTCAGCGCGCCGGCGTAGGCCTTGGCCTCTTCCCAGAGGTCGCGGTAGGTGGTGCTCTGCCCATTCATGGTGATGGCGTTCAAGCCGGAATAGCGGGTGGCGCCCTCGGCGAGAATTGCCGCCACCGAGAGGGTGAGATTGGAAGTGCTCATTGAGGTCTCCTCGACACAGTAGGGATAGGAGTGTGCCCTGCATCACAAACAAGCGTAATGGAACCGCGGTTCAAATCAAGGCATCCGGTTTCGTAATAATCCCTATTTGTGCCCGGAATCCGTTGCTGATCTGCGGGGAACCGGAATAGACTCAGCCCATCGAGCTGGACTGAGCGCGGAATGGGGTAGCAATGCCAGGAGCCAGGGAACCGCGGGCCGAACCTTGCTGGGCGGATTTGCTTACCAGCGATCTGGGCAGTGCCGCCGAATTCTATTCGGGCCTCTTCGGCTGGCGCTTTGACGATGGCCCCGAGGCCCGCGCTGAAGGCTACCTGCCGGCCTACCTCGATGACCAGCTGGTTTCCGGGCTGGTGCAAAACGACCTGGACTTAGGTGTGCCCGATGTCTGGTCCATCTATCTGAATGTGGCCGACGTCCATGCTGCCGCCTTTGCCGCGCGACTGCATGGCGGCAAGATCCACCTCAAGCCGGTGGAGATCCCCGAGCAGGGGACGCTGGCGATGATCAGCGACCCCGAGGGAATTGGCGTTGGCCTGTTCCAGGCTTTTGATGCCGGCGACCTGCACTCCGCGAGGCGCCACGGCACTCGCATCTGGAGCGAGCTGCACACCAAGCATTTCGACGCGGTGGCGCGCTTCTATCGCGAGGCCCTGGGCTGGGAGCTGAGCACGGTTTCCGATTCGCCCGAGTTCCGCTATTGCACCTTGGGACAGGGGTCGGAGGCGCTCGCCGGAATCTATGACATTGCGGACCAGGGCCCGGAAGCGCACGCCGGATGGCGGACCTATTTTGCGGTCGACGACGCGGATGCAAGCGTGGCGCTCGCCGAGTCGCTGGGAGGCGCGGTCATCCGGGAGCCGCAGGATTCCTTCTTCGGGCGCATGGCCGTGCTGCATGATGCCACCGGCGCCGAGTTCTCGATCATCCAGCCGACGCGGCACCGGGGCTGAAGCCCCGTCCGCCATATGCGAAGCTATTTGCAAATGCACGTGTTGAGCTGCGATGGGGGCTGCGCCATCATTGGCTCGAAAGGGATCGACGTGTCAGCAATGTCGAGGCCAGCCCTTGGAGCACCCGCGCTGATTTGCGGCCTTCAGGGACATGGGACACTGCGTTTTTGCCAGTGGTGTGCGAGTATTGGCCAGAGCAAAAAGACGCACCGCAAGGAGCAGCCAAGATGGGCCGTAAGATCGTTCGCCGCCGGGTTATTCGCGCCACGCGAGAGGGCGGCTGGCGCCCGCGCGAGGAGAAACTGGCCGGCGAGGAACCGCTGGAAATCCGTTTCGGGCATACCTCGTACACCACCTCGATGCGCACCCCGGGCGACGATTTCGACATGGTCGCCGGATTCCTCGTGGGCGAGGGCGTGATCCGGACCTCCGAGCAGCTGCTTTCCCTGCGCTACTGCGCGGGCACCGATGAGGAAGGCAACCAGACCTTCAACGTCATCGAAGTGCAGCTGGGCCCCGGAGCCACGCCCCCGGATGCGGCGAAGGCGCGCAATGTGGTGACCAGTTCGGCCTGCGGGATCTGCGGCACCAACTCGATCGACGAGGTGCGCAAAAAGGCCGGGTTCGAGCTGGATGCTTCGGCCGGGATGATCGAGCTGGAAACCTTGCTGGATTTGCCTGACACGCTGCGCGAGTCGCAGAAGCTGTTTTCTTCCACCGGGGGAGTGCACGCGGCGGGGCTGTTTTCCACCGCCGGCGATTTGCTGATCCTGCGCGAGGACGTGGGGCGGCATAATGCGGTGGACAAGGTGATCGGCGCAGCGCTGCGCGCCGGGATGCTGCCGCTGAAGGATACGGTGCTGCAGGTATCTGGCCGCGCCTCCTTCGAACTGGTGCAGAAGGCCGCGATGGCCGGAATTCCGCTGCTCACCGCGGTCAGCGCGCCTTCCTCCCTGGCCGTGGATCTGGCCGATGAGACGGGCCTGACGCTGGCGGCTTTTTCGCGCAAGCACAGCGTGAACATTTATACACATGCGCATCGGATCAATAAGGCGTAGCCTTGTAATATGTGAGCTGGATATCAGCACCGCTCGCGTCACCACCAGGAGGGTTTCATGCATCGTTCGGCACCTAAAAAAGACATCAACGAGGATGATCTGAAAGTCAGCGAACCTGCCCATGCCGCCGCGGGCCTCAAGGCGGTCATGGTCTCCATGGAGCGCGGCTTCAGCCAGGCTGGAGCATCGCGAACCCTGCGCTCGATGCTGCGGGTGAACCAGCATGGCGGCTTCGACTGCCCGGGCTGCGCCTGGCCCGAATCCATCACCGAACGGCGCAAGCCCGCCGAATTCTGCGAAAACGGCGCCAAGGCCATCGCCGAGGAAGCCAGCGCCCGCACCGTCACTCCCGAATGGTTTGCCCAGCACTCCATTGCGGACCTGCGCGACAAGACCGAATACTGGCTGGGCTCCCAGGGCCGCATCACCACCCCGATGATCGTCCACGAGGGCGAGAGCCACTACCAGCCGATCAGCTGGGCCGAGGCTTTTTCCACCATCGCGGAGCACGTGAACGCCACCACCGCCGATCGCTGCGTGTTCTACACTTCCGGGCGCACGGCCAACGAGACCGCGTTCATGTACCAGCTGCTCGCCCGTTCGCTGGGCACCAATAACCTTCCGGACTGCTCGAACATGTGCCACGAATCCTCGGGCACCGCGCTGAATCCGACGATCGGCATCGGCAAGGGCACCGTCTCGCTGGAGGACTTCGAGCACACCGAGCTGATCTTTGTGGTTGGCCAGAACCCGGGAACCAACCACCCGCGCATGCTCTCCGCGCTGGCCGACGCGCGCAAGCGCGGCGCGCGCGTGGTCGCGATCAATCCGCTGCCCGAAGCCGGCTTCTTCGGCTTCAAGGATCCGCAGACCGTGGGCGGCATGCTGGGCAAGGCCGAACCGGTGGCCAGCGATTTCCTGCAGATCAAGGTGGGCGGGGATCTGGCCCTGTTCCAGGCCTTCGGCCACCTGCTGCTCGAAGAGGAGAAGAAGAACCCGGGCAGCGTGGTGGACCACGAGTTCATCGCCCAGGTGACCGACGGATTCGACGCCTACCGCGAAGCGCGCGCCACCGTGGACTGGGAGGCCACCGAAAAGGCCACGGGCCTGACCCGCGAGCAGATCACCGAGATCGCGCAGCTGCTGATCAAGTCCAAGGCCACCATCATCTGCTGGGCGCTGGGGTTGACCCAGCAGCCGCACTCGGTGCCGACGCTGAAGGAAATCATCAACCTGCTGCTGATGCAGGGCAACTTCGGCAAGCCCGGCGCCGGCGCCTGCCCGGTGCGCGGCCACTCCAACGTCCAGGGCGATCGCACCATGGGCATCTGGGAGAAGCCCACCGAGAAGCTGCTGGCCTCGATCGACGCCGAATTCGGCATCAGCTCCCCGCGCGCCCATGGCTACGACTCCACCGAAACTCTGCACGCCTTCGAAAAGGACGAGGTGGACGTGTTCGTCTCCATGGGCGGCAACTTCGCGCTGGCCAACTCGGACACCGAAGCGCTGGAAGCGGGCATGCAGCGGGCCAAGCTGACCGTGCACATTTCCACCAAGCCCAACCGCTCGCATGTGGTGCACGGCAAGACCTCGCTGATCCTGCCCACCCTGGGCCGCACCGACAAGGACGACAAGCACCCGGGCGGGGCGCAGTTCCTTTCGGTGGAAGACTCCATGTCGGTCATCAAGTCCACTCGCGGACGGCTCACCCCGGTCTCCGAGCACCTGCTGGCCGAACCGGTGATCGTCGCCCGCATGGCCCAGGCGATCCTGGGCGAGGACCACCCGGTCAACTGGCGCGCCATGGCCGAGGACTACGACGTGATCCGCGACCACATCGAGAACGTGCTGCCCGGCTTCGAGAACTTCAACGCCCGGGTGCGCGAAAAGAACGGATTCGTGCTGCCCAACCCGCCGCGCGACACCCGCTCCTTCGCCACCGACATCGGCAAGGGCCGGTTCACTGTTTCGGAATTCGAGGCGCTGAAAGCCCCCGAAGGCCACCTGATCCTGCAGACCATGCGCAGCCACGACCAGTACAACACCACCTTCTACGGGCTCGATGACCGCTACCGCGGCATCAAGGACGGCCGCCGGGTCATCCTGATCAACCCGGAGGACCTGGAGCAGACCGGGTTCAAGGACCGCGACCTGGTTGACGTGATCTCCACCTTCGCAGGCACCGAACGCCGAGCCAACCGCTTCCGGCTGGTCTCCTACCCGACGGCCAAGGGGTGCGTCGCCGCATACTATCCGGAAGCGAACGCGCTGGTGCACCGCGATCTGGTGGCCCGCGAGTCGAACACCCCGGGCTTCAAGGCGATGATGGTGCGCTTCGTGGAGCATACCCAACAACCTGGGCGCACGCTGGATAGCTGATCTGGCAGGCTCATGCGGGAGAATTGACGGCGGGGCGCATCCCGACAATGCCGGATGCGCCAATTTGCAGTCCACCGCAGAGGATTTTCCCCATGAGCGCAAGACCCGAAGACGAACGCCTGAGCCCTGGCCGCACGGTGGCCTACGGCTTCCAGCACGTGCTGACCATGTACGGCGGAATTATCGCCCCGCCGCTGGTCATGGGCGGGGCGGCCGGCATGGACACCGCGCAGATGGGCGTGCTGGTGGCCTGCTGCCTGTTCATCGGCGGCCTGGCCACGATCCTGCAGACCCTGGGCATTCCGTTCTTCGGCGCCCAGCTGCCACTGGTGCAGGGCACGTCCTTCTCCGGTGTGGCCACCATGATCGCCATCCTCAATGGCGGCGGAGGGATGCCCGCGGTTTTTGGTGCGGTGCTCGCTTCGGGCGCGATCGGCATCCTGATCGCCCCGTTCTTCGCCAAGCTGCTGCGCTTCTTCCCGCCGGTGGTCACCGGCGTTGTCATCACCATCATCGGCGTCTCGCTCTTCCCGGTCACCGCGGATTGGGCCATGGGCGGGTCGGCCGCCGGCGATAGCTACGGGTCGATGAAAAACATCGCCCTGGCCGCGATCACCCTGCTGATCCTGCTGGCCTTGTCCAAGTCCGGGGTGGCCGCCTTCTCGCGCCTCTCGATCCTGCTCTCCATCGCCCTGGGCACCCTGGTGGCCGTTTTCATGGGCATGGCCGACTTCTCGCAGGTGCTCACTGGCGAGATCTTCGCGGTGCCGGCGCCCTTCGCCTTTGGCGCCCCGGTTTTCGAAATCAGCGCCATCATCTCGATGATGATCGTCATCCTGGTGACCTACACCGAGACCACAGCCGACATGCTCGCGGTCGCTGAAATCACCGGCTCCAAGGTGGATTCGCGCCGCATCGCCAACGGCCTGCGCGCCGACATGCTCTCCTCGGCGGTCGGCCCGATCTTCAATACCTTCACCCAGTCGGCCTTCGCGCAGAATGTCGGACTGGTCGCGATCACCGGGGTCAAAAGCCGCTTTGTGGTCGCCGCCGGTGGCGGCATCCTCGTGGTCCTGGGCCTGCTGCCGGTGCTCGGCCGCGTCATCGCCTCGATCCCGCAGCCGGTGCTCGGCGGCGCCGGCGTGGTGCTCTTCGGTTCGGTCGCCGCCGCCGGCATCCGCACCCTGGCCAAGGCCAAGGGGGACAATATGAACATGCTGATCATCGCGACCTCGCTGGCCTTTGGCTGCATCCCGATGGTCAAGCCCGACTTCTATGCCGCCTTCCCTGCCTGGGTGGGCACGATTTTCCAGTCGAGCATTTCCTCGGCGACGATCATGGCGGTGCTGCTGAACATCATCTTCAACGAGTTGAACTGGGGCAAGAAGGAAACCTCGCAGCGTTCCATCTACAAGCACCAGCTTGACGGCCTGGCCGATGGCGATCACCTCGTGGACGGCAAGCTCTACGACCAGCAGGGACTGGAAGTGCAAATCATCGCCGAGCAGCCCGGCCAGGCCGGTGATCGGCCGATGCCCCCAGGCTAGATTCGTGCTGCAACCGTTCGAACACCACGACCTCTTGCGCGTCCATTCCGTACGGGCCTATCCGCCCTGAATCCGAAAATTCCATCACTGACTGGTGACTTTGCCGTGTTTAAAAGTTATCCACCTGCAACCAAACCA
>NZ_JCAXDT010000009.1:0-222070 GCF_059759215.1 Glutamicibacter sp. GQ173
TCACATCGGTGTTCTCCGCAGTGTTCACATCGGTGTTCTCCGCAGTGTTCACATCAGTGTTGTCCGCAGTGTTCACATCGGTGTTCGAAACAACGACCGTGAATGAGACTTCGTCTGTAGACTCTTCGTCGTCGTCGCCATCGGTGGCAACGGCAGTATGAGGGCCTTCGGTCAGGCCCTCAAACGTAGCCGTCCACTTGCCGTCGTCGCCAACAATGACTTCCTGAGCCGCTGCATCGTCGCCGTCGAGAGTCACAGTTATGGTCTTACCTGGCTCTGCCGTACCGGAAACATCGACAGGATCACCCTCGGTAAATTCCTGTCCATCAGTTGGTGTTTCAATGACCACGGGGGCTTCAGCTGGCGCTTCGTCCGCTGCGCGGACTTCCGAACGGGCGAAAGATACCTTGTTCGCAGCTTCGCCCATTGCTGGCAATAGCTCTACTGACAAAGCAGTGACAAAGTCACCCTCCTCAGTGGAGTCAGGATCGCTATTTGGATCGTCAATTACCGTGGTTCCCTGCTCGTTGACGGTAATCTCAACGATTTCGTTAAGCACACCCTCGATAACTGGTTCCAAAGGATCCGTAACGCCATCAACTACTCCGGTAATAACTCCTGGCAATCCGTCGATAACTGGGTTAACTACGGTACCCAATGCGTCGCCAACTACGCTTACAACACCTGCAGTCAATGGGGTGATCAGCGAGCCTAGATTCAAGCCGGCCAGTGTCAAGTCAACATTGGTAGTAGGTTCTTCTGGTACCAGCCCCAGGAAGCTGGCAACGCTGCCTTCCACCGTCGCCGTACCGTCGGCGAGTGGAACGAGCAAGCTAGCTTCCAGACCGAGGTTGACCACAATGTCAATCTGATCAAGTGAAGCAACAAGGCTATCGCGAAGATCAGTGACCAAGTTCGACAGTGCGAGAGTAATCTCGTCTGCGATTTCTTGAACAGCCGTGGCGCTTAGCACTTCATAGTTGGCCGGCTTGCCGTTGAGCCCACCGGTGGTGATCTTGGACAGATCGACGCTGATGTCACCCGTACCGAGGTCAATGCTCACCAAGCCGGTATCCGAGGTAATAACACCCGTGAGGATGTCATCCTTGACTTGCTGCAGTGCAGCGTCGACGCCATTGAGCGCAACCGTGGAATCGGTGACACCAATGCGGGCCAGCGGGCGCAAATCAATATCGATCGCGTCAAGACCCGAAGTGATGGTGCCAAGCACACCATCGGAGGACAGAGCCGTGTTGAGCGTAGTGCCCAGACCATCAACGACAGTTCCCAACGAACTGGTCAGACCGCCAACAGCAGGGCTGCTAACGGTTGCAGTGGCACCAGCAACCAAGTAGTCAGTCGACAGGGTTCCGTCAGTCTTGTCGGCCTTGGACCCGAGGGCGCCGATTTCCAATGATGCTTCATCTACAAGCTGGTCAGTTAGCCCGCTGACTTGCAGCTGATCCAAAAGCCTAGTTAAATCAACATTTGCAGTCATCGCGCCAGAATTTGCCGAATCGACGGCAATCGTTCCGTCCGAGCTAACTGCACCAGCTGCTGATTTTGCGCTTGTGGAGCTAGGTGCCTCAGCATACGAGCTGAGCAATCCGGCTTCGCCCAGTGTCAGAAGTCCTGACCCATCGGCATTTATGAGCGGAAGTGCGCTTAGCCCCGAACCCAGGTTCAGGTTCAAGGCTCCCAATGCCTCAACATTCAGCGGGTTATGCTTTGCATCTGGTGAGCTCGGATTACCCGCGTACGCGAACCCCGCATCCGCAACAGGAATGTCTAGAAGATTTAGATCGAGAACTCGTCCAAGAGCCTCGGAGTCATCGGTCGGTGCCGCATACGCGGCTGTCACGGTCGGCGCCACGAACAGGCTGGCCACTACCGCCCCAGAAAGTACGCGCCGTGCCGTGCGGCGGCCGGTTCCATTCGATGGTGGCAAATTATGTGTTTGCACCAATGTCCTCCAAAAGTTGGTTGTGATCTTGAAACCCTTGTTAAAGTCCCTATTTGACTCTACGGAAGGGGCCCATCTACTCACAGGGTTCTTTCAGCTATTTCTTGGCATACTCAGGTCAAATTTTTTGACCAAACGGCCATTTTTGTTAGCTTTCAGGTCATACCGGCCAGTAATTTATTATCTAATTTTTGTATGAATTCATGTTGATACCGGACTTGACCTATGAATTTACCAAAGGTTCCTATCCGAACCATCCTGATTGTTGTCAAATTGTTACCTATCAAGCAAAACAACTTGGCTAACTGGTTATAAACTGGGCTCACCTGCAGACGACTAGCTAAGCAGGGGTACGGTTGGGGTTTCCGACCAGGTTTGTAGCTCTGTTGAGGACGAGGTTTCTTGAATGTCGCGCATTCGCGTTCATCTGGCCGATAGTGATTATTTCTCGCGCGCGGGCATATCCGCAGTTCTATCCACCACGGAGGACTTCGATCTAGAAAAAGTCACAGACACTCTGGGGGACGCCGTCACTGGTGCGCTCGAACAGAAGCCAGACGTCATCCTGCTCGAGTCGACGTTAGAAGGCCAGGACCTGTACAGCGCCATTCGCGAGATAACTGAAGCAACGCCAAAAACCAAAGTCGCCGTCATGGCTGCGCGCTACAAGCGCAGCGAACTCGCCCAGGCCTACGATGCCGGTAGTGCTGCTCTCATTTCCAAGAGCTCAATTAGCTCAGAATTGCCTTGCGCACTGCGAATGCTTGTTGCGGGCTACCAGCTTTTTGCAGCACCAACCGATGGTTGGGAGCCGCCCTCACGAGTGACTCGCCGCTCAATTCATCAAGAGGCATTCCGTGAACTGGGAGACCGGGATCGCGGATTAGTTCGCCACGTTGCGGCGGGCCTGACCAACGCTCAAATTTCGCGTCTTGCCCATATCTCCGAGGGATCGGTCAAGCTTCATCTTGCCCGTGTCATGGACGAGCTCAGCGTTTCAAATCGCGTTCAGTTGGCAGTCATTGCGGCCGAAGCGGGCCTCGTTACGTCGGCTGATCTCAAAATCGCTTAATACACCGTACGCAGCTGGCTGGCGGGGATCCACATTTCTTCGCCATCGCGATCAATCCGGCGCCAAGCACCCTGACGCGCCACGATAACAACTGCAGTGTCCGCAGGAAGAATGCGTACGAGCGAGTAGTGGTCGCCCGGTCCGCGACGGGCATTAAGACGAATTGTGGTGAGCGCCCGCTGATTGGGTACGGCGATCAAACCGCCCTTGGCAGGTCGCGAAGGGATCTCCTGCAAATACATGCTGGGAACCCAGCCTAAAAGCTTGCCTGCCTGAACCTGCGACCATAGACCTTGCTGAAGCATGGAACGTACCTTGCTTCCCTGGTCAATGACCTTGAGAACCGGGTAACCGGTCCCGCTGCCCTTGCGCAAGTTCAGAGTGGCCGTGGTGACATGAGTGGCCTCAATCAGTGAATAACGCGAGAGCACAGGTTCTGCATACTCGGCGTCTTCGTCGGCAACGACCGGTTCATCAAAAACCTCAGGAATTGGCTCCAGGTAAATCTCCGGCAGCCAACCGTAGGTTGCGTGAACAAAGACATGAGCCCATGAGCCTTTGACTTCGATGAGGGCAAGTTCAGTACCGTGGGCAAGATTGCTCTGAACAACATAGTGCCGACCTGCGCCTTTGCGCAGTTTGAGCGAGGCAGTCGTCCGATGCGTAAGTGCTACTGACGACGTCAAAGCCGATTTTTGTGGTAAGCCCACTTGGTTCACGACCACCTCAAATGAAAACTTAGGGAAGCAACCAACGGTTGCTTCCCTAAGTTTATTCCATTTTTAGAAGATGCGTGCTTCTTAGTCCGCTAGTCGCCGGAAGAACGCGAACCGAGCTCTGCATCCAGACGCAGGAGGCCACTTCCATCGTTGCCAATTAGCTTCACGCGATCCAGAATTTCAGAGACGGTTGCTTCTTCCTCAATCTGCTCGTCGATAAACCAGTGCAGCAATGGCAAAGAGTCGATGTCGCCTTCGGTCTGAGCCAGTCGGTACAGTTCGCGAATTGCTTCGGAGACTTTCTGCTCATGAGCCAGCGAAGCGGCAAATGCGTCGGCGACGTTCTTGACATTCACTTCTGGCGCTGGCTGTTCGCCAATCTTCGGGTGAGCTGAACGGTCGGTCATGTGCGTGATGAACTTTTCTGCGTGGACGATTTCCTCGCCAGCTTGCGCACGGAACCAGCCAGCAATGCCGGGAAGGCTCATGACGTCCATTTCAACTGCCAGCTGACGGTACACCGTCGCTGCGGTTAGTTCGAGAGTTACCTGGGTGCTGAAGGCTTCTGCCAGTTTTCCTGTAAGATCCATGTCTTTAGACTAGGACTCTTTTGCCAACTTGTCACCGAAGTTTGGACACACTTAGTCCAACTTGAATTAGGGAATCACCCCACGTTGACAGCAGGTTAACCTAGCCGATGCTAAAAAAGGTTAGGTAAACCGAAGCCAGCTTAATTACCGGTTCAGCCCAGCACGACGCAGCGCTTCTGCCATCGCAGTATTGCCCGATGCCGCAGATTTAGGTTCTTGATTCCCCTGCCTGCGGTTTTGGCCGCTGCGATTCTGCCCATTGCGAGCGCCAGAAGCGCCGCCGCCTGCATGCCGACGCTCTCGCGGGGCAGCACCTTTGGCCGATTCACCGGCCACCGGCAATTCATCATCCAGACGCAGGGTTAGTGAAATGCGTTTGCGTGACGTATCGACTTCCAGGACCTTTACCTTGACGATCTGCCCGGAACTGACCACTTCGCGTGGATCAGAAATGAAATTGGTGCTCATCGCCGAGACGTGAATGAGTCCGTCCTGATGAACGCCCAAGTCAACGAAGGCGCCAAATGCAGCGACGTTGGATACGGTGCCTTCCAGAATCATTCCCGGCTTGACGTCGCTGATGGTTTCAACACCTTCCTTCAGCGAGGCCGTGACAAACTCGCCACGAGGATCTCGAGCTGGACGACGCAATTCAGAAATCACATCTCGAATGGTGGGCTCCCCGAATTGCTCGGTCACAAAGTCCTGGGGCTTCAGCTCTTCCAGCCTGCGCCCCTGCTCCTCGGCGGTTTGCTGCAGAGTCTTGGCCAATGCATAGGCTTCCGGGTGCACCGAAGATGCATCCAGCATTTCCTTGCCTCCGGTGATACGCAAGAAGCCGGCGCACTGTTCAAATGCCTTCGCGCCCAAACGTGGCACCTTCAGCAGGTCCTTGCGCGTGGCAAACGGACCATTAGCATTTCGGTGATCAACAATATTCCGGCTCAACAGCGGTCCAACTCCGGCGACCCGCGACAGCAACGCTGGCGATGCCGTATTCACGTCAACGCCCACCGCGTTTACACAGTCCTCAACCACAGCATCCAACGCACGATCCAGCTTCGACGCCGTGACATCATGCTGGTACTGGCCGACACCAATGGACTTCGGATCAATCTTGACCAGCTCCGCCAGCGGATCTTGGAGGCGGCGTGCAATCGACACCGCTCCGCGCAGGGAAACATCCATTCCGGGCAGCTCCTGGCTGGCCAGCTCGGATGCGGAGTAGACAGATGCTCCAGCCTCGGAAACGATCACCTTGCTGATCCCGGAGCCGCCGAGCACCTTGATGACTTCAGCTGCCAATCGATCGGTTTCACGCCCAGCTGTTCCGTTGCCTACGGCAATCAGGGTTGTGCCATGCTTCTTAGCCAGCTGGGCCAAGGTGGCCACCGACTCATCCCACTTCTTGGCAGGGGCATGCGGGTAGATCGTGGCTGTCTCAACAGGCTTTCCGGTGAGGTCGACTACCGCAACCTTCACACCCGTACGCAGTCCCGGATCCAATCCCAGAACGGCCTTGTTTCCCGCGGGTGCTGCCAACAAGACGTCGCGAAGATTCGCCGCAAAGATCTTAACCGACTCGTCTTCCGCTGCTTCAAACAGCCGTGAACGCAGGTCTGACTCGAAGCGCGTGAGCAAACGGGCCTTCCAAGCCAAGCGAACGGTTTGGGAAATCCAGGACGCCGTGGCCGCACCCGCTGGTACGTTCAGGCCCAATGAAGCGGTTATGGCGTTTTCGAAACCCTGGCGTGCCTGGGCCAGAGCATCCTCGTCACGCGGATCTGCTTCAGCCAGCTGGAGGTTCAGGACTCCCTCGCGTTCACCGCGCAAGAGCGCCAAGACTCGGTGCGAAGGCAGTCGATCCAGGCTAGCAACATAGTCCAAGTAGTCAGAGTATTTCCCCTGGCCTTCTGCGGTGGCAGTGCTGGAAACGCTGGCATTGATCTTGCCCTTGTTCCAAAGGCGTTCGCGAAGTTCGCTTGCGAGCACCACATCCTGGGAAACTCGTTCGGTCACGATGGAGCGTGCACCGGAAAGAACATCAGCTTCGGTAGCGAATCCTGCCTCTGCATTGAGGTATCCGGCGGCAGCCTGCAGCGGATCAGTGTCCGGGGTGGAAAGCAATAAGTCCGCCAACGGTTCCAAGCCTGCTTCGCGGGCAATCTGCGCCTTGGTGCGACGCTTGGACTTGAATGGCAGGTAAATGTCTTCGAGTTCAGCTTTAGTGGTGGCTGCGGCAATCGTGGCGGAAAGCTGCTCGCTCAGCTTGCCGGACTCATTGATCGCGTCGAGGATTGTGGCGCGGCGATCTTCTAATTCACGCAGGTAGCGCAGGCGTTCTTCGAGCAAACGCAATTGGCTGTCGCTGAGCATGCCGGTTGCTTCTTTGCGATAACGGGCAATGAACGGAACCGTTGATCCCGAATCGAGTAGTTCTACGGCTGCCTTGATCTGCCAGACGGCGACCGTGGATTCAATGGATAGCTCCTGAGCCAGCTGGGCGACGATTCGCTGTTGGATGGCACGGTCATTGCTGGTGTTCTTCTGCTCGCTGCTCACCGATCCATTGTGCCTCACTGGTTACAAAGTTCAGATGATCGACTCGGTTGGCATTCAGCAGAAATTCAACATTAATGGTTAGGATTTAGTTCCATGGGGAAAGTTAAAGTTCGTAAGGCAGCAACACTGTTTGCCATCACATCGGTGGTGGTGCTCAGCGCCGGATGCTCCGTCGTCCAGGACACGGCGTCGAGCGCAGCCAATCAGCTCACGGATGCCGCTAGCAAGGAGATTGTTCGCCAGGCCTGCGCTCCAATACAGGATGGCACCATTGACTCCAGCGAGCTGCGTGTCTTGTCTTCCATCGTGAAATCAGTCGATGGCGGCGGACTGCCCGAAGAGATGGTCCAGGTACTTAACGACCTCGCTGATTCCGGCGACCAGGCTCCTGTCGCTTTGCAGGACCGGCTCAAGGAAGCTTGCGACAACGCTGCAGCTGAAAGCAACTGACTGCGCCCCGGCCACTATTCCGGTGTTCTAGACTTTTCTCATGGTTGAGATTCCCACCAGCGGCAAAGTCAGACTCGATGCCTGGTTGTGGTCCGTGCGAATTTACAAAACACGATCCGCAGCGACGGCTGCGTGCCGCGCAGGTCACGTGCGTTTAAACGGCGACCCCGTCAAGGCTTCGCAGACTGTCGCTGCAGGTGACCGCGTCCGTGTGCGCAAAGATGGATTTGACCGTAACCTTGAAATCACGGGCCTGCTTTCCAAGCGCGTTTCAGCTCCGGTGGCCACCAAGTGCTACTTGGACCATACCCCGCCCCGAGAACGCGTCGTCATACCGCAGGTTCCGGTGCGCGAACGCGGCGCCGGGCGCCCCACCAAGAAGGATCGCCGCGAAATGGATCGCTTGCGCACTTCCTGGCAGGAGCCCGACACCGAGCTGTAGTTCCCCACAGCACCCGCGTCTAGGATAATTCGATGGCTGGAACCTCAGCCTCGAAATCAAAGATTTGCGAGTAGAACGCCAACGAGCTTTCCAGCGCCCGCACAATATTTTCAGACTTTCTGAAGCCATGCTGTTCGCCTTCAAAAAGGATGTACGCATGAGCGATGCCTCTTTCGGCGAGCGCATCAGCGACCACCTGCGACTGAGCTGGCGGAACCACTTTGTCTTCATCTCCCTGCAGGAGCAAAACCGGGCAGGAGATCTTTGAAACGTGGTTGATCGGTGCGCGCTTCTCGTAGAGATCCGCAGCCTCCGGATATGGGCCGACCAGCGAGAACATGTATTGGGATTCGAAGTCGTGCGTGTCTTGAACCAGCCCCACCAAATCGGAGACGCCGTACCGGCTGATGCCAGCGGTAAAAACATCCGAGAAGGTCAATGCGCACAGTACGGTCCATCCTCCGGCGCTTCCGCCTTCGATGCCAATGCGTGCCGGGTCAGCAATCTTTTGTCCGACCAAGGCATGGATTACGGCGACCGTATCAGAAACGTCAACAACGCCCCATGCTCCACGCAATCGGTTGCGGTATTCACGGCCATATCCCGTCGAGCCACCGTAGTTCACGTCCACCACGCCAATGCCACGCGAGGTGTAATAGGCCACCGCTGCACTCAAAGTCGCCGAGGCCTGGCTGGTTGGTCCGCCGTGGACAAAGGTGACGAAGGGTGGCAGTTCACCGTCCATCCCCGCCATGCCGTCTTGGGCTGGACGATAGAGCAATGCGTGCACCGACTGTCCGGCAAGGTTCTTGCATTGGAATTCTTCAACAGATGGCAGCATTCCTGCTTCTGGCAAGTTCTCCATGGACCGGGTCACCGCGTGGTGTTCCAAGGATTCGAGGTTGATCAGGGTGATCTCTTCGCCATGGGTCATCGATGAGGTTCCGGCCAACAGCCAGTCATCGTTGACGGCAAATGGCCGGACACGGGTGAAAGGCAATTCAAGATCGTCTAATCCCCCGGTGTCCGAATGCACACGGGCCAGGGACGTGGTTCCAGTTCCGTAGGAGCACAACAGGGTGTGTTGATTCTCGACCAGGTACCAGCTGGTCCCGACCTGCCATAAGGGTCCGGCGAATTCTGCCGGGCGGTCAACAAGGCGAGTGGTGCGCGAAGAACCGTTTTGGTACACATAAGGGTTCCACCAGCCGCTGGCATCGGAGATGAATGCCAGCCGGTCATCGTCCAGCCATTCGGGCTGCATGACAGATTCTTCTGCTCCGCCGGCAATCACTTCGCTCTCCAGCATTCCGGTTTCGGTGAATCCAGCCAGGTGCAGAGAGGTGGAATCCCAAGGCATGTTCGGATGCTCCCAGCTGATCCAGGACAGCTTCTGGCCGTTGGGGCTGAGCCGCGGGGCAGCCACAAATCGCGCAGGTTCGCTCAGGATCCTAATGCTGGAGAACTCTTGAGCTGCCCTGCCGTCTAGCGGGATTTGCACGATATGGCGCACGGGCTCGCCGCGAAGGTCTTCCATGATGGCAAGGATGCTGCCCTCGGGGCCGCGGGTGAATTCTGCAAAGCGCAGTTGCGGGTCGCCCTCGACCGTGCTGGCCGGGGTCAACGGCACCGGTTGATGCTCGCCAATGCCCACCGTGTACACACGTTGGTCGGCAAAGTTGGAGAAGATGATCTTGCCGGCTCCCGATTCGTCCAGCATCCAGCTGGAGCCGCCATATTCGTGAACCCGTGAGCGGACGTTATACGGTGCATTGACCAGTTCCTTGCCGTGTTGGCCATCGGTGCCGTATTCCACCAGCGTGATCCGGCCGCCTTCCGCGGGGCGCCCTTCCTGGACAATGACGTGGTCTTTGAAGAAGCAGGCGCCGCCTAATGGTTTAGTCCCCGCTGCGACGTCTTGAGCCGTGATTGATGAGGGCCAGGATCCATAAGGTAAGTGCATAGGCATATTCTTGATCCTAGCGATCTTTGGGTTGCAGAACGACCCTCCGAAAGTATGATTCCGACGAGCTGGGATAAAACGATGAGCAAATATGCCGTGTTCCTCCGGGGCGTGAATGTTGGCGGCGTCAAGGTGCTGATGAAAGACCTCGCGCTCCTGCTTCAGGACGGTGGGTTCAGCGACGTCAAGACGCTGCTGGCTAGCGGTAACGTGGTGCTCGCCTCCGACATTCCGGATCCGTTGATGATCCAAGGCCGGTGCAATGATCTCTTGCGCGCGTACTATCAGCGAGAAATCCCGACCCTTGTTTTCACCAAAAAGGAAATCGAGGACTTGGCTGGGCCATTCGGGCTGCCGTTGCCCGAACCCGTGGAGCAGCATCATGGTTATCTCACCTTGTGCCATACCGTGCACGATGCCCAGGAGCTGTGGCAGGCCATCCAGGCCCTGGATGATCCGCGCGACTTCTTGGTCACGGGTCGTGCAGTGCAGTGGATCGCATCCAAGGGAACCAGTACTACCGATCCCGTGGCGAAGCTGGTCCAGGCCCAGGCCAAGCTACGGGTTCTGACCACCCGGAACCACAACACCCTGGTCAGGATCGCTAAGATTCTTTGCTGATCGGCACTTCGGGTAATAATTGGTCATTGACCACACGTCGCCGACCCCGCTTGAGGCACTGGAATGTACATCCTGATTGAACTCGTCGGTATTTTCTTCTTTGCCGTGGCAGGATCCTTGATGGCCGCCCGCAGGGGATTCGATATTTTGGGATCTGCCTTCCTCGGCGGAGTGTGCGGCTTGGGCGGAGGGCTGGTCCGCGACGTGATTCTCAATCAGTCGCCGGCAACCTTTGAACACCCGATCTATTTTGTACCTCCGGTCTTGGCCGCGCTGTGCGTCTATGCGTTCACGCCCGCCGTTCAGAAGCTGCACCGCCTGGTTCAGCTTTTTGACGCTGCCGGGCTGGGCCTGTTTTGCGTGACTGGGACGTTGAAGGCCCTGGAGCATCAGTTCAATCCGGTGACGGCAGTGTTGCTGGGCGTGATCACCAGCGTTGGCGGTGGACTGCTGCGAGACGTCATTTCCAATGTGACTCCAGACCTCTTCAACCCGCGCGATATCTACGCGCTGGCTGCCATGGTGGGATCTGGGCTCACCGCCATTGCGTGGCATCTGGGATTCATGAGCGTTCCGGTGGGTGCGGCGATCGCGGCGTTGGCGTTCCTGATTCGTGTGGCGTCTCTGCGTTTTGGCTGGTCGGTTCCACTAGCTGCCGGCCACTGGCACCGTGCCCATCAGAATCCTCCGGCACCGGATGGTCCCCAACGACACTTCTAGGCGGGCAGCTGCGGATGCTTCTGGCTTCTCAGTCAATGCGCTCGAGCTTGCCCAGATCTTCGGTGCTCGGGGAATCGTCTTCGATAGTGTGTGGCGGGTTGATGATCACCGCGCCGATGAGCATCACAACAACACAGCCAGCGAGCATTGAGAATGCTGCGCCCCATGAATCCGTGGCCTTTTGCACCAGCCCAAAGAGCATCGGCACAATGGCCGCGCCGGCGTAGCCCAGGCCCTGGGCAAAGCCCGAGAGCACGCCCGAACCGTAGGTGGTGCGTGAACGCAGGTTCATCATCAGCAAGGCGATGGCAAACGTTCCCTGGCCCAGTCCGGCGGCGCAAACCCACAGTGCAGTGTTGTGGGTTGGCGACAGGAAGATACCCAGGTGTCCGATGATCCAGCAGACAGTGAAAATCAGCACCGCGACAATCGGGTTTTTCAGCCGGGGAATCCACAGTGGAACCAGTAGGCTTACTGGCAGGCCGAGGATGGCAAACAGGGCCAGCATATTTCCTGCGGTCAATTCGTCGAGGCCACGATTTTGCAGGTACGGCGGCAACCACGTGAAGTACACGTAGGTTTGAGCTGAGTTGCCGGCAAGGTAGATGGCAAGGCCCCAGGCGACTTTGGATTTCCATGGATTGATCTTGGCAATGGGGTGTGAAGCCCCGCTCGCATTGACCGGGTGTTCCGGACGTGTGACGCCACGATCGGCAAAGAGCTGCACCATCCACGGGATCAGCACGAGGCTGGAGAGCAGCGCCCAGGAACCGATGGAGATTTTCCAGTTGCTCAGGTTGGCCATCGGGACTGAGAATTGCGGCGCCATCCAGGTTCCGATGGCCAGCATCGTGACATAGCCGCTGGTGACCAGTCCGATTCGCTCTGGGAAATATTTCTTCACCAGCGGCGGCAGAACCACGTTGCCCATGCCGTAGCCGGCAAGGGTGACAATCGACAGCGCCAGGAATGAGTACACCTCAGGCATGAAGACACGTGCCAGCTGGCCCACCACAGCCAGCGCCAGCGAAATGATCAGCGTCTTTTCCAAGCCGAAGGATTTGATCAGCCTCGGGGTGAGCAAGCCGAAAATCGCAAAGGCGATCGGTGCCAGCATGGCCAGCAATCCCGTGGTGAATTCGGTGAAGGGAATGTCGGCTTCAATGCGGGCCAGCAGCGGTGACACCGAGACAACAGCGGCGCGCAGCGATAGGGCCAGCAGCAGGATGCCAAGTAAAGCCCCAATCCGTCCGCGGATGGAGGTAGCAACGCTGTCTTTCGCCATTGAAGTCTCTCTGCTCAGTGTTCGTTGAGATTTCCCAACTTTTTTAGTGTTGAGACCAACTGTAGTAACCGATCGAGCTCACCATCAAAATTACGCTGATACCACGTGCCCGGAAGCGAGAGTTCAGCATAGAGCCCTTCACCGGTGAGCATGACCAAATGAGCCAGGTCCTTGCTGCCGACGTCATCGAGAATGCCCCGGTACCAGCGCTCGTTGGTGCTTTCAATTTTCTCTGTGGCATTCACGACTCCTGCCTGAGCCAATCGGTGCAGGGCGACCAGATGACGGTCTAGTTCCGTGTCCACTTCCGCGCTCGTACGGATGAAGTAGGCGGCCCCTCCTTCCTCCGCGCTGCTCATGGCTTCCACGTCTCGCGCTATATGCACTTCAGTCTCTTCGATAACGGCTTCAGCCAGTGCATCTTTGGAAGCGAAGTGGTAGAGCAGGCCTCCTTTGGAAACTCCGGCACGAGCCGCGGTGGCATCCAGCGTCGCCGCGCGCTCCCCTTCTTCGCATAGCAGCGCAATATAGGCGTCCAGCACTTTGCCGCGGGCAGCTGGTGGGCGGGCCATGGTTCTCCGTTCTTTTAAGTGGTGAGCGATTTAACCTTATCGCCAATTGTAACTATACCGTCCGGACGGTATAGTTAACGGGAGTGGTCATCTCCACCGTCCAATCACGAAACCCCAAAGGGTGAAAGCCATGAGCTCAAACATCTCCGAACGCGCCACGGTTCTCAGCAAGCCGCGCCGCTGGGCGGCGTTAGCTGTTCTCATCTTCCCGGTCCTGCTCATTTCCGTGGACAACACCGTCCTGTCATTCGCAGTACCCGCCATTACCGCCGCGCTCTCCCCCAGCGGCAACCAGCTGCTGTGGATCATCGATATTTATCCTCTGGTCCTGGCTGGCCTTTTGGTTCCAATGGGTTCATTTGGCGACCGCATCGGCCGGCGCCGGCTGCTATTGATTGGCGCCACAGGATTCGCCCTGGTCTCGGCCGTCGCGGCCTTTGCCACCAATGCCGAACAGCTGGTCGCAGCCCGCGCACTGCTCGGCATCTTTGGTGCAATGCTCATGCCGGCAACCCTGTCGCTGATCCGCACCATCTTCCCGGACGCCACCGAACGCCGTGCTGCCGTCGCGGTTTGGGCGGCGGCATTCTCCGGTGGCGCGGTCCTAGGCCCGATTGTCGGCGGCCTGCTGCTGGAGCACTTCTGGTGGGGATCCGTCTTCCTGATGGCCGTGCCAATGCTATTGCCATTGCTGATCGGAGGCCTGATGCTGGTACCTGAATCCAAGGACCCGAATCCGGGACGCGTTGATCCGCTGTCAATTGTGTTGATCATTTTCGCCCTGTTGCCCTTCACCTACGCTATTAAGTCCTTCACCACCGCGCCATGGTTTGTCCTGGTGGCTGCGGTGGGCGTGTCTGTAATTTGCGGTGTGGCCTTTGTGCGCCGCCAGCTGAAGCAAGAATCTCCGATGCTCGACGTGCGCCTGTTCAAGAATGCTCCTTTTTCCGGGGCCTTGATGGTTAACCTCATCGGAGTATTCTCGCTGGTCGGTTTCATTTACTTCGTCTCCCAGCACCTGCAGCTGATCGCCGGTCTGAGCCCGATTGAAGCCGGGCTGTGGATGACTCCGGGGCTGGTGCTCACCATGCTCTTCGGGCTGGTCGCCGTCGCCCTCTCCCGCCGCTTCGGATCGCCGAACATCATGGCTGTGGGCCTGGTTTTCTCGGCCATTGCCTATTTGCTGGTCATGGTGGCTGGCGAAGGCTCCAACGCCGTCCTGCTCATGGTGGCGTTCGCGCTGCTGGGAACCGGCATCGGCATGACAGAGACGCTGTCCAACGACATGACCTTGGCTGCTGTTCCTGAGTCCAAGGCTGGGGCCGCATCAGCAATTTCGGAGACGGCGTATGAGATCGGTTCGGTCTTGGGCGTGGCAGTGCTGGGCACGATCTTGAATTCCGTGTATTCCTCGAAGCTGCTCGTACCCGGTTCGCTGACGCCGGAGCAAACCGAACTGGCCGGCGAAACACTCGGCGGGGCGCATCAGGTGGCTTCGTCCCTGAATGGCAGCGACGCGCAAGCGCTCATTGAGTCTGCCGCGCAGGCCTTCGACCACGGTGTATTACTCACCTCGAGTATCGCCAGCCTGTTGTCATTGGTGGCTGCAGTTCTCGTATTGCGCGTCATCAAACCGGCAATTCGGTGAACTCAACGAACCACTTAACCAAATTTTTGATTAATTGGTTCAAAGTTATTCAATTGTTGACGGCAAACACGTAGGCTAGGCAGAGTAGTTCCAAAGTAATTCGCGAAGTACCCGTTAGAAGTATGTGAATGTCGAACCACCTCGGTTGACGCGAGCCCCCTTCTAGACGTGAAGTGAATGACTTGGCTGCTTCGCAAGAATAGCTGTCCTCCACGGGCTGCAGCACTTGCGTAGATTACAACCAAGCTCGCCAATAAAACTGGCGAGGAACGTCTGAAAGGACCAAAAAGTAATATGGCAACCGGAATCGTAAAGTGGTTCAACGCTGAAAAGGGCTTCGGCTTCATCGCTCCAGACAGCGGAGACCCAGATGTCTTCGCTCACTTCACCGCCATCCAGACTCAGGGCTTCCGCACCCTGGACGAAGGCCAGAAGGTCGAGTTTGAAGTTGTAGAGGGTCCAAAGGGTCTGCAGGCTGCAGACATCCGCGCTCTCTAAAGAAGGTCTTTGGCTAACGCCTGACTTTTCAAATGATGGTCACCCGCGCTGTGGGTGACCATCTTTTTTAAATTGAGGCAGTCACTTCCCGGAATACTTTATTGCACACGCTGGTTACATTAAATGTGAAGCTTTCTATTCTGGATCTTGCCCCGGTCGCTCCCGGGCAAAGTATTTCCGACTCTTTCAAGTCCTCCGTCCGCCTGGCGCAAACTGCTGAACGCCATGGCTATGAACGCGTCTGGTATGCCGAGCACCACAACATGCCAACCATCGCCTCCAGCGCCACCTCGCTGGTCATCAGCCACGTAGCCCATCACACAGAAACCATTCGGCTGGGTTCAGGTGGCGTCATGCTGCCCAACCATTCTCCTTTGGTGATTGCTGAACAATTCGGCACCTTGGCCTCCATCTACGGGGATCGCATCGATTTGGGCCTGGGGCGCGCGCCGGGCACCGACATGACCACGTTGCGCGCACTGCGCCGCGAACCTTCGGCCGCCGATTCCTTCCCCCATGATGTTCTGGAGCTCCAGGCCTACCTGGCTGGCGAGTCGCGCATTCCCACGGTGCAGGCAACCCCGGGCGCAGGAACCAACGTCCCCCTGTACATCCTGGGATCCTCGCTATTTGGCGCAAAGCTCGCTGCCCAGCTGGGCCTGCCCTACTCCTTCGCCTCCCACTTCGCTCCTACAGCCCTGCATGAAGCGATCCGCGTCTACCGCGAGGAGTTCACCCCGTCGGCCCAGCTGGCCGAGCCTTACGTCATCGCTGGGGTCGGTGTAGCCGCAGCGGAAACCGCCGAGAAGGCCCATGAAGTGCTGAACGTTGCCAAGCGTCACCGCGTGGCCAGCTTCCTGGGCCGCAATGCCAAGAAAGACTTCACTGAAGCAGAAGTAGATATGCTCATGGACACTCCCCAGGCGGAGCAAATCCTCGACATGATGCGATACACGGCGGTGGGCACCGGCGAGCAGGTGGCAGACTACCTTCAGCACTTCGCCACAGCCGCTCAGGCAGATGAACTGATTACCATCCATTACCCCACTGAAGAGCAAGACCGGCTGGACTCGGTCATGATCACGGCTGAAGCCAGTGCGTTGGCCGCAGCCAAGTAGGTCGTTAAAGCACTATGTCCCGGCAATTTGCCGGGACACAGTGTTTTAAGGCTAGTTTTTGGTGCGCTGTGAGGCGATAGCCCACAATCCCAAGCCGGCAGCCAGCACCGAGCAGCACATAGCGAAAACCAGAATGCTGGCTTCTTGGCCGAAGACTCCCACAGCCCACCCCAGGGCAATCACGGGAACTGCGCTGCCAAGGTAGGTCACCAGGTAAATGGTCGACACCGTCTGGGCGTGTTGCCGGTCGCTAACGGCATCGACTGCCCGGCCAAAGGCCGTTCGGAAGCTCATTCCCTGGCCTAATCCAAGAATCACCAAGGCCAGCAATGCGAGGAACAACAGTTTGTGTTCAGCGGCTACCGCGAGCAAGACGGTTGATACTGCCATCAGGCCCAAACCTGCGGGCAATAGTTTTGCGCCGCCACGCACCACCACTTGCGAGAGCGCCGAGACGCCCAAAGGCAGCCCGGCAATTAGCCCGATGATCCACAGCCCATCCAGGTCAAAGGCTTGCGCAAAGTATCCCGGAGCGAGCGAGAGCACAAATCCGAAGATTGCGAAGCTCAAGAAGCCCACCATAGCGGCCAGCCAGAATTGAGAACGCGCGGTGCTGGGAATGCCCAAGCGCCGCGGCGCCAGCGCCTTGCCGCGCTGGCCGCGTTCAGCCATGGCGATTGCCGGTCGGGCCTGGAGTGTGCTCAGCGGAATCATCACCAGCACTAGGAGCACCGCCTGGAGCATGAACACGGTGCTGCGCCCACCAGGAAGGTCAGCCAGCAAGCCGCCCAGAACCGGGCCGAAGGCCACGCCGCCGGAAGAAGCCAGCAGGGTGAAGCGCGATGCCCACTCAGGCTTAGATGGCAGCAGCTCGCGCAGCGCGGCGGCACTGGCACCAGTTGCCAGGGCCACACCGGCTCCTTGCAGTCCGCGACCGATGCACAGCTCGAGAAGGCTGGAAGCCGAACCGAAGACGAAGGTTCCGGCAAGGGATACGAGCACTGCGATCACCAGGGCGGCACGGCGGCCGATGTGATCGGACCAGTGGCCCACGGTGCACAAGAAGAACATCAGCGAGCAGACGTAGCTGGCGAAAGCGATGGTCGTTCCCATCGCGCCAAGGTGCAGTTCTGCCTGCAGTGCCGGATACAGCGGGGTGGCGAGGTTGGCTCCCACCAACAGCAGGAAACTGACCGCTACCGTGATGACCAGCCGTGTGGTTAATCCGGGATTCCAGGATAGGGTGCGGTGTCGCATGGGCTGCATGCGCAGTTCGCTGATAACTGACACGTTCACTCCCGGTATCAAATTAGCTGAGGCCTCGGCGTCCAGGATCCTCCTGAAAAGTTTTTTACCGGTGGAGCCACTCGCTGCCCCACCGGTGAGTTGAGCGTTCTGCTTGAGTTTGTCTACTGCAACAGATCGTTCTTTCACTAATATCTCTGCTTTCAAAGCAAGCCGAGTGAATTCTTGCTAGAATTTGAGCAGTTTGGTCAAAATAGTGGCCTTCGAGAGCGCCTGGAGTGAGCATATAGTGCGATTAGACGACGTAGACCTCAAAGTACTTCTCGCCCTCATCAAGGATCCTCGCATCCAGATCTCTGAACTAGCTGATGAGGTTGGCATTGCCCGCAACACCGCACAGTCAAGGTTGCGCCGCCTGCAGCGTTCGGAAATTCTGCGTGATGGCGGACGGGACATCGACCTCGCCAAGCTGGGTTATGACGTACTCGCCTTTGTCACCTTGGAAGTTAATCATCGGGACCTCGATACGGTGATCACCGCGCTGCGGCAGATCCCCAATGTCCTGGAAATCCACGAGACCTCGGGGCGTGGCGATGCCTGGGTCCGGCTGATCGCCACCGACACCCACCAGCTGCAGTCTGCACTGCGTCAAATTTTGCGCATCAAAGGCGTCACCCGTTCGGAAACCACCTTCGCGTTGCACACTCATTTGGCCTATCGCGCCTCTCCGCTGCTGGAGCACTATTCCGAACACGATCATTAATAAGTCATTCACTCTCTGACTGATAAAACAAGACTTTCGTTTCGGGTTTTACGGTCCTACGCTGGTGCTACGAGAAGTCACGAGGAGAATCCCCCCGACTTCCTGGCGGATCCCTCGTATCAGCGAAGGAGTACGTCATGAGCAGGGAATTTGAACCGACAGAGTTCGCGCCGGAATTCGGCAACGACATCTATGAGCCAGATGACGGCCGTGATTCACAGGCCTACGAGGGCTCCAGCGACATGCCAGAGACCATGCGCAATCATGACCCGCTGGCGCAGCGCCAATACCTCTATGATGACGATCTGGAAACCGAAGAAGATCTGGATAATGAATTCCCCAGCGATGATTCGGAAGACGGTGAAGACGAGCGGTTTGAACCAGAGGACGAAGACTAGCGTCGCGGCTAAGCAAATCTTGGGCTAAAGGCCATAGACTTTAGAAGTGATTAATCCAGTTCACCTGCGCACCCTGCTTGAAGTAGTCGCGCATCGTTCCTTTGCCACGGCCGCGACACGCCTCGGCTACACGGCCAGCGCTGTATCCCAGCAGATGACAGCGCTGGAACGCAGCACCGGGACTACCTTGTTCGTCCGCGGTGCACGTTCAATCACCCCCACCCCGGGAGCCATGCGCATGGTCCGCCACGCAAAGCGCGTGCTGACCGACCTTGACGCACTCATGGCCGATGTCGCCACGATCTCTACCGATGCCACGGACCTTGAGGAAATCAAGCTGGGCATCTTCCCTTCGCTGGCAACCTATGCGCTGCCGCAGATTCTCAAAGCCCCCGATTGGGCCTCCCTGGGCGTCAACCTGCGCTTGTGGATCGGCGAACCGCAGCAGACCGTCGCCGGCCTGGGCACCGGTGGCGATCTCGATCTGGCCCTGATTTTCCAGGTAGGGCCTGGCGGGCTGTCCTGGCCGGCCTCGCTGGAACGCACCTGGCTGGGTGATGACCAGTTCCGCGTGGTGATCCCCGCTTCATGGCCCATTGCCGACGACTCCCAGCTCACCGTAGACCAGCTGGCAGAGTGGCCGTGGATCTTCCACCACCCGGGCACCTCGGATGCGACATTGATTTCCCGGCTGTTCTCCTCGTACAACATCCATCCCCAGGTGGCAGCCTACTGTGATGACTTCAACGCCTCGCTAAGCCTGGTCTCCTCGGGACTCGGTGCGGCACTGGTCCCAGACCTGGCCATGGCCAATGCCCCCCAGGGAATCCGCATTGTCGACGCCCCGGAAATCCGCCTGGCGCGTTCCATCTTTGCGTTGAAGCCAGAAAATTCGAAAAAGCCGAAAGTCGCACTGGTCCTGGACCGCCTAGCCCAAATCCTGGCCCAGTAGTTCTCGCCCGTTCCGCCGGCACCACAGGTGCCCGATCATCTACGAGGAGTCAACCGTGGAATCTCGTCGCGCGCCCGCCGACACGGCAACGAATGTTATTTCCCGCGTCTATGGCCCCATCGGCCACATCGAGCTGGATCGGCCGGCCAAGCTGAACGCGCTGACCCTGCAGATGCTCGCCGAACTGACCCGCGTGCTGGCTGCATGGGCCGAGGATTCCTCGATTTCCCTGGTCCTGCTGACCGGTCGCGGCGAACGGGCCTTCTGCGCCGGCGGGGATATTGCCGATTTCCATCGCGCCATCACCACCGGAAGCCATCAGGAATTCATCGACCTGCTGTCCATGGAATTCGATCTGGATTACCTGATCTCCAGCTATCCCAAACCACTGATCAGCTTGGCTCACGGCATCACCATGGGCGGCGGTGTGGGCCTGGCTTCCCATGCACCGGTGCGCTTGGCGACTTCCAGCGCCACCATGGGCATGCCAGAAGCGAAAATCGGTTATACCCCCGATGTGGGTGGAACACATTTGCTGGCTAACGCTCCCGGGCATTTTGGCGAGTACTTCGCCATGAGCGCAGCCTCCTTTACCGGCGCCGATGCGGTCTACCTCGGGTTTGCTGATGTCGTGGTCACCGATTCCTTCGCGGAAAATATCCTGGACGAGCTCGATGAGCTGGTGGGGCTGTCCGCCGCAGAAATCATCTCGGCCATCGAGGTACTGCATGGCGCCCCGGAATCCCATGCCTTGGAACTGAGCCAGGGCTGGGTGGATCACGCCTTCAGCGCCGATAGCCCGCAAGAGGTGCTCGAACGGCTGGAGCAGATGGTGCACCCGGCAGCACGGCAGGCAACCGGATTGCTCTTGGCCAACTCGCCCTCCAGCGTGAGCTCGGCGTTCTACACGGTGCGCCAGGCGCGCGCCGAGCAAGACCTCCGCTCGGCGCTCGACCGGGAATTGCGCATGGCCCGCCATCTGATGCATCAGCCCGATCTTGCCGAGGGCATCCGTGCCCAGGTGATCGACAAGGACCGCAACCCGCGCTGGTCACCTGCCGTCATGAGCGAAGTCGATCACCGCGGATTGCGGTTGCTGGCCGAAGGCTCGCAGGCCTAGCTATCGGCTCCGGGCTTGCCTTCGGGACGGGTGACATCTGCATGCACCGGGCGGACCTTGGCAGAATCCTTGGGCTCGACGCGTGGTGCGCTGACGGCATCTTGGGGTTCGCGCACCGTGGCCGGTTCGATGCCGACGCCCTGGGGCACTTCAAAGTGCAGTGGCGCGTGCTCGCCGAAGTGGTCGGCATCGGCTTCTTCCCAATCCTCTTTCCACGATCCTGGGGCGTTCTCCAGTAGTTCACCGGGGCGCAGCCAGTGGAAGAGCGTGGCGTAGGAGCGTGTGGACTGCAGGTTCACGCGTCGACGGAGCATTCTCGTATTCAGCTGGGTTGGGCTGCTCAGTCCCATGGACGCCATGATTTGCGCGCATTCGGTCACCGTCAAGCGGTGGTAGTTGTAGACTCGGTGCCCCTTGTCCTCGACATCCAAGGCACGCATCAGCCGCTTGTTCTGGGTAGCGACGCCTACCGGGCAATGGTTCGTGTGGCATTGCTGCGCTTGGATGCATCCGGTGGCCATCATCATGGAGCGCGCCGAGAACGTGAAATCCGCGCCCTGGATGAGCCTTTTGATGATGTCGGACCCATTGGCAACCTTGCCGGCTGCGGCCACTCGGATTTCATCGCGCAATCCGGCACCCACCAAGGTATTGTGCACCAGCATCAATCCCTCGGTCAGGGGTGCCCCCACATGGTCTTCATACTCCAGCGGCGCCGCTCCGGTACCGCCTTCAGCACCGTCCACAGTAATGAAGTCAACAAGAATCCCGGTCTCCAGCATGCCTTTGCAGATGGCCATCACGTCGGTTCGGGAACCAACGCAGAATTTGATTCCCACTGGTTTTCCGCCGCTGAGCTCGCGCAGCCGTGCAACAAAGTGCATCAGTTCGCGCGGGGTGGAGAATTCTGCATGGCTCGCCGGCGAGATGCAGTCCACGCCCATGGGAACATCCCGGGCTTCGGAGATTTCCGAGGTGACCTTGGCAGCCGGCAACACGCCACCCAACCCCGGCTTGGCCCCCTGGGATAGCTTGATGGTGATGCCTTTGACGTTCTCGTGTTGGGCTTTCGCGGCGAACGTCTCGGGATTGAATCGGCCTTCCGGTGTGCGGCAGCCAAAGTAGCCTGAACCGATTTCCCAGAACAGATCCGCCCCGTATTCCAGGTGGTATTTGGTCAGTCCGCCTTCACCTGTTTCGTGGACGAACTCGCCCATTTCTGCGCCCTTGTTCATTGCCAGGACGGCGTTGGCCGACAATGAGCCAAAGCTCATGGAGGAGATATTCATCAGTGAAATCTCATAGGGCTGGGTACATTGGCTGGAGCCGACCTTGACGCGAAATTGGCTGGTTGGCGGTGCCACCGGAGCGGCAGAGTGCAACAGGTATTCGTGGCCCACGGCATTCACATTGCGTTCGGTGCCAAAGGCCTTGTGGCTGTCGGCGCCCTTGGCCCGCGCGTAGACCAGGGAACGGGTGTCGCGGTCAAAGGGCTTGCCATCGGTGTTTCGTTCGATGAAGTACTGCTGGATTTCCGGGCGGATGAATTCGAAGAGATAACGTGCATGCCCGACAATCGGGAAGTTGCGCAGAATTGCATGCTTTTTCTGCACAAGGTCATGAACCCCCAGCAGAACCAGCAGTCCGGTCAGAGCCACCACGATCCACCAGACCCAGCCGCCAGAAGTACTGGCCAAGATCGCGGTGACGACAAACCCGGTAGCGAGCACGCCGAGGAACAGGAGAACCACACTTCGCATCATGATGCGAGCCTAGTAGTCCAGTGCGCCCTTGTCAGGCATTTAGCCCGGCAAGATCCGGTCCACCTCGCGAATGGCCATCTGGGAGAAGAGCGAATCTTCTTGGGCCAGCAGTTCGGCGGCATTGCCGCGTTCGGCAACAACGCCTTCATCGAGGACCACGATCTGCTGTGCCTGCCCGACCGTGGCGAGGCGGTGGCTGATCATCACCACGGCCATTCCATGTTGGCGGCGGCGTTCAACTGCCTCCAGCACACGTTGCTCGGTGGCGGCATCCAGCGCGCTGGTCGATTCGTCCAGGATCAGGACAGCTGGTTCGCGGATCAGCGCGCGGGCAAGCGCCAAGCGCTGGCGTTGCCCGCCCGATACTCGTGCGCCGCGGTCACCGAGCCGAGTGTCGAGACCAGACTTTTGCTGGGCTAGCCAAGTCCCCAGGCCCAATTCTTCCAGCACTGCCAGCAGCTGGTCGTCGTTGATCTCCTTCATGCCCAACAACAGGTTATCGCGCACGGTGCCGCGCACGGTCAGCGCCTCCTGTGAGACGAGGATGACCCTGCTGCGCAGTTCTTCAAGGCTCGTCGCGGTGATGTCGACACCGCCAAAGCTGATGGTGCCGGTGTATTCCAGTGCACGCACCAGTGCTGAGGCGACTGAAGATTTTCCTGAACCGCTGGCACCAACCAGAGCCACAGCTTCGCCGGGGCGCAAAGCCAGATCTACACCCTGCACCACGCTGCTCGAACCGTAGCTGATCCCGAGCCCCTGGATTAATAGCTCACCGGTTTCCGGCAACGCCTCGGGGCGTGCAGGGCCGGTGACCGCTGGCTTGCGGGTAGCTGTGGCGTGCAGCCGGCGAGCGCTTGCCAGCGAATCCTGCAACCCGAGGATGAATCCATCTACGGCGCGGACTGCTTCGAATGAAGGGACGAGTGCACAAGACAGAATCACCAGCACACCCAGTTGCCCCTGGGTGCCAAGGACAATGAACAGCGCAAGCAGGGTGCCCCACATGATCATCTGGGTCAGGGCAGCTCGGACAGCCGTGATCTTTCCCGTGCTCAGCGCAGCGGTGCCCGCTTCGCTGGTGCTGTCGCGTAGCCGTTGCATGGTCTTGTTGCCAGCGTGGAAGCCATGGAGAACCTCTACACCGGCCAGGGATTCGGCGAGTAGCTGGTTTTGCACACCGCGGGCCTCGGCGATGATAGTTGCATCAGAACGCAGGGTGCGCACGCCAAAGACGGGGATAATGACACCAATGAGCAGGTATGCGCCAAGCACAATCAGCGCTGGCTGCTCTCCAAACTGGGTCCATGTTGCCCACGTGGCTACGGCACTGACCACTACCGCTGACACCGCGGGCGGCAGTGTGTGGGCAAAGAATACTTCGACCTTGTCGATATCGCTCGTGGCTCGCGCTAGGAGGCTTCCAGAATTCTTGGTGGCTGCGCTAAAGGGTGCTTGGTGTTCGAAGGCGGCATACATTCGGCGGCGCAGGCGTGCCAGGGAGAGGAACGCAACCCGGTGGCCGACATATTGTTCCAAATAGCGCAGTACGCCTTTGGCCAGGCCCAGAATAATGATGAGTCCAGCCATCCATCCCGAGTCCAGGAACTGCAACGCCACGAGATCCTGCAAGTCGAGGATTTTGACCACCCCAGCGCCGGCCAGGACATAGATGCCAAGTGAAATCAACCTGGTCAGGCAGGAGAAGATGCTGGCCAGCGCCAGTGGCGCCAGCAGATCTTTGGTGGTTCCAATCAGCCAGAAGATGGTGGCAGCCGTGTGCTTCCTGTCGCTATTCATGCTTGCCCCTCCTCAATTGGATTCAGGCCGCTGGATTGCAACCTTGCGGTGCGCTGGTTCAGATTTTGAATGGCGTCCTTGAGATACCCTTCTCGCACAAGGAGCTCTTGGCGCGGGCCTGCTTGAATCACTCGTCCGTGGTCCATGACCACCACATGGTCATAATCGGCCAGTAATCCCAAACGATGGGTGACGGTGATGATCGTGGTGGATGGGTCCAGTTCACGCAGAGTCTGGATGATGCCGGCTTCGCTGTGCACGTCCAGTGCGCTGGTGGGTTCATCAAGCAGCAGAATCGGCCGGTCGGCTAGCAATGCTCGGGCCAGAGACAGGCGCTGGGCTTGCCCTCCGGAGAGCCGGGCGCCACCCTCGCCAAGCTGCTGGTCGAGGCCCTGCGGTTGTGCTGCGAGCCAGGTATCCATTCCAACCTGCTTGATGGCAGCGAGCAGCTGGCTGTCCGTGGCGGCCGGGGCTGCCAGGTGCAGGTTTTCGCGCAGGCTCACGCCAAAGAGCGTGGCCTGTTGTTCAACGACGGCACTGTTGGCCTTGAGAGTGGCTGGTCCCATGGGCTGGCGCCCATCATGGATTGTCCCCGAGGTGGATTCGAGTTGCCCTTGGAGCACGCGGATCAAAGTGCTCTTGCCGCTGCCCGACGCCCCAATGACAGCTGTGCGGGAACCTGCGGGGAATCGCAGATTGATGTCGTCCAAGGCAAGGTCGCTGCCGCTATAGCTGGCGCACAGATGTTCAATGAATAATCCGTTGCCAGCGAGGTTCACCCGCAGCGGGTTGGCCATGGACGGATGCATTGAAATGTCTTCAATTTCGGCCAGCTTTTTCTCCGCAGCTTTCCCGGTCATCCCGACGTAGAAGAAGCTGCCTACATAGTTCACCGGAGCCAACATCAGGTAGCTCAGGATGACGAGTGCTACGGCAGATCCCGGCGGGATGGCCCCGCTGCCCGCACGCCACCACGCCAGCAGCGAGGCGCTGGCCAATAACAGCACGGCAAAACTGGAATCAATGACCAGGAGGATCAGCTGGTTTCGGGCCAGCAATTTCATGACCTGTTGGCGCACCTGCTCGGTGGCCGTGTTAATGGCCTTGCCCATCCAGGAACTGCCACCGTTGAGTTTGAGCATGTTCAATGAGCGCAGCGCATCCAAGAAAGTGGCTGAGAGGATGCCTTGGGCCCTGCGGTATTGTCCGTTGGCTGAACCGAAGCGACGTTGAAAACCAAGTACGATCACCGGAACCAAGGCTGTGGGAATCACGAGGAGTATCGCGCTGAGCGGGTCGACAAAGAACGCGATGAACATCAGGATCAATACCGGGGTGGCCACGGCGGCACTGGCTGGCCCGATGAAACTCGAACGATACTTCACCGATCGTTCCACCGAATCCATGGCTGCGTGCACCAGCTCCCCTTCGCCGACACGGCGTACGGCCAAAGGGCCAATGGAGAGGTAGTGCTTGAGCAATTTGGAACGTTGAAAGCTAGTCAGTGCTTGGCTGTCATGGGAGATCACGACGGGGATCAAGAAGGTTGCGATAAGCAAAGCCAGCAGTTCACCGGCCACGCCGATATACCATTGGGCGTCTAATGATGAGCCGGTGTGCAGCCGGTCAAATCCCTGGCCCAGCAGGACCACAAACCCCGCGGTTCCAGCGGCGGCAATGAGGCTGAGCGCCACCACGATTGCAGTTGCTGCCGAAAAAATTCCAAAGACCCTACGCACATCACTATCCTAGGACAGATCCGGTCCTGCCTTGCGGAGCGCTTGTCACACATTGCCGGTGGCGCGGAAAGTAGGCGAAACTGTAAGGCATGAGCACTTCGGAGCTGAAACAGCGCCCCCATTCCGTCACCCTGCGATTCCTCGCGGCCCCGACTGACGTAGATGTCACCGGGATCGTTCCTGCAGGCACCGTTCTTGAATGGGTTGACAAGGCAGCCTATGCGGCCGCCGTGGGTTGGTCTTCCAGCTATTGCGTTACCGCGTACGTGGGCAACATACATTTTGCAGACCCTATCCATTCGGGCGACCTGGTGGAAGTCACCGCATCGGTGGTTTATACCGGTAGCAGCTCCATGCATATCCATACCGAAGTGTCCTTCCAAGACCCTCGTGAATTGCGCCCGGTGGCATCCAGCAACTGCCTGGTGATTTTTGTTGCCGTCGGTGACGACGGCAAGCCAACTCCGGTTCCCGGCTTCATGCCTGGAACGCCGCGGGAAATCGAACTGCGCGAGAACGCTTTGGCGCGCATCGATATCCGTGAACAAATTGTTGCCTCGATGAAGGACCAGCAGTACACCGATGAAGGCACCGCTGAACGCGTGACCCTGCGTTTCATGGCTTCGCCTACCGATGTGAACTGGGGCGGCAAGGTGCACGGTGGCATGGTGATGAAGTGGATCGACGAGGCCGCCGAACTGTGTGCCGCGCGGTACTGCCATCAGGAGACGGTCGCCGTCTTCTCCGGTGGAATTCGCTTCTACCGCCCGTTGCTCATCGGGCACTTGGTGGAAGTGGAAGCGCGCTTGGTCTATACCGGCAATAAGGGCATGCATATCGCTGTCCATGTGCGTTCGGGCGACCCCAAGACCCGGGAAATGAACCTGACCACCTACTGCCTGACCGTGATGGTGACTCGCGACGAGACCGGCACCGCGGTACCGGTGAAGCCATGGGTTCCGGTCAGCGCCGAGGACCAGCGTTTGTGGGATCACGCCCGTGAACTGATGGCCATCAGGGCCAATGCTCCTGGCGGGTATACCCCGGTCCACCTCGTGGAATCGAGCGCCTCGTGAGTGATCGCTTGCCCTTCGTAAAAGTTTGCGGTCTTTCCACCGCTCAGGATGTCCAGGTCGCGGTCCAGCACGGCGCCGATGCTATTGGCTTCGTGCTCACGACGAGCGCCCGAGAGGTGACTGCGCAACAGGCCGCACAGCTAGCTTTCCTGGTCCCAGAAGGCATCGCCACCGTTGCAGTGTTCCACACGGAGGATCTGCCAACGGTGCTCCAACGGGCCACGGAAGCTAAGGTAGGCTGGGTCCAGCTGCATGGCCAGCGTTCTGCCGAAGATGTGAATCTTGCCCATGCTGTGGGTTTCAAGGTCATCCGAGCAGTCCGCCGCGATGCAGTCGCAGAGGAGTTCGCCGATTGGGGCGAGGACCTCTTGCTCATTGATGCCTCGGTTCCCGGCAGCGGCAAGAGCTGGGATTATGCTGCGGTTCGTGAATTGGCAGCCGGTCGCCGCTGGCTGGTGGCTGGCGGGCTGAATCCGCAGAACGTCGTCGAGGCTTTGGCGCTCTCCGAGGCTACAGGAGCCGATGTCTCCTCGGGGGTTGAATCCTCACGAGGTGTCAAAGATCCTGCGCTGATTGCCCAGTTTATCGACGCCGCCAAGGGAGCCTAGGTTTCAATTGATCCAGTTGTGCGGGGCAGGCTTGCGCGAACCTGGCAGGGCGCCCTGCTCGCGCCACTGGTGAATCCACTCCGGCACCACGCGATCTTCAGGAACTTCGAGTCCCACCGCAGCCAAGATCTCTTCATTCGAAACGGCGCCCTTTTTAGAGGTCATGCGGGTGGCGATATACGCGCGGGCATAGATCTCGCCGTTGACGACGATGCGCTGTTCAAAGTAGATGCACTTGTCGTCCAGCCCCAGCAGTCGAGTCTCTTGAGAGAATTTGGCGCCCAGGCGCACCGATTTGCGGAAGGTGATAGTTTCGGTCTGCACCACCGGGGTCCATTTGTTCTTGCGCATGATGTCCCAGACGCCGGAGCGGAACATCAAATCAAACCGGCCCAGGTCGAAGATCGAGAAGTACATCCCGTTATTAATATGGCCGGCGAAGTCGATGTCGGTCAGGGTGGCTCGCATATTCACCGAGCTGGTGTCGAATATGGAGAGTCTGGTGGCTTTTTTGCTCTTCAAAAAGACCATGAGGATTCGGAAGATCATATGCATACCATCACATTACCGTTGGGTAACATTTCTGCCTAGCCCACTGGCGCATTCCCCTCGTCCATTGGCGTAAGTCTTGCGGATCATGCCTGCAGCGGGGCAACACGGTAGGGTCAAAGTGCTAGATCTGTTTAACTCCGCCTAGGATTTCGATGCGCAGACTTCCCGATATATTGCACCGACGCCTTTCCTCTTTGCCGCCGGCCGACTGGGAGCGCCCGGCACCGGAGCCCAAAGGGTTGCGCAGGGATGCGGTACTCGCACTGGCCTTCCTGCTTTTTGCGTTGCTGATGCAAGAGCTTGTCCTGTCATTGACCGAAAAGCAGGATGCAGTTCAGCGGCCGCTCGCCTTCCTCATCTTGGCTGCGTTGATTCTTCCCCTCATGTTCCGCCGACGTTGGCCCATTCCAATGATGCTCTTCAGTTCCGTCGCCTTCATTGCCAGCGGCACCTCGGAAACCTATACGGTCGGCATGCAGCTCTGCGCCCAACTTGCCTACTTCTTGGGGATTTACACAGCAGTGACGTGGGCAAAGAATCGGCGGGCGTTGTGGATATCGATGACGGTCGTGCTTCTGGCCATGGCTGTGTGGATTATCGTTTCGCTCTTCACCTCTGATCTCTTCGCGGCAACCGGGATGAGAATGGTCGATGATCCCGCGGGACTTTTGCCAGTGGACATCGCCTATTCCCTCTACAGCTTCCTCATGAATCTGATGTACTTCGGTGGCGCAATTTTTCTCGGCTTGATCAGCTGGTCCAATGCCTACTCCAACGAAATCGTCAAGGAACAAGCCCAACGCATAGCAGACCAGGCACAGCAATTAGCTGATCGAGCAGTCAACGAGGAGCGGCTCCGCATCGCCCGCGAACTGCACGATGTCATCGCCCATCACATCGCTTCGGTGGGCGTACAAGCCTCGGCCGCGCGCCTCGTTCACGACCGAGATCCCGACAAATCCCTGGAGCTCATGCGTGGCATCGAAACCTCCGCACGTAGCGCGGTGCAAGAAACTCGCTCATTGCTCGGGGTGCTGCGTGAAAACGACATAAATGAAGCCGCTCCAGAATCCGCAGACGGAATCCGGACCCCGGAACCCTCCATGGCTCGTATTGAAGAGCTGGTGACAGCCAACAAGCTTCACGGATTGACAGTAGTTCTTTCACGCGATGAACATGAAGCCGGTTTCGTTGATAGCTTGCCTGCTGGCCTCTCACTTGCTCTCTATCGCATCAGCGGTGAAGCGCTGGCTAACGTGCGTCGCCATTCCACGGCGCATACGGCCACACTGTCTGTGCGTTCAGGATCGGATAAAGAAGGCATGTGGGTTGAAGTCGAAGTGACCGATGATGGGCGCCCGCGGCCAGATTCGCCTGGCAGTGGATTCGGATTGCGAGGCATCAGGGAACGAGCGAACTTGCACCACGGGCTGGTAGAAATCGGACCGCGTATTCCGCGCGGCTGGCGCACCCGGGCAAGACTACGAGTTGTCACTCAAACAGATTCAAGGATGATGTCATGAGCAAGATTTCAGTAGTGATTTGCGATGATCAGCCGTTGATCGTCTCGTCCCTCAAACTCATACTGGAAACAGACGATCACATCGAAGTGGTGGGCACTGCCAATAATGGCGTAGCAGGTGTAAAGATGATCCAGTCGATGAATCCGGCTCTGGCACTGATGGATATTCAAATGCCGCAGATGGACGGCATCGAGGCTACAACCAAGATCATTGGCCATACTGACACCAAGGTCATCGTTCTGACGACCTTCAATCGCGACGATTATCTATTCGATGCCATGGATGCCGGAGCCAGCGGATTCCTGTTGAAGAATAGTGAGCCCGAGATGCTCATCAATGCAGTGCATCAGGTGGCAGCCGGCAACGGGCTGCTCTCCCCCGAAGTCACTTTGAAGCTCATCAAAGGGCGAACACCCAAGGCCCTCGACGCGGCCGAACAATCTTCAAATCCTGAGTCTGGACGGTTGAAGGAACTTACCGAACGAGAACTTCAGGTTCTCGGCGAACTGGCCAAGGGCAAAAACAATCAGGAAATAGCCGCCACGCTGTCGCTGTCCGAAGCCACGGTCAAGACGCATCTGTCTAATCTTCTAGCCAAGCTCCACCTGCGCGATCGTGTTCAAGGAGTTCTGTTTGCGTACCGTGCTGGACTCATCCAATAGTTTGAGCCTTCAGATTGATCACTCAGCCTGGCTCTTTTCCTAAGCTGATGAATACAAAGATTATTCGGCAGAGGAAATCATGCTTGAGTTGCACAACGTCTCACGATCATTCTCCGACCACCAGGTACTAGAAGATGTCAGCTTCACCGTACCCGGCGGTGCCCTAACAGGATTCGTTGGCGCCAACGGAGCCGGCAAAACCACCAGCATGCGCATCATCATGGGATTGCTGGCGGCCAATACGGGCACAGTCACCCTCAACGGCATAGAACTGTCCTCGGATACACGACCGAATTTCGGATACATGCCCGAAGAGCGAGGGCTGTATCCCAAACAGCCTGTTATAGATCAACTCGTGTACCTAGGACAGCTGCACGGATTAGGAAGAACCACCGCCCGTTCGCGCGCGATGGAGCTCTTGTCGCGGTTCGGCCTGGAGAACCGGGCCAAGGCCAAGCTGGAGTCGCTGTCATTGGGCAATCAACAAAGGGTTCAGGTAGCGGCATCGCTCTTGCATGAGCCTGATGTCCTGATTCTGGATGAGCCCTTCAGCGGGCTTGATCCCATCGCCGTGGATGCCATGAGTTCAATTCTGCGCGACTACGCTTCGCGCGGCGTTCCCGTTCTCTTCTCATCGCATCAGCTGGATTTGCTGGACGTATTAGTGGACCACTTGGTGATCATACAGAATGGGAAGATTCTGGCTGATTCTTCAGCCGATGACCTACGTGCTTCGCAGGCCTCACGCCACCGCATTTCTTTGGGTTCCGATGCAGGCTGGCTGCGCAACGAACCAGGTGTCAGCGTGCTCGACATTTCCGGGCCGGACGCCTTGGTCAATTTTAATTCCGAAACCACGGCACAACGAATACTCGCACGAGCCATGGAGCGCGGTCCCGTAGCCGAGTTCTCCATCTATCGTCCTTCATTGGCCGACATCTACAGGGAGATCATCCGATGAAATCCGCTACCCCGGCATGGCTGATCGTCACCCTGCGAGAAGTCGAAACGAAATTACGCGACAAAGCTTTCGTTATCACCACCATCGGCACATTGGTAATCATCATCGGATCGATTGTCGTCTCCAGCGTTCTCGGCAGCCGTGGTACAGAATTCTCGGTAACAGCTACCGACGAGTCCAGCTATCAAGTGCTCACCCAAGTCCAGAAAGACAAACCGGACGATGTCTCGCTGCGTATTGCCCAATTCACCGAACAAGAAGCACGGCAACAACTTAGCGATGGCGACCTCGACGCGATGCTGTCCAGCCGCAATGATGGGCAAGCCTATTCGCTGACCGGCTTTGACGAAGTTGATGACCAGCTTCGCCAATTGGTTGCCGACGGTGTCGACACTATGCTTACTGAGCAGGTCCTTTCATCCGCAGGGCTGAATGCTGCGAGCCTGCCTTCTGCAGATGCCTTGAAGGTGTCCCAGCTTCAAGGTGATGCCGGCCGCAATTCAATGGTCAAGGCCATGGGATTCCTCTTTTCCTTCCTTTTCTACATGGCCGCGTTGCTCTTCGGCATGCCTATCGCCAACTCCGTGATCGAAGAGAAACAGAACCGCGTGGTGGAGATCCTTGCCAGCACCATCCAGCTACGCCAATTGTTGGCCGGAAAAATCGTTGGAAATGTCATTCTGGCGATGATCCAGCTCTTGGTCTTCCTCAGCGTTGGGCTGTTGGCGGCGTATCTGTCGCCCTTGGAGATCCCGTTCCTCGGTGTTGTTTCCCAGGTTGCCGGATGGTTTGTGGTCTTCTTCTTTGGCGGATTCCTGGTCTTGGCCGGCATCTGGGCCGCACTTGGATCGTTGGCAACGAGAACCGAAGACCTGCAGCAATCCAGTGGCCCAGTGGTCACCGTTCTCATTGCGGTGCTGTTCATCGGTCTGTACGCCAAGGACGGCTTCTTGGTTGCGGCCTCCTACGTTCCTATCGCCTCCTCCGTAGCCATGCCCATCCGGTTGTTATCCGGCGAGGTTGCCCTGTGGGAGCCAATCCTTTCATTGGTCATCCTCTTGGCCACCTGCTGGGCAGTATTGCTCTTTGCAGAGAAAATCTATCGCCGGGCAGTGATGCACACCGGTGGTTCCCTGACTCTGCGCAAGGCAATGAAGCTGGAAGTCTAGAACCACAAGATTTATTGCCGGAGCCCAGACCGCTTCAGAACAGCGGGAACGAGAGCCTACCCAAAATTAGCCAATTCTGGGTACCTCGTATTCGTTCGGAACCCGATTAGCCGCTCCAAAAGCAATGCCGCTCCAAAAACCGTCTTCTCGTTCCACGGCTGTCCAACAATTTGGACGCCAACCGGAACGTTGCCGCGGCCAATTCCGCACGGAATATTCAAGACTGGCCGATGATTAGCCACATTGAATGGGCTGGTCATGTGCCCCTCCCAATAGTGCGCCAGATGTTTTCCAGACATGTCAAGGCCATGAAGGTAGTTCCCCTCCGCCGATAGATAATCAACTGCGTTTGTCGGGCAAAGCAGAATGTCGACTTCGCTCATGGCCGTAGAGAGCTGCGAGTTGAGAAGAGCATCTTTCCGCAAGGATTCCAATAGCGGTACCGAACGTGCCTGGTCCAGAGCATCGCTGATGAACTGATCTGTGTAGGCGGCACGGGGCTTGCTGGAATTACCGATCGCTTCAACCATCGCCGGGGCAAGAATATGCCCAAAGTGGGCAAATGTAGTTTCGCGTATTTGCCCAGTAGACCATGGCAGTTGAACTTCGAGCAGATTGAAACCGGAGTTCTTGAGGTTCTCAACCAGTTCGTCAAAAGCAGCTAGCACGGATTCAGCTACTGGGTAATCACCTAAATTGCAACTGAAGCCGATGCGCAACTGCGAAGTTTGGAGCTCGCCAACCTCAATAGGAATTCCAGATGGGCCCCAGGAGTTGGCATCCGCGGCATGCGTTCCGCTTATCGTGGCAGCCATCAGCATGACATCAGCTACGGTACGCCCCATCGGTCCATCGCCACGATAGCGGTCTGACGCGAGCTCACCAACGCCCGGAATACGTCCATAAGGAGCCTTATACCCGACTGTTCCTGTAAATGCCGCTGGAATTCTCGTTGAGCCAGCGATATCCGAAGCCGTTGCAAGAGTAGTGAAGCCAGCTGCCAATGACGCACCAGCGCCTCCGGATGAACCGCCTGGTGAAGTTTGGCGATTCCACGGATTACGGGTGACTCCCCACATCGGTGAGTGAGTGACCGTAGCGCAACTGAATTCCGGGCTCGTGGTTCGCGCATGAATTATTGCCCCAGCGGCCCGCAACCGTTCGATAATGGGATGGTCAGTATCCGAAACGACATCTTGATGGGACAGCAGCCCTAGGGACAAGGACTTCCCTTTGACTGCGTGTTTTTCCTTGGCCGCAACGCTCAGGCCAAGCAACGGCGGCAAATCGCCAAAGTCACCTGTCAAGCGCGCTCTCGCGTAGCTTTCAGTCGCTGCTTTGGCTTGCGCTCTGGAATCATCCCAGAAAATTTCGGTCAACGCGTTAACTCGGTCGTCGGCCAAGGCAATATCAGCTGCGCAATTTTCCAGTTGGTCTTCTAGCACCTCCGTCGGGGTAATAGACCCCTCGCGGAAAGCGAGTAATTGCTCAGTAGCGGAAAGAAGTGCTAACGGTTCATTCATGCTGTCACGCCCTGTGCATATTCATCCTTGCTGCGCTCCTGCAAGGCGTTTTCCTTCAATGCACCGAAGCTCATCTCCCAGCCAACGTCGGTCAAGACATCCAAACCATGAAGCATATCTTCGTCCGTCGAGAATTCACGTTCACAGTGGCTCACGCCGTCGATGGAAGGAATGAACAACATGACGGTAGGCACAATCCGATTCATTGCCACTGAATCATGGCCAGCCATGGTCCGAATCCTGCGAACGCTTTTTCCCAGATTTGCGGCCGATTTTTCTGCGAGTTCCAGGCCTTCCACCGGGTAGTACTGGATCTCCCTGACGTCGAAGTCCTGAACGTTGATCCTGATTTCATGTTCTTCGCCAATAGCGGCAATTTGCTCGATCAAGATGCGTCTGGCTTCAAGGACATCATGCTTGGTTTCCGCTCGTAGGTCGGCTACGAGGTGAACTCTACGGGCAACAACTATCGGTGAGTTCGGTTCAAGCGTCATGCGCCCCACTGAAGATACGATGCTTCCCTCAGAAAAATTCGCAGCAACATCGTGAACTTTGAGAATGACTTTGCTGGCAGCGACAAGAGCGTCGTGCCGATCTGCCATAGCTGTCGCTCCGGTGTGTGACTGCTCGCCGAGGACTTCAATATCCAGCTTTTGCGTATGCCACGAATAATCTACGGCGCCGATATTGATCTGCTCGCGTTCAAGGATTCGTCCTTGCTCGATGTGTATTTCCGCGTAGCCCGCGACCTCCGGCCGCTGGCCCTTCCCAAGATACCCAATTGATTCCAGCGCTTGCGCAACAGTGGTGCCTTCAAGGTCTTTCACTTTGAGCATTTCTGCTTCATCCATTGATCCGACGAAGACAGAGGATCCCATGATTGAGGGGGCAAATCGTCCGCCTTCCTCGTTGAACCAGTTCACAACACCCAAATTGAACTCTGGAACCAGCCCTTCATCATCCAGACGTCGTTTGATGTTCTTGGCTGCATGTAATCCGGCGATAACACCGTAGGCGCCATCGAATCGTCCGCCCAGCGGTTGCGAATCCAAGTGGGACCCGAGAAGAACGTATGGCGCACCCGGGTTGGATTCGATGAGGGCGAACATGTTCCCGATGCTGTCGACTCGTAGCTCCCACCCTTCGTTCTTTGCGAACTTAGCGAACCAGTCGCGGCTCAACCTGTCTTCCGGGGTTGCGGCTTGCCTATCGACTCCGTTGTGATCCGTTGCCCCGAATTCTGCAACATGGTGGAAGTCGGTGAGAAATCCTTGATTCAAGGTCATTTCCTTTCAGGGAAAAAGCTCGGCGTGGAATTTAGTTGGTCGTCTTCAGCGATACTTTGGCACCGTGCAAGGGATGCGTTTCCGGTACCGGGGTAAATACCAGCAGGCACAGAACGATCAAGGCTGCTGCAGCCATGTAGAAACCCGGGAACATCGAAATTCCAGTTGCCGATACCAGCCAGGTGCCCACGAACGGAGCAGTGCCACCAAAAATGGCGTATGCGACGTTGTAGCTAATGGCCGACGACGTGTAGCGCGTCTTCGTGGTGAAGATTTCGACGAAGAAGGTGTAGCAACCGCCACCGTAAATGCACATTGGAACGACGAAGATAAGTTGTCCAAGAATGGCCAAGCCAAGGGAACCACTGGTGACCAGCATGAAGCAAGGAACACTGAGTAATAGCAAGGCAGCTGAACCAGCGATCAGCATGGGCTTGCGTCCGAAACGATCACCCAAGCGGCCGCCGATCGGCAGGAGCACCGCATAGCTTGCCATGGCCAAAGCATTAGCTGCCAGAGACTTCTCTAGACTGAGGTTGCCGGTCACTTGTACATAGGAAACGAAATAACCTGAAAGGAAGTAAAAGCCCATGGCCGTCAGTGCCATGACGAAAATAACCTGGAGCATGCGCAGCTTGTTTTCCGCGAAGGTCTGCTGCAAAGGGCTGTATTCCTTGTGCTCGCTCTTTTTGAGCACCTCTTGGAACGCTTCGGATTCTTCGGTCTTAGCTCTGATCCACAATCCGAACATTGCCAGTGGCAAAGCCAGCAGGAATGGGATGCGCCATCCATATTCCTGGAAATTCTCGCTGTCCATAGTGCTGGAGAGCACCAGGATCAGTGTGCCTCCAACCACTGACGGCAACGCGGTTGCCGCCAAAGTGATGTTGAGCCAGAAGCCCCTGCGGTTAACCGGAGCATGTTCGAAAACAAATGCTGGTGCGCCGACAGATTCGCCGCCTGCTGAGAACCCCTGGATGAGCCTGCAGAGTACGAGCAGTATCGGTGCCAGCACACCGATCTGGCCGAAGGTAGGGAGCAAGCCGATGCTAAACGTGGCTAGGCCGATAGTCAACAGGGTAATGAAGAGGACTTTGCGACGTCCGACTTTGTCGCCGAGTACTCCGAAGAAGAGTCCACCAAGTGGACGGACGAAGAAAGCAACTCCAAAAGTCGCGAAAGTGGCCAATAGGCCAGCAAGGGTATTCTGTGACGGAAAGAAGAGGGCTGACAGCGTTACCGCTGACAAACCGTACAGCGTGAAGTCGTAAAACTCGATGAACTGGCCGACGCTACCCCCGGCGAGCACCCGACGCTTCATTTTCGTCTCTTGCAGAGACTCGACGGTTTTCGATTCGGTATTACTCACGGTCATGAGATTTCCTTTTTCGGAATTAGTGACGTGAACACTTCAGGAAGGTACTACTCAGTGAAGGGGGCAGACGTTTCGCCCGTTCTCTTAGTAGTCCACTTTCTGCGATCAGGCGCTTATCCGTCCAACGCAAATCTCTTATTAGGTTGATCGATAAAAACGATTAGAATTTATCTGTCGTTCAAGATTTCGCGGGCAAGCTCGGCAAATACCCTTGCCTTGCGCGTTATTGGCATTTCCTTGACATGAGCGACCACCACGGAAATCGGGACTACTGGATCTGCAATGGGCAATGGCACTACCGAGAAACCTGTGTAAGTCAGGTTGTGCGACATCCTTCTATTCAGAATGGAATAGCCCAACCCCATGGCCACATAGGATCTCACTGTTTCGTACCCTGATACCCAATAGGCAACGTTCGGTTCCAGATCAAGTGACGAAAAGAGTTTCAGAAAGTACTCTCGTGAATGCGCCTGATCAAGCAGCACCAGCGGCTCGTCAACAAGCTCGGAGAATGAAATTGGTTCCTTGCGCTGAGCTAGGCGGTGATTCTCTGCGACGATGATGTGCGCACCCAATCGTTCTACGGATTCCATCGAAAACTCCGCGCTCACACCCAAGTCGTACATCAACGCTATTTCGCATTCGCCTTTGCCCAAAGCCTCGAGAATCTGCTGCTGTTCGCCTTCTACAAATTGCAGTTCAATTTTGGGATACCGTTCTCGGAAATTGCTCAGCAGCCTCGGTGCGATGAACGGGGCGAGAGGCGCAAAAATGCCGACCCGCAGCTTGCCTCCAACTTGGTCATCGGTACCGCTCAACGATGTTTGAAGGGTTTCGGCATCCTCTAGGAGGATCCTTGCTCTTGCCACCAGCCGCTTGCCATCTTCCGACAGCTTCAACGCGCGGTTCGGCAATCGAAGGAATAGCTGCGCGCCTAAATCATGCTCCAACTGGCTCAGAGAAGAAGAAAGCGTGGATTGCGATACGTTCAGCGCGCTTGCGGCAGCCCGCATGTTTTCAAGTCTGGCGATTTCAATGAAATAACGGAGCTGTACCAATGTGAATGCGCGAGCCATGCTCTATTCTATCCAGCTACCGATTCGCCCCCTTTGAATAGGCCAAAATACCCAACCAAGCGGGCACACAGCCACTATTACTAGACTTGACCCAGTGAGCGAAGAAAAACCCCTCTTGCAATTGCCCGCCCGGTTGATCGGCGTATGGCTGCTTTTGATCGTCTGCATCGCAGGCTCCACCATGTTGGCAACCGCCCATTACATCACCGGCGGAAGCCTGCTGATCATTGTGGCGCTGTGGGCCACCCGCTGCCTCGCTATCGCCAGCCTGTGGTTCCTGCCCGGAAGCAGGGACACCAAGATCTTTGCCATGGCTTTGGTGCTGCTCGCGCAGATCCTGGACGTCGTGCTGAAACTGCCGGTGATTGACTCCGTCGAATATGGCGACTGGTTCATGGTGTCGGCACTGGACTTCACCGGCCAGTACTCCGGCTACTTCATGGTCTGGGGCCTGTTGCTGCCGGTCATGTCCTTGGCCGGCTGGCTTGTTTTGCGTTCGCGTTCACTCGCCGGGTGGGTCACCGGCCTTGTTTCGGCCATCGGCATGGGTTTTGTTGCACAGGCCGCCATTGCCTCGGAGCACGGCTCGCTGCCTGCCTTTGTCCTGGCAACATTGGGCCGTTACATTATTCCTGCACTTTTATCCGCTGTGGCAGACTTCCTGCTCCGCAAATACAAGAAATCCAAGAACTAGTTCCCCAGAGAACACAAATGCAGCCAGCATTCCTTATATAAGGAATGCTGGCTGCATTTGCTTTAGATGGAGACTAGACCAGTCCGTCGCTCAGGTGGTTAGGAGTACCAAAGCGGTGGGCGGTGATGGACACTGCCTGCTCGTGCAGGAACGGCAGCAACTCCACACGACCGGCAGCGGTCACCGGCGAAGCGTAGATGGCAACATCCGGCTTGCCATCGGTGGCTTCGGCGACGGCCTTCACCGATCCGCCAATCAAGCGGATGCGAGCGGCCGAGTCCGGGCCGGTCTTCGCAGCCAGCTTGGCTGCGTGGGCTGCGAACTGGTCGGCGCTTTCGCGGACCACGGTGACCGAGTTCTCGGCCAGCAAGGTGCGAAGTTCACGTGGAAGTTCAGCATCCAGGGACAAGCGGACACGCGAACCAGCGGTCACACCGGCAGCCACCACGCGCAAAGCCTCAGCCAAGCCATGGCCACTGGTCTCCTGCTCGAAGCGGACAGTGACATCCACCGAGCAGTAGCGGAAGACGTTTCGCTCCGAGATCAGTCCCGAACGGTCCTTGGCCTGGTTGAACTCGGTGTTCCACCAGAACTTGTCGCTGCCCAGGGCCGAGGTCAGCCACTGCGCCTGCGATTCATCAAGCTGCGCTGCACCCAGCAACCGCTCGTCGAAACGAGACAGAGCTGCAGTGTCCTTGACCGGTGCATCAACCCAGCTGCCCATGCCAATCAGGTAGTTCGGGCCGCCGGCCTTGGTGCCAGCGCCAATGGCCGACTTCTTCCAGCCGCCAAATGGCTGACGCTGAACGATCGCTCCGGTGATGCCGCGGTTGACGTAGATGTTGCCAGCCTGGATGTTATCCAGCCAGTAGGCCATTTCGCCGCGGTCCAGCGAGTGCAGGCCCGAGGTCAGTCCGTAGTCCACCTCGTTGACGATTTCTACTGCTTCTTCCAGCGTCGCAGCTGTCATCACGCCCAAGATCGGACCGAAGTATTCGGTCTTGTGGTATTCGCTGCCACGCTGCACGCCGTAGCGCACGCCTGGCGAGTAGAGCTTGCCCGAATCGTCGAGCTGCTTCGGCTCGATAGCCCAGCGCTCGCCCTCACCCAGGGTGGTCAAGCCGCGCTTGAGCTTTTCGCCTGGCTCGCCAATCAATGGGCCCATCTGGGATTCGGGATTCCATGGGTAGCCGACCTTCAGCGACTTCACCGCATCGATCAGCTGGTTGTTGAAGCGGCGCGAGTCGGCCACGGTGCCTACCAGGACGACCAGCGAGGCGGCCGAGCACTTCTGGCCGGCGTGGCCGAAGGCTGACTGCACAACGTCGCGGGCTGCCAGATCAAGGTCGGCGTGCGGGGTGACGATGATGGCGTTCTTGCCCGACGTCTCGGCCAGCAGCGGCAGATCCTTGCGGAAGGAGCGGAAGAGCTCAGCAGTTTCGTAGCCACCGGTGAGGATCAACCGGTCAACACGCTCATCGGAGACCAGCTGCTGGCCCAGGGTGCGATCGCCCACGAATACCAGCTGCAGAACATCCTTGGGAACACCTGCATCCCAGAGGCACTGCACCATGACCGATCCGACGCGAGCAGCCTGGGTTGCCGGCTTGATGATCACGGCCGAGCCTGCGGCCAAAGCCGAGAGGGTGGAACCGGCCGGGATGGCCATCGGGAAGTTCCATGGCGGGGTGACCACGGTCAGCTTCGATGGAACGTACTTTGCGCCGTCGACCTCATCGAGTTCGCGGCCCAGCTGCGAGTAGTAGTGGGCGAAGTCGATGGCCTCGGAGATTTCCACGTCTCCCTGGTCGATGGTCTTTCCGCATTCGGAACCCAGGACTTCCAAGAGGGTGGCGCGGCGTTCCTCGAAGAGCAGTCCGGCGCGGTGCAGGATCTCTGCGCGCTGCGCCGAGCCCATCGCCTGCCACGCCTGGGAAGCATCCACGCCCATGGCGATGGCTTCATCCAGTTCGCCGGCGGCGTTGATGGTGTTGGCCTTCACCAGGTCCTTGCCCAGTGCCGAGGCTTCCATCTTGGCCAGGATCTCGCGTCCCCAGGTGCGGTTCTGCATCAGGTCCGGGTCGGTGTCCGGGGTGTTGAAGAATTCCGTGGAGCCATCGGCGAATCCCTCAATGCGGGCCGCAAGTTCTGGATCCTGGACCTGGCGGTTCTGGATGCGGTGCGGGGCAGGGACCTTGTTGGTCAGCGCTTCGAGGGAAGCGAGGAAACGGTTCTTCTCGCGTTCGAAGAGCTGCTCGTTCTTGGACAGCTCGAAGACGGCGGACATGAAGTTGTCCTGGCTGGCGCCTTCTTCCAGGCGGCGGATCAGGTAGGCGATAGCCACATCGAATTCCTGCGGGTGCACCACTGGGGTGTACAGCAATAGCGAGCCGACTTCGCGGCGCACTGCTTCGGCCTGGCCGGTGGCCATGCCCAGAAGCATTTCGAATTCGATGCCGTCGGTGACGTTGCGGGCCTTGGCCAGCAGCCAGGCCAGCGCCACGTCGAAGAGGTTGTGTCCGGCGACGCCGATGCGCACGTTCTTCACATGCTCGGGGCGCAGGGCATATTCCAGCACGGACTTGTAGCTGGTGTCCGAGTCCTGCTTGCTGTGCCAGGTAGCCAGCGGCCAGCCGTGGATGTCGGCTTCCATGGTCTCCATTGGCAGGTTTGCGCCCTTGACCACGCGGACCTTGATCGGCGCGCCGCCGTCGGCCACGCGGGCTGCGGTGAACTCCTGCAATTCGCTCATGGCGGACAGCGCATCAGGAAGGTAGGCCTGCAGAACAATGCCGGCCGGCAAATCCTTGAACTCGGGCTTGGAGAGGATCTGGGTGAAGACCGCAATGGTCAGCTCCAGGTCCTTGTACTCTTCCATGTCCAGGTTGATGAACTTCTTCTTGGGGCTGCTTGCGGCCAGCTCGTAGAGCGGGCTGAGCTTCTCAACAATGTGCTCTACTGCCTCATCGAAAGCCCAGTGGTTGTGCGGGGCCACGGTGGAGGACACCTTGATGGAGACGTAGTCCACGTCGTCGCGGGCCAGCAGCGTGGTGGTGCCTTCCAAGCGGCGGGCGGCTTCGCCCTCGCCGAGGATGGCCTCGCCCAGGAGGTTGACGTTCAGGTTGACGCCTTCGCGCTTGATCTTCTTGATCGCGCCGCCGAGCTTCGCTTCGGAGGCGTCGATGATCAGGTGGCCCACCATCTCGCGCAAGACCTTGCGCGCGATCGGGACGACAACTTGCGGCAGAACCGGTGCCATGACGCCGCCGAGGCCCACAGCCTTGCGCATGTACCACGGAAGGAAGCTTGGAACCTTCGGGGCCAGCTGCTTGAGGTTGGCGGCGGCAACGCGCAGGTCTTCTGGACGGATGACTCCGTCAACAAATCCCACGGTGAAGTCCAAGCCGTTGGGATCCTTGAGCACACCGGCCAGTCGGGCTGCCGCGGCATCAACAGGATAGCTGGAAGCCTCGGTGAGCCAGCGGCGCACCAACGCGATGACATCTTCGGCGACATCTGCCGGAGAGGTAAGCGGGTTGCCCGCAGCATCAACTGCTGCCGGCACGGTGTGCTGGGTGGAGATTGAAGACACTTATTGGTCCCTTCGATGCAAAGTTGTTCAGTCTGGGTTCGGCACCGAACGCTAATGTCGTTATGGCTTTCTGCACGGTGATCCCCGCGGAAAAAAGCTGTGTGCAAATTCGAGTATGACCCCAACTTGCGTTAAGCAAAAGCGAACAAAACCGAAGATATTTGTTCGGGTTTGCTAATGTATTGAGACACATCACATCCAACCCAATAGAACGGCGGAAAACCGGTGCTTGAATTGCGACGATTGCGGCTACTCCGAGAGCTCAGCATCCGCGGAACCATTGCCGAAGTTGCCGACTCGCTGAGGTACTCCCCCTCCTCGGTTTCCCAGCAGCTGAGCCAGCTGGAAGCAGAAGCCGGGGTGCCCTTGCTACGCCGCACCGGGCGCACCCTGAAGCTCACCGCCCAGGCCCAGCTGCTGGTCGCCCACACCGAAACCCTGCTCGAAGCCATGGAGCAGGCCGAAGCCGATTTGGCTGGCACCATGTCCACGGTTGCCGGCACCGTGAGGCTGGCCGTCTTCCAGACCGCGATGCTCGCCCTGATGCCGCCGGTCTTGCGGGAATTGCGCGAAAAATACCCGGAACTCCGGGTGGAAATGAGCCAGCAGGAACCGGCCGACGCGCTGCAGGAAACGAGCAGCCGCAGCTTTGATCTGGTGGTTGCCGAACAATATTCAGGCCATTCGGCCCCGCACTACGCCAGCCTTGACCGCCGCATGCTCACCCACGATCCCATCCGCCTGGCCCTACCGGCGCGGGGAGCGGCAGGCAATGACGATTTCGACCGGGTCACCCTGCTGGAACACGCCGCCACCTTGCCCTGGGTGGTGGAACCAGATGGGGCTGCCAGCCGGCATTGGGCCCTGCAGGCTTGCCGGCTGGCGGGCTTCGAACCGGACCTGCGCTACGAAACCGCCGATCTCCAGGCCCACGTGGAACTGGTCCAGACCGGAAATGCCGTGGCGATGCTCCCGGATCTGGTGCTGCGCTCGAATCACAGCGCCTTGCGCACCGTAGATTTGCCCGGCGCCCCGGCGCGCACCATCTTCACGGCAATGCGTCATTCTTCGACCAAGTCACCGGGGATTCAGGCGGTGCGTAACATGCTGCACGCACAGCCGGGAATGAGTGATGCAGACGACTCCGTAATTTTGGCTACACCCAAAGACTTCGATACGGTCGATTAGGAAAACAAACCATCCTGAAATTTTCGGCACTTGCGACAAACTGCGCAATTCGTGTCATAGTGGTGACTCGCACCACTTGAATCCGCGTCCTGGATCACCCCAGCGATCCGGGACAGCAACGGTAATGAGGAACTATGTCCGACCAGACTTTCCAGATGATTGCGATTGCGATCTACATGGCCGCCATGCTTGGCATCGGCTATGTGGCGTATCGCCGAACCAACAATATCGACGACTACATGCTGGCCGACCGCGGCCTGAAACCCTGGGTTGCCGCGCTCTCTGCCGGCGCCTCCGACATGTCCGGCTGGCTGCTCATGGGCCTTCCCGGCGCCATCTACCTTGGCGGCCTGCATGAGGCATGGATCGCCATCGGCCTGCTCATTGGTGCGTGGCTGAACTGGAAGTATGTCGCTCCGCGACTACGTTCCTACACCGCCATCTCCGAGAACGCGATCACCATTCCCAGCTTCTTCGAGAAGCGGCTGAAGGACAAGGCGCACTTGCTGCGCATCGGTTCTGCCGTGATCATTCTGGTGTTCTTCACGTTCTATGTCTCTTCGGGCATGGTGGCTGCTGGCAAGTTCTTCGACGCATCCTTCGGCTGGCCCTACCTCTCGGGCATGTTCTTCGTCGCCTTCATTACCTTGCTCTACACCCTCTTTGGCGGCTTCCTCGGCGCATCGCTGACCGACATGGTCCAGGGCGTCCTGATGCTCGTTGCATTGATCGCCGTGCCAATTGTTGCCGTGATCAACATGGGCAGCATCGGAGATATCAGCACCAAGATCACCACCATGAACCCGGATGCTTTCAACCTGTTCTCGTCGTTCAACGACAACAGCGCAATCCTGGCGGCAGTCGCCATCTTCTCCACCGCCGCGTGGGGCCTGGGCTACTTCGGCCAGCCACACATCATCGTGCGCTTCATGGCCTTGCGCACCCCAGGCGAGGCAAAAACTGCCCGCCGCATCGGCGTTGGCTGGATGCTCCTGACTACCTTGGGCGCCATTCTTACCGCATTCATTGGAGTCGCGTACTTCGTCGAGAAGCCGCTGGACAAGTCCAGCAGCGAAACCGTCTTCTTGCTGCTGAGCCAGACCTTCTTCCACCCGCTGATTGCCGGCCTGGTGCTCGCCGCTGTTTTGGCAGCGATCATGTCCACCATGTCATCGCAGCTGATCGTTTGCTCTTCGGCACTGGTAGAAGACCTGTACAACATCACCGGCCGCAAGGCTTCGCCGAAGGCACTGGTCAACCTTGGACGTTCCGGCGTGCTGCTCGTGGCTATCGTTGCCGCAGTACTGGCGCTGAACCCGAACTCCTCCATCTTGGAGCTCGTGTCCTTCGCCTGGGCAGGCTTCGGCGCCGCCTTCGGCCCGATCGTCCTGTTGTCGCTGTACTGGCGCAAGCTGACTGCTGTTGGCGGATTCGCCGGCATGGTTTCCGGTGCCGTTGTGGTCTTCATTTGGGGAAACATCAAGCCGCTGTCTTCGGCCATGTATGAAATCGTTCCTGGTTTCATCGTTGCCCTGCTGGTCGCCTGGCTGGTCTCCCGAGCCACCTTCCGGCCAAACCCGACCATCGATGCGGAATTCACCGAGATGGAAAAGGAAGTCGGTTCGAAGGTCACTGCCTAGGAATCCACTGATCAAGCTTCCCGCAGCTGCAACCCGCAATGGTGCGCAGCTGCGGGAAGCTTTTTTCATACCCCACGGGCCTTGATGTCGCACCTGCATAACCGTCCCGGGCGCAGTAGCCTTGAGCTATGCCCGATGTCCCGAGCTGGAAGGAACTTTCACGATGAGCACCCAGAATAAATTCACCCACTGGCAGCGCACCGAAACCCAGTTCCTGGCCGCAGATCCCAAAGCTGTCTACTCCATCGTCGGCAACCTGTCCCAAACCGGCCTGTGGATGAAAAGCTTCGAGGGCTTTGTCGTCCATGACGACCAGCGTGGAGTTGGCACAAAGGTAGATCTCCTGCCACCTGGCAAGCTGTTTGGCCCCCTGCACCGGAGCACCGCACCGTCCGGAACCATCACCCGGCGAAATCATCAAACCCGAATGGTCGAGTTCACCCAGCCGCAGCCGGCAGGCGAAATGGCCCTGCGCTGGCAAGTTGACGATCATGAAAACGGCTGCCTGGTGCACTTCACCGTTCGCCTCTCCGGCCCGGGCACCGCAGCCTTTAAATTCACCGTGGCCAATGCCCTGTGCAAGGACTTCGCTGTTGCCGCAGCACGCCTGTACAAGATCGTGGCTCCGACCGCGCACCGCAAGCGCGATGCCCAGATTGTCATTTCCGGCGGCCGCGGATTCCTTGGCCGCAACCTCGCTGCCGACCTTGTCTGCCGGGGAATGTCGGTGGCTGTCCTCACCCGCAAAGTCGAGACCGATTTCCCTGCCGAGCAATTCATCTGGGATGGCGTGCATCAAGGACCATGGACCGGTGTGCTGCGCAGCGATCTCCCGGTTCATCTGATCAACTTGGCTGGCGAGCGTGTGGACAAGCGCAATACTCCACAGAATATAGCGGCCCTCACCGATTCACGCGTGACCTCCACACAGACCTTGGCGCAGGCCGCAGCGGCAGCACCAACGCTGGCCACCTGGATCCAGTCGAGCACCACAGCGATCTTTGGCGATGCCGGTGAAGCCGAGCTGACCGAGTCCAGCCCCATCCCCAGCGACCACCGAGCGCTTCCGGAAATGACCGGCGTCGCCTCGGCCTGGGAGCAAGCCTTTAATGAGGCCGAGGTGAACGCCGCCCAACGTTACATCCTGCGCACCTCCCTGGTAATGCACCCGGATGCCCCCTTGCTCGGGCCGCTGAACATGCTGGTCAATACCGGCTTGGGCGGCCCCATGGGCAATGGCCAGCAGTGGTTCAGCTGGATCGGCTTGCAGGATTGGCTGCGCCTGATTCGTTGCATGCTCGGAATTGAATCACCGCAGATTCCCGCAGGTTTGGTTCATGGAACCAGCCCCGTGCCCTTGCGCAATGCCCAGGTCATGGCTGCACTGCGTTCAGTCGCAGGACTGCCGGGGCTGCCCACCGGCTCGGTACTGCCCAAGATCGGCGCGGCCGTCATGGGTTCGAATGCGCGCGTCGCATTGACCGGGCGAAAGGTCACCAGCGAGGTTCTGGACAAGGCGGGATTTGAATTCCAGGAAACGGATTTCGCTGCCACCATCGCTGGCTAGACTCTCGAAATAGTCGGTAACGTTGCCTGCTTATTGGCCCCGTATTTTTATCTTTCTCCTAGTCATAGGTCAAAGACGAAGATCCGGGGCCAATGTTCACCGCGCGTTCACCGCAAAAGCCACTGTTGCTCACGATGGGACTTGAGCATGAAACTGTCACGCATTCTCTCGTGCCATCGCCCCTCCTTCAGACAGTTTCAAAGGACAGCAACACATCATGGCCAATATCCTTGAAGCCCACGCCCCGGCTTCTCGTCCCCGCATGCCCAAGCCAAGCGATTTGGACAAACTGCGCCATAAGGCGCGCACCGCTACAGATCATCTGAGCGCCAACGTCGCTGTTGATGCCGCCTACAATCAGGAATTGCCTGAGGAGATCTCCTCCAGGGTCCTGCCCTTTGAACGCAAGCTTAAGAACATGAGCGAAGTGCGCCATTTCTTCCGCACCAACAAGACTCCGATTTTTTTCCTCGGTGCTACCCCGGTCAATCTGCTGGGACTGGACCGGTGGGTCCGCAAATTCAGCTACATCACCTACTACGACGGTTGGGATGGCCACCATCCCCGGGTCTTCACACCAGCTGAGAAGCCCTACATCGAATTCCAAAGCGCTGAGGAAATCAACAACTGGCTGCTGGAAAACCCCGAGGTACGCGAATACATCGACTCCCAGTGCACCCCCGGCGGGCCACGCCCCAAGATCGCCATGGTGTTCTTCGACGAGGACACCGAAGCGATCTGCGAAGAACTCGGATACGACCTGATCCTGCCTTCAGCCGCCCTGCGCGAGGAACTGGATTCAAAGATTGTCACCACCAAGCTTGGCAACGCCGCAGGTGCTCCTTCGGTTCCCAACGTCCTGGGCACAGCATCCAGCTATGAAGAGCTCATGGAGTTGGCCGATGAAGCCGGACTCGGCGATGACCTGGTAGTTCAAACCCCATATGGCGACTCGGGCAAGACCACGTTCTTCATTGATTCCAAGCAGCAGTGGAAGCAGCACTCCAAGAACATCATCGGCGAAGAGCTGAAGGTCATGAAACGGATTAACAACCAGCCGGTTGCTGTGGAAGCAGTGCTCACTGGCTGCGGCACCGTGGTGGGGCCGATCCTGACCGAACTCGCCGGCTACAAGGAATTGACCCCGTACAAGGGTGGCTGGTGCGGCAACGAGATGCACCCCGATGTGCTCACCGATTCGCAGCGCTCGCGCACCATCGATCTGGTCCGCAAGGTGGGCAACGGCTTGCAAAGCGCGGGCTACCGCGGATTTTTCGAGGTTGATGTCCTCGTTGACACCGATACGGACGAGGTATACCTCGGTGAGCTGAACCCGCGAATCTCCGGTGCCAGCGCCATTACCAACGTCACTGCTGGCGCCTACGCGGATGTCCCGCTGTTCCTCTTCCACCTCCTTGAATTCTTGGATGTCGAATTCGACTTGGATGTTGATGAGATCAACGCACGCTGGGAGGAGATGAGCGGGGCCGATATCTGGAGCCACATGATCATCAAGGAAACCGATGACATTCTCCAGTACATTACCCATGCACCGCGCACGGGAAAGTACTTCCTTGATTCACGAGGCAAGCTGCAGTTCTCCCGCGCTGCGCTGGACTGGCACCAGCTCCAATCGCATAAAGAAGCATTCTTCCTGCGCATTTACGGCGTAGAAGACTATCGCTGGAAAGGGGCCGACCTTGGGGTCCTGGTCACCAAGGCCAAACTTCAGTACGAAGGCAAGAAGAAAACCAAGCTCAGCATTGATGCCAAGCACTTCATCGCCTCGATCCGCTCCCAGTACAAGGGCATTGACGTTCCAACGGCAGAGCATGGCAACTGAGGCCACCGATGCCGCCGCACCACAGTCGGCCAACACCTCCGGCAGCTCCAGCACTGCGCTGAACATTGCCACCTGGCAGTACCCGCAGAACATCAAGCGCTCCTTCCAGAACATTGCCCGCATCCACCCCACCGTGAAGGTCTCCCGCGGCGACGGGCCGATTGTGAAACTGCATTTAGCCGAAGAAAAAATGGGAAAGCTGGAAGTAGCCAAGGCCAGCATTACCGACCCGGCGCTGACCGTGCGCGGGGTGATGCACGCGACCAACACCGACGCGGTGCTGATCATGCACAATGGCAGGATTCTCTGGGAAAAGTACTACAACACCATGACCTCGCTGACCGATCATTTGCTGATGTCCGTGAGCAAAACCCTGGTCGGCACCTTGGCAGGAGCGCTGATTGATGCGGGGCGCCTGGATCCCGAGCAGGAAGTCACCACCTACGTGCCAGCGCTGGCTACCAGCGGCTATGCCGGAGCACGGGTGCGCGACATTCTGGATATGCGCTCGGGCATCAAATTCTCTGAAGAGTACCTGGACCCGGGCGCGGAAGTCCGGTTGCTCGAAGAGGCCATCGGCTGGGCACCCGACCACGGAACTGTCGGCCCCATTGGCATGTACGAATTCTTGCGGACCTTGCAGGCCAAGTCGGCTCACGGTGGCGCTTTCGAGTATCGCTCTTGTGAAACTGATGTTCTGGGCTGGGTACTGGAATCTGCTGGTGGTGCGCCGATGCAGGAACTGCTCGCGGAGAGCATCTGGTCAAAAATTGGTGCACAGCAGGACCTGGTCATGGGCGTGGACCAATTCGGAACCGGAATGTTCGATGGCGGTTTTAATGCCACTCTTCGGGACCTCGCGCGCTTCGGGCATATGTACGTCAACGGCGGCAGGGCCTTGACCGGAAAACAGGTCGTTTCCGAAAACTGGCTGGCCGACACCTTCGCTGTGGACCCGTTGCAGATGCAGGCCTTTGCCCAATCCCCCACCGACAACATGATGCCTGGCGGCCGATATCGCAACCAGATCTGGTTTCCCAACCCTGCCACCAATGCCGCGGTGGCCTTGGGAATCCATGGCCAGATGATCTATATGGATCCGGCAACGAAATTGGTGGCCGTGAAGCTGTCGAGCTGGCCCTTGCCGCAGGATGCGTCCAAGCTCTTCCCTACCATCAGGGCTTTTGAAGCAGTCTCAAATCATTTGGCTGCCCAACAATAACGGCTCAATCCACAGCCTGAAAGGCACCCGCTTTCGCGGGTGCCTTTCAGGCTGTGGAGCCTATTCCATTGAACCGGCTGGTTTCAGCTCTTCCAGGGATTCATGGGTAAACACCTGATAGCCGAGATCCTGGTGATACCCATGGATCTCGCGCGTATCCAGCCGGTCCATGTAATCCAGGATGTTCAAGGTGACTACCTGGCCTGGCACCAGCACCGGGAATCCTGGCGGATATGGAGTGACGAACACGGCCGAAACGATCTGCTCCCCCGCGATAATCCTTGTGCGGATCTGTGCCGAAGACAGGAAGTGCGTCGCCGGGTCCTGATAGGTCAGGTAGTAGGCCTTGCGCAGATCGCCGCTGCCGCCTCCGGTATCGAATTCCGGCGCGAAGAAACTGAAGTCCGGAAGGCAGACCTGTTGCTGAGCGGCAGTCTTGCCCATGGCCAGTACTCGCCCGTCAAGACGCTTTTTCCGTTCCAGCTCCTCGACGATTTTGACCAGGACCTCAATCAGGTGCGCCACGGCGGAACGCGTGGTTCCGATATTGGTCATCAGCAGCACCGAGGTGCGGCTGGTCTTGTTGACCTGGATGGAATGCCCGTCCATCAGGTACTGGTGCTTGAAGGTATCCCCGTCGACGCCAGTTCTGCTGATGTCCAAGGTCAACCGGGACGGATCCACCACGAACTCGTCGTTTTTCCAGGCCTCGTCCCATGCGGCCAAGCCGTCGCGTACCGGCGTCGCACTGGTGGAGTGCCGGTATTCGTCAGGAATCAGATCCTTGGAGTCCAGGATCCGGAAGTACTTGCCCAGCAGCGCGTTGCGGGCCATGGCCCGGCAGATGGACTGCGCCAAATCCACCTGGCGCTGCACCAGGGCATAGCCTTCCAGTTCCGCTTGGCGTCGGCCGATGTCCAATGATGCCAAAATCTGATAGTTCGGCGAGGTTGACGTGTGGGTCATGTAGGCCTCGCGGAATGCGTTGAGATTGCGCATCGCAAAGTCTTGGTCAAAGACGTGGATCATGGAGCCCTGGCGCAGCGAGGTCAGCGTCTTGTGCGTAGATTGGGTGGAGTACACGCGCAAACGAACCTGTTCGGGATCAGGAATCAAACGCGTGTTCAGCCATGCCTCATCATTTTCTGGCCGGTCGCTGGTGCCAGGCGCTGGCAGGTCCTTGGCTTGCCGGGCATGGCGCTGCCGGTACTCCTGCGTTTCCATGTCCTCTTCCAGCACCTTGGCAACGCTCATGGCGGTGCGCTGCCGGTAGACCGGATGGAAGCTGGCGAAGGCAAACCACGCTTCATCCCATAGGAAGACAAGGTCTGGTTTGATGGCCAGGCACTCTTCCATGACCCTGCGCGGGTCGTAGATGATGCCGTCGAAGGTGCAGTTGGTCAGGGTCACCATCTTGACCTTGTGCAGCAGTCCTTCGCGCCGCAATTGCAGCAGCCGGGCTTTGATGTCCCGCAGTGGCACGGCTCCATACATGGAGTGCTCGTTCAGCGGGTAGGCCTCAAGGTAGCTCACGTGGGCCCCGGCGAGCACTAGTGAATAGTGGTGGGACTTGTGGCAGTTGCGGTCCACCAAGACAATGTCGCCTGGAGCCAGAATCGATTGGTGAACGATCTTGTTGGCCGTCGAGGTTCCATTGGTGACGAAGTAGGTGCGGTGGCTGCCAAAGGCACGGGCCGCCAATTCATGGGCTTTCTTGATCGAGCTCTGCGGATCCAGCAACGAGTCCAGGCCTCCGGAGGTCGCGGAGGTTTCTGCCAGCAGCAGGTTCTTGCCGTAGAAATCAACGAGGTCGCGGGCCCACGGCGAATTCTGCACCGATCCCGCTCGAGATATAGGCATGGCGTGGAATACTCCGCCAGGCCGCTTGGCGTACTTCTGCAGGGCATTGAAAAACGGTGTGTGATACCGCTCGGTCACCTCGGCGATGATCGACAAGTGCAAATCCATGCCGTCATTGCGCGAGAAGATGCGACGGAACCGCCCTGTGATCTCATGGGCAATGGATTCCAATGCGACACCGGCCATCAGGTACACCGGGATCTGCGGATGCAATTTATCCATGATCTCTTCCAGATCCAGCAGGCGCTGGATCTGCCGGGTGGATTCGAAGTAGCCGGCGGTGCGGTTCACAATGAATTTATGCAGCGTCGATGAGAGCCTGCGTCGGGTGGCCAGTTCAAAGCGCGCGGTGAGTACCACGCCCTGGATGCTTGGATTGATCAAGACGGCAGCGAGGGCATCTTCGACGCTGGGCACCACAATGAAGTTGTAGTGGAATGGATCGGTACGCTGGCGTTGTGCTGCCAGTTCTTCGGTGAATTGCCCAATTTCATCGGTCGGCCCATTATCCAGAAGGAGGATCTCCACCATTGGCACATGGGGTTTGGCTCCGCCCGCAGCACCGCCGCCCAGGTCTTCGGGGTCTGTCCGGACGCTGTCGTGGCCGTCCAGATCCATATACTGAGTGATAGTCCTGAACGACTGGTTGGCCTGGTAGACCAGCTGCATGGCATCGGCGTAACGGCCGGTGGACATGAGCCCGGCTACATCGTTGAAATAGTCCAGTCCCGGGTTAGCCCAATAGGGTTCAATGGAAGCCAAGAGGCCCAGCAGCCGGCCAGCTTCCAATTCATGTTCCTTGCGGCCGGGTTCATCTTGATGTTCCGAGGAAATCTCGCTCAGCATGTAGCCGAGGTGCTCCCACGCGTCTTTGCGTTTTCGCCATGCGCTTTCCGGAGTGGCGACGGCTTGGTTCTTCCCGTAGGTCAACCTCTTGCTCACGGTTGCCGGTATTCCTTTCACCCTGCATGGTTAACTGGTTGTTAACCTCCTGGGTGGTTTTCAGCGCACCCAGTACGGCGAGAGTATGTCACTACCGGGCAGTAGCAGGGCCAAAATCAGCATGTTACGCAGTTTGATTGCGGCCATGCCTAAGATTCATCCGGCATTCACCCATTCCTCTGCCACGGTGAATACCAGTCGCAGGAGATCTGAATCCCAGTTGAACTCCTGGTGTCCCGACGCAGCAGCATGGCCATCGCACTAGCCGCTGATCAAGCGTCCGCCGCGTTTCCGGGCGCTCACCACCAGCGAAGTCTTGACCTGCAGCATCGAGTCGCCCCACGAGCTGTGGGAGATGAATTCATAGAGCTCGGCCTGGCTGGCAACCGTCACGTCGACCACCAGCTGGCAGTCTCCAGCCACCGCCGCCGCATAACGCACTTCCGGGCGCAGGGCCAGTCGCTGGCCCAATTTCTCGACTTGGGACGGCGCCGTGGATACCCAGAGCAAGGCCTCGACCGGAAGCCCCACGGCCAGGGGTTCCACCACGGCGCGGATGGCGATCTGGCCCGTTGACAGCAGCCAATCGATCCTCCGCGCAACGCTGGTCTCGCTCATCGCCACCCGGCGGGCGATCGATTCATAGCTGGCCCTTCCGTCCTCCTGCAAGGCGGCGATGATTTGCTCGTCCTTCGGTGTGAGCCCAGGCTCGATGCGCCAAGTGGTGATATCCGGGCTGGCTTGCAGAGCCTGCTCTTCGGCAGGCTTGAGTGAACCCAGGCGCCACCCGCGAATGGTCTTGAAGTATTTCAGAACCGGAAAGACCACGATCGAGGCGACCCCCGGGGTCGCTGGCAATTCTACGGAGAGCATCTCGGTCACATCGCCGCTGTAGTGCATTTCAACAACGAGGTCCTCCCTGCCGGTGACCTGGTAGGAGAAACTGGTATCCGGCCGGGTAGACAATGATTCACTGGCAATTCGGCCGGTCCCCGGTGCACAAGTGCAAGCGATCAGCAGCGAATGCTCGCGGTGGCGAATCGCTGCCACGGTCACCAGGCCCTGTTCCAGGAGCCACGCCCCGTGGCGGGCGACCGAGCGCTCAGGCAAATCCAGTGCTGCGGAAATTTTCCGCCACGTGGCCCGGCCATCAACCTGGAGGGCGGCAATAATGCGGCGCTGCACAGTGCTCAGTTCTGTCATCCGTTCCCCTCTGCTGGTCTTTTGGCGGCGCCCGCGCGAGCCAAGCTCAGGCTGCGGATACTGCACCCCTGGCCTCCACACCAGGTGCACCGGAGCAGTGCTCACATCATACTCTGCCGGGCCCATGACCAGCGCTGGGCCCGCACTTCGAGCCGAAGGCTCAGGCGCTGGCGGTCTTGACGGGACTGGCTGCCACCGAGGCCGGATCCGTGGCCAGGGCCGGCGCCTGGTCGGCAAAACGGGTCATCTGCTCGTAGCCGGCCGCCCAATTCAGAAGCTGGACGTCCTGGTAGTGGTTGGCCGCCAGCTGCCATCCCACTGGGAGCCCGGACTCGGTGAAGCCGCCAGGCATGGCGATGACCGGCAGGCTGGTGGCCGAGAGCAGGCAGGCCGAGCGCATCCAGTCCAGATAGGTTTCGGCCTGGGTACCCGCGATTTGCTCAGGCCAGCGCTGCGTGGCGTCGAAAGGCAGCACCTGCGTCGCCGGGGAGAGGAACAAATCGAAGCGCGAGAAGAAGCCCTGCACCGCGTGCTCCAGCCGGGTGCGGGCCGCCACGGTTGAAATCATGGCCGGACCGTCAAGGTCCATTCCCTTCTTGACGTTCCAGAGGACTTCCGGCTTGATCAGCGCGCCGTGGCTGCGCACCAAGCCGCCCAGATTGGTGGCGAAATCGAAGGCCCGGGTATTTCCGAAGACCTCGTCGGCATCTGCGAAATCGATGCTTGCTTCTTCCAGGATGGCGCCGGCAGCCTCGAAGACCGAGAGCTGGCGCTGCAGGACCTCGATCACCTCTGGCTCCACCGGGACGCCGATCCCGAAGTCGAAGCTGTAGCCGATCCGGACCCCGCGAAGATCAGGTACTGGAGTTCCGAAGTCGCTGGCGGCCAGCGTGTTCGGGGTCGGGAGCCTGTCATCTCCCGCGCTGGCGCGCATGAACAGCGCAATATCTTCCACCGTCCGGGCGATCGGGCCGGAGCGGGCCAGCCATGAGTAGGCATTTCCCTTGGCCTCCAGGGGAATTACTCCGTAGGAGGGCCGGAAGCCGATGACATTGCAGAAGCTGGCCGGGATGCGCAGCGAACCGCCCATATCCGATCCATCGCCCAGCGGCTGGATCCGGGCGGCGACCGCGGCGGCTACGCCGCCCGAGGAGCCTCCGGCGGAGCGGTCCACCGCGTAGGGATTGGTCGTCGTGCCGAAGAGCTCATTGAAGGTGTGCGATCCGGCTCCGAATTCCGGGACATTGGTCTTGCCGCTCCTGATCGCTCCCGCAGATGCCAGACGGGCGATCTGCAGGTCGTCCTGCTCGGGGACGTTGTCCTTCAAGGCCAGCGATCCCTGGGTGGAGAGCAGGCCGGCAGTGTTAAAAGTGTCCTTGTGCGTCATGGGCAACCCATGGAGCACGCCGGTCGGCTCATTTCTCGCCGTGGCTTCGTCGGCCTCTGCCGCCTTGATCCGTGCGCGCTCGAAATCCTTGATGACCACCGCATTGATCTGGCTGTTCACTTCATCGATGGCCTGGATGTGGCTCTCCAGGGCTTCGCGGGCAGAGAGGTCGCGGCTGCGGATCTTGGCGGTCAACTCAGTGGCGCTCAGTTGCTGGATCTCATTCATGGAAGTGCCTTTCTGGCGGATAACTGCAGTGCGATATATGTCACAATCCTCCATCCTTCCTGACCGCAAATGGAATAGTTCCCATGAAAACTCACCATTTTGGAGGATTTGGCCAGATTCATGGCCAGATCCGGCATTCCTTGCCATCGACGTTTTTCAGGAGGACTCTTGTATCAAACGAGACCTGCATCACACCATGCTGGTCCACATCAAAGGAGTTCCGATGCACTTCCCGCTTTCGGCCGGCGATCCAGGCTCTACGGACATCTGGGCCATCGCCAACAGCCCCTTCCTATGGTTCTGTGCACTGGGCGTCTTCGCCGTGATCTTCATCCAGACCATCCTCTACGTCCGGGCCGCCAAGGCTGCGGCTCCCCATATCGACATGCCGGTGCGCGAAGTCAAGGAGGCCTTCCGCGCCGGCGCCGTCGCCTCGATCGGCCCCTCGCTCTCGGTGGTACTGGTGGCCATCGCGCTGCTGGCCCTGTTCGGCACCCCGGCGGTGCTCGTGCGCATCGGGCTGATCGGCTCTGCTTCAACGGAAACGGCCAGCGCCAACCTGGCCGCCCAATCCATGGGCTCCATGCTCGGCGGGGATACCTACACCCAGCAGGTCTTCGCCGTGGCCTTCATGGCCATGAGCCTCTCGGGCGGCATGTGGATGCTATGCACACTGCTGCTGACCCCGATCCTGAAGCGCGGCGGAAAGACCCTGGCCAAGCGCAACCCTGCGGCCATGGCCTTGATTCCAACCGCGGCCCTGCTCGGAGCCTTCAGCATGCTGACCATCGCCGAGATCCCCAAATCCAGCATCCACATGACGCTGGTGCTGATATCGGCCACCTCCATGGCCTTGTTCCTCTTCCTCGCCAAGGTGCTCAACGCCAAATGGCTCAAGGAATGGGCCCTGGGTTTCGCGATCCTAATTTCGATCGCCGCCGGCTACCTGATGCACACCGCATAGCGGAATTGAAAGGACAGAACCCATGAGCTCTCCAGCAATGACCCAAGCAGACGCCTCGATGGCCCGCTTCGAGCAGCAGACCACGCGCTACGGCTCGCTGACCATGGCCGCAGGCCTGGTCTTCTCGCTGCTCGGCCCGATCTACCTGGTCTTCTTCGCAGGACTCGATATCAGCCCTTCGATGATCTGGGTGGCCTTCGCCGCTGTCGCGGCCACGTTCGGGATCTTCTGGTTCGTCGAGCCGCTGACCTACTTCCCGATCCTGGGCTCGGCCGCGATGTACCAGGCCTTCATGATCGGCAATATCTCCAACAAGTTGCTGCCCGCGGCCATCGTGGCCCAGTCGGCCATCAATGCCAAGCCCGGCACCCGGCGCGGCGACCTGGCCTCGGTGATGGCCATCGGCGGCGCGGCTACCGTCCACCTGACCAGCCTCCTGGTCTTCGTCGGCATATTCGGATCATGGCTGGTCTCGATCATCCCCGCCGAGATGATCGAAGTCGCCCGCCTTTACATCCTGCCCGCCTTGATGGGAGCAGTGCTGGTCCAGGCCATCGTCGCCATGAAGCAGGTCCGTCCAACCATCGTCGCCATTGCCCTGTCGCTGCTCATGTACTTCGTGGTGATTCCGCTGGTTCCATCCCTTGCCCTGTTTGGCACGGCGCTGGTTGTGCTCTTCTCCATCATCGTTTCGTGGATCGTACGCGACCGCAACGCCGTCCACGCCCCAGCTGCCGACTAAGAGGAATCACCATGACTACAGAACACGCCGCCGCCCTGCGAACCGTCCTGACCGACGAAGAAGCCGGGATCATGCACGAGATGTACCGCCACCTGCATGCCCATCCGGAGCTGTCAATGCAGGAACACCAGACGGCCGCCTATATCGGCCAGCAGCTCGATGCCCTGGGCATCGAAAACTTCCTCTGCGGAGGAACCGGAGTGGTCGGCATCCAGCGCAATGGCGAAGGCCCGGTGGTCGCATTCCGTGCCGACACCGATGGCCTGCCAATTGCCGAGGATACGGGGGCCGACTACGCCTCGACGGTTCGCGGCGAGCTGGCCGATGGTACCGATGTGCCTGTGATGCATGGCTGCGGCCATGACACCCACGTCACCGCGGCCCTCACGGCAGCCGCCCGGCTGGCCGAGCAGACTGCGGCATGGGGCGGAACCATCGTCTGGATCTTCCAGCCGGGCGAGGAAACCAGCGCCGGGGCCAGGGCCATGCTCGATGACGGGCTCTGGGACAAGGCCCCGATGCCCTCCATCATCCTCGGGCAGCATGTCTTCCCCTTCGCCGCCGGATCCATCGGGCTCACCAGCGGCCCGGCCATGGCCATGGCCGATTCGTTGAAGGTGACCCTGCATGGCAAGCAGTCCCACGGCTCACAGCCGCAGGACTCGATTGATCCGATCGTCCAGGGCGCCCACACCATAACGCGCCTGCAGACTCTGGTCTCGCGCGAAGTGCACCCGCAGAGTCCTGCGGTGCTCACCTGCGGGTCCTTCCATGCCGGGCTGAAGGAGAACATCATTCCGGACCGGGCGGAATTCACGCTGAACATCCGGACCTTCGACGAGCCGACCCGTGCGCAGATCCTGGACGGGGTCAAGCGCATCGTGCAGGCCGAAGCAGTCGCATCCAACGCCCCGGAGCCGGAAATCGAAGCCCTGAATTCCTTCCCCAAGCTGCACAACAACCCCGAGCACACCCAGCGTGTCAGGCAGGCGCTCATCGGCGAACTGGGCGATGCGCAGGTCGTCGACCTGCCAGCGGCGATGGGTTCGGAGGATTTCGGTGCGCTGGGCGACGACATCTCGGTTCCCTACGTGTACTGGTTCTTTGGCGGGTTTCTCCCACGAGAAGACGCTCCGCCGGTCAACCACTCGCCCTTCTTCCTGCCGGACTACGAGCTCTCCTTGGCCACCGGGGTGCGTGCCGCCTTGGCCGGGCTGGGGCACTACCTGGTTCGGTAGCTAGCCGGAAACTGCTGCCTGCTATAGCTGCGTGCGCCCATCGAGGTAGGCGCGCAGCACCTGCAGGACACCGTGATCGGTGTTGGCTGGCGCAGTGAAGTTCGCTGCGGCTGCCACCTCGGGATGGGCATTGGCCATGGCGAAGGAATAGGTGGCAGCCTTGATCATTTCCAGATCATTGGGATAGTCGCCAAACACCACCGTTTCGTCATCGCTGATGCCCAGTTCGCTTTGCAGGGCGCCTAGTGCCAGTCCCTTGTGCACGCCGTGGTTCATGGCATCCACCCAGTGGCTTCCGGAGATGACCACCTGCAGAGGGACATCGAGCGCAGCCGCCATTTCCTGGACCTTGCTGGTGCCCACGTTCACGGCCATCTTGATGATCTCGTCCCCAACGTCATTGAGGTTCTGAACCACCTGCACCGCCCGGTAGTACGGCGCGACAGCGTCGGCGAACTTCTGGTCCTGGCGCTCCACGTAGGCCGTGCGGCGACCGCACAGCACCAGTCCGGCATCCAGCCCGCCCTGCTGGCGCACGGTCTCGATCACCGCGTTCACCGAATCGCGATCAATGATGTTGGAGTAGATTTCGTTCTCCCCATCCATGACAACGGTGCCGTTTTCGGCGATGATGGCGATCTCTCCGAGCTGGGCGAATTGTTCGCGCAAGGTGGCGAACTGCCGTCCGGATGCAGGCACGAACTTGATGCCACGGGTCTGCAGCTGGTCGATCACGCCCCAAGCCTCATCGGGGATTTGACCGTCACCGTCCAAAAAGGTGCCATCCATGTCGACGGCAACGAGTTTGATCTGGGCGTTCGGGTCAATCGTATGCATGTGGTTCCTAATTGCCCGGATGCATAGCGCGTTGCGCGGCGCCCAACACCCCGGCGGCGTTGTTGAATTCTGCGGGAACGAGCTTTGCTCGCAAGTCCAGCTTAGGCAAGAAGTGCTCGTGGTCCTCGGAGATTGCGCCGCCGATGACAATCAAGTCAGGGCTGCACAGGAATTCCACGTGGGAAAGGTAGCGCTGCAAGCGGGCGATGTAATCGTCCCAGCTCAAGTCTTCTTCGCGCATTACGCGTGCGGCGGCTTTGCTTTCTGCATCGAATCCGTCGATCTCCAGGTGCCCGAATTCCACGTTGGGGAAGAGCACCCCGTCGCGGAAGAAGGCCGAACCGATTCCGGTGCCTAGGGTCAGCAGCAAGGTGCTGCCTTTCAGCGGCGCACCGTCCTTGGAGCCGGCGCCAGCGTACACCTCTGCCATGCCGGCAGCGTCAGCGTCATTAAGCAGGTAGACCTCGCGGTCCAGCACCTTGCTGAACATGGCGGTGGCATCCAAGCCGATCCAGGCCTTGTCGATATTCGCGGCCGAATGCACCACTCCGTCGATGACGATTCCGGGCACGGCAACCCCAGCAGGGATGCCCGCCAGATCCTCGCCAGTGGCCTCTTGCAGGTCGTGGACAATCTGCGCCATGACTTCGGCGACGGCCTCAGGATGCGCGCCCTCTGGGGTGATCGCCTTGTTCAGTGTGCTTTCGACAAGTTTTCCGTCAGTTCCGACCAAGGCGTACTTGATCGATGATCCGCCCATGTCAAGGCCGATGGCAGCGAACTGCGACTTGGATGCCGGTGCGGCAGATGATGCCATCAGGATTCTCCCCAACGTTGCAAAGAAATTTTAAGGACTCTTTACGATATATAGCTTCCGGCGTTTGGTCAACGTTCCCGGTAGTTTTCCCAAAGATTTTCCAAGGCGATGTCCCGGGCACCGGCCACCGCGCCGTGGGCGGCCGATTGCACTCCAAGGGATGAGGGGCGCACGGTCACTGGCACCAGCAATCTGCCATTGACCTCTTCAGCCAGCGCCTCGCATAATTCCTCGGTCACTGCCGGGCCGGTGACAACCAGTTGCTGCGGATCGACAAACCCCACCAGATTTGCGAGCACCTGGCTCAAGGGCTTCAAGAACGCCGGCCACGTTCGCTGGTCTGCAAGTCGCTCCCAGAGGATGCGGGTCCGGAACATGCCCACCTCGCCCAGCACCTCGCGCAGGTTCTTCTCCCCCAGCAGCTGGTTCTCCAGCTCGCCGGCCGTGCCATGGCGTCCGCGGTGAAGTTTTCCGTCGATGACCAGCCCGGCCCCCAAACCCGCTCCGATGTACAGCATCATCAACGACCCGTCGGTGCTTTCGGCCTCGGCTACGGCCATCCAGTTCACGTCGTTATCCAAGACCACCGGAACGCTGGCATCAAACAGCCCAGCCAAATTGGCGCCGGAGGCAGGGAAAATCACGGTGGGAACCACGCGTTCTGCTTCCTCGCGCAACACCGGGGCAGCTTGGCTGACCGCGGCGGCCAGCAGCGGAGATTGCAGCTGCTTGCGCACCCGGGCAATTTCGGTGGCCGCCATCTTCTCCACTTCCCCGGCGCTGCTGTGCGGGGTCAACGGGTAAAGGCGATCAACCAAGATCGCTCCCGATAGATCGGTGGCCCGAACCTGCAGGGATTCGGCTTGCAGGCACAAGGCCAGCACATGCCCGTACTCGCTGCGCAGCGCGTAGCGCTCGGGGGTTCGGCCGCGCTTGGTCTCCGCCGGACGGTCAATGGCGATCGCCAGTCCGTTCTCCTGCAGGCGGGAGATCGCCTGGGATGCCGTGGGCTTGGAAATTCCCAGGTCCGCGGAAATCTGGGTGCGTGTGGCCGGAGCGGCACACAAGTAGTCGAACACCCGGATATCGGTCAGAGTTGCCAGTGCCCGTGGGCCGGCGGTCGAATCAGTCACCCCTCGATTCTACTAGTCACGGCAGCAGCACCTGGCGCACCGAGCGTCCTTCGGCCAGTTCGTCCAGCGCCTCGTTGATCTGTTCCAACGGCCGGGTGCGCACCAGCTTCTGCACCGGGAGCCTGCCCGACCGCCAGAGGCCCTCATAGTAGGGAATGTCGTTCGCTGGCAGGGCCGAACCCATATAGCTGCCGATGATGGTGCGCGCCCCTGCGGTCAAGGACAGCGGCTCGATAGCGCTCATTGCCCCGGGCGTCGGCAGCCCGACGGTCACCAGCGTTCCGCCCGCGGCCGTGGCAGCCAGCGCGGTTTCAAAGGCCCGTGGGTGCCCGGCGGCTTCTATGACAATTTCTGCGCTGCGACCAGCCAGATCTTGCGGTGTGCAGGCCGCGTCGGCGCCCAGTTCAAGGGCCACGGCCAGCTTGTCCTCATTGGCGTCGATGGCCAGGATCCTCCCAGTGGTGCGTTGCCCCACGGCCACCAGCAAGGCGGCCATGCCCACTCCGCCGAGCCCGACGATGGCCACATCCTCGGACCCGCTGGCACCGGCGGCGTTGCGCAACGCCCCGCCACCGGTGAGCACCGCGCAGCCCAGCACAGCAGCAACTTCCGGCGGCACGTCGCTGCCGACGGCCACCAGGCTGCGCGCATCCATCACCGCGTAGTTGGCGAAGGCCGATACCCCCAGATGATGGTGGACCGGCTGGCCATCCATGCGCAGCCGGCGAGCGCCGGAAAGCAGCGATCCTGCCGTATTGGCTTCGGTTCCGGCGGTGCACGGCAGCTTGCCTCCGGTGGCACAGGCAGCGCACTTTTCACAGCGTGGCAGGAACACGGAGATGACCTGTTGCCCCACGGCAAGACCCACCCCGGGCCCAGTCTGTTCCACAATGCCTGCCGATTCATGGCCCAGGACCATGGGAACCGGCCGCGGCCGGTTGCCGTCAATCACCGATAGGTCCGAATGGCACAGCCCCGCCGCGGTGATCCGCACCAGAACTTCGCCGGGACCCGGTTCCTGAAGCTGCACTTCGCGCAGGGTTAGCGGACGGTGCTTGGCATAGGGTCGCTGATTCTCCTGCTGTTCAAGGACGGCAGCTTGGATCTGCATGCTAGCTGGCCTTCTCGGGATCCCACCCTCGGACCGATTCATCGGGCAACAGGTTCTTGACGATCAGCGAGCAGTCCCTATCCCCCAGCCCTTGGGCGATCAGCTCATCAAAGTGATCCTTGGCCAAGGTTGCCGCGGGCAGGCGCACCCCGGTGCTTTCTCCAGCATCCAGTGCCAGGCCCACATCCTTGCGCGCCAGATCGGTGCGGAAGGTGGCCTCAAAGTTGTTGTTGGCCGCGGCGGTATCGATGACATCCGGGACCGGGTACCAGGTCTGCTGGGCCCAGGACCGCCCCGAGGAGACCGAAGCGATCTCCCAGAACACCTTGGGATCCAATCCGAGCTTTTCGGCCAGTTGCGACCCCTCGGCGCTGGCCATCAAGTCGATGAAAAGCATCATGTTGTTGCAGATCTTGGCGGCAATGCCCATGCTGGCGGCCCCGGCGACGATGGTCCGCCCGCTCATCGGCGCTATGTAGCCGGTGGCTCGCTCCATGAGCTGCGCGTCCCCGCCGAGCATGAACGCGAGGGTTCCTGCCTCGGCGCCGGAAATTCCGCCGGAAACTGGGGCGTCCACAAAGCCCAGTCCGCGCTGCGTCGAGCCGTCGTGGATGTACCGGGAGGTTTCGATGTCCACGGTGGAGGAATCGATCAGCAGCATCTGGTCCGTGGCGTGGGCCCAAATGCCTGCTTCGCCCTCATAAACCGCGCGCACGTGCTCGCCCTTGGGCAGCATGGTGAAGACCGCATCGACACCCTCCATGGCCTCGGCGATGGATCCGGTGATCTGAACCCCGCCCTGCGCTGCCGCTGCGCAGGCTTGTTCGTTGAGGTCAAAGCCTTTCACTGTGTGCCCGGCTGATACCAGGTTGGCAGTCATTGGCCCGCCCATATTGCCCAGTCCGATCCATGCGTAGCTGCTCATCGGTTTTCCCCTCGCCATCGAGTTTTGTCTTCTCAGGCCAGCGTAGGTTCTTGGATGCCGGGCGCTCAATGGTTCGAAGCATGCCAATTGCGCAAGTGCGGTGTGCGCCAGCGCACATCGTGCATGTCAGACTGGTTCCATGGAACGCCAGATCGATTACCGCCACCTTGAATCCCTGATTGCCTTGCTCACCGTGGCCCGCTTGGGCCGGTACACCGCAGCGGCAACGGTTCTCGGGGTGAACCACTCAACGATCTCCCGGCGTATTGACGCGCTGCAAAAGGCCATGGGCGGCCACCTCCTGGCGCATACCCCCAATGGCTGGGAGCTGACGGATTTGGGCCGCCGGGCCATGGCCAGTGCCGAAGCTATCGAGCAGGCGGTGGCCGCCATCAGCACCGAGGAGGATTCCCCCACGTTGGCCGGGCATGTGCGGCTGGCAGCGCCCGATGCCTTCAGCGCGCATCTGGCGGCGCCCGCATTGGCGAAGCTGCAGGCAAAGCACCCGCAGCTGGTGTTCGAAATTGTCTCGGAAACCACCCGCGCCCGGCAGACGCGCACCGGCATGGATTTGGAGATTGTCATCGGGCAGCCCAGCGTGCGCAAGGCAGCCTCCACCAAGCTCATGGATTATGAATTGCGGCTTTACGCCACGGCCGAATATCTTCAAGCCCACGGAACCCCACACCAGCTGTCGGACCTGGCAGGCCACAGCTTGAATTACTACATTGATACGGCATTGACCGTGGATAAGCTGGACGAGGCGACCAGCCACCTGCCGCCGATGCACCGTGCGATTTCTTCGACCAGCATTGCGGTCCAGTACGCGGCAACGATGAACCATGCGGGGCTCGGGCTGCTCCCGGTCTTCCTGTCCAAGCACTATCCGAATCTGATTCCGGTCTTGCATGACCAGTTCAGCTACCTCTCCGAATATTGGCTCGTGGGCCGCGAGGAGGCGCTGCGCAGCAAGGCGGTTCAGGCGACCGTGCGGGCTCTGAATGATGCGGCCGCCAATGGGGATTGGTTCATACTCCCCTTCGGCAACCAGGTTCCCAGCTAAGCACCGCGTCACGCAGCTCTTGCACGTTGCTCGAGCTGTCCAGGCGCAGCACCGGTCGATCTAAGGTTTTCAGCCAAGCTTCGTGCCGCACCCGGCTGCGCCCGCTGAATTCTGGATCATCATAATTGCTGGCCCAGGCCAGGAATTCGTCGAAAGCCCCGGATTTGATCTCCTCGCCGGCTCTTCGGATGATTTCTCGCTGCTTAATGCGCTGCAAGCGTTCTGGTGCACTGAGCGTCAAGAACACCACGGCATCGCATCGTTGCAGGATCTTGTCTCCCCAACCGCTAATCGCGCCGGAAAGCACCCAGGCCGAACGCCGCGCAAAAATCTCCAGCATCAATTCCACCCGTCTGGCAGGGTTTCGCTGCTGCGTGTAGGGCGGGTCGGTAGGCACCCAGAAGTAATCGTCCGAATCCGCATGGGGAACAGACCAGGCATCGGCGATGGAACGGCCCAGTGTGGTGGTTCCGCTCCTGCTGCCACCCACAATATGCAGTCTGCACGGTTGCATGGATGCTCCTGCCCTGCCATATTGCTGATGGCCAAAGGAAACAAAGAGGAAATGCGAATCTACCGGATAAACAATTTTGGAGACAAAGCACTACATTCATGAATCAAGTGGCTGGTATATGACTGCTCATACCCACAGAAATACTAAAGTCCACCTCAGACACAATATCCACCTATCAAACCATGCCACCAAACAAGAAAACCCGTAAACGACGCCCACCCGATTTCAAAGATATTCCATGCGGCCTCGCTTATTGCTCAAATATTTCCGCTCGAAGTGTCGCACCAACTTGCCACAAACACTACAGTCAATCGCATTTTTGGAGCAACGAACCAGAGGAGTCAGAAATAGCCTCTTAAGTCATCCTAAGGCCACATGCAACGCGACACTAAGGGAGTTGATCTGCATGCTGATCCGTTTGGCGAAGATCGAAGGCGGAAGGACCCCAAGCGCGTCCCAGTGTAAATGACCTAACTTCTAATTGCATTTCTAACATGAGTGTTGACTTCTCTGCTTTACACAACCTGAGAGAAGATTATTCAGCGTGTTATTAATTTGACCAATGGATCATCGTTAACTAACGTGGTCAAAGGTGGTTTAGACCCCATTCATTCACACGCATCTCAAGGTAGGGAAAATGACAAAAATTCTATCAAAAGGGTCAGCAAGACTCGCAACAGTCGCTATAGGCTTGGCGCTCCTCATTCCGGCTGCAGGCGCGGCGCAGGCAGCTCCAATTTGGAACACGGGAACGGTTGACGCTCCTGGTTGGAACACACGATACGTTTGGTCAAGCTTCGACGACACCACGCGAAACCACGGCTCGAGTGCAGACGGGGACATCTCAGGCCTCGTTAGATCTACGTGCAAGTCACCGAACAATCGGGCTTACTCAGAAGCTATGTATTCGCCGACCGGTGGTTACCACCACGCCTACTATCGCTACTGCTAAACAAGTGGGATTTGGGTTGGGAGCTGCCGGACGGTAGCTCCCAACTTCGCTTCATGAGAAAGTGAAAATGAGAAATAACGGGCTTCGCTTAGCCATTTTCATCGCGGCAATTTACGCGATGTTCGCCGGGTTCATGTCTTCCATGATTCTTGAGGAATCCACCCTTCCCGGATCAACTCAAATTCTGGTCAGTGGCTCGACCGTCTCCACCAACGGCCTGGGACTACCCGCGCTTACACAGGAAATTGCAGATTCCTCCAGATCAGTCCTAATTAAGCAAGTTAGGGATTTGAATGACACCAAGGTAAGAAACCTATACATTGCAATTGGCGATAAGAATGCAGTCCAAGCGCGTTGGCTAAAGGACGGATACCCTTCGTTCAGTAAAAATCTCGACACCAACACTCTGCCAGTTCAGGAATTAAGGGGGCTAGATCCTAGGGGACGGTATTTCATTTACGGATCGGATGATGCTACCCGCGAAGTATCAACGGAGTTTCAAAAACTCGGGTACACAACCGAAGAAGTGACTGTTTCCGCCGGCCAAAATATTAGTCTTTTATTCCAAGGATTACTTAGTGCGCCGACATTCGTTACGCTTCTGTTAGTCGTACTTCTGGCGGGCATTTCAGTGCTTGCGCAAATGAAACACTATGCAATTCAACGACTTCACGGCGTAACCAAAAGTGGTGCAGCTTGGAGTGACATATCGAGCATCCTCCCGAGCACCCTGCTCTCGATCCTAGCCCTCGCGGCTTTGGCCATCACATGGCTTTATTCATATAATGGCCTAAATCAAGTGTGGCGACTTACTGAAACTACAGTCACAATATTCACACTCGCAATTCTATTAGTCGCATGCGTACATTTCTGCCTATTGGTAATAATTTGGAACTCTGCGATTCTTCCCGGACTAAAAGGGCAACTTGGATTCCAAGTGGCGGTGCCGATATCCTACCTTATTCGAATCCCGGGAATAGTTTTAGCAGTATCATTAATTGCTTCAAGTTTTTCCGCGGCATCTAGCGTCCAAGAGGCCGCAGCGGCCCGTTCTGAACTTAAAGCTGCGGGCAACGCCTCAAGAATCATTTTCGAAGGACACATGTCATCCCAGGAAATGGACAAGCTGGCATTCGAATCGGGTGCATGGTTGAAACAACAGGACCAAGGCGGCAGCACAATACTAGTTGCTCCTTATGACATGCAAAACGATCTCGAGAATTCCCACGACAATAGTTCACAAGATATTCTCCTGGTGAATAATACTTATATCCGCGAGAATCCAGTGCTGGATGCGGAAGGTGTTCCGGAAAAAGGGGTCAAATCGAATGAAATTAAAATATTACTCCCGACTGACAGTATCGCTGCTAAAGATGATGCTCTTGAGTTCCTCGATAATTTTTCGACTGGTTCCGAAGCAAAAATTAAATACGGGGAGATCCAACCATCTCAGAAGCATTTCTTGTATGAACCACAACCTATTTATCCTCGCCAGCCCCAGTGGGCAACGAACTCAATAATTGTCGTCGTTGGCGCCGAAAGTGGATTAATTCGAGATGACGATTACATGGCTCTTGCCAGTAGCGGTCACGTTCTCCTGATCGACCCTAAGCAAGCTACGTTGAACACACCAGAAAATCTAATGGGCTCGTGGATAGCAGCCTACATACCAGTCGCTCAAGTAGCCGCGGATAATTTCAACACTCAAATATCCGAGCTGAGAGTCAAAGTTGCTAGTGCCCTGATGGCACTCGTTGTATTAATGGCGACAGCTATTGGGCTTGCTCAAATTCACGTGCAAGGAAACGCGCAGGAGATCCTTGTTCGTTTCCTTCATGGATGGCGCTTCTATGCAACACACCGGTGGCTGATCCGTGCTGAATTAGTAGTGTTGTTGGCAATTTTTGCGTGGTCGATTGTTAGATGGCTACTAGTATTTACGAATGAGAAGATCGGGTACTCGCCTTGGGCAACCAACAGTGACCTTGGCTTGATCTCGTCATGGCAACTCTACTCCCTGCTAATCGTTGCTGTATTTAATTTTGTCTTGTTATTTAGCTTGGTTCAATTCAAAACACAACGTATGGTTCGCACCCAAAGTGAGGAAACAACATGAGCCCTATAATCGTTGATAATGCAAGCAAGGCATTCAACAACGAACCACTCTTTACAAATTTGTCATTCACCGTACCAGACGGCCAGCTGACTGCCTTAATAGGCGCTTCTGGTTCAGGGAAATCTACCTTATTGAATTGTATTGGAATGCTTGAACGACTAGATTCCGGTCAGATTACTGTCGACGGTCGAGCAACTTATCGATTGAATAACCCAGCACGGCGAAAATTTAGACGTGACATATTGGGTTACATGTTTCAAAATTATGCCTTGAGCGAGAATGCGACGATTGAACACAATCTGCGGATTTCAATCGCTGCTAGGGGGCGCCGAGCCGTTGCAGGTGCAGATTTCGAGGGAGCATTAGAAAGAGTTGGTTTGGCAGGACGCGGAAGGGAGAATGTCTTCACGCTGTCTGGAGGTGAACAACAGCGAGTCGCATTAGCACGGATCATTCTTAAGAAGCCTTCCGTGATTCTTGCTGACGAGCCAACTGGCGCTCTGGACGCATCAAATTCCGACATGGTTTTGTCGGAGCTACAGCAAATTGCGAGCGAGGGCGCTACAGTCCTCATAGCGACTCATTCCGAGCAAGTTGTCCAGGCCTGCGATCAAACCATCTCACTGACATGACAGCTGACAATTTGAACTGGTGTGCGGGAACCTGGTACATGACCTCAAAGGTTCGTTTGGGAACTCGATTATGGCGACTTGTGCTCAACGCATAGATGAGTATGACAATTTAGTGTTTTAAATTTTTAGACCACAATTAGGCAAGGGTTACGACTTAAGTAGCTTTCCGGCCACCGCGGATGCACTTGAGCCGCAAGTCATTAGAAATCAGACATAACTTCACAATAATGGCCAGCCCGGTTGGGCTGGCCATTATTGAATGATTAGCTACTACAACTACTTCTGCGCCTTCAGCTGCTTTGCCGCTTCGATCTCGCCGCTGGTGGACAAGCGATCGGCCTCGTCAATGGCGCCCAAATCGGCGCCCTTGGTTTCCTTCATGAAGTACACGGCTACCAGAGTGACCAGTGCCGCGAAGACAATGTAGCCAGCCACCGGCACCCACGAGCCATAGACCTTCAATAGCCAGGTGGCAATGATAGGTGCCATGGAACCGGCCACGATCGAGGTGACCTGGTAGCCCAGCGATACGCCCGAGTAGCGCATCCGGGTCGGGAACATTTCGGCCATGATCGCCGGCTGGCCGGCATACATCAGGGCGTGGACCGCCAGGCCGAGCACGATGGTGGACAAGATGATCGCGTGGTTGGCAGTGTTGAACAGCGGGAAGGCCACCACGCCCCAGATCATCATGAGGATCACGCCCGTGCCATAGACCGGGCGGCGTCCGAGGGTATCGGTAAACCGGCCCACCAGCGGAACCAGGATCGCGTGGATCACGTGGGCGATCAGCATCAGCCCGAGAATCGTGGAGGTATCCATCTTCAGCTGCGTGGCCATGTAGGTAATGGAGAAGGTCACCACCATGTAGTACATGATGTTCTCGCCAAAGCGCAGGCCCATCGCGGTGAAGACGCCGCGCGGGTAGCGCTTGAAGACTTCCTTGACGCCATATCCGGCGGCGGCATTCTGTTCCAACTCCGCCTTGGCCTCCTTGAAGATCGGAGCATCGGAAACGCGGGTGCGGATGTAGTAGCCAACGATCACGATCACGACCGAGAGCCAGAAGCCCACGCGCCAGCCCCAGGCCAGGAAGGCCTCGTTGCTCAGTGTCGAGGACAGCACCAGCAGGACGATCGTGGCCAGCAGGTTGCCCACCGGCACCGCGGCCTGCGGCCATGAGGCCCAGAAGCCGCGCTCCTTGTTCGGCGCATGCTCGGCCACCAGCAGCACCGCGCCGCCCCATTCGCCGCCGACGGCGAAACCCTGGGCGAAGCGCAGGACGATCAGCAGGATCGGTGCCGCGTAGCCGATGGAGTTGAAAGTGGGCAGGCAGCCCATGAGGAAGGTGGTGGCGCCGACCAGCACGATGGCCACCTGCAGCAGGTGCTTGCGCCCGTACTTGTCGCCGAAGTGGCCAAAGACAATGCCGCCGATCGGCCGGGCGATGAATCCCACCGCGTAGGTCAGGAAGGCCTTGATGATGTTATCCAGGTCGTTGCCGTTATCCGGGAAGAAGATCTTGTTGAACACCAGGGTGGCAGCGGTGGCATAGAGGAAGAACTCGTACCACTCGACGACGGTGCCGGCCATGGAGGCCGCAACGACCCTGCGCAATCCTTTGCGTTCAGACTTTGATGAGGTTTCACTGACCACAGTGGGTTCCTTCCGCCCATGCTAGTTGCCCCGTTGGAACTAGCCTTCAACAGCGAGTATGGCGCGGATCACATCGCCAAAGATACCCGAAACGGTGCATAGTGGGACACAGATTGTGCACAATCGGCGTGCTTTTTTGCACAAGCGCAATAGATTCGGCAGGAGGCTCCATGGAAATAGGCGTGAAATTGCGCGGGGTGCAGATGGACGGGCAAACCCGCTGCGCGCACTACCACCAGCTGCGCGACGTGATTGCGCTCAAGCACTTCTGCTGCGGCACCTACTACCCGTGCCACCTGTGCCATGCCGAATTGGCCGGCCACCAGGCCCAGCCGTGGCCAGCGCAATTATTTGACCAGCCCGCGGTGCTTTGCGGCGTCTGCCACAGCGAGCTGACCGTCAACGAGTATCGCAGCGCCTCCTGTTGCCCGCACTGCCAGGCGCTGTTCAACCCGGGCTGCGCCGCCCACGCGCACCTGTACTTCGAGATCTAGTGCGAACCGAGCAGCGGAACCACAAGCACCGGGCGCTGCTGCTTCTGGGCCAGGGCCAGCGCAATGGAGCCATCGAGCAGTTCTGCAACCTTCTGGCGCAATCCCGAGCGCCGGGTGCCCACCACGATCATCCGCGCGTCCTGCTGTTCGGCCACCGCGGCCAAGACCTTGGCGGGGTCCCCTGCCACGGCATAGCTTTCGAAGCTGGTGCCGGTAATCGACAGCGACAACTCCCAGGCCAAATCCTCGCCGACCGGCTCGGCGGAGTCCAGCAGGTCCCCTTCGGCGAGCTTCTCGGTCACATATCGGCCGCTTTGCGCGTGAACGCAGATCAACCGGGCCTTCAGATCACGGGCCAGCTCCGCGGCGGCGACCAGCACCCCCGACGGCATTCCCAATTCAACACCCACCACAACGGTACTCATCAGCCGCACCTACCCCTTCTCTTCGCCGGCATTACAGGTCAGCGAGCTCGATCCGCGGGTCGGCCAGGCGCTCGGCCGGGATTTCCCGCCCCACCAATTCCCGCAGGCCATCATTGACATCCCAAATATTCACATTGGCGGCCGCGGTGATCCTCTGCCCGTTCTGCCAGAACACTAGGAACTGGCCGCTCTCGACATCCCCGCGGATCACCGTCTCGTCCCCCGGATCGCTGTACCCCACATATTCCATGCCCAGATCGAACTGGTCCGTGAAGAAGTAGGGCAGCCAGTCATAGGACTTCCCCTGGCCCAGCAAGGTGGCGGCCGCCAGCTTGCCCTGGCGAATGGCATTGTCCCAATGCTCCACCCGCACCCGCCGGCCCAAAACCGAATGGGCGGCCTGCGCGATATCCCCGATGGCCAGGATCCGGGGGTCGCTGCTGCGCAGCGCGGCATCCACCAGCACCGCCTGGTCCACTTCGAGCCCCGCCGTTTCAGCCAGCTGCACATTGGGCACAGCGCCGATGGCCAGCAGGACCACATCGGCCCGCGAGGAACCGGCATCGGAGAGCACCTGCAGGTGCCCGTCCACCTGCTCGATGCCCTGGACCTTGGCGGTGCGCACATCAACCCCGTGGCGCTGATGCAGCTCCAGCAGATGGTGGCCGAAGCGCTCGCCGAACACCGAAGCCAGCGGAACCTTGGAGGAGGAATAGACGGTCACCCGCGCCCCGAGCTGGCGGGCGCTGGCGGCAACTTCCATGCCGATCCACCCCGATCCCACAACGGAGACCCGTGCCCCGTCGGTGATTTGCGCACGCAGCGACTTGGCATCGGAAAGCTTGCGCAGGGTATGCACCCCGGGCAGGTCGTAACCGGCAAGGGGCGCATCGCCGCCGAGATTCGCCCGCGATCCGGTAGCCAGAACCAGCCGATCGTAATCCACAAAGCTGCCATCGGCGAGCAGCACCTGGCACCGAGCGGTCTCGATGCTGATGGCTGCCACCCCCAGCCGCAGGGCGATGTTGTGCTCCTGGTACCAGGTGGCATCATGCACCGTGAAGCCTGCCGGCTCCTCGCTGCCTTGCAGGAACCCCTTGGATAGCGGCGGGCGCTCATAGGGCAGGTCGGTTTCGTCGCCGATCAGCGTAATCGGCCCGGCAAATCCCTGGTCGCGCAACTCGGTGACGGTCGTGGCGCCGGCCAGCCCGGCACCCAGGACAACGATCGATTCTTCAGCCAAGAGAACACCCCTTTGCTTTGGTCCACGGCCAATGGGCAGTACCTGTCCTCTGATACTCACACCCCGGGGCCATCTTTGGCAAGCAGCTTTTGCGCCGTTCACCATCCGTGGAGGAACGTGGCCGGAACCACGCTTGACTTAAATATCTGAGTACACTCATAATTGACTTGAGTCACCAATTTCGCAGGAGATCAGCCGATGAAAGCTTTTGTTGTCCGGAAGTACAAGGAACCACTGCAGCTGGCGGAGGTCGCCGAGCCTGGCGTGGGCGAGAACGATGTCCTCGTGAAAGTTCTGGCCGCCGGAGTGAACCAGCTCGACGAGAAGATCCGCGACGGCGAATTCAAGGCCATCTTGCCCTACAAGCCCTCCTTCATCCTGGGCCACGATGCCGCCGGAACGGTGCTGGAGGTCGGCTCCAAGGTCATTGGGTTCAAGGCCGGCGACCTGGTCTATGCCCGCCCGCGCGATCACCGCATCGGCACCTTTGCCGAGCGCATTGCGATCCACCAGGATGATGTCGCCCTGGCGCCGGCCACCCTCAGCGCCACCGAGGCCGCCTCGCTCCCCCTGGTCGCCCTGACCGCGTGGCAGGCGCTCGTGGTGCGTGGCAAGGTCCAGCCGGGCCAGAAGGTCCTGGTCCATGCCGGGGCCGGCGGAGTGGGAACCATCGCCATCCAGCTTGCCAAGCACCTCGGCGCGCACGTGGCCACCACCGCTTCGGCAAAAAATGCCCAGTTCCTGCAAGATCTGGGCGCCGATCAGGTGATCGACTACCGCAGCGAGGACTTCGAAAAGGAACTGTCGGGATTTGACCTGGTCCTCGACAGCCTCGGCGGCGAGAACCTGGAAAAGTCGCTGCGCATCCTGGCACCGGGCGGGAAGGCCGTGGGCATCACCGGCCCCCCGGATCCGGCATTTGCCCGCAAAGCGGGGATGAATCCCCTCGCCCGATTGGCCATTGCCGCGATGAGCGCCAAGATCCGCAAGCAGGCCAAGAAGCTCGGCGTGGGCTACGAATTCCTCTTCATGGATGCCAGCGGAGAACAGCTGCGCGAGATCGCCGCGCTCGTTGATTCCGAGGTGCTGCGTCCGATCGTGGGCAAGACCTTTGGCTTCAGCCAAACGCCACAGGCCCTCAGCGCGCTGGCCCAGGGCGGCTTCCGGGGAAAAGCGGTGATCACCGGTGCCTAGCTGCTACGCCGAAGCCCCAACCAGCTTTGCGACGGCCAATGGCGTGCGCTTCGCCTACCGCGAGCTCGGGCCCCGGGGCGGGATTCCGGTGGTGTTCTTTGTCCATCTGGCCGCCAATCTGGACAATTGGGATCCGCGAATCATTGAGGCCATCGCCCAGCACCGCCATGTGATTGCCTTCGACCAGCGTGGCATCGGGGCCTCTTCGGGCCGCGTCGCCGGGACCATCGAGGCCGCGGCCGATGATGCCTATGAGTTCATCCGGGCACTGGGATACGGGCAGATTGACGCTTTCGCCTTTTCCATGGGCGGGTTCATCGTCCAGGATCTGATCGTCAAGCACCCGAAACTGGTGCGCAAGCTGGTGCTCACGGGCACAGGGCCTCGCGGCGGCCGCAATATCGACAGGGTTGCGGCAGTGACCTGGCTGGATATTCTCCGCTCGGCCATGGCCCGCGCGGACCCAAAGGAATTCCTGTTTTTTGAGCGCAACCAGGCCGGAAAGCGGGCGGCAAAGGACTTCATCCAGCGCATTAATGAGCGCACCTCACATCGCGATGCCAAGGTCGGACTCAAAGCCCTTCGCACGCAGCTGAAGGCCATCGAGCGCTATGGCCGCTCCGCCCCCTCGGATCTTTCGGTGTTCACCGGAACCGCGTTGATCGCCAATGGGGACCGGGACCGGATGGTCCCCTCGATCCTCTCGGTGGATCTGCACCAGCGGATCAAGGGCTCCGAGCTGATCATCTACCCGGATTCGGGGCATGGCGGAGTTTTCCAGTACTGGGAAAAGTTCGCCCCTCGGGCCGTGGAATTCCTCGCGGGCTGATTAGCCAGGCAGGATCGCTTCGACCTGCGCCCGGATGCCCTGCAGAATCTCCCCGACCGCAGCTGGAGCATTAGCGGATGCGGCCATGGAAAGGAACATGATCGACGAGACGACCTGGGCCAAGGTGGCCGCGGCGCGCTCATCCAGCTTTTCGCGTTCGCACAGCAGGCCGGTCATGGCCTGCTGTGTTTGCGCAACAATCTCCAGCGCTTCTCCATGGCGCGGCTCGCTGGGGTCGCCGAACACCATTTCCCGCAGGTAGGTGCGGCCATTCTCGGTGTGGACCCGATTGCACTCCACGATCGGCTCCAGCAGCGCAATCAGCCCGTCCAGGGTCTTCGTGGTGGCGGCCGCGGCCTGCACTCCGCGCTCCAATGCTTGCGCGTAGTGGATGTTCTGCACCAGCAGCAGCAGTTCGCCCTTGGTCTTGGCATAGAGGAACAGCGTGCCGGTTCCGATATCGGCGGCTTCGGCTATTTGCTGCGTGGTGACCTCATCGACACCGTACCGGGCAAAAAGCTCGCTGGCGGCTTGGGTAATGCGCTCGAGCTTTTCTAGCTTGTTGCGCTCGCGCCGCCCGGCGGGTTGGGGCACCACAGGCATTGATGTTCCTCCAGCAATAAACGATGACTACACTCACTTCTGATTGTAGTCACCATCTGGCGGGTTGGGAATTCCCCTGGCGCGACGCTCCGGCAAGCCGCTGGGCGGCGCCAGGTAAAAGCTTGCTGGAGTTTGTGCCCGAGCATGGTTAATTGTCCCGGGCCCCTTGTACAGTGCGAAGTACCCGCAAGGGCCGCGTCCCCGAACCAGCAAGGAGCCAGCCATGTTCAGCACCCACTCACCCGGCACGGCAGCCACCGAAGTTCCCGACCGTTTTGTGCTCATTTTCGATGCCCCCGATGCCGCCACTGCCGGCATCGCCGCCCAGGCGCGCGAGCAGGAAGTCCCGCAGCTGTTGCGCGAACAGGGCTATTCGATCAGCGAGTACTACCCGGCCCTGGGCATCGCGGTAGTCACCAGCAAAGCCGATCAGCTCGAGGACTTCCGCCAGCGCTGTGCCGGGCACCATTTGCCGCCGGCGATCGTGCCGGAACTGGTCTACCGGATCCTGCCCGAAGCCGGCGCCAAGGATTCCTACGCGGACACGGAGCAGTTCACCTGGGGCCTGCAGGCGGTAGGCGCGGATTTGAGCTCCTTCACAGGCCGGGGCATCAATGTGGCGGTGCTGGACACCGGCTTTGATGCCGCCCACCCTGACTTCGCCGGGCGAACCATCACCGCCAAGTCCTTTGTCGAGGGCGAAGACGCCAGCGACGGCCACGGCCATGGAACGCACTGCATCGGCAGTTCCTGCGGACCGCGCACCCCGGAACAAGGACCGGGCTACGGGGTCGCCAGCCAAGCCAATATCTTCGCCGGCAAGGTCCTGGGCACCGATGGCTCGGGATCCGACTCGACGATCCTGGCCGGCATCAACTGGGCGCTGGAAAACAAGTGCGAGATCATCTCGATGTCCCTGGGCGCGGACGTGAAAACCGTGCACCCGCCCTATGTCACCGCCGGGCGGCGCAGCCTGGAACTGGGTTCGCTGATCATTGCGGCAGCCGGCAATAATGCGCAGCGCTCAGCCGGCAACCCCGGCTTTGTCGGCGCCCCGGCCAACAGCCCGTACATCATGGCGGTGGCGGCGCTGGATTCGAAGCTGGCCGTGGCCGACTTCTCGGCGCAGGCGCTGGCCACCGAGGGCGGCGAGGTGAATATCGCCAGCCCAGGAGTTGATGTCTACTCCTCGTGGCCCGGCGCCCAGCGATACAACACCATCAGCGGCACGTCCATGGCCACCCCGCATGTGGCCGGCGTAGCCGCCCTGCTGGCAGAATCCACCGGGCTGCGCGCCCAGGAACTGTGGGACAAGCTGGTGGCCGATTCCCGCGACGTGCAGCTGCCCGCCGCGGACGCAGGAGCCGGGCTGGCCCAAGCCCCAGCCAGCGCGGAAGGCTAGCGGAATGTCCAGCACCCAAGTGCACATCTACGTGGTCACCCTAGTGGCCACTGTCCGGCCCGAAGACATCGTCGATGAGCTGGCCGCCCACGGCTTACGGGTTAAGCAAGTGCTCGCTGCCCTGGGCCAAATCATTGGCGAGGGCAGCGAGCAGGTCGCCGCGCAGCTGCGCGGCCTGGACGCGGTGGTCTCGGTGGATGCCCAGCGCACCTATCGGGCGCTGGGCGACACGTCCTAGTCCACCGGGTCCGAAGCGAATTCCAGCATCGCGTCGATCATCCAGTGCACGGTGTGCTCGGTGAAGGAGGCGCGCGGCATGATCCGCCAGCTTTCCTCGCCGGTGCGCCACAGCAGCACCGGAATGCCGGCCAGCGAGGTGGTGATCGCCTGGTTCACGCCGAAGCTGCGCGGGTGCAGATCTGCCGGGCAGCTCTTGCGCAGCACCAGCGGCGCGTTGGCTCCGGAGAGCTCGAGCACGCTGCGGTTGGCCGAGAGGTCAACGACCTGCCCCGGCTCTTGGCCCAGGGCTGCCTCCAGCTTGGATGCCAGGGCGGCATCTTCCGGCGCGGTCACCAGGAACTCATCGGGCCCCAGCCATAGCACCGCCACGCCGCCTGCTTCGCCGGCGACCTGGCCGACCTTTTCCGGCAGGCCCACGCCGGTGGCCTCGGCCAGCGCGCCGTAGCCGGCGCTGCCGGGCGCGCAGCGCACCGAGACCTGGGTGGTGAAGGCGACTTCGCCCAGGCTCAATCCCCCGGCGACACTGGCCTCGGCCATCAGCTGCTGCAGGTGCGCGGCGGGCGAACGGCGGGCTTCAATCAAGGTGTTGCTAGCCATCTCGACGGCTTCCTTCCGGGTCAAAGAGGACGGTTTCTGCGATGGTGACCTCGGCCAGCTGGCCGTTGATCGGGGTGCGCAGGGTTTCACCAATGCGGTTGCGCCCATTCTTGATCAGCGCCAAGCCGAAGGTCCGGCCCAGGGCCGGCGAATTGTACGAGCTGGTCACCCAGCCTTCCATCGGGGTGATGCCCTCGGCGCCAAGTTCTTCCACCGCGACCAGCGCGGCGCCCTCTGGCAGATGCAAGGACTTGTCCACCGGCAAGACCGAGACCAGGTGCTTGCGGTCTTCGCGCTGGTTGTCGACACGAGAGTAGGAGCGGGAGCCCACAAAGTCCTTGACCTTGGAGACGACCCAGTCCATGCCGGCATCCTGCGGGGTCACCGTGCCGTCGGTATCCTGGCCGACGATGATGAAGCCCTTCTCGGCGCGCAGCACGTGCATGGTTTCGGTGCCGTACGGGGTGATGTTGAATTCCTGCCCGGCGGCAAAAACATCCTCCCAGACCTTCAGCCCGTGCCAGGCCGGGATCGCGATTTCGAAGGCAAGCTCGCCGGAGAAGGAAATGCGCGAGATGCGCGCTTCGATCCCGGAATCCAGCACCACGTCCTGGAAGGCCATGAACTTGAAGGCCTCGTTGGACACGTCCACCGAGGAGGCGACCTTGGCGATCACTTCGCGCGAGCGCGGTCCCACCACGGCCACGGTGGCCAGCTGCTCGGTCACCGAGGTGCACACGACATCGAGCTCGGGCCATTCAGTCTGCAGCCACTCCTCCAGCCAATCCAGCACGGTGGCCGCATTGCCGGTGGTGGTGTGCATCAGGAAGCGGTCTTCGGCCAGGCGCAGGGTCACGCCGTCGTCGAAGATCATGCCATCGGCCTTGCACATCACGCCGTAGCGGCCCATGCCGACCTTCAGCTTGGTGTAGCCGTTGGTGTAGATGCGGTTCAGGAACTCGGCCGCATCCGCCCCGCGGATTTCGATCTTGCCCAGCGTGGTCGCATCGAGCATGCCGACCGATTCGCGCACGGCCTTGGCTTCGCGGTAGACCGCTGCGTCCATGTCCTCCCCGGCCTGCGGGTAGTACCACGCGCGCTTCCACTGCCCGACATCCTCGAATTGCGCCCCGTGGGACAGGTGCCAGGAGTGCATGGCGGTGATGCGCGCCGGGTCCAGCTGGTCCCCGCGGTTGCGCCCGGCCAGGGCAGCGAAGGCCACCGGGGTGTAGGGGGCGCGGAAGGTGGTGGTGCCCACCTGTGCCGGGTTCTCGATGCCCAGCACCGCGGCAATCACGCCGATCGCTGCCACGCCGGAGGTCTTGCCCTGGTCGTTGGCGGTGGAGATCGAAGTATACCGCTTGATGTGCTCCACCGACTGCATCCCGGCCCCGGTGGCGCGCAGCACGTCGGCCACACTCTGGTCGCGCTGCAGGTCGACGAAGTGGAACTTGTAGTTCGCGGCGTCGTCGCCGAAGCGCGAAGGCACCAGCCACACCGGGCGGGTTTCGCCGGCGGGAACCGGCAGCGCCTCGGGGGTGCGGGCGATGGTGCTGTAGCCGGCGGCGGTGGCTGCCGCCGCTCCGGTGGCGGCACCGGTGGACAGGGCGCTGGCGGTATCCAGCCGCCCGGTCAGCGCACCGGCCAGATGCTGGTTGGCAACAGCATCAGCAGGCACGAAGGCGTGGATGGCGGTGTCCCAGTTCAACTTGCCCTGGCGCTGGGAGTGCAGGTGCACCACCGGGTTGAAGCCGCCGGCCACGGCCAGCACGTCGGCCTCGATCCGGGACACTTCGCCCAGCTCGCGCTGTTCGTCCAGCTCGGCCACGAAAATCGCTGCGAGATCCCCGGACTCGTTGGCCTCGGTGTCCACCACGGCGGATCCGGAGATCACCTGGACGCCGTCGGCCACGGCCTGGGCGGCCACGGCGGAAATGCTGCGGCGCGCATCGATCACCGCGACCACCGAACCGGAGGCAGCCAGTTCGCCGACCAGCTCGTAGGCCGAGTCATTGGTGGTGAATACGGCGATCTTCTGCCCGGCGCGCACGCCGTAGCGGTTCAGGTAGCTGCGCACAGCCCCGGCGAGCATGATGCCCGGGCGGTCGTTGTTCTCGAAGACCACCGGACGCTCATGCGCGCCGGTGGCCAGCACCACCTGGCCGGCACGGATGTGCCAGATGCGTTCGCGGGAGACGCCCGGGGCCGCTGGGCCGTCGTGGTGCGCGGTGCGGCGCTGGACGGCGACCAGGTAGTTGGCGTCGTAGGAGCCGAAGACCGTGGTGCGCTGCAGGTGGGTGGTTTCCCCGGCCTGCGCCAGTTCTCCGACCACCGATTCGATCCAGGCGGTGGAATCCACGCCGTCGATCTGCTCGCCGGCGGTATCCAGCAGGGTGCCGCCGGCCTCGGCCCGCTCATCGAGCAGCATCACCCGGGCGCCGGAGCGCGAGGCTTCGCGGGCCGCGGCCAAGCCTGCCGGTCCTGCGCCAACCACCAGGACATCGGTGTGCACATGCACGTGGTCGTAGTACACCGAGTCGGTGCCTGGATCCAGCACGCCCAGCCCGGAGAGCAGGCTGGCCGAAGTGCCCTCGGCCACCGAAACGGTGGTGGCAGGCAGCATGGACTCATTGACCTCGCCCTTGTGGCGGGCGGCCACGGTGATCAGCGCGTTGGGCTCTTCCACGCCAGCGGCAAGGATCCCGCGCGGGCGCTTCAGGTAGAGCGAGGGGCCGCACTGGCGGATCTGGTTGGCCAGCATGGCGCTGGCGACGGTGTCCCCGCGGAAAGCGGAAAGCTGCTGCCCGTCGATGCTCAGGGCCAGAGGCTGATCGCTGTCGATCCGGGCGCGTGAGCGCAGTTCAACAGGTAGTCGCTGCGGCTTGCTCATCGGGTGCCTCCTTGAAGTGTGTCGATCTGCGGTTGCGCCTCGCCGGCGCCGTATACGGCCAGGAATTCGTAGCTGACGGTGTCGCGCAGGGCGTTGAACCACTTGCGGCAGCCGCCGGCGTGGACCCAGCGCTCGGCGAAAATGCCTTTTTTATTGCCCCGGTAGAACAGGTAGCGGGACCATTCCTTGTCGGTGAGTTCCGCCGGATTTTCCGGGTAGGCCACGTGGGCTTCGCCGCCGTAGCTGAATTCGTTTTCGTTGCGTGGCCCGCAGTGCGGGCAGTCAATTAGCATCATGATGGCTGCTCCTAGTGTGCGACGGCTGCGGCGCCGTGTTCGTCGATCAGGTGGCCGGTTTCGAAGCGCTCCAGGCTGAATGGGGCATTGAGCGGGTGCGCCTCGTCGTGGGCGATGGTGTGCGCCAGGGTGAAGCCGGCGCCCGGGGTGCCCTTGAATCCGCCAGTGCCCCAGCCGCAGTTCACGTACAGGTTCTGGATCGGGGTCTTGGAGATGATCGGCGAGGCATCCAAGGTGGTATCCACGATGCCGCCCCAGGTGCGCAGCACGTGCGCCCGGGCGAAGATCGGGAAGAGCTCCACGGCCGCGGCCATCTGCTCTTCGATCACGTGGAAGGCGCCGCGCTGGCCGTAGCCGTTGTAGCTGTCGATCCCGGCGCCCATCACCAGTTCGCCCTTGTGGGCCTGGGAGACGTAGACGTGGATGTGGTTGGACATGACCACCGTCGGGTGGACCGGCTCGAACAGCTCGGAGACCAGGGCCTGGAGCGGGTGGGACTGGATCGGCAATTCGAATCCGGCCATTTCGGCCAGCACCGAGGAGTGCCCGGCACCTGCCAGGGCGACCTTGCCGGCGTTGATGGTGCCGCGCGTGGTCTTCACGCCAGTGACCTTCTCGCCGTCCTTGATGAAGCCGGTGACTTCGCAGTTCTGGATGATGTCCACGCCCATTTCGTTGGCCTTGCGGGCGAAGGCCCAGGCCACATGGTCGTGCTTGGCGATGCCGGCGCGTGGCTGCCAGGTGGCGCCCATGACCGGGTAGCGAATGTTGTCGCTGGTGTTGATGATCGGGCAGGCTTCCTTGACCTGGGAGGGGTCGAGCCATTCGGCGTCCACGCCGTTGAGCTTGTTCGCCTCCACACGGCGCACCGATTCGCGCACGTCGCCCAGGGTGTGGGCCAGGTTCATCACGCCGCGCTGGGAGAACAGGAAGTCGTATTCCAGGTCCTCGGGCAGCTGCTCCCAGAGCTTCAGCGACTTCTCGTAGATGCCGGCCGATTCATCCCACAGGTAGTTCGAGCGGATGATGGTGGTGTTGCGGGCCATGTTCCCGCCAGCCAGCCACCCCTTTTCCAGAACTGCGACATTGGTGATGCCATGGTTTTTCGCGAGGAAGTACGCGGTAGCCAGGCCGTGGCCGCCACCGCCGACGATCACAACGTCGTAGGACTTCTTGGGGTCCGGATTTGCCCACAGGAACTCCGGGTGTTCAGGCAGCAGATCAGCCACAGTGAATCTCCAATCTTCGACAGTACCGCCTGCAATGTATGAATTGCCGACAACTGATATATCAATCTGCGATTCACTGTATGATAGAAAGCGAAACCCGGTCAATGGGTACGCGAAAATTACTTTGATGCTACGCACCGCAGGAGGAGTCCCCATGAGCGAATCCCTCTCAGATCGCGCCTACCAGATACTGCGCGACCGCCTGATCATGCTGGATATCGCCCCGGGCGAGCCGATCAACGAAGCCCAGCTGGTCCAGGAGCTCAATATCGGCCGCACCCCGCTGCGCGAAGCGCTCAAGCGGCTCGAAGTCGACCATCTGGTCCATTCCTACCCGCGCCGCGGAACCTTCGCCACGCGCGTGGATATCACCGAGCTCGCTGCCATCACCGAAGTGCGCCTCGCCCTTGAACCTCTTGCGGCCGATCGCGCCGCCGCGCTGGGTGGCGGATCCGTTCGAGCCGAAATCGAGCAGACTCTCCACACCATCTCCCACCTCACCGGCAATGAGACCCGGCGCAGCCTCATGGAAAACGACTTGGCCGTGCACCGCCTGATCTACCAGGCAGCCGCCAACCACCACCTGGAAGAGACCCTCATCCGGCTCGATAACCTCGCCACACGCATATGGTGCCTCACCCTCGACCGCCTGCCGAGCATCGACGCGCATATCTCCGAGCACCAGGCACTGCTCAAAGCAGTCCTCGATCAAGCCCCTGAAACTGCCAGCACCCTGGCTCGCGACCACATCGCAAGTTTCGAAGCTTCGGTCCGCGCAGTGCTCTAGCTCCGCGCCAAATCACTCACTCGCACCCCGGCCACCCCATCCAGAAACACGATAAATCAGCTTCTGACCTGCAATATTGCTGTGTCCTAAAAGTTATCCACCTGTAGCCAAATGATCGAAGACATCTTCGATTTAGCGGCGTAAAATTAGAATATGTCCGAAACAATAGTCCCTTCCTGGGACCGGCCCAACCCACCGGACCACGGCAGATTCACCGCCGTGGTCACAGCGTTGGAAACTGATCTGACATCACTTGAGGAAGACGGCAACAAGAACGAGTGCGCCACCGCCATCGCCGACATCGAATCCACGATCTCGTCCCTGCGCTACCATCAGGCAGCTCTCTCCCATCAACTGGAAATCGATCTGGTCCGTACCAATATCGAGAGCAACTCCCGCAGCAAGGCGCTCAAGCAACTGAACCGCGGGGCTGCCGCGGCCATTGCCCTTGCCCGGCGTACCGACTCCCATGGCTACGGTGCATATCTGGAGAACTGCCGGATCCTCTTTGAAAGCACTCCGCATCTGGCCGCAGCCTACAGCCGCGGTGAATTCACCGAAGATCAAATGCGGGCCATCCTCACCCCGCTGCGCTCCGTAAAAGCGGAACGTCGCGCTGAGTTTGATGACCTGTACGCGAAGAACCCGAAAATGCTTGAGAATCTCGGTAACAAGAAAATCAGTGACACGGTCAAAGACTTCACCCTCGCCTATGCCTCGGATCAGCAGTGCAAGGAACAGAAGACCGCAGAGGAACAGCGCTTCATCAAGTTCACCCCGAATGCCGAGACAGGGATGATGCGCGTCAACGGGAACATTCCCATCACGGCCGGACTAGCGATGAAAAATGAGATGAAGGCCAAAGCCCGCAGCCTCAAAGCAAAAGGCGATCCCCGCACGAGGACACAGATCGAAGCGGACTACTTCGCAAGTTTCTGCACCCACCCGGAAGCAAAAATACCGGTCACTTTCACTCTGGGATTGGTCATGACCGATAAAACCCTGTTCCTCGGCGACCGGGATCCTGCCAACCTTGAGGGTTATGGCGCCATTGCGCCACAGTACGCTCGTGAACTAGTTGCGGGCCAGGAGATCCTGAACAATATGACTCTGGCCGAGATGGCCGCCACCCGGTCCCCCGCCTTTGTCGAGACCATGGAAGCCACCATTGAACTAATCAGGTTATATACGGCTCCAGGGGATAAAGACTTGATCGCGATGGACTCCAAAGCGCGGATCTTCCCTGAGAAAATGAAGAAGTTCATCAAGATGCGCGACCGGCATTGCCGGACGCCATTCTGCGATGGATTAATTGAAGAGATTGATCATGTCACCCAGGCCTATTTAGGTGGGCATACGTGTGTGACTAATTCCGATGGCCGGTGCAAGCTGTGCAATCAGGCAAAAGAAACCCCTGGCTGGCAGGAAATTGTCATTAAGCACGGGCCGCATTCCATGTTGATCAACACGGGAATGGGAACGGTATATCGATCCACGGCGCCGCCGGCGACGGGGTTTGCGCATAAACCCTATCCGCAGTGCATGAGTGAAGCTGACTGGGTGCGCTCTTTCGAAGAATGGCTCAACCGGCCACCGGACACGGGGAGCAGTCCGCGCAACGGCGATGAAAAACCACCGGATATCGAGGATATTCCCGCCTGATGGCGCTGATGAACTACCCACAAGGGAACAAGACACGGTTTGCAGCAATAGACGCCCGGGTACGGTCTGCCACGGCTGGAAACCTTGCGCATATTCCTGATGGCGGCATCGTGAAGAACTTACATATTCGAACTTCATGGCAGACTACCGGCAGCCACAGAGGCTAAGAAGATTCCGGATGCCAAAAGAAATTGCATGAGTCCACGCACTACAGATCATTAGCCAGCCCGCTCCTGATGCACAGGACTCAGTATCTGAAGAAAACAAAAACCTCCCGGCCACTGACCGGGAGGTTTTTATTCGATTTTGTGGAGGTAAGGGGATTCGAACCCCTGACCTTCTGCATGCCATGCAGACGCGCTACCAACTGCGCCATACCCCCAAAAGAGCTGGTCTCGCCGGTATTTCTACCGCCGAACCGAGATAAAACTCTACCGGAGGAATTGGGAAAATAACAAATCGACTATCCGAGATGCTGATCACATCCGCACTATTCTATTTGTCCGCCGGCGGTGGTAAGAATGGATTCGGGGCCGATCGGTTCCACTAAATCTTAAGTGAAAGGCGCGACCCCATGGCCATTGGATTGACCCCATACCTTCGCTTCGCCGGTGATGCCCGCGAAGCCATGGAATTCTACAATGCAGCATTCGGCGGTGAGCTATCGATGATGACCTTCCAGGAAGGCATGAACGACGGCAATCCTGCCACCGCAGACCTGATCATGCACTCATCGTTGTTCCTGGAACGCGGCATCCACCTGATGGCCTCGGACAGCACGCCAGAGATGACCGTCACCAGCAATGGCGCTGTCGCCCTGAGCAGCGATGCGACCGATGAAGCCGACAACGCAGTTCTCACCAAGTGGTGGGAAGCGCTGACGGCCGGCGCAACCATCGAGGTGCCGCTGGAGAAGGCGCCGTGGGGCGACTCCTTCGGCCAGCTTCGCGACAAATTCGGCGTGGTCTGGATGTTCAACATCTCCGCTGTACAGGGCTAGCAGCTAGTCGACAGCGGTGTGTTCGTGGGCTGCAATTGCATCGCGGCCCACGAGCAGGCCGACCTTCTTGGCTCGCACCTGGGTGATCATGGCGATCAGCAGGCCAAGAACCGCCAGGCCTGCGCCCACCATGGACGGGGCGCGATAGCCGAAACCAGCTGAAATCACCGCGGCCCCCAAAGCTGCACCCAAGGCGTTAGCGACATTCAAGGCCGAGTGGTTCAGCGAAGCAGCCAGCGACTGGGCGTGCGGCGCCGAGTCCATGAGCAGTGTCTGCAGGCTCGGGATCAATAGCGAACCGACGGCGCCCAGCACGAACACCATGATCATTGTCGGGATGATCCAGCTGGCCACCGCTGCGAATACGAGCATGGTGGCTGCCATCAGAACACTGGAAAGCTTGATGGCGCCAAAGACCGACCAGTCCGCGAGGCGTCCACCAATCAGCGAGCCGACCACCATTCCCAGCCCGTACAGCGCCAGGGCGATCGGCACCAAGGTGATCTTGAGTCCCGATTCTTCGGTCAGCGTTGGCGAGATGTAGGAATACACCGCAAAGAAGCCGCCGAAGCCCACGATGCCGGTGGCCATGGCCAGCCAAACCTGCGGGCTTTTCAGCGCCGTCAATTCGCGTCGGATGCTGGCACCCGGTTCAGCTTTGCGCCACGGAATAAACAGCGTGATCAGTACCGCGGTAATCAGCCCGATGAACGCAACGATGTAGAACATGGAGCGCCAGCCAGCCTGCTGTCCCAGCGTCGTAACCAGCGGCACGCCAATGACGTTGGCGACCGAAAGGCCGAGCATCACCCAGGCAATGGCACGACCGCGCATGGTTCCAGGAACCAGGCTTCCGGCCAGCACGCCGGCCAACCCGAAGTAGGCACCGTGAGGCAACCCGGCAAGGAAGCGGGTAATCAACATGGTGTTGTAGTCGGGCGCGAACGCCGAGGAAAGGTTCGCCAGGGTAAAGAAGAGGATGAGCAGCTGCACCGCTCGCTTGCGCGGGATTTTCGCGGCCATGGCGGTGAGCACCGGAGCGCCGACCACCACGCCGATGGCGTAGGCGCTGATCATCAGGCCCATCTGCGAGTTGCTGACGTCAAGGTCGAGGGCGCCTTCTTGGAGCAGGCCCATCATCGAAAATTCGGTAACGCCGATGCCAAAGCCGCCCATGGCCAAAGCGAGGATCGCCAATAGTAATTTTCCGCCGGATAGGTAGGCAGTCATTCAGTTCTCAATTCTAGGCAGGTGCATGATCGCGGCATCCTCGGCGCGCTATTTCCATCGTAGTGACTATGGAGAATCGCCGGGGCACTTCTCCAGCTGAAAATTACGAATCCCACAGTATTTTGTGACACTGTTTAAGTCCTATGTCTCATGCATCGCACCAACGCCTTTCGGCCCCGCTGATTATCGCGAGGGTCTTCTTTGTCCTGCTTTGCTTAGCGCTGGCAGGGCTGATGGTATTCCATCAGCAGGTCCCCGACATCCTGGGCCTCGGCCTGGTCGTGGATAACCTTGCGCCCTGGGCAGGCTTGGGGATCCCAGTCTTGCTGGCGATCGCATTGATGGTGCGCGGACGAGCCAGCTTCATCGGACTGCTGGTTCCCGTGGTGGTGTGGTCGGTGCTGTTTGGCAGCAGCTTCATTCCGCATGCAAAGTACGCGCCGCAAGCCTCGCTAGAGGTGGCCACGCAAAATGTCCACGAGTCGGCCGGGGTGCAGGCAGCCCGGGAACTCGCGGCCTCCGGGGCCCAGGTCATCACCCTGCAGGAGATCGGGCAGGGACAGGAAGAGCAGATCAGCCAGGAGCTGTCCGAAACGCACCCCTACCGGTACATGGTCAGCACCGTGGGTGTATGGAGCGCCTACCCATTGAAGAATGCGCAGCCACTGGACCTGGGGCTGGGCTGGAATCGGGCCTTGCGTGTTGATGTCAGCACCGAGCATGGCGACGTGCGGCTGTACGCGGTGCATGCCGCTTCGGCCCGGCCTACCGGACATCATGAACGCGATGCCATGCTCGCCTCGCTGGCCAGCTATGTCGAGGCCGATGATTCCGCAAAGATCATTGCCGCCGGCGACTTCAACGCCACCAGCACGGACCGGCACTTTGCCCCGGTCCTGGATGCCTTGGACGAGGCAGCCTACAGCGATTGGGGGCTGGCGATGACCTGGCCGCGCTCCCCCTTCCCGGTGCTCGGGATCGACCACATGATGCTGCGCGGAGTGGCCTCAGCCGATCTGAAGCGCCTGCCGATCGGCGATTCGGATCACTACGCCCTGCAAGCCACCATCGATCTGGACAACGCGCAGTAGCCCAGCTGGCAAGCCTAAATGGCCTGCAGCCCGGTTTGGCGCAGGGTGATGTTGATGCGCCCAGCACCCAGATGGCACCCGGCAGGGGCCGTTCCAGGGTGGATCCTGGTCACCCCGTGATAGGCAAAGCGTGCCGGGCCATCAAAGATGAGCAGGTCCCCGGAGGCCAGGCGCAGGTCTTGCCATGGCCGGTTCCGGTTCTCGGTGTTGCCCAGGCGGAAGGTTGCCGAGTCGCCGATGGACAGCGAAACCACCGGCGCGTTAATGCGCTCGTCGGCATCTTGGTGCATGCCCATGGTGGCCTGGTGATCGTAGAAATTCACGATGGCGGCGTCGGGAAGATAGGCTGCGGCGCGCTGGGCATCGCCGGTGGCTTCGACCACGGCGTTTTGGCCCAGTCGCACCAGCCATTGTTCCATCGGCGCCACCGGTGCGCCGCCGAGGTCGTCGGCGGTTTTTGAATAGCGGTTTGGGCTCCAATGCCAACCCAAACTCAGCGATTGCACACTCATGGGATGGCCATTGATATGCGTGCGGTGGGGCGGGACAGGTCCGTGTCCCCACTGGAAAAAGCGTGCAACGATCCAATCCTGCGCGGCGGGGCTGAGCCAACCGGGCAGATGCCACACCCCGGGTCGCACTAGTCCCCCGGCGCGGGCCAAGGCGCTGTCATCAAAAAGCGATTCCATGCACCCAGCGTGCCCGTTGCAGGCATCGGTCGGCAAGCTCCTGCGTATTCGCTCACTGAATTTTGCAGGTTGCCGGCCCAGCGCCTTGCAACACTACTGACATTAATGACCTAGTGTTTCATCCCGCCGACTCGAACATTTCCAGAAGGTTAACCTTTATTCGATTTATTACACCTGAAACATTTGCGATACCTACGGGAAAAGCCAGAGCCCTACGCTGGGTAGCACCACTTATTCCAAGGAGCATCCCATGTCATTCAGGAAAATCCAGCACGGATCGAAGCAATCATGATCGGCATAGACCTCGAGCTTTCCCAGTGCATGGTGCTGATCGCAGGCAGCCGATCGGCCAGCAAAACCACCGCCAACCGCTTGAGCGCCGAAGGCTGCAGCCTCCTGTTTGCCGAGGACGCGCAGCAGGCGCTGGGGCAGCTGGAACAGGCGGGCCTGCTGGTGATTTGCGATCACCGTCCCGAGCGCTTTGACCAGGTGGTCGCCGAGGCCAAGGTCCCGGTACTGCGAGCGGCCCCGTCCGCTGCCACCGGCTCGATCACCTTGCTCGGCGGCGGACCAGGCGCCTTGGACCTGATGACTCTTCGCGGGGTGCGCGCTCTGGCCGAGGCCGAGGTGATCTTCGCCGATCGGCTCGGTCCCAGCGAGCATCTTGCGGTCCTGGCGCCGCAGGCCACCATCATCGACGCGGGCAAGCTGCCCGGCCACCACAAGCTCACCCAGCGCCAGATCGAAGCGCGGATGATCGAGGCGGCGCAGGCCGGTGCCAAGGTCGTCCGGCTCAAGGGCGGGGACCCCTTTGTTTTCGGCCGCGGCTTTGAAGAAGTCGCCGCAGCCACCGCGGCCAAGATCCCGGTCAGCGTGATTCCAGGGTTGAGCTCCTGCATCACGGTGCCGGCCGCCGCCGGCATTCCGGTGACAGCCCGCGGGGTGAACACCATGTTCACCGTGGTCTCCGGGCACGATCCGCTCGGCGAGCAGCAGCTGGAGCAGTTGGCGAAGCTGGGGGGCACCATCGTGATCCTGATGGGCATGGGAACCATCGAGCAGACCGTCTCCGGGCTGCTGCGCGTGGGAATGCCCAAGGACATGCCCTGCGCCATCGTGCAGTCGGGCACCACCGATATCCAGCGCACCAGCCATGCGCCGCTCTCCTGCCTGGCCGAGGTGGCCCGCGCGCACTCGAATCCAGCCGTGATCGTCATCGGCGAGGTGGCGCAATTGCCGCAGTCCTTGCTCGATGCGGTGCCGGCCGCCAGTACCGAACTCGCTTTGGAGACCGCCTGATGAATATCGCGAAACCCTTGGCTGGATTCCGCATCGCCGTAACCAGCGATCGGCGTTCAGCCGAATTGATCGAAGCCTTTGAACGGCGTGGCGCTGAGGTTACCCACACCCCGCTGCTGCGCCTGGCCCCGCTGGATGACGAGCAGCAGCTGCTGGCGCAGACCCACAAGCTGATTGAGGCCCGGCCTCAGGTCGTGGTGATCACCACCGCCTACGGGCTGCGGCGTTGGCTGGATACCGCCGAGGCGGCCGGGATCGGCGACGAGTTGATCACCGCCTTCAGCCAGTCCGAGCTCTACGTGCGCGGGTCCAAGGCCCATGGGTCGGTGAGGGCGCTGGGCCTGGAGCCGGCCGGCGTGGCCAAGGACGGGCGCAGTTCGTCGCTGCTTGAGATGCTCAAGGGCACGCTTGCTTCAGCCACCGTCGCCCTGCAGCTGCACGCCGACTCGGATCATGGGCTGCCCCAGCAGATGCGCGAATTCGGGGCACGGCGGGTGATCAAGGTCGAGCCCTACCGCTGGCAGGACACCAGCAGCGACACCGGGATTTCGGCTTTGGTGGAGGGCTTGTGCGCGGCGCACTTCGACGCGGTGACCTTCACCAGCGCACCGAGCGTGCACGCGCTATTTGCCGCCGCCAACGCGCGCAATCGGCTCCCCGCCCTGCAGCGTTCCTTGGCCGAGCGCGTGGCCGTGGCCACCGTTGGGCCAGTGACCGCTTCCCCGCTGGAAGAAGCCGGCATCAACCCGCTGGTTCCCGAACGCCACCGCATGGGCGCGATGATCGGCCAGCTGGTTGAGCATCTGGGTTCGCTGGGCACCTTGCAGGCACAGACCGTGCATGGCCAGGTGCAGCTGCGCGGGCGCACCCTGTCCATCCAGGACCAGAATTGCGAGTTGACTCCGGGGCAGGCCGAGCTGGTGCGCGCGCTGATCGAGGCCGGCGGCAGCGTGCTCTCGCGCGATGAGCTCAGCGCCGCCCTGCCCGAGGTCAGCTCGCGGCACGCATTGGATATGACGCTGAGCCGGCTGCGCCGGGCCTTGCCCCAGCCGGAAATCATCAGCACGGTGATCAAGCGCGGGTACCGGCTGAACGTCTAGCGAGCATTTTCTGCCCGGGTTACGTAGGATCGAAACCATGGTTTCAATTCAGGTTGCCGGCGAGGCATTGGTGGACATCGTCAACTCCGTGGCCCATCCTGGAGGTTCTCCGCTGAATGTCGCGGTGGGCCTGGGCCGGCTGGGCCATGAGGTCACGCTGACCACGGATCTTGGCACAGATGAGCATGGGCAGCTGATCGCCGATCACCTGCAGGGCTCGGGAGTCGAGCTGGCTGAAGGATCGCAGTCGGATGCGCCGACCTCCACAGCCACCGTGGTGCTCGATGAGTCCGCCAATGCCAGCTACGAATTCGAGTTGAACTGCAGCTTGGGCAAGCTGGCCGCGAGCGAGGCGTCGCTGCTGCACACCGGGTCCATCGCCGCCTTCCGCTCTCCCAGCGCCCAGAAGCTGATTGACCTGTTCCTCGCCGCGCCGCCCAACCAGCTGCGCAGCTACGACCCGAACCTGCGTCCAGCCCTGGTTGGGGACCGGGCCAAGGCCATCAACTATATCGAGAAGCTGAGCTCCCTGGCCCATGTGGTCAAGCTCAGCGACGAGGATTCAATGTGGCTGTACCCCGGGTGGGATACCGACCGCGTGCTGGAGCATCTGCTGGGCCTTGGAGCTTCCCTGTCCGTGATGACCTTTGGCGCCCGCGGCGCCGAAGCGCGCACCCGGAATTGCGAAGTCGTGGTCCCTTCGCTTTCAGTGCCCACAGTTGACACCGTGGGTGCCGGAGATGCGTTCATGGCCGGGCTGCTGCATGGAATCGTTGATGGCCCGCTGGCCCAGAACCTGCGTGATGGCAGCACGCTGGATCGCGCCGAGCTGGAGGCGGCGTTGCAGATCGCGGCCGCTTGCGCGGCGATGACCGTTGCCCGCACCGGCGCCAACCCGCCGACGCTGAGCGAGCTCAACGAATTCATGGCCGGGGCCGGGCGCTAGAATTTGTCGCAGAACATGATCCGCACTGTGCCAAGGAGGCCACATGGGTAGCAAGGTCCCGGCATCGGATAACACCCTGAGGATCCTCCAGCTGCTGGCCAGCAGGAAGGCTCCTACTCCGGCGGCAATGATTGCCACCCTGCTCGATTTGCCCCGCTCCAGCGTTTACCAGCTGCTCGCGGTCATGAACGAGCGGGGATTTGTCACCCACTATCCGGAGGACAAGTCCTATGGCTTGGGGATCGCGGCTTTTGAGCTTTCCAGCGCCTACACCCGGCAGGAACCGCTGGCCCGGCTTGGTGCTCCGCTCATCGCCCAGCTGGTGGACAAGGTCGGCGAGAGCGCGCATCTGGCAATCCTGCATGGATCCGATGTCTTGTACATCGTGGAAGAACGCGCAAAAGGCCGCCCGTCGCTGGTCACCGATGTAGGGGTGCGCTTGCCTTCCCATCTGACCGCTTCGGGAAGGGCCATCTTGGCGGCCTTGCCCAAATCCCAGGTGCGCGCGCTGTATCCCAGCGCAGCCAATTTCTCGGATCGCGTGGAACGCTCTTCGATCACCGGCTACGCGCAATTGCGCCGCGAGCTGGAGCAGTGCTCGCAGCGCGGCTACGCAGTGGAACGCGGGGATGTCACTCCGGATTTCCACTCGCTGGCGGTGGAAATCCGGGATGCCGGCAACTGGCCGGTGGCCGCCGTTGCAGTCACCTTCCTGGCAGACCGGGTGCCCGAGGAACAGTGGGACAAGCTGCTCAAGCAGATTCGTTCGACCGCGGCACTGATCACCACGCGAATTCAGGGAAAGCGCCCGGCGGGCCCCTCGATGGCCGGCTAGAGAAAACGGCGCCGAAACATGATGATGCTGCATTGCCCGTGCGGCCCCTCCCGGCAGCCTGCCGCACAGGATCTCCGTGGGATGCGGCGCCACGCAGCACCACACTCAACCCGTGGATCTGAAATCCCAGACAAGTCCGGTGATTGCGCGGTACTCAGCGGCTGCTCGATGGCCAATGATGTAAGTAGTTAGCTAGATTACATCGTTAGGAATCTTCATGAGCCACGAACCACGAGTTGTCCGCGCACCACGCGGCACCGAACTGACCGCCAAGTCCTGGGCCACCGAAGCCCCACTGCGCATGCTGATGAACAACCTCGACCCCGAGGTGGCAGAACGCCCCGAGGATCTTGTGGTGTACGGCGGCACTGGCAAGGCTGCCCGGTCCTGGGAAGCATTTGACGCCATCGTTGAAACCCTCAAGGACCTGGAAGACAACGAAACCCTGCTCGTTCAATCAGGCAAGCCGGTCGGCGTCTTCAAGACCAACAAGTGGGCGCCGCGAGTCCTTATTGCGAATTCCAATCTGGTCGGCGACTGGGCCAACTGGGAGCACTTCCGCAAGCTGGAGGCCGAAGGCCTGATGATGTACGGCCAGATGACCGCTGGTTCATGGATCTACATCGGCACCCAGGGCATCCTGCAGGGCACCTACGAGACCTTTGCGGCAGTGGCCAAGAAGCGTTTCAACGGCACTCTGGCCGGCACCCTGACCCTGACCGGCGGTTGCGGCGGCATGGGCGGCGCCCAGCCGCTATCGGTCACCTTGAATGGCGGTGCTGTGCTGATCATCGACGTGGACGAGTCCCGTCTGCGCCGTCGCGTTTCCAAGCGCTACCTGGACGAGGTGGAGCTGGACTTGGACAAGGCGCTGGAAAAGGTATTGGCTGCCAAGGCCGAAGGCCGTCCGCTCTCCGTGGGATATGTCGGCAACGCCGCCGAGATCTTCCCGGCACTGCTCAAGCGCCACCAGGCCGGCGAGTTCACCATCGACATCGTCACCGACCAGACTTCGGCACACGATCCGCTGAGCTACCTGCCGACCGAATACACCATGGATCAGTGGGACGCCGAAGCCAAGGCAGATCCTATCGGCTTCACCAAGAAGGCCCAGGCTTCCATGGCAGCCCAGGTCCAGGCAATGGTCGAGTTCCAGGATGCCGGCGCAGAGGTCTTCGACTACGGAAACTCGATCCGCGACGAGGCCCGCAAGGGCGGCTACAACCGCGCCTTCGAATTCCCGGGCTTCGTTCCTGCCTACATCCGCCCGCTGTTCTGCGAGGGCCTGGGCCCATTCCGCTGGGTCGCGCTCTCCGGCGACCCGGAGGACATCCGCGTTACCGACGAGGCGCTGAAGGAACTGTTCCCAGAGAACGAGCACCTGCACCGCTGGCTGGATGCAGCCGCTGAGAAGGTCGAGTTCGAGGGCCTGCCGGCACGCATCTGCTGGTTGGGCTACGGCGAGCGCCACAAGGCCGGCCTGCTCTTCAACAAGCTGGTTGCCGAAGGCAAGGTTTCCGCACCGATCGTGATCGGCCGCGACCACTTGGACTCCGGTTCGGTAGCTTCGCCATACCGCGAAACCGAATCCATGAAGGACGGCTCGGATGCAGTCGCCGACTGGCCACTGCTCAACGCCCTGACCGCCACCAGCTCCGGCGCTTCCTGGGTTTCGATCCACCACGGCGGCGGCGTAGGCATGGGCCGCTCGATCCACGCTGGCCAGGTATCGCTGGCCGATGGCTCCGAGATGGCAGCTGCCAAGCTCGAGGCGCTGTTGACCAACGACCCAGGCATGGGCGTCATCCGCCACGTGGATGCGGGCTATGAACGTGCTGAGGAAGTGGCAGCGGAGCGTTCTGTGCGCATTCCAATGCAGGGCAAATAAGTCCATTTGGCGGTTCGCGCGTCTTGCCTGTTGATCAGCTGGCAAGGCGCGCGAACCACTTGCTTTAACCCTCCTTTAGTGATTGAAAACTGCCCCTGACATGGGTGCGGTGAACGTTGCATCAACTTGAAATGCCGAATGCCTCAGAGCTTCCAGTTAAGCCTTGTAGGCCATTTTCGCTTGCTTAGCGTGGAACATGTCAGAAACGACCGACCCACGGAGGACATCATGTCTGAGCAGGATTCAAACGAGCAGTTCGGTAATTTCGAGAACGTCCAGTCCGAGGAAAACGCCGGGTACGGCTCATCGGATGAGCAGCAGAACAACGAAGGACTGTCGTATGGCGGTAATAACGAAGGACAGTCCAGCCAAGACTCCTTCGGCGACCATAACGACAGCCAGTCCTACAGCGGCACCGAAGAATGGCCGTACGGCGACAGCAATGTGGGCGAGTCCTACGGCGACAGCAATGACAATGCAGGACTTCGGCAACCTGGGCCAAAGCGAGGGGTTCTAGTCTCCAACTCCGAGACTATTGGCGTTGCATAGCAATGCTCCCTGGTTATACAGAACTATCTTCTGCAGAATAAGTTCCACGCAGAGAAATCGCTGTTCCCATTGAACATGGGGAACAGCGATTTCCTTGCGTTCAGCGTGGGTCATTTGCACCGAATACGGATGTCCGTCTTCTACGGACGACGGGTTTCAGCACTGATGAACCATGCCTGCTGCTCAAGGTCAGCAATATACTGATGCAAGATGTCGGCCGTTGTCGGATCTTCTTCATCGACCGGATCATGCACGTCGCGGATAACACCTACGGTGGATTGAACCGCTTTTACAACCATGTCGACGGCGTCCTTGGTCAAAATTTCCGTAGTGGCCGGTTGCTCCAATTTTGAGTACTTGGTGATTGCGGACGCTAACCCATCTGGAGTAGCGTGCAATGCGCGCATGCGCTCGGCTATTTCATCGGACCCCTTACGAGCAATGCCGACGACCTCGTCCAAGTTTTGGTGCAGATCGCGAAAATTCGGTCCTACAACATTCCAATGAATCTGCTTGCCAACCAGCTGAAGGTCCAATAGCTGGATGAGCACCGATTGCAACGCGTCTCGAAGTGACTCTGAAGCCACAAAGCCGTGCTCGGCGTTTTCCTTCGTCGTTTTCTTCGCGGTGGTGGTCTTGATGTCCGCCATGGCATCCCCCTTGCATTGAAGTTGACGTTATCGGCACCGGCAGATTTCCGATGCACTTCTCCAAACGCTACTTCCGGGTAGATCCAATTCCGAATCAAGCTCAGTACTTTGAGCTGGCATTCAGGTCTCGGCCACGTGATGCATAGGTTGCAGAATTCTGGCGAGCACCATGCGCTCGCCAGAATTCCCTATGATCCCGCGTCGGTTCCACCATGAGGGTGGTCCAACGAAGATGGCCCGACAATCAACCTGAAGAGCCCCCAGCACATGGCAAGCCCGCCCCAGATGATTCCGAGCCACATGGGGGTCATTGCTTGCGCATCAGCAGCTGGTGTGATGAGTATGAACATGAGAAACAAGGCGACGATGATTCCGCCGCCAACAACGAGACCTAATCCAAGAGATTTCTTAGGCATCTTTCACTCCAGTGATCTTTTACAAACAAATGAACCGACCAGACTGCAGCGACTTGTCCACGTCTACTGCTAGCTGGCGAATTCTCTGACGCGTGATCCCACATTGCCTCCTAAACGTGCGCGCATCAGCACACGGTATTGTCGATAGATACAGAGTAGGCCTGTTTCATGCGCAACTCTAGTGTCTTCTGACCTCGGAATATGCGTGAATCCCCGGTCATTTTGGTGGTCTATTCCAGCAGTTGTTTCTGGGTGACCGTGCATTAGCGACCGCACTGCAGGACAATAGCCAATAGGTTCACGCGAGCCTAGGGACAATTTGCCGACACGACAGGATGGACATGTATTCTCACCTCGCCAAAGTCTGTGGGCTATTCCTTGCGACCGGGCTCCTGGCCGCTGCCCTCGCCGGGTGCGTGAGTATTGAATCCTCGAATGATGGGCAGAGTCCGTCAAGTTCATCCACGATGGCGCCCGCCGAAAGCACTCCACCCATTGACGGGACTGTCACCCCGAGCGCCAAGAATCCTGATGGTGAAGCAACAGGCAGTGGCACAGTACCGAAGGAGACTGCTGGGGATTCCTTCTCTCAGGCCTTCGGAATCATAGAAGCCAAAGCCACCGAGAAAAAGTGCACCGGAAAAATGACTCTCGACTCGGATGGCGAGATGGTCAAGCTCATCGGCAATTGCCAACAGGTGGAAATCACAGGCACTGGAAACATGGTCGTCGGCGGCCGCATTAAGGATCTGTCCATATCCGGAAACGGCAATATCGTGGCAGTGCACAATATTGAGGATGTCAGTGTCAGCGGGGTTGGCAACTCGGTAGCGTGGCGGAACGACAACGCTTCAGCCCACGACTCCGGCCAGTCGAACCGTCTTGGCCCGGATGTCCTTTCCGGCGTGGATACAGGCTACTGAATCGGCTGGCGACCGCGTCCGGTATTTCGGACACATCACCCGGTTATCGGCAACCAGCTAATCGCAACTGCCGAACAATGGAAGCTAGAGACTTCCTTGTACCGCAACGATTGGATTTGATTGCCATGGCTTCTGCTCCTCAAATAACACTTGGCCTAAGTGGCGCAACTGCAGACGACGTTATCGCCGTTGCCCGCCACGAAGCCCACATCAGCATTTCTCCGCAAGTACTTGAGGAACTGGCTTCCGTCCGAGCACACATCGATGCACTAGCATCCGCTGATACCCCGGTTTATGGCATTTCAACAGGCTTTGGCGCGTTGGCAACCCGCCACATCGCACCCGAGGATCGTGCGAAGCTGCAGCGCTCCCTTATCCGTTCCCACGCTGCTGGCATGGGTGAACCGGTGGAACGAGAAGTGGTCCGCGCATTGATGTTCTTGCGTGCAAAGACCCTGGCTTCCGGCCGCACGGGCGTTCGCCCGGTCGTCCTTGAGACCATGGTCGGCATGCTCAATGCAGGCATCACCCCGGTAGTCCGCGAATACGGTTCACTGGGCTGCTCCGGTGACTTGGCTCCGCTGTCGCACTGCGCATTGGTGCTGATGGGCGAGGGCGAAGCCACCGATGCCCACGGCAATATCCGCCCGGTACCGGAACTGTTCGCCGAGGCCGGATTGACCCCTGTCGAACTGGCGGAGAAGGAAGGTCTGGCTCTGGTCAACGGCACCGACGGCATGCTCGGCCAGCTGATCATGGCATTGGCGGACCTCGATGAGCTGCTGGACATCGCCGATGCCACTGCCGCCATGAGCGTTGAAGCCCAGCTGGGCACCGATCAGGTATTCCGCGCAGAACTGCACGAACCGCTGCGCCCGCACCCAGGCCAGGGCCGCAGCGCCCAGAACATGTTCGCTTTCCTGGCCGACTCGCCAATTGTTGCCTCGCATCGCGAGGGAGACGGCCGAGTGCAGGACGCCTACTCGCTGCGTTGCTCGCCGCAGGTCACCGGTGCCGCCCGCGACACCATTGCTCATGCTCGCCTGGTCGCCACCCGCGAGCTGGCTGCTGCCATTGACAACCCTGTGGTGCTGCCCAGCGGCGAAGTAACTTCCAACGGCAACTTCCACGGCGCACCGGTAGCCTACGTACTGGACTTCCTCGCCATCGCCGTAGCGGACCTCGGCTCCATCGCCGAGCGCCGCACAGACCGCATGCTCGACCCAGCCCGCTCCCGCGACCTGCCGGCATTCCTGGCCGACGATCCGGGTGTGGACTCGGGCATGATGATCGCCCAGTACACCCAGGCCGGCTTGGTGGCAGAAAACAAGCGGTTGGCAGTTCCTGCCAGCGTTGACTCCATCCCATCCTCGGCTATGCAGGAGGACCACGTTTCCCTGGGCTGGCATGCCGCGCGCAAGCTGCGCACCTCGGTAGCGAACCTCCGCCGCATCCTCGCAGTGGAAATGCTGATTGCCGGCCGTGCCCTGGACCTGCGGGCCCCATTGAAGCCTGGCCCAGCGACCGGTGCGGTGCTTGAAGTATTGCGCAGCAAGGTTGCCGGCCCCGGCCAGGACCGCTTCCTTTCCGCAGAACTGGAAGCAGCCTATGACCTGCTGGCCAATGGCTCGGTGCATAAGGCCCTCGAAGCTCACCTGCCTGCATAACCTGTAGCGCAGGTCGCCGCAAGGCGTCGTCAAGCGTCCCCGAAGAACCTACCGGTTCTTCGGGGACGCACTTTTTAACTACCGCCTATGGACACCCCGGATTCCAGTTGGCGGCTTCAGGCCTGATGGCACTCGCCGCGTTGTCCTGGCCACAAGGTCAAAGCGTAGACTTGATGTTCGAAAGACTACGCATTATCCAAGGAAGTCTGATTCCATGCAACGCACCATGTTCAAATCCAAGATCCACCGGGCCACTGTAACGCAAGCGGATCTGCACTACGTCGGTTCGGTGACGGTGGACTCCGACCTGCTTGCCGCCTCGGATATCCTGCCCGGTGAACTGGTGAGCATCGTCGACATCACCAATGGTGCCCGCCTGGAAACCTACACCATCGCTGGCGAACCCGGCAGCGGCGTGATCGGCATCAACGGCGCCGCAGCGCACTTGGTCCACCCGGGTGACCTGGTCATTTTGATCAGCTATGCGCAGATGGAGGATGCCGAAGCCCGCAGCTACGTTCCCAGTGTGGTTCACGTTGATGCCGATAACCGCATCATCCACCTGGGCGATGACCCTGCCGAAGCAGTCGCTGACGGCGTGCAGACTCCGCCATTTGCCCAGCTGCGCAGTAGCTAGCTGACAGCGCTGGCCCGTCCGGGCGGCTAGGCGGCAATGATTTTCCATGGCGGTCAAGCCGTTGTGCAGTTTCAGCGCTCCCGCGTTTCACCTGCGGCAGTCTTCTTCGGGGCATCCTTGCCAGGTTTTCGAGAAGTACCCGACGATCTCCAGGGTATGGCGCAGCGGGTAGATCTCGTCGATTCCCCCACGGATCGCCTTGGCAGCCTCCTCTACTGCGAGCTCGAAGAACCGGCAGACCTCGTCATACATCCATACGGCCGCGGTGAGCTCCGTGAGTTCGTCATGAGTCAGCATGCGGGAAGGCTCCAGGCCAATTTCAATCAAGGTCTTAAAAACAAAGTTTTCGGTCAGCTCATGGTCATCCCCGCAATCGCACCAGGCGAGACCGCGATTGGGCATGAACCACACATCCTCAGAGCCTTCCGAAGAATGGATCCAGCCGGGAAGACTGCCCCCGGAACTGTTTTCTTGTGCCATGGCCATCGCCTCTGTTCTCTCCTAGCCCAATGTGCCCAATGTAGCGGGCAGTGCCGACAGTATGGACGAGCAGGCCTTGGCAGTTGTTGCCAGATGCGCCTAGGGTTGGCATAGTTCGAGGCATCAGCCAATAGTCGCTTCCAGCCATGATCGCTTCAGGAGTTCTCCCATGAACACACAGTCCCACCCGGATACCGGTGATGGCGCCGCGCACCGGCAGTGGAACGAATTGCTCCAGGAAATGCGAGTCATGCAAACCGGCGTGCAGATTCTTGCTGCGTTCTTGGTGGTGCTGCCGTTTCAGGCACGCTTCGAGATGCTCAGCCGATCCGATGAAACGGTCTACATCGTCTTGTTGGTTGCTGCCACGCTGCTGATTTTGCTGCTGATCACCCCGGTAGCAGTCCACCGATACTTCTTTGGCCAGCGGCTCAAAGAGCAGACGGTGGCCCTTGGGCACATCGTGCTGAAAATAGTGGGCATCGGCGTTGGCCTGCTGGTCTCGGGTTGTGTGTGGTTTGTCTTGCAGGTGCTGTTCGGCTGGCAGCTGGGCGCGTGGATCGGTGGCGGGCTGGTGCTGGCAACCTTGTTCCTGCTCTTGGCATTGCCGCGCATCCTGCTTCCGGCCCGCGCGCAGGACGCTGGCTGATCAGCGCTGGCCCGGGTTCATCCGGTCGACGTGGCGAAGCATGATCCTCATCGGAAGATGCCTGATAGCGGTGGGCAAAACACGGCTCGCCATCCGGGCCGCGGCAATGGCCACCGCGTTGCGCCGATGGACCTTCTTGCTTAGTTCAAACCCGAATTGATCGCGCACCACCGCTGGCAGCTGGGCGATGGTGACATCCCGCATCAGCGGCAAGCAGGCGCGGATCCACCACGGCGCATTGCGCGCAGCAAAAAGGTCTTCGGCAAGTTGCCGGGTCCGGCCGGTGGTGCTGAGAGTTGCCAGCGTCTGCTCCAGGTACAGGTCGAAATCCTGGATCGTGGCTGGCCACAAATCCTTGGGCATCTGCAAGGCCTCGCCCAGCAACGAGTACTGCTGGTAGAGCTCTTCGTCGTGGGCGGCCTCGCCAGCCAGTACCTGTCTGCCAATGACACGTGCCGAGTCGAAAAGCGTGGCGGCAACCCACAATTGCAATCGCGGATCCAACGCCGAATAGGCTGGGGTTCCCTGTGCTTCGTTGCGCGTTCCGCGCACGGTTCGATGCGCGTCGTTGACGTAGGCGATCATGGTGCGCTGTTGTTCCGCGTTGCCGTTGCTCAAGGCATAGATGTAGCCGAGCGTGTGCATGAGCCGGCTCAAGGGATTGCTGGCGAAGTCAGAGTGCTGGGCGATGGCCTCGCCAATTTGCGGATGAGCCAGTTGCATCAGGATCGCCCGCCCGGCCCCGAGGAGCAGGCCGGCTTCTGGGGCAACGCGCGAGAATGCGCTTGGCTCACCAGTTTTTCGAACGTGCCTGCTCATGGCTTTGATCTTAGGCGGTGTGCCTGTGCCTCCGCATTAAACAGCGCGGAGGATGCCGCCACGCACTATGCTCCGTGGCAGCATCCGCCGTGTTGTCCGAGGTGCATCTCCTACCAGGGTGCCGAGGTGAACATCGATGGCTGGAGCTCGGTGACCTTCAGCGACTTCAGCCTCGCGGTGCCGCCATGGGCGAAGACTCCCAGCCGGTCAGCCCCCTGGTTCGGGAAGACCTGATCGGTCAAGGTGCGCTGGCCGTCCTGGGCAAATACCTCAACCGACGAACGGTCCAGGTATACCCGCAGCACCACCTCGCCATTGTTGTTCAGCTTCACTGGCATCTGCTCAACCGAGGCGAAACCGGGATGGAATCCGGCATTGCCCGAGTTCCGGCGGTCCACGTAGGCCTTCTTGCTTTCGGCGTCATAGCCGATCACTGTGGAGCTGGTGGCATCGCCGTGGACCGTTATGCCCGAGGTCTTGGCGGTGCCCGGGTCGAGAACCAGGTCCACCTGGGCCATGGAGCCTGCGGCCATCTGCGGCAGCGTGCGGGTTCCTTCGGTGATGGTTTTGTTGTGTTCCATGTACTTTGGCTTGCCGCCCAGCATGCCAACCTGCTCCACCGGCGCCTGGGTGAGGCGAGGCCCCTGTGCGGTCTGGGTCAATTCCACCTTTCGAGGCAGCGACATGGCGCTGCGCCATGGAGAAGTTGGAATGTCGTTGGCATAGTCCCAGTTGTTCATCCATCCGAGCATGATCCGCTGCTCCTGGGGCATGTTGGCGAAGGAAACCGAGGCATAGTAATCGCGCCCATAGTCCAGCCAGTCATAGCTTTCCAGCGATGATTGCGCGGCGGTATCGGACTGGGTGAACTCATCGGCCAGGATGTGCCCCCATCCTTCGCGGTTGTTATCGACAATCTCGATTTGGGCCTGCTTGCCGGCAAATTCCTTCACGTTCCATGAGGCGAAGTCCAGGCTCTCGCTGTTGGATCCGGTAATCGTGCGAACCGTTCGGTCATCGACCACGAGGTTGACTGTCGTTTCATCCGAGCGTGGAACTACTTCTTCGTCGGTTTGCACGATGTGGTCCAAGGTCAGGTGTCCCCATCCGCCGGTGGCTTGGTCGACGACGCGAATCCGGGCGTTCTGACCGCTATACGCCTCGGTATCAAACGACTTCCAGTTCATGGCTCCCGCATTGTCGCCAGCCAGGGACTCGACCACAGCGCCATTGACCAGAAGCTGGACTTCAAGTTTCTGGTTTGGATCATTGCGCCGGTGCCCGCCGCCAATGAGCATGCCGATTCGCTTCTTGGTGATGGCGAATTCGGGCGAGGTGACGGTACCCATTTGGTCATCGCCACCAGTTCCCACTTCGAAGGTGTTGACGACATGGCTTCCGATGGCCATGTTGCCGCCACCGGCGAAGGGCAGGTTTTCGGGGACCAGGGAACCGGTGCCGGTCCAGCCATAGCCCGACAGGTCGGAGCCTTCGGGAACTTCGAACCCGTCAAAAAGCAGCTCGCCTGCCGGGGCCTTGTTGTCCCTCTTGTCGCTGACACGTGGATGCTTTCCGCCGCCGACCAGGAAGTTCAGATAGTCCTGATCTACGGTGAATGGGTCCGACAGCATGGTGCCGGTCGGCTGGTCGAAGCCGAGGAAGGAGTTGACCAGCCCGGCGCCCTGGTAGCCGGTGACTTCCTGTTGTCCTGGAACCGTGCCAGCCACCGGCTTGGCACCGAACGGTCCCCCTTCTCCGCTGGTCGGATCATTGGCCACGGTCCAGCCGTTGTAGGTTCCGTCGTTGAATCCAGCCAGCAGCTTGCCTTCCGGCATTGTGGGTACTGGCTTGGTTGTTTCGGAGGTGAAGGTGGTTCCGTCAAAGTCGCCAACGAAGTACTGTCCCGCGGAGCCTCCCGAGACTCCTCCGGGGTTCATGTTGATAACCATGACCCATTTGACGTTCTCTGGGTCGCCGTCGACCGCCAGCGGGAACAGGTCAGGGCATTCCCAAATGCCGCCGGTGGCATTGGCCGGCCCGAATTCGCTGAGCTTGGTCCAGTCCTTGAGGTTCTTGGACTTGTAGAGCACGGCCTTGTGATCGGCGGCCTCCACTGCGGTCATGACCCAGTAGCCTTGGCCGTCATCGCCTGAGTACCAGAAGACCTTGGGGTCCCGGAAGTTGGCCGAATTGCGGTTGAGCACCGGGTTGTTCTTGTATTTGGTCCAGGTCTGCCCGTCATCCAGGCTGTAGGCCAATGATTGGGCTTGCAGTCCGGCGTATTCGGAGCCCTCCTTATACGCACTGGTGTATATGGCGATCAGTGGCGGGTTCTTGGCTGTGCCGAGTCCCGAGGTGTTGTTCGTGTCAACGACAACGCTGCCCGAGAAAATGTCCTCTTCTCCATCGCCCGCAATGGCCAGCGGCTGCTGTTCCCAATGCACCAGGTCCTTGGACGTGGCATGCCCCCATGACATGTTGCCCCAGACGTTGCCTTGGGGATTGTGCTGGAAGAACAGGTGATAGACGCCCTTGTAGTAGACCATTCCGTTGGGGTCGTTCATCCAGTTCTTTTCCGGAGTGAAGTGGATGCCCGGGCGGTAGGGCTCGTCGCCTAGTTCGGCGGCAGCAGCTGGCAGAGCGCCAGCTAGTCCTGCTCCCAAGCACAGGCTGGCGGCCGCGGCAAGGGAGATTGACTTCTTGGTTCGCGCAGTACATGGAGGCATTGCTGGACTCTCTGATTGAAGGGCGACGTTGTAGACAACGTTGTCGACAGCAAGGACTGTAGGCGAAGTCCAGCAGACAATTCAAGAGTCCCGAAAAAGTATTATTTTTACAGATCAGACAGGGTTTTAGGCACGGCAATTAGCCCCGCCGGGCAGTGCCAGCGAGGCCGTCTGTGCAGCTACTGCGAATTATTCAACCGGGCGAAGCCACGTCAGCTCCGAGGCGTCTGACTCAATATGCTCAGCAAGTTCGGCGTTGAAGACCGCTCCGTAGTCGGCGGTGATGTGCTCCTGGAAGGCTTGCTCATCGGCGTAGATCTCGAAGACGAAGTATTCGCGAGGCCGTTCCTCGCGCACGTAGGGAAGGAAGAGGACGTTCCCCGGCTCTTCGCGCACCTTTTGCGCAAGGTCATTCATCATTTCTGCCACGCGTTCTTCACTGCCTTCCTTGACGGTGAACTCTGCATAGAGGGTCTTCTGCTCCACGGATTTTCCTTCCATAGTGGGTGAGGCGCTTAGGCTGCGGGCGGGATTTCCCCGGAGCCGCGAATGATCATGGTGGTTTCAACGATGTAGGTTTTTGGCGGCTGGGCATCGCCTTCGATTCTGGCCATGAGCCGCTCGGCCGCCAGCGCGCCGATTTTCTCTGGGTGCTGGGCAATCACGGTGACACCGGGATCCACCATGTCCGAGAGCGTGAAGTCATCGAATCCCACCAGGGCCACCGTGTGGTTCAGCCCCAGTTCGCGCAAGGCTCGCATGCATCCGAAGGTGACGAGGTTCTGGCTGGAGAACAAGGCCGTAGGCGGGTCATCCGAGGTGAGGATGTCAATGGCCGCGAGCCTGGCGCTTTCAACATCATGCAGGTTTTCCCGGACGGGAATGCTGGCGGTCGAAACGCCGAGTTCGCTCAGTGCATCTACGAATCCCCGCCTGCGCTCGCGAGCGGTTTGGATATCCGTGCGGTCACCGAGATAGCCGATCTTCCGATGGCCCACCTTGAACAGGTGCTGGGCCGCCTTGGCGCCGCCGACTGCGTTGTCCGTGACCACCGCGTCCGCCTTGAGCCCCACCGGTTCGCGGTCAATGAAGACCACCGGCAAGTCCCTGGAGTGCTCCGGAATTACATGGGCCTGATTACTGGCAATTGGCGTGAGCACCATGCCATCAACGCGGCGCCCAAGGAACGCGCGGACCATGGATTCTTCCCGCTCGGGTTCATCGTCCAGGCTGGCGGCGAAAACCGCCACGCCTTTCAGGCTCAGTGCATCTTCCATGGCCCGGTGTATTTCGGCGCTGAACGGGTTGGAGACGCTGGGTAGCAGCAGGCCAACGGTTTGGGTCCGCCGGCTTGAGCGACGCAGGCTTCCCGCCGTGACGTCCAGTTCATAGTTCAGCTGATTCGAGGCCAGGAGAACTTTCTGCCTCGTCGATTCCGAGACTCCAGGTTCCTCGTTCATGACGCGTGAAACAGTTTTAATGCCAACGCCGGCCAAAGCTGCCACATGTCGCATAGTTGGGCGGGATTTGGCACCACCACCGACACCGGGGTTTGACATCGTTGTCAAATTCTTTCTTCTTTCTATTGACTACCACTTGTGATCCAGCTTACATTCTACATGATCACGTTGTCAGGGCTTCAGAAAAGCCCACTCGCAAAGGAGCACCAAATGGCAAGTTTCAGCACTCGTCGCACCCGCACCACCCGCATGCTGGCAGCAGGAGCAGTCTTGGGGCTCGCCGCCCTGTCGCTCTCGGCCTGCTCGGGTGATTCATCCACAGACGCATCAGGCGACGGCAATGTCGGTGTCTCGCTGATCGTGAAGACCACCACCAACCCGTTCTTCGTTTCCATGCAAGACGGTGCCAAGAAGGCAGCTGAAACCAGCGGTGTGGACCTGAAGCTGGCCGCCGGCAAATCCGATGGCGATGAAGCCACTCAGATCCAGGCCATCGAAAACGCCATCTCCGACGGCGACAAAGGCATTCTCATCACCCCCAACGGACCGTCGGTGGTTGACGCCCTGAAGAAGGCCCGCGATGCCGGCCTCTACGTCATCGCCCTGGACACCCCGCCGGATCCTGCCGACGCCGCCGACATCACCTTCGCGACCGACAACTTTGCCGCCGGCGAGCAGATTGGCCAGTGGACCGCAGAAAAGCTTGACGGCAAAAAGGCAGTGATCGGCATGGTCGACCTCTTCGACGACAAGCTTGTCTCCGTGGACTACACCCGCGATCAGGGATTCCTCAAGGGCATGGGCATCGACACCGCCGATGAAAAGGTCAATGGCGACGAAGCCAAGTCCGGAAAGTACACCGGCGGCAAGGGCGGCGACTACGAGATCGCCGGCAACCAGGCTTCCCAGGGCGCAGAAGACGGCGGCCGCACCGCCATGGAAACCCTGCTGGCCGGCAACCCGGATATCAACGTCGTTTACACCATCAACGAACCAGCTGCTGCCGGCGCCTACGAGGCCCTGAAGGCGGCCGGCAAGGAGAAGGATACCCTCGTTGTCTCCATCGATGGCGGCTGCTCAGGTGTCTCCAACGTGAAGCAGGGAATCATCGACGCCACCGCGCAGCAGTACCCGGTGAAGATGGCCGAGCTGGGTGTCGAGGCCATCACCACGCTGGCTAAAACCGGCGAAAAGCCAGAAACCACCGAGGGCCTGGACTTCTTCAACACCGGCAGCAAGCTGGTGACTGAAGAAAAGGTGAGCGGTGTGGAGAGCATCGACGCCGCCGAAGCGTCAAAGATCTGCTGGGGCAAGTAGCCCCCGAGGAACGCACCTACCAGAAGATCAGGATTTATCGTGACACAGCAATATACCGACAGTCCCCCGAACTCCGGGAAGGTCGACCTCGCCGAAGAATTCCTCGACCGCCAAACGGCACTGGGGAAAGTACGCCAAGCCCTGCACCGCTACCCCGCCTTGAGCCCGGCACTGGTGCTGGTCGTTTCAGTGATCGTCTTCGGGCTGCTCAACGAGCGGTTCCTGCGCGTGGAAAACCTGTCGTTGATCACCCAGCAGGTCTCCGTGGTGGGCACCATCGCCATTGCCCAGACCCTGGTGATCCTCACCGCCGGCATCGACCTCTCGGTGGGTGCCGGAATGATCCTGGCCTCCATGGTGATGGCACAGTTGGCAGTCAACCAGGGAATTTCCGCCCTGCTCGCCCTGCTGCTGGGCCTGCTCTGCGGCCTGGCTACCGGAGCGATCAACGGCTTCCTGGTCACCCGGTTCAAGCTGCCGCCGTTCATCGTCACCCTCGGCACGCTCAATGTCTTTGTGGCCTTGACCCTGTTGTACTCGCACGGCGCCACCGTGCGCGGCAGCGATATGCCAGGGCTGCTGACCTGGACCGGAACCACCTTCCCGATCGGCTCGGTACGCATTTCCGCCGGCGTGATCGTGATGCTGGCCCTGTACCTGGTGATCGCCTACATCCTGGGCAAGACCGCGTGGGGACGCCACGTCTACGCGGTGGGCGATGACAAGGAAGCAGCCCGCCTGGCCGGTATTCCGGTCAACCGCGTGCTGATGAGCGTTTACCTTGCCGCAGGCGCGGTGCTCGCCATCTGCGCCTGGCTGCAGATCGGCCGCACCAACTCGGCCAGCCCGAATGCGGGCCTGGACCTGAACCTGGACTCGATTACCGCTGTGGTCATCGGCGGGACCAGCCTCTTTGGCGGTCGCGGCTCGGTGTGGGGCACTTTGCTTGGCGCGCTGATCGTCGGCGTCTTCCGCAATGGCCTGTCGCTGGCGGGGCTGGACGTGCTGTACCAGACCCTGGCCGTGGGCATCCTGATCATCGTTGCTGTGTCCGTGGACCAGTGGATTCGAAAGGCAAAGTCATGACCATGACCGATTCAGCTGCTGCCCCAGCAGAAACCCGCGAACCCATCCTGCGGGCCCGCAATCTGGTGAAGACCTTCGGCCGCGTTGTTGGCCTGGATGGCGTAAGCCTGGACCTGTACCCCGGCGAGGTGCTGGCGGTGATCGGCGATAACGGCGCCGGCAAGTCCACCTTGATCAAATGCCTGACCGGCGCGGAGATCCCGGATTCCGGCGAGCTTCACGTTTCCGGCCAGCAGGTCTCGTTCAAGCGCCCGCAGGATGCCCGGGCCCATGGCATTGAAACCGTGTACCAGAACCTGGCGGTCTCCCCCGCCTTGGATGTGGCTTCCAACCTGTTCCTGGGCCGCGAAATCCGGAAGCCGGGGCTGCTGGGCAGCGTATTGCGGATGCTTGACAGCAAAGGCATGCGCCAGCAGGCCCGCGAAGAGCTGACCCGTCTGGGCATCTCGACCCTGCAGGATGTGACCGTTCCGGTGGAGAACCTCTCCGGCGGCCAGCGCCAGGCGGTGGCCGTGGCCCGCGCAGCGGCCTTCGGATCCAAGGTGGTGGTGCTCGATGAGCCGACCGCAGCACTGGGCGTGCGCGAATCCAACCAGGTGCTGCAGCTGGTGCGCGACCTGCGCGAGCGGGGCCTGCCGGTGATCTTGATCAGCCACAATATGCCGCACGTTTTCGACGTGGCCGACCGGATCCACATCCAGCGGCTGGGCAAGTGCGCTGCGACCATCACCCCGCAGTCACACAGCATGACCGATGCGGTAGCCATCATGACTGGTGCCGCCACCGCCTAAGGCCAGCTGGCGCCCAGGACTGTTCATGGGCACTGCGCACGGAACCACAAACCGTGCCCAGTGCCCATTTCTCCGCCATTTTCTTCCTCACGACACTTCATACAGTAAAGAGATCCCTGATGAATACCGCCAGCCCGCACACAGATTCCCACGAGATCCTGGTCATCGGCGAAGCCCTGATCGATATTGTCTCGACTGAGCAGGGAAGCATCGCCCACCCCGGCGGTTCCCCCGCCAATGTGGCCTTCGGATTGGGCCGGCTCGGGGTGGATGCCGGACTGCTCACCGCGCTGGGTGATGACGAGTTTGGCGCAAAGATCCAGGCCCATCTGGGCACCGCCAACGTCAAGCTGCTGCCCGGGTGCCTGAACCTGGAACGCACCGCTTCGGCCACCGCGGTGCTGGCCGCCGATGGCTCGGCCCGCTACGAATTTGATATCACTTGGGATCTTGCGCCCCATGAGCTGGACCCCATGCCAAAGATCGTGCACACCGGATCCATTGCCACGTTCCTGGAACCTGGTGCCGAAGCTGTGGCTTCCCTGCTGGCCCAGGCCAAGGGGCAGGCCCTGCTCACCTATGATCCGAATATCCGGCCTGCATTAGTCGGCGGGCACGGCAAGGCACTGGCAACTTTTGAGCGCGTGGCGCGCTTGTGCGACGTGGTGAAGCTCAGCGATGAAGATGCCCGGTGGTTGTACCCGCAGCTTGAACTGGTGCAGGTGGCCGATGTAATTCTGGAGCTTGGCCCAACCTTGGTTGTGCTCACGCTCGGTGCCGACGGGGCCCTGTTGGCCACGGGCAGCGACCAGGTGAGGATCGAGGGGGTGCGCAGTGAGGTGGCCGATACCATCGGCGCCGGCGACTCGTTCATGTCATCGCTGCTCTACGGCTTGCTGGCCCACGGGACCGCCGAGCTGTCGACAGCCGAGCTGGAGCATTTGGGCCGACGGGCGGTGGCCGGTGGGGCGCTGGCGGTTCGCCGTTCTGGCGCAATGCCGCCAACCCTTGAAGAGTTGACGGCATTGCTGGAGGAACAGCACTTGGCTGCAAACTAGCTCGGCCAGCCTAGAAGGCGACCCCGCAGTGCAGGATCACGTTGGCATAGGGGGTCGATTCGCCGGTGCGGACAATGATCTTGGCTGCCGGCAGTTCTGCTTTGAGTTCCTCGTGGGAAATGAACCCGGGTTCCAGTCCCCTGCTCGTGCACAGCTGAAGAACCGGGCCGTCCTTGGCTTCGGCGGCCAAGGTGCTGTGCTCGATCACCATATTGCGGGCCAGCACATCAAGCACCTGCTCGAAGCTGAGCAGCCCCTGCACCAAGGCCAGGTCGATCACTACCGGCCCTTCAGGAATGGGCAGGCCGCAGTCGGCGATGACCACGGTATCGGTGTGGCCACAGGTGGCCAGCGCGCCAAGCAATGGCGCGTTGAGAATTTCGGATTTCAGCACGAAGGCTTCCTTCTTGGTCTTGCCCAGTTGGTTCCTTAGAGGTTCTCAAGGGATCGAGGGTAGGATGCCTGGGCTCCGTGGGCCTGCACGGTCAGCGCGGCGAATTTGCCGGCGAATTCCGCTGCCTGGACCAGATCATCGCCATTGGCCAGCCGTGCAGCCAAGGCGCCAGTAAAGGCATCGCCGGCACCGGTGGTATCCACGGCCTTGACTTTGACTGCTGGCAACGGGCGCACTTGGGCTCCACCATTTTCTGCAGGGAATTTGTCAGCCACCAGGCACCCCGAAGCGCCGAGGGTAATGACCACGCTCGTGATTCCCTCCTCGATGAGCATCGCTGCAAGTCGCTCATAACGGCCGTTGAACCGAAGTCCAAGATGCGGGTTCAGCTGCTGTAGCACCGCTTCGGCCTCATGCTCATTGACCACCAGCGGGTTGGCCTTGAGCAGGTAGTCGCGATCCAGCTCGATCACCGGCGCCAGGTTCAGCACGATCCGATCGGTGGCCGCATCCATTGCGGCCTTGATGCCCGAGGCAGGGATTTCACCCTGCAGCACGAGAATTCCGTCGATGGCTCCGACGGCCTTGACCGCTTGGTCGGTCACCGTGGAATTGGCTCCCGAAACCACCGCAATAGAGTTCTCCGCACCGGAGTCCACCTGGATGATGGCCACCCCGGTCGGCTGGGAGCTGCGAGCCACGCGGTCAAGCTTGACGCCTGCCTCTTCCAGCTGGCCCAGCGCGACCTCGGAATGCGAATCCTTGCCCACGGCACCGATGAATTCGGTAGCCGCCCCGGCCAGCTGCGCGGCCAGCGCCTGGTTGGCCCCCTTGCCGCCGGGCGAGAGCTGGTAGGAATCTGCCAGCACGGTTTCCCCGGGTCCGGGCAGACGTGCCATCAACGCGGTGATGTCCACATTGCTTGAGCCCACGATGGTGACCTGGATGTCCTGCTGCATGCTTAGTCCTTCTGCTGCTCTTCGCCCGGCGGCCAATGGGTGCCGGTGCCTTGAATTGATACTGCTAGATGAAGATTACTCGGCTGCGTACTCGGCGATGTTCTTCTCATCGACGGTGTCCACGGCAACCTGCACGTTGGCTTCGACTTCTTCGCCCTTGATGGACTTGGACAGGATCTGCACCGACTGCTTGCCCAGTTCTGCTGGGTTCTGCGCGATGGTGGCCACCATGGTGCCAGCTTCTACTGCCTTGAAGCCGTCATCGGTGCCGTCGAAGCCGACGACCTTCACGTCCTTGCCGGCCTTGTCGCCCAGGGCCTGGATGGCGCCCAGGGCCATTTCATCGTTCATGGCCAAAACGCCCACGGCGTCAGGGTTGGACTGCATCAGGTTGGTGACTACGTCCAGGGCTTCGGCACGGTCGAAGTTCGCGGTCTGCTTGGACACCACCTCGATGTCCTTGAACTCTGCCAGGCCCTTGGTGAAGCCTTCACCGCGCTCGTTGGTCGCCGAAGCGCCGGGCACGCCTTCCAGCACGATGATCTTGCCCTTGCCATCGATGGATTCGGCCAGCGCCTTGGCGGCCTGCTCGCCACCGGCCACGTTGTCCGAGGCGACGAAGGAGGCGATCTTGGTGTCGCCCACCGCGCGGTCCACGGCAACGATAGGCAGCTCGGCCTTCACCACGGGGGCCAAGCCGGCTTCCGCGGTTTCGGTGTCCACGGCGTTGATGATCACGCCAGCCGAACCGTTGGTTGATGCGGTAGCCAGCTGGTTGGCCTGGGTGGCGGAGTCATTTTGCGCGTCAACTACCGACAGGTCGATGCCCTGGGCGTCTGCCTCTTTCTGGGCGCCGTCGCGCAAGTCGACGAAGAACGGGTTGTTCAAGGTTGACACGGCCAGGGTCACCGATGCCCCGTCGGCGGCGGTTTCGCCGCGGTTGCAGGCTGCCAGCGAAGCGGCAAGCCCCAGGGACAGGGTGATGGCGGCGGTGGTGCGGATCAGTTTTTTCATGGGATGTTCTCCTTTGAACAGGGGTGGTTGGTGGGGGAAATCAGTGCTTGACGTTCTTGCGGCGCAGCACGTCGAAGCCGACAGCGATCGCGATGACCGCGCCGATAACGACCTGCTGCCAGAAGGCGGAAACCGAGAGCAGGTTCAGGCCGTTGCGGATCACGGCCAGGACCAGTGCACCGATCAGGGTGCCGGAGATGCGCCCGACACCGCCGGAGAGCGAGGCTCCGCCGATGACTACGGCGGCGATGGCGTCCAGTTCATAGCCGGAGGCCAGGGTTGGCTGGGCCGAATCCAGGCGCCCGGCCAGGATCATGCCCGACAGCGCTGCAAAGAGCCCGGAGATCACGAAGACGGTGACCAGCACTTTTTTGACCGGGATGCCCGAGAGGCGCGCGGCCTCGGTGTTTCCGCCCACCGCGAAGGCGTTCTTGCCGATGACGGTGCGGTTCAGGACGAAGGCCGCGAGCAGGCCGGAGAGCAGCAGGATGATGATGGGCACCGGGATGGGGCCCAGGTCATCGCCGAGCCAGGACACCGACGAGCTGGTGGAAATCGGGCGGCCGTCGGAGATGACCAGGGTCAAGCCGCGCACCACGGTGAGCATGGCCAGCGAGGCGATGAAGGTCGGCAGCTTGCCGTAGGCGCTCATCGCACCGGTCACCCAGCCCGAGAGGGCGCCGATAGCCAGGCCGACCGGGATCGAGAGCCCATCGGGCAGTCCCGCGGTGGTGACGGCGTAGGAGGAGCCCATCGCGGAGAGGGCGGCGACCGATCCTACCGAAAGGTCGATGCCGGCTGCCACGATCACAAAGGTCATGCCGAAGGCCATCACCGCGATGGTGGAGACCTGGATGCCGATATTCAACAGGTTCGGCCCGGTCAAAAAGCGCGGCGTGGCGATAAATAGCGCCAAGCAGAGGATGACCAGGCCCACCAGAGCGCCGTTATTGGCCAGGAATGCCTTGAAGTCGAAGCCCTTCTTCGGGGCAGTAGCTACGCTGCTCATTTACTTGATTCCCATTTCTTCTTCACGATGCACATTGCTGATGGCCAGGGCCATGATGGCGTCCTGGGTTGCTTCTTGCGTGGCCAGTTCCCCGGCGATGCGCCCCTGGCTCATCACCACGACGCGGTCTGACATGCCCAGTACCTCGGGCAGTTCGCTGGAGGCCATCAAGACGCAGCCTCCAGAGGCGGTGATCTCATTGATCAGTTCGTAGATTTCCACCTTGGCGCCGACATCCACGCCTCGGGTCGGCTCATCGAGCAGCAGCACCTTGGCTCCTGCGGTGAACCAGCGTCCGAATACCGCCTTTTGCTGGTTGCCTCCGGACAGGGAGCGGATCGGTGCATCGATGCTGCTCATGCGGATGCGCAGGCGCTCTGCAACCTTTTGCGCGCGGGCTTTCTGTCCCTTGCGGTCCACCAGCCCGTTCTTGGCGGTGGCGGCCATGGTGGCGTAGCCGATGTTCTCTGCCACCGACGCATCCAGCACCAGGCCTTGGGTTTTGCGGTCTTCGGGCACGTGGCCGATCCCCGCGCGGGTGGCAGCCGCGACATCAAAGCTGGCCAGCTTCTTGCCAGCGACCTTGACGGTTCCCGAGCTGTACTTGTCGGCTCCGGCGATGGCGCGGATCAATTCGGTCCGCCCGGCCCCCATCAGGCCGGCCAGTGCCACGACTTCTCCGGGGCGGACTTCCAAAGAGATGTCCTTGAGCTGGTCATCGCTGAGGTTTTGAACGCTCAGCAGTGGCTGCTCGCCTGGTTCGGTGGCCACGCGCGGGAACTGGGCATCGATGTCCCGGCCGACCATGAGCCGGACCAGTTCGCTTTCCTCGGTGTCTGCCGGGACGGTGGCGATGAATTTTCCGTCACGCAATACGTTCACGAAGTCGCCGATGGCAGCGATCTCATCGAGGTGATGGCTGATGAACACCATCCCGACGCTCTGGTCCTTCAGCTGGTTGACTACCTTGAACAGGTGCTCGATCTCGGTGGTGGTCAACGCGGCCGTGGGTTCATCCAAGATCAGTACGCGGGCATCCAGGCTCAAGGCCTTGGCGATCTCCACCAGCTGCTGCTGGGCCAAGCCCAGTTCTCCGACCGGAGTGTTCACGTCCAGGTCGAGTTCCAGCTTGGCCAAGGCGTCACGGGCGATCTTGCGCATTGCACGGCGGTTGATGATGCCGAATTTGCGTGGCGCACGCCCCAGGGTGATGTTCTCGGCGATGGTCATCGACGGGACGAGGTTCAGTTCCTGGTGGATGGTGGCGATGCCCAGTGCTTCGGAGGTCTTGGTGTCACGGATCCTTACTGGCTGTCCGTTGAACAGGATTTGCCCGGCATCTGGTTCGTGCACGCCCGCGATCATTTTGATCAGGGTGGACTTTCCAGCGCCGTTTTCGCCAAGCAGCACCGAGACTTTTCCTGCATGCACTTCAACGGTGACGTCTTCGATGACCTGCACGGGGCCGAAGGACTTGCAGACCTTGTCCAGGACCAGCAGAGCGTCGTTACTCATTCTTGTTCCTTCCATCACCTAGGCACCGGCTGCTTCCGGAGCCTGGGCAAGGGATGCCCTGGCGGTGAATTGGCTGATAAATTCTTGGGGTTCTGGCTCGTTGCCGGCCATCACGGATTGCAATGCGGTGACAGCTGCACGGCCCATCGCGCGCAGGTCGTGGCTGATGGTGGCAATCGGCGGGTGGTGCATGAGCATCGCATCCACCGCGTCAAAGGCGATGACCGACAGTTCGGGGCCCACCCGGATCCCTGCTTCCCGCCAGACGGTCAGTGCGCCAATGGCCATCGGCGCATCGGCAATGATCGCTGCGGTTGGCCGCAGTTCATGCGCTAGCAGCCAGCGGGCGCCTTCGGCGCCGGAGGCGGCCTGGAAGTCGCCGGCGAAGTGCAGCTTCTGATCTGTCTCCAGCCCGTTGGACACCAGGGCCGCATCAAAAGCGCGGTGGCGTTCGCGCGCGGTGGAGGCATGAGCAGGTCCGCCAAGGAATGCGATATGTCGATGGCCCAGGGCTTTGAGCTTGCCAATGGCTTCATCCAGGGCGCTAGCGCTGGATGCCGAGATTGACGGGATCTCCAGTTGAGGCAGGGTTCTGTCGACAAAAACCATCGGCGTTCCGGAAGAAATGATTCGCTGCATCATTTCGCTGGGGTGGTCGGCGTCTTCGTCCAGGCCTTGCGGCACTACAAGCAACCCGTCAACGCGGCGCGAGAGCATCGCGGCGAGGAACTGGTCCTGCTGCTGGGTATCTTCGTTGGCGTTGCCAATAAAAGTCATCATGCCGGCTTCGTGGGCTTGCTGCTCTACGGCGTGCGCGAGGTCCGAGAAGTACGGGTTGCGGACATCGGAAATCAGCAAGGCGATGGTGTCGGTTTTGGTGGAGCGAAGCGAGCGGGCCTGGGCGTTGGGAACAAAGCCAAGATTCTTGGCGGCTGCTTCGACTTTCTCGCGGGATTCGGCCGAGGTGGCGGAGTGCCCGGAAAGGACGCGCGAGGCCGTAGCCGAAGATACTCCGGCGGCTAGTGCCACGTCTTTGATGGTGACGGCGTTCATCCCGATAAGCCCCTTTGCTTACGTGTAATCGATTCCATGGAATCGATTACACAGTTTTCACTACCTTGAAAATATTGTCAACACCGCAAAACGGCCACTCCACTATCGCCCATTAATTCATCTACTGATTTTGCGGTTTGACATGATAGTTCGTACAGAATGCCGGACAGTGAACCCAATAATTCAGATTTAAAGTTGGCAGCTATCCGGTGGATCTCCGGCCGCTTCAACACCACCCTGCTTCAGGTCGCTAAGATGGAAGGCGTGTCGGTTAATCAGCTCTCAGATAGTGCGCAAAACTATCTCAAGATCATCTACGGACTGAATGAGTGGTCCAACGAGCCCGTGACCGCTAGCGTCATTGCGACGAAAGCGGGGATGAAGCTTTCCACGGTTTCGGGGGCGCTGAGCAAATTGCGCCAACAGGGCTTGCTGGACCATGCGCCATACGGTGCAGTGACGCTTACTGCCCTGGGCCGGGACTATGCCATGACCATGGTCCGCAGACACCGGCTGATCGAAACCTTCTTGGTCCAGATGCTCGGGTATCGCTGGGACCAGGTGCACGATGAAGCAGAAAATCTGGAGCATGCGGTCTCCGACTTCATGGTCCAGCGCATCGACAATCTTCTCGAGCACCCCACACGCGATCCCCATGGGGATCCCATCCCGACCGCCGAGGGACGCATCAGCATTCCCCCGGCTATCAATTTGAGCGATGCTGCCGATGGAAGCAAAGTCGTCGTCGAACGAATCGCTGACGATGACTCGCAGCTATTGCAGTATTTTTCCGATCAAGGCATTCGCGTGGGCGTTGAACTCAGCGTGAGCGCTGCCGAGGATTTCTCGGAAACGATCAATGTGCGCGTTGCTGGAAAAAAGACAGCCCTGAGTCTCGGCTCCCGGGCTATCAACGCTGTCTGGGTCTCTGCCGGAAAATAACTGGCATCTTCCATAACCACGAGCGGCTTTCCTGCATTTCAACGCGAGCCTCTGAGCGCCTAACAGTACTTTGGACAAGACCGACGCTTATTTGTCGGATTGTGGATTAGAGTGAATAGTAACCGTACTTGCTGGAAGGTTCAAGTTTCTTGAATTGAGAGCCCCACCAGTAAGTTTGGGCCATCACTTGCATCCCTTCTTGCACGAAAGAATCCCCCATTGCCACGGAAAATCTTTGCGCTGCTTTTCGCAGCGATTCTGGTACTGACCGGCTGCAGCGTTCCATCCGGGCAGTCCGCCTCAACGGCTTCGATTTCTGAAACCTTCCGGGCCCCATCGGCCACCGATCAAGACCTCATCATTGATCTAGCCTCGACCACGTCCAAGAAGGTCAACCCTGGTGCCAAGCTCAACGGACCCCAAGGCCTTGAACATGCTCAAGGCTCTTCCGGTCAAAGGCAAAGCACCAGCCACGGGCTATAACCGAAACAAGAAATTCGGCAACGGCTGGAAAGATTTTGACCGCGACAAGTGCGACGAACGCCAGGACACACTGTCCCGGGACATGTCCAAGGTGAAGTTCAAGGATCGCAAAAAGTGCACCGTCGCTTCAGGCACCTTGCACGACAAATACACCGGCAAGAAGATCAATTGGAAGGTCAAGTCAGGCAGCGTCGACATCGATCACGTTGTGGCCCTGAAAAATTCCTGGATCTCAGGGGCACAGAAACTGTCACAGGCCCAGCGCCAGGATCTGGCCAATGACCCACTGAATCTCATCGCTGCCGACGCTTCTGCCAACCGCCAGAAGGGTGATAAAAACGCTGCCGAATGGCTGCCCAGGAATAAGAGCTTCCGCTGCCAGTACGTCGCCACCCAGATCAGTGTCAAGAAAAAATACGCGCTGTCGGTAACCAAAGCCGAAAAGAACGCGATGACCAAGGTTCTCAATACCTGCCGCAACCAGAAGGGCGCGAAGGTTACGGCAATAAAGCCCGCCGGAAACCAGAAGACGGCGGCGCCCAAGAAGTCGGCTTCGACCGTGAAGGGCACCGTTCATCACGGTTCCTACTGCAAGAAGGCTGATAAAGGAAGGCACGGAAAGGCCAAGTCCGGCAAGGTCTACACCTGCAAATACGACGCCAATGGCAAACTCCGCTGGCGTGCCTAGAACATCATCATGGGATGGCGGAAGTCGCAGACTTCCGCCATCCCATATCTGGCCCCGGGGCGGCACATCAGTAACAGCCCCTTGTGGCGTTAGCGAACAGCGGCCAAAGACCTCCGCCGCTCCTTGGCTGCGAGCTTCGTGGCAATCAGCCCTTGGCGGGGACTGAAAAGATAGACGGCAGCGAAGATCAGCGCTTGAGCGAGAACGACCATGCCTCCCGTGGATGCGTCGAGGAAGTAGCTGGCATACACCCCGAGAATTCCAGCGCAAGCCGCCAGTGCCGGGGCGATGACCAGCATCTTTGAAAACTTGTCGGTCAGCAGGAAGGCAGTAGCTCCAGGGATGATCAGCATCGCCACCACGAGGATCACTCCCACGGCCTGCAATGCAACGACCGAGGTCATGGCCAGCAACCCCAGCAGAATCGCACCGATCAACCGCGGGCTCATGCCAAGCGCGTGGGCGTGCGTCTGGTCAAAGGCATAGAGAGTGAAGTCCTTGCGCTTGAGGATCAGAATTGCGAAGGTCACGGCTCCAAGAATCAATACCTGCCACAAGTCTGCCGAGGAGACTCCCAGCAGGTTGCCAAAGATGATGTGGTTCAAGTCGATATGGCTGGGAGTAACCGAAATGAGTACCAGCCCGAAGGAAAACAACGTAGTGAAAACAATTCCAATGGCGGCGTCTTCCTTCAGCTTGGTGGTATCTCGCACTCCCCCAATGAGCGCCACGGCCAAAAACCCGAAGATGAGTGCGCCCAGGGCAAAAGGAGCCCCGACAATATAGGCCAATACGACGCCGGGCAGCACCGCATGGGAGACGGCATCTCCCATCAGCGACCAGCCGATGAGCACCAGCCAGCAGGAGAGCAGCGCGCAGAGCACCGAAGCAATAATCGTTACTGATAAGGCACGGATCATGAATGTGTAGCTCAGCGGCTCCGCCAGCAATTCAATGAGGTTCATGATGCATCTCGTTTCATCGGGTCCAGGCCGAAGGCCAAAGCCAAGTTTTCTGCGCGCAGGACGACCTCGGGCCGCCCATGCATCAAGACCTTGCGCATCAACAGGACCGCCTCATCGGCCAGGTCCGGAAGGGCATGCAGGTCATGGGTGGAAATCAGCACGCTGCCACCCTCATCTGCCACCTCGCGCAGCAGCTTGGTGATGGTCGCTTCGCTGCGCTTGTCCACTCCGGCAAATGGTTCATCCAGCAGCATGATGCTTGCTCCTTGGGCGATGCAGCGAGCCACAAAAGCACGCTTCTTCTGCCCGCCCGAAAGCTGCCCGATTTGCCGGTTGGCAAAGTCCGTGAGCTCTACGCGTTCCAGGGCTTCATTCACTGCCGCATGGTCTTTTTTCTTAGCACGTCGGGTCCATCCCATTTGGCCATAGCGGCCTGTCATCACGACGTCGCGAACAGATATCGGGAAGTTCCAGTCAACTGCCTCGCTTTGCGGGACGTAGGCAAGTTTTCCGCTTTTGCGGGCTTGCTGCGGATCGGTTCCACTGATTTTGACGCTTCCGGTATCGGGCTTGATCTGTCCCATGATGGTTTTGAATAGCGTTGATTTTCCGGAACCATTCATTCCCACCAGGCCGCAGACGGTTCCCTGCGCCAATTGCAGCGAGGCGTGGTCTAGCGCCTGGACTTGGCCGTAATGCACGGTAGCATCGGTGACATTGATGGCCAGATCGGCGTTGCACTGTGTATTCATGATGCTTGGCCTTTCAATGCTCGGGCGATTTGCTGGGTGTCATGGGTAATCAGCTCCAGGTAGCTAGGCACTGGTCCACCAGGCTCGGAGAGGGAGTCCACATACAGCGTTCCGCCAAAGTGCGCATCGGTTGACTCCACAACTCTTTGCATGGCGGCATCGGAGACGGTGGACTCGCAAAAGACCGCAGGGACATGGTTGTCTCGAACATAGTCAATCGCCGAGGCGACTTTGCGCGGCGTGGCTTGTGATTCCGAATTGACTGCCCAGAGGTATTTTTCTTTCAGTCCGGCATCTCTCGCCAGATAGCTGAAGGCGCCTTCGCAGGTCACCAGCACGCGTTCCCGTTGCGGTATGCCCTGGAGTTCGGCAGCCAAGTCGTCTTGCACTTTCTGCAGTTTCGCCTGGTAGGACTTGGCATTCTCCCGATAGGCCGACGCGTTGGCTGGATCCAGCTCGCTAAAGGCCTGCGCAATGGTTTGAACGTATCGCTGTACGTTGATCGGGCTCATCCAGGCATGGGGATTCGGCTTCCCTGCTCCCTCGCCCTGGACGATGCCAATGGGTTCGATGCCTTCGCTGACCGTGATGTGCGGGGCGGAGTTCTCTTGGACAAACTGCGCAAACCACGCTTCAAGGTTCAGGCCGTTGTCCAGAATCAGATCTGCATGGGAGGCCCTGCGCAGATCATCCGGCGTCGGTTCGTATCCATGGATTTCTGCTCCGAGTCGGGTGATTGATTCCACCCGCAGGTGCTCGCCAGCGACATTCTGGGCGATATCTTGCAAGACAGTGAAGGTCGTCAGCACCACAGGACGCGAGTCGGCCGGCCCGGTTCCGATAGCATCCTGGCTTTTGGCCGGCGCGCATCCGGTGACAAATAGGAGCAAGGGCGCAACAAGCATGGCCAGCCAGCTCGCCGCCCTGCGTCGACCGGTCATCTTTTTCACTCGTGCCCTCATATCCTGAGCTTCGCTCCATTGCCTCTGCCTCTTTGCAAGATAACAGGAGCGAAGATCTTCGCTCACTCATAGGATAATGTTTGAGGGGTCAAACAATCAATCTGTGTCGAAATTACCCCAGGGCAATTTCATAGATCAGACGGGCAGCGCTGCGTGCTGTACGAGAGTCGACATCGTAGCGGGGATTCAGCTCGACAACATCGGCAACCGCAAGTTTCCCGCTGGCGACAACCTGACGGCATGCCGCCAGGATTCGCTCGAAGGGAACTCCGAAACCTGCGGGGGCACTCACGCCAGGCGCCACACTAGCTGGCAATACGTCCAAGTCAATAGTCAGGTACAGAACGTCGATGCGCTCAAGGAAAGCAGCGACAAATCGACTGATCTGCTCAGGCTCGCAGCGCTCGTCCAGCAAGTAGGGAACGCCGAGCTCGTCTGCCCTGGCGAAGAGCGCCGCGGTATTGCCGGGACGCGAGATTCCGAGCACTGCGTAGTGGAATTCAAGGCCTTGCTCCTGCATTTCTTGATGCAGATCCAGAAACGGCGTGCCGCTGGTTCGCTGCCCCTCATCCCGCAGGTCGAAGTGCGCATCCAGATTCAGGATGCCGATCCTCGTGGAATGATCATCTGCCAGGTGCTGCAATAATCCGAGGCCGGTGCCATAAGCGGTCTCATGTCCACCGCCTAGCACGATGGGCAACGCTCCGGTGCCCAGTGTCTGCGCCACCGCATTGGCCAAGCGCTCCTGGCCTGATTCCAGCTCGTCGCCTTCAACGACGACATCTCCGAGGTCCACCATTGCTCGCTGCTTATGGATGGCCATGGGGCTCAGCGCGGCGCGCAACGCTGCCGGTCCATCAGAAGCGCCAATACGGCCCTGATTGCGTTGCACTCCGGCATCCGAGCGGAAACCAATCAGTGCCACCGCATCGTTCAGATTCTGGGAATTTTGCGCAGCAATCTGTTGATGCCAGCGCAGGTGCTGCACAGCAGAACCGTCTACCCGGCCCGACCACCGCTGCGCTTTTTGGTCGGTCTGAATCTCTATTGCCTTGCCGTTTTCGCCCATAAGACCAGCACAGCAGATCAGACCAACGCGGTCTAGCAGAAACAAGTTGGTACTGTCCGGCATTCCGGACAGCACCAACTTGGCTGTCTAGTGTTCTTGAATGAAGACGAAAGCCGTCGTGGACCCTGGCTCAATTTCTGTACGGCCAGCGTCTTGAATCACCGGGCCGCTGGCTCGTTCAGAGAGGGCCTCAAAATCCTGGCGCGACAAATGCCGAATTCCCACGGGCGCATGAACCTTGAGCCACTCCTCGATCCCCTGGCCATCAGATTCAGCCAGCCAAGCAAAAAGCGCGTGGGCGCACTGTGCGGCAGCCTTGCCGGTGGACATCTGCAGCGAATCATTAACCGCGATATTCACCGTGGAGCTCAGTACCTCATCGCTCTTGGGAAGTTCGGTCCCAGAGACCTGCAATTTGGCGACGAGCTTGGGGAGATTTGCCGCGGGCAGTGGCGGCAAGCCGACGGCCTGGGCTTTGCCCACCTCGCTGACCATCTGGTCGGGGTACATTTCCAAGACCTTGGCGAACATCTTCGGATTGGCACGGCGAACCGATTTGGCGAAAGCCTGGGACGCCCATTGCTGCCAGTCCGGGTTGTGGGGATCTTGCAGATAGGCGATGACCGCGGCGCGCGAAACTGCCGACAGCCCTTCGTCTTCGGTTGAAGGATCCTCTTTATCGATGCGCAGGATAATGGGCTGGACTAGTTCTTCGGGATCGCGTTCGCGCAGTTCATCCATGAACTCATTCTAGATTGCGACGTGGGCTGAAGACTGCCAGATTGCCGGAGCTGCACTTCAATGCCAAGGTCAACGCCGGCGCACCTTGCGGACAATCACGATAACAACACTGGTAAGCATGGCGGTTGCGAGGCTGACAATCAGCGGAGTTTGCCAGTCGAGCTCGACTATTAATGCACTGAATTCCTTGCTGAAGGCGCTCGCTGCCGGGCCTATTTGGGCTTCGGACTGTATTGCTTTGGCCGAACTTTCCACCACGGCTGGCATCACCCATTGGAAAGCCAGGGCCACCACCCAAAAGACCAGGTTGATGGCGCGCAGGAATCCGACAAATCCAAGGATCAGCCCCAAGATCAACGGCCCGGCATACCAGAGGTATACGTAGTAGGACTGCGCTCCGGCAATGAGCGAGGCGACGATCTGCAGCCAGTAGCTCACGCTGACCGTCATAGTGGCATAAAAGAGCGCCGCCACAGGAAGACGCAACTTTGCGCTAAAGAAATACCAGGCCAGGCTCAGGACCAGCAAGGATCCGAAGACCCATAGTTGAGTTACTGAGGCTTGCGTAAGTTTCCCGCCGAAAGCCGAAGGATTCGTGGCATATATTCCCTGCGCCCCTAATCCGAGCATCCCTAGGAATATTCCCACGGCGGTCACAACCGTGAACCCAGTTCTCCCGCGGCCCACTCGACGCACTAGCCAACTGCCCAATAGCGCGGACAAGCTGGAGACAACAATCAAGCCAAGTGCATCGTTGCCAGCGAGCGGCAAAATCGAGCGGTCTTCTTCCCCGATCCACAACCAGGGCATCACAACTATGACCACAATTAATATGCCGCCGGCAATTTGCATCCACCAGTTTTGCCAGACGCGCCTCATTGAACTCACTGTGCTCCTTCGTGTTCCTACGCGCTCATTGTTCCAGAGCAGAGCCGGTGCCGCGCGAAAGGCACGGGGCATGTCCATGAAATCGGTGTCCGCTACAAGAACGAACCAGGAATAGCCACGCAGACGCAAATGGCTCGCGAGCGTCCACTCAGGTGGGATGCTCACGAGCCATCAGAATTTTGCTTTCACCGCGCTTTGGCATGGATGGCCAAAACATTTCAGCGATGCAGATTCGGGTGGTCTGCACTCGCGATAGGTCATTGCTGGATCAAGCGGTAGCCTTTCCAGCGTCATCTGTTTTCATTGAACACCAGACAATTCATCCTGCGCAAACGGCAATGCATCTACTGGTCAATATGATCAATCAACCGAAAAATAGCCTCAAAATATCCAGCATTTTGCCATGAGGCCTGAATCACATTTTGAACCAGCGTCGCAATTTTCGACGCCTTGACATTGACGTAGCGTCAACCTGTAGCTTGAGGAACATGAACAATTCACCGGTGGATCCAGTACCCGCGGAATACTCGATTTCCTACCTTTCGCGGGTCGCTGGAATCAGTAGCCGCACCTTGCGCCACTACGACCACATCGGGTTGCTGGTACCGGACCATGTTGCCCAGAACGGATACCGCTTCTACACCCAAAACCAGTTGGTGCGGTTGCAACGGATCCTGCTGCTCAGGGACATGGGCCTGAAGCTGGAGAGCATCACCGAAATTCTGGATGACCAACGCGACGAACGAGAAGCGCTGGCCGAACATGTCCAGCAACTACAAACACAGCGCAGGATCATCGATCGCCAGATCACGACGCTGGAACGCACGATTTCAGCATTGGAAAACGGAGAAGAAATGAAACCCGAAACCAGCTTTGACGGCTTCAACGAACAGTACAAGGAAGAAGTCACTCAGCGTTGGGGCGCCAAAGCCTACAACGACTCCAACCAGTGGTGGCGCAGCAAGAGTGCAGAGGAACAAGCCGGCTTCTTCCAGCAAGTCCGCGAATTGAACGAAGCGTGGATCCGCGCCGGAGAGCAGAACGTGCGTGCCGATAGCGATGCTGCGCAAAGCTTGGCCGCGCGTCATGTGCAGTGGCTGCGTTCGGTTCCAGGAACGCCACTGGATTCCTCTGATCTGGAACAGCGCCTCGCCTATGTCAGTTCATTATCGGAGATGTATGTCGCAGATGATCGGTTTGCCAAGAATTACGGCGGCCATGCGGAACTGGTCCGTGACGCGTTGAAGGCCTATGTCCAGAAAGCTGCGGACCTCTAGGATTGCGAGTCGTTGGCAATCTCTTCGCGTGCCTGGGCGTAGCGTTGCTGGATGTAGTTTTCCAGTTCAACGCGCTCCACGCGCCACATGCCCCGTCCACCAATTTGGATGGCTGGCAGCTCCCCGCTTTTGACCAGGGCGCGAACTTGAGGAAGCTTTACATTCAGCTCCTCTGCCACATCTTCCAAACGCAAAAACCTCATAGGAACAGGGTACTGTGCTTGGCCTTCGAATGAGGGCCAAGCACTACTTTGTGGACAAGCGGCATGGATTCGCGCCATAGCCGTCGGCGGAGCGGCTGCACCTAGCTCGCCTGCAACAATATCGGTCAGTTAGCGCAACACATTTGGGGGGAACTGGTCATATTGACTAAAATCTGTAGGAGGTACTTACGCACGCGCACCACAACCTGTCACAGGAGACCAGCACATGAATTCGGATACGTATCAGCTCGATGAAACCGACCGGCGTATCCTCCTGGCACTCGATGCCGACCCTCGTGTGCCCATCATGATGCTCGCGCAGCAACTTGGCCTGGCCCGCGGCACCGTTCAAACCCGCTTGGAGCGCTTGGCCCACTCCGGAGCGTTGCGTCCGAACACCGCCCGCATCTTGCCTGCATCCATGGGTCGCGGTGTCAGCGCCTTTGTGAGTGCCGAGCTGAACCAGGCTGCGCTCAATGATGCCATTGCCGCATTACGCCAGATTCCCGAGGTCCTCGAATGCGTTGCTCCAGCGGGCGATACTGACCTTTTGATACGGGTCTCCGCTACGGACCCCGATGACCTGTACCGCGTCAGCGAAGAAATCCGCCTCTGCCCCGGCATTACCCGTACGTCCACCTCGATGATCTTGCGTGATGTTATTCCCTACCGCACGACCGAACTCTTGAAGAAACTGAGCAAAGACCAGCACTAGCTCAGCGCCAGCAGTTAACTGCTGACCTCCTCCAGCCCGGCTCTCGGCAGGTGTCCGCGGGAACGATAGACCAGGGCGATTGATGCCAGGCACAGCAACGCCAGAATAGCGATGAACAGCTCCGGGTCGGCAATAAGGCGCCACGAGGCGAATAGCGTCGGGAACGTAAAGCCAACAAAACAGACCATGTAAAAGCGCCCGGTCAGTTTGCCGACATCCGCCGAACCGGCCAGATCCAGCACCTGGCTCAGCCCGGCCACCAGCAAAATGCCATTGGCTGACCCCGAGACGATAAACGCAACGACTCCCAGCAGCTCGGAGCCGGTCAACGAGACGGCAATCATCAGCAGCAGGGCGGCCAGCGCCGTCACCAAGCCAGCAATCAGCAATGAAATCTTGCGGACATCGTTGTACCGCCGAACGAACGGCTGGATGATGGTCCCCATCCCCATGGTCACGGCGACCGCAACGGTGGAGTAGAGCAGGCTGGATCCTCCAGCGCCGTCGCTTAATGCCGGGACTACCGCGAAACCGGTGGCGGCCATGCCAAATACCCACGGAGCGGAAGGCAAAACCACGCGGTTGAACCGGCGCCGGTTTTCCAGCGTTGTTTCACTGCCGGTAGCGGTGGCCTCCTGTAGTTGAATCTGGGGTTCCTCGGAGGCCGCAACAAGCAAAACCAGCCAGGCAATAGTGGTGAGCGCATGAACCAGATACGCAATCTCGGGGTGTGCGCTAAAACCGACGATGGCGCCGGAAACGATCGGCCCCACCGCGAATCCGAGGGATGTGCATAGTGCCGCACGGGTAGCGCCAGCTGGACCAGGGCTGAGCACTTTGACCCAGCTGGTGATGGCCACCATGGCCAGGCCCATTCCGAGCCCGCTGAAGACGCGGCCCGCATAAAGCCCGGCAACGTTCAACGCTCCAGCAGCCATAATTAAGGATCCGAAAATGGAACTGCTCAAAGCGATCAGTGAAAAGAGCTTGCGCCCGAAGCGATCCGCCAGCGGGCCGCCGAAGGCCAGCGCAGGAATCATGCCCACGAGATAGCTGCCCATCACCAGCATGGCCTCGACTTCGCTCAGGTCACGAAATTGCTGGTACCAGTTGATCAGGGAAACGTACTGGTTGGCGCACCACCCGGTCAGCACCAAGCAAACGCCCGGCAGCCACCACGGTGTGGCACCGGTGCGCAGGACTCGTCGTGAAATTTCTACTGCTCCATCTCGTGGAAGAGCCCGCGAACTCGCTCAGCGATCTCATCCCTGATGATATTCATGCGCTCGGCTCCGGTGATCCCGTCTTCGCTGGGCTCATAGGTGACCCAGCGTTCGACGGCGACCGACGGGTCCAGTTGCGGATGGGCATCGGTGCCGAGAATGACGACGCGGTCGACTTTCTCAACCACCTTCGGATCAATGCCCTTGGGCTCTCCATTGGACATGTCTGCCCCGGTCTGTGCCAATGAGGAAACCGATTCTTGGTTGATTCCTGTGCCAGGATTGGTTCCGGCTGAATAGCTGGTGATCTTTCCACCAGAGATGTAGTCCATCAATGCGGCAGCCATCTGCGATTTGCCGGCATTGCGTGAGCAAATGAAAAGTACCGAGTTAGCCATGAACCTATTGAACCACCCGCGATGGATTCGCGGGTGGTTCAATACTCATGAATCATCGAATGATTACTTGAGCAATTTATAGGTCTTGATGGTTTCTCCCTTGAAGAAGGCGGGCTGGGTGATCCGCATATAGATCATCACCACCACGCCAAGCAGGAGAACGCCGACACCCAGGATGAACACCATTCCCACTCCCCCGATATTCGAGCCGGATCCGTAGTCCGGATTCATGGATTCAACGGCGGTGGCAAAGAACATCACCAGAAGGACCACTCCGCCAATCAGCGGTGCCAGGAACTTGAAGATGATATTTCTCGGACTGGCGAATAGTTCCCCGCGGAAATACCAAACACAGGCCAAGGCAGTCAGGCCGTAGTAGAAGCAGATCATCAGGCCCAAGGCTGTGATGGTGTCCCACAGGGCGTTTTCGGAGAGCAGTCGGGTAATCACATAGAAGGCCGCTGCTGCCACTGCGGAGGCCACAGTGGCCACCGACGGGGACATGAAGCGCGGGGAGATCTTAGCGAAGCTCGACGGCAGCGCCTTGTAGTAGCCCATGGCCAGCAGGGTGCGGGCCGGGGAGACCATGGTGGACTGCAACGAGGCTGCCGAGGATGACAGGATGGCCAAAGACATCAGCAGGGCCAGCGGTCCCATGACCGGGCCGGAGAGCACGGCGAAGATGGATTCCTGGTTATCCGGGTTGCCGGCGCCCAGGCCCGTGGTCCCCACGCCTGCCCAATAGAGCACGCCGGTGGCGACCGCCAGGTACAGGGCGATGATGATCAGCACAGTCCAGGTTGCGCCGCGGCCCGGGACCTTCTTCGGATCGGTGGTCTCCTCGTTCATGGTCAACGTGACGTCCCAGCCCCAGAAAACGAAGATCGACAGCGAAATGCCCGCGGCGAAGGCCGAGAAGCTCTCGACGCCTGCCGGGTTGAACATCTCCAAGCTGATGGGCGTCTGGTCGAAGGGCTGGTTCGAGGTGAAGGCCATGATGGCGAACAGCAGCAGCACGCCGACCTGGAAGCCGACCAGCAGATACTGGAAGACCTTGGTGGCGTTCATGCCGCGGTAGGAAATATAGGCCGCGATAGCGATGAACACCAGGGTGGTGGGGATGTTGATCCAAAGGTTGGTGGTCAGCTCCGCGATCCAGTCCTGCCCGGTGAGCTGGGCGATCAGGATGTAGAAGAAGTCCACCGCAACGGCCGCCAGGTTGGAGAGCACGATTACCGTCGCGGCAATCAGCCCCCATCCGCCCATCCAGCCGATCATCGGGCCGAAGGCGCGGGTGGCCCAGGTGAAGGAGGTGCCAGAGTCCGGCATGGCATTGTTCAGTTCGCGGTAGCCCAGGGCCACGAGCAGCATCGGGATGAAGCCGGCGATCAGGATGGCCGGCAGGCTGGTGCCCACCTCGGACACGGTGGCGCCAAGCCCTGCGGTGAGGGTGTAGGCCGGGGCGATGCAGGAGATGCCGATGACAACAAGTCCCATGACACCCACGGTGCCTTTGGACAGACCCTTTTCATGCAGTCCCGAAACATTTTGTTCGGGAGGGTTATCCTGCCTCAATTCTTGCGACATTGAAAATTACCTTTGCGGTGGCGCGGCTCGACGGTGAACCGCTGAAGTCAGCGAGCGTTTATCGGTCTTTCTACCGTGTGGTGTCCAGGGTGGGAATGACGCCAATGGGCACGTTCAGGTTGCCCAGGATGCGCTGGGCCTTGGGGCCGATGAATAACCGGCGGTGGGCGGCAAGCCGGGCAGAACCCAGCAGGGCAAGGTCCCCCGGCTGCCAAGACAATTGGGCTGCGGCGGCATCAATGGTGTCGCCGGAAACCACCTCAATCTGCGCATCGATACCCAGATCAGCGGTGACCTGCCCCAAGTACTCGCGGGTGTTCTGCACATGGGCATCCAGCTGGTCAATGGAATCTGCCACATCTTTGTGCGCCACTAAGGTGGCAACGCGCAGCTTGGCCTTGCGGGCCTCGGCGACGCGGGCCGATAGGTCGATCACCGCACGTGCTCCGGGACGGTCGCCCACGAAGCAGGTCAGCCTGATGATCTGTCCTTCGGCGTTGCGCAGCGAATCCAGCGAGGAAGGTGAAGACATAAACACCGGCAACGGGGAGGAGTGCAGCAGCGCATTGGCGATGTTGCCGGGCATAAAGAACCCGCCCATATGGCGCTTGCGTCCACCGAGCACAATGCCGTGGGCGCCGGACTCCTGGCCGAGCTCAATCAGCCCTTCAGCGATGGAGGGTACCGAACGGGCCACCACGGCGGCGCTGATTCCTGCTGGAACCAGCGCCAGAGCTTCGGCGGCCCAGGCGTCTACCTGGGCGGAGAGGATGGATTCATATCCATGGTCCCCGCCCGGGTAGACGGCGCTGAAGGGGGTGGCGGCCGGAAGCACGATCGCGATCCGCAAGGATGCGTCCACGGTTCCGGCCACCACAGCGCTGGCCAACTCGATGGCCTCGGCGCCGCGTTCGTCGGCGGTATAACCTACGAGCAGTTTCATGGCTTAGGCGTTCGCCTTTTCGGTCAAGGTTGCCACGCCATCGTAGGACTCGTCGTAGCTGGTGCCGTCCAGTTCGGCAATGATGCGCGCTGCCGAGCGGCGGCCCATGCGCACTGCGCCGTCAACATGCTGGAATCCTTCGCCCGCCAAGTCCGAGGAGCTGAAGTAGATCGGGCCGACATTGTCGTTCTGGGTCGGGCCGAAGCGGTGCAGGCCGCCCAGGTCGTAGCTGGTGGCGTAGGCTCCCCGGGTCCACTCTTCGGAGCCGAAGTCCGAGAGGTAGAAGACCTTGGGATCCAGGGTCTTCTCGCCCAGGAACTCGGCCATGGCCTTCAGCACGGCTTCCTTGCGCTCTTCGTCCGTTTCCAGCGACCAGACCTTGTCGGCCTCGACGTCGGAAATGAAGCCGACCAGGGTGCCGGTCTCTTCCCCGTCGAAGGTGTTGTCATAGACTTCCTGGACCAGGTGGTTCGGGCCGAAGCAGGTGCCGGACAGGCCCTCTTCGCGCCAGAACGGGGTGTCGTAGACCGCGTGCACCTTGATGACCAGGCCCATGGACTGGTGCTGGTGGGTGATCTGCTGCCACCGTGGCAGCGGCGGGAAGTAGCTGATGCGGCTGTACAGGTTCGGCGGCACTGCAAGAACAACCTTCTTGGCCTTCACGGTGACATCGCTGCCGTGGGCCACAACGCCTTCTTCGCTCCATTCAAGCTTCAGCACCGGGTTTTCCAGGAACAAGGTATTTTCCGGCAGGCGCTGGGATACGGCGATGGACACGCCCTGCATGGAGGTCTTCATGCGGCGGTCAAGGATGAAGTCTTCATCGACCAGGTTGTCGAAGGACCCTGCTGAGGAGGCCATGAGCACTGCCTGCAGCGCGGAGAAGGCATGGGCCGGCTTGGTGAGCATGCCGCCGGCAATGAACAGTCCGATGTTGTTGCATGCGGTCTCGTCATCGGAGTTGTTGCGCAGGAAGTGGTGGAAGGAGATGGTGTCCAGTTCCGCCGCGCGCGGGTGCTCCCACGGCTTGTCCGGGTTCATTTCGGCTGCCAGTTGGTTCATCAGCTCGATCAGCTTGTTCATTTCCGCCACGGTGGATTCGCCAACAGGGAAATCGTCGCCCTCGTAGATGATCGATTCGCCGGCTTCGGTGCGGTAGACGCTCTTGCCCTGCTTGTAGCGCTCGAAGGTCTCGATCCCCAGCTCTTCGATCAGCGAGTACAGGCCGGTCTGGTCCGGGCTGATCCATTGGCCGCCGATTTCGATCGTGGCGCCATCCATCTGCTCGGTCCAGGTGCGGCCGCCAACGCGGTCGCGGGCCTCGAGCACTGCCACGCTCTTGCCCGCTTTGCCCAGCTCGTAGGCTGCGGTCAAGCCCGATGGGCCGGCACCGATGACAACGACGTCGCGTTCCAGATATTCCATGAACAACTCCCTCAAACAATAAAATGAATTCAGTTCATTTACTTGTCATATAGCATAGGGGAAGAACATCGACTTGTGAAGCAACCCACGTCAGGAAGTGAAACGCATGACCGAATCGGGCGCCAGGCGCGCTGGCAGGCCGCGCAAGGCGGTACTCAACCGCGAACGCATCACCGCGAACGCGCTCGAACTGGTTTCCGAGGGCGGGTACGAGTCGCTGACGATGCAGCGCCTAGCCAAGTCGCTCGGGGTTTCACCATCGGCCCTTTACAACCACGTGGATTCGAAGCATGTCCTGATGCAGTGGATCCAGGAATTGGTCATGACCGATATCGACACCACGATTTTCGATACGGAACCGATCAAGGAAGCCCTCGTGCATTGGGCGACGAGCTACCGCGATGTGTTCGCTCGCCACATCCCATTGATCCCGATCATCGCGGTGCTTCCGGTCTCCGATTCCCCGCGCACCCTTGGCATGTACGAACGGGTCGCCGAGGCCCTGAAGGACTACGGCCTGGCTGAAAACGAGATCATCCCGACTATCGTTGCCCTGGAATCATTCATCTTCGGCTCTGCGATGGACACCGCGGCGCCGCACGATATTTTTGATACGACGAATCACAAGGACCTCACCCCGCACTTCACGCAGGCGGTAGCGGCGCAATGGAAAACGCGGATCAATACCAGTGACGATTCTTTCCAGCGAGGGCTATCGGCCATGATTGCCGGCCTGCTGAGCACAGGCAGCGCATCATGAGCGAAGAGGGGCGCAAGCCGCAGCGCATCGCGTTGAATCCCCGGCAGTGGGCGGCCATCGCCTTGGTGATCGTTGCGCTGGTTTTCATCTTGCAGAACCTGACCTACGTCCGCGTGGAGTTCTTCCTCATCCACACGGCTGCGCCGCTATGGCTGGTCCTGCTGGTGACCCTGGCCGCAGGCTACGCCATTGGCTGGTTCTCAAAGCGTCGGGGCTAGTCGTCCAAGATGGCCCATTCCCCGACTTCTTCATTTTGCGAGTCGTAGACATCCTCTTGGGCACCGGGCTCCAGCGGGTACATGGCCACGCGCTGCGACCAGTCGCCCAAAATGCGTTGAAGCTCCTCCAACGGCTTGAGCTGCATGTTCTCGGTATCGAAATTGACTTCCAAAACAAAACGCATGGCCCGCTCCTAGTTCTTCCGGTTGCCGCCATCCTATGCCCGAGCCCGAAGAAAAACGAGAGTTATCGACAGCGTGCCGTCGCGAAAGTTCGGCGGGCACAGATAGAAAATAGCGAGCACCCAAGGAGCCTTGGATACCCGCTATCGGAAAGTGCAGCAGTCAGCTACTGGGCGCCACCCATGTAGGCCAACGACTGGAGCGCTTCGTTGCCGCCGACCTTGTACAGCGCCAAGATCAGGCCGCCAAAGACGATCCCCATGACGGTGCTGAAGCCCAAGGAGATCTTGATCAGGGAACGCACTTCACCGCGGCTGACTTCAGCCTCGTCATTGAGATACTTTGCAGCGCCCTGGCTGAAGCTCGCGGCAGGACTCAGCACCCCAGCGGAGACAGCCAAGAGGTTCGAAGCAGAATCGGTCTGGCCATCGCGCAGGAAGGCAATGGTTTCCCGGTTCTTACGATCCTGGCGAAGCTTCACGATGTTGGCGCCATGGCGCGCCAAGAGAATATCTTCACCGAGTGGGATCGTTGCCATTGCTTTGCTCCTCATTTAAAACCATCACGTCTTTCCAGCCATACCAAATCATTTCTGAAACGTTTTTTCCGTGGAACCCTTTTGTCGAGAACCACACACGGTCTTGTGATGCAATCCGCATGATTCTGGGGAAAAATCGACCTTTCAGGTGACGAGGAGCATAGCCAAAAGCAAAAAATCTCCTGCTCAAGCATTCAGGTTTGGACATGGCAAAACCCCGGGGCAAAATTTGCCCCGGGGTCATTTCACTGCTCTTGAAACCGCCTACGCCGTTTTCAAATCATTGTTCTTGTTCTTTTGCTGGCGCTTGGCCTCGCGGATCTGGATGCTCAGATCCTGGTTCGACAGATCATCCGGTGAAGCAACACCGCACCTGCGCGCCTTGGCTACCAAGGCTTGGCGAATTTCTGCTTGGTGGTCCCGCTTGTAGCGGATCACCATCATGACGCTGACGATTGCCAAAATAATCAGGGTCACCACTGCGGTAAGAATCGTAGTTTCCAAATTCATCGTCTTCTCGACCTCCCCATCTGTATAGTCTCTGCTGCGCTTTGCCCCTGTCGTTTGGCCGGAGAACGGGATTCAACGGCCGAGGGATCACAGCATTGCTAAGAGAAGAACATCAAGTTTAGCATATTTCTTCGAAGAATGCCCGAGGGTATCGCTGACTCCTACGACAAAATCGGATTCAACGCCACCCTTCGCTAAAGCTAGAATTCCCCCTGGCCTTGTCCGTGCTCAAAGACCAGAGACGTTTGAGTTGTTGCCACGGCGGGATTCGCCGAGAGGTTATCAAGGACGAACTGCCGGACGTCGGCGGAGTTGCGGACGGCTACATGCAAGACGAAATCATCAGCACCACCGAGAAAAAACAGCTGTTGCACTCCCGGCTTGGTTTTCATCTCATTGGCGAAATTTGCCATGAGGTGGCGTGCGCCCGGCCGGATCTTGACGAAGATCAGCGCTTCGAGCTCACGGCCCAGAACCTGTGGGTCCACCTCGATGGTGAACCGGGAAATCACGCCAGAATCACGCAAGGCGTTCAAGCGTGCCAAACAGGTTGACGCAGCAATCCCCAGCTCCTCGGCCAGTGAATTATTGGTCCGTCGAGAATTCTTGCTGAGCAACGCCAACAGCTTGCGGTCGATCTCATCGAGTTGCACGGTGCGGTTCTCGCGCTTCGATAGATTCAACGACATTGCGCCGCACCTGCTCTCTGGTATCGAGGATCGCTGCAATCATCATACGACCGTTCAGCAATTGATTTCGGAATTCTCCGGCTCCGGGTTGCCCTTGGCAGCTTGCTTGCGAATTCTCATTCGCACCACGGCTAGAACCACAGCGCCTACGACGAGCAGCCCCGCCACCACCCATGGCCAGTCCAACGCCAGCCAGGCGTAGAACACGGCCATGCCCACGGTGGTGTAGATCAAGGACCACAACAGCGCTCCCAGCGCCACCGCCGGCAGATAGCGCCGCAGGGGCATGCGGCTGATTCCAGCGGAGGCATTGACCGCGCTTTGGATTCCAATGGTGAGGAAACTAAGCGGCACCGCAAAAATGCCCCAACGGCCAATGAACTTCTGCGCCCTGCGGTAAACCGGGCCATGCAGATGCCTGTGGAAGCGGGTTCGCTCCACGCCCTTGGCGATCCCCCGGCCCACCCAGTAGGTCGCATTTCCCCGTGTGAAGGCGCCGAGGAAAAAGGCAATGAACGTCACGCCAAAAGGCGCGTCGTTGATCAGCCAGGAAACCGTCTGCGCCATGGTTATGGAACACTCTTGATCTTGCGGACCAGCACCGCGCCGAGCAAGCTCACGACTACCGAACACAGGAACAGGGTCGGGTACCCGCCCAGCCATGTCACGGCCAGCCATGCCACTAGCGGGGCGACAACCTGGGGCAGCGAATTAGCGATGTTGATCATGCCCAGATCCTTGCCTCGTGAATCCGCGGTCGGCAATACCTGGGTCAGCAAGGCAAAGTCCACGGCGAGATAAGCGCCGAATCCGATGCCCAACAGCACTGCGGCGATGATGGCCATTGTGAATGTCGTGGACAAGGCCATGACTCCGGCGGCGCAGGCGACGATTACCGAAGAAATCATTACGTACTTCTTGCGCCGGCCATCTCGGTCCGACAGCTTTCCAGAGATCACCGAAGAGAAAATCACGCAGAAGGCGTAGATCGCCGTCAGCACCAGCACGCCTTGGGCGGGATTTGGATGACCGATGGCGTCTTGCAGGAAATACAACAGGTACACCAAGCACAGCTGGCTGCCCAGATACAGCAGGAATCGGGTCAGCCAAGCCCACCCGAAGTCCTTGTGCCTGACTGGGTTGATCCAGAAACTCTGCACGAATTGCAAGGCGCTGAGCGGCTCCAGTGTCCCCTTGGGCAGCGGCGTATCCTGGCGCATCAGCACAAACGGCACGGCGCAGATGGCTACAGCCAAGGCAACCAGCGCATATCCGAACACCAGGTTGCCGGCGGCAACCATGCCAATCACCGCGCCAATCAGTGACCCGCAAGTCTGGCCGAGTGCCACCAGCCCACCAACCACGCCGCGCTGTTCCACCGGGACCCGGTCCGGGATCGCGGCGAAGATGGCCGCCACCGCCGCATTTCCGGCCGCCTGCATCAGTGCCCAGCCCAGCACCAGCAGGCCCACGGTGTGCGCGGTCGACATCAGCAACAGGGCCAGCGCACCGCAGATGGTTCCGCAGAAGACCCACGGGATGCGGCGCCCGAACCTCGAGGTGCTGCGATCGCTGAGCGCGCCAAAGAGCGGGTTCGCTACCAGGGAGACTGCCGCGCCGACACCGGTCACCAAAGAGAGGATGGCGCCCTTCTGGCTGGCATCAAGCTGTTCAGCATGCAGGCCGAGCAGCACCTGGATCGGCGCGAAGAATCCGACATTGATGCCGATATGGACGGTGACCACCGCGGCAATCCATCCGCGGCTGACCCGCCGGGTGGGCACCTGCAATGCCAGTGGCATCTTCGCGGGTTCGGCTGTGCTCATCGTTCGTTCCGCCCTAGTTCACGGGGACCCACGCTCGGGTCTTCCAATTGTCCAATACTCGGTGTGATGCCTCGTGAGATCAGGCGCTTGACCGCCTTGGCCATGAGCCCGCCGTCAACCATGCTGGCGGCAACCAGCGCCCCCGTGGCCTCCAAGCCGAATACCGTTTGGATCTTGCCGCGGCGGTTGCGCCGGATAATGGTCTGTGCGGCGTGGCTGAAATCGCCCACCGTCTCCACATGCATCTCGTGGCGGTCGGTCCAGAACCATGGCACCGAGCGCGGCACCGGCGCCGCATCCATGATGGTGGCGGCCGCCTGCGCGGCATCTTCCATGGCCGCTTCCCAATGCACCGCCCGGGCCGATCCTTGCACTCGGGCCGCATCGCCGATCGCCAGGACCTGCCGTTGATTCACCGATCGCTGCCCTTCGTCGACCACGATGCCGTCTTCTACGCGTAGTCCCATGGCCGATGCCAATGAGGTTTCGGGTTGCACGCCGATGGCGCTGACAATCAGGCTGGCATCAATGCGTTCGCCATCCACCACCGCATGGTCCGCGCCGATGCTGGCCACCGTCCCGGTGATCGTGCGGATTCCGCGCTGGGCGTGGTCCGCATGCAGCTGCTCGGCAAGCTCTTGGCCCATGACTCCCGCCAGCGGTGCTTGGGTATTGGAGACCAGGGTGACTTGTGCTCCAAGCATGCTTGCGGTGGAAGCGAATTCTGCGCCGATCAGCCCGGCCCCGATGACCAGGACCTGCAGGCCGAACATCGATGAGTCCAGGACCTCGTCCAGCGCAGATGCGTCTGCGGCGGTGTGCAGCGTGCGGGCATGCTGCGCTCCGGGAACCTGCAAGAGCTTTGGCGTAGTGCCGGTGGCTAGGACGACCCAGTCATCGGCCGCACTGGGCACGGCGAGGTCCTCGATGTTTTCCTGAATGAGGTTGATACCTTGCTCGGCATACCAGGCCATCGGGGCGAAGGGCTCGACCTGCAGCGATTTGCTCAGTGGCGGCCGGTCATAGGGCAGGCCCTGTGGATCGCTGATGGTGATGGTTCCAGCGTAGCGATGCCGCACCAGTTCCCTGGCCAGCGTGTAGCCTGCGACTCCGCCGCCGACGATATGTACTGACGGCATTTAGATGTCGAGCTCCAGGAAGCCGTCAACAACGTTCACGGTGTAGGAGCGGGCGTCCACGGTGGCTGGCATGCACTGGACACGGCCGGTCTTCAGGTCGAAGGTCGAGGAGTGGATGGGGCATTCGACCGAGCAGTCTTCTATCCAGCCGTCGGAGAGCGAGGCGACTTCATGGGTGCATTCGTCCTGCAAGGCGTAGAAGTTGCCGTCTTCGGCATGGAAGATCGCAATGTCTTCGGTAGCTCCGCTGTCCTTGGAATCGACTAGGAGCGATTCGCCTTCTGGGACTAGATCTACGGGACCGACACGATAGCTCACGCTGACTCCTTTGGTGCTCATTACTTATGAACCTATCTTGTCACCTATTTATCTTCAGCACCTAGCTGGTGAACCACCTCGTGACGCTTTTCGCGTTGCCCTCACCGGTGGTATCGGGAGATCAGTCCTTGAAGGGGATGGTCCGTTGGCAGGTGCGCGAGTAGCTGCACGCCATCCAGGCCATTGCCGGTCACCGCTTGGACCTGCGCCCCTGAGTGCAGCGAGTGAAGCTCGTGGATGAAGGACGCGCGAACGTGCTGGCCTTCGAAGACGCCACCGATCGCGGCGACCGGAACCGAGTTGCTGCTCCCCAGCCCCACCCGGAGCAGTGCGGTTGCGGCCGAGTCAGCCAGTTCCTTGCCTGCTCGAGCGCAGATCTGGGCAGCAATTTGATCCGTGTCTGCCAGCTCAGCGACGCTGGCGGCGAAGGACGCCACCGTGGAAATGCGGTCCGGCAGCGCTTGGAGGTCGATATAGGCTTCGGATAGATCGGGCCATCGTTCTTTGACCACAGCGGTTAGGGCGGTGCGCTCCCCTCTCCCGTCGTAGTCGCGCATGACAGCCATCAGGGCTTGCTGGCCAATCCAGTATCCGCTGCCTGCGTCTCCCATGATGTGTCCCCAGCCATCGATTCTGGCTACCTGGTGGGGCCCCACGCCTAGGGTGACTACTCCGGTTCCGGCCGCGACGACGGCTCCGTGATCATTACCCAGCGCCCCGAGGTAGCTGGTCACTGAGTCATGGGCAAGGGCCAGTTGCCGGAGGTCTGCTGAATCAATGAGCTCTGCGAGCCGGCCGGCATCGAGTTCTTCTTTGACCAGTCCGGTCGTTCCGACGGTGACGGTGTCGATCTGCGTGGGCGTCTCGGAGATGATTCGCTTGGTTACGCGTGCCAGTTGCGGAAGGACGGCTTCTTCGGTTTGCACGCCGGGGAATTTCATTTCCGTACGTTCACTGCCGTTTTCTAGGCGGACTTTGATGCCGCTCTGTCCACCGTCAACGGCCAATAATCCAACTGTCATCTGCGTACTCCTGCTTGTGCCTGATTTTCAGATTACTGTGAGCTGGGTTCTTCGAGACCGCAATACTCGCAAGACCTTGAACATTGCTCTCGCGGCGACCGGAGCAACTGAGCGTTCGGTGAGTTCATCGTAGTTGTTCACGCTCACAAAATCGTCAGCCTGATGAGGCTCTCCACCATTATTCAAGGAATTAGGCAATGGGCTTTCCAGTAAATCCAATGCCGCTCCCTCAGATCATTTTCAGATTTTCCTGCCTGACCACCCTCTACCTCCCAGAGGGATAAGTTCCATGACTTCGGGTAATAGGCTACACGTTTACAGTGGTCAGAATGAATCTGAAAATTTTTCCAATTCAATCCCCTAGGTAACCGACATTCATTTCGCAAACCCGCAAAAGCCCTGGGGTTCCACTGAGCAAAGATATGAAACAACTTTTTAGTACATGAGCGAATATAAAAGATTTATTTGATAACTACTTCCGCTCGGGATAGTAGTACCGCTACGCTCCATATCGGCACACCCCATTTCGCTTGATCACCGAATTTTGTGTGCCCAAAACCCAACAAGGAGAACTTCAATGGCACGTTTTTCTACCCCCCTCTCCCGATCGATAGCCGCCTCGGCTGCGGTCATGATCGGACTCGCCGGCCTCGGTGCTGGCGCATTGCCCGCCTCGGCGGCGCCGGTGACTGCTCCGGCCGAAAAAACCACTCCCGCCCCGGCCAATGAGGCCAGCGCCAAGATTGGTTCTGTGGAATCCGGCGAGTCCTACGACCAATTCATCGTCACCTACAAGGCGTCCACCCAAAGCGCCGATAAATCGGGTCGCGCGAAAGCTTGGGGCAAAGCCGCCAAGGAGGCCGGAGTCTCCGTCAAAGAGCTGAGGGCCATGGCCACCGGTGGTTACGTGGTCAAGGCAGACAAGAAACTCAAGGGTGCCGGAGCCGAGGAATTCATGGCAGAAATTGCCAAGTCCGGGCTTGTTGAAGCGGTTGAACCTGATGCCATCATGAAAATCTCCATGACCCCAGACGACACCCGCTACGGCGAGCAATGGGACTTCCACGGAACCAACGGCATGCGCCTTCCCTCGGCATGGGACGTCGCCACCGGCTCCGGAAGCGTTGTCGCCGTCCTGGATACCGGGATCACTTCGCACACTGACCTGAATTCCAACGTCATTTCCGGTTACGACTTCGTCTCCAGCTCAACCTCCGCCCGGGATGGCAATGGCCGCGACGCCAACCCGCAGGACGAGGGCGACTGGTACTCCGCTGGCGAATGCGGTGACAACTCTTCAGGAAGCTCCTCCTGGCATGGCACCCACGTAGCAGGCACAGTTGCGGCCGTCACGGGCAATTCCAGCGGTGTCGCCGGCGTTGCCCCGAACGCCAAAATACAACCGGTACGCGTCCTGGCCAAATGCGGCGGCAGCCTCTCCGATATCGCTGACGCGATCGTCTGGGCCTCCGGCGGCAGCGTTCCGAACATTCCTGCCAACGCCACCCCAGCCGACACCATCAACATGTCTCTAGGCGGAGGCGGAGCCTGCGGCACCACCTATCAGGCAGCCATTGACGCGGCTGTTTCCCGCGGAACTTCGGTCGTCGTCGCGGCAGGCAACGAAAGCCAGAACGCCTCGAACTCCAGGCCCGCCAACTGCAATAACGTGATCACTGTAGCGGCCAGCAACCCCTCCGGCGCACCTTCGTACTACACGAACTATGGCTCAGCCATTGATGTCACCGCGCCTGGCGGCGATACCCGCTATGCAGGCCAGGGAATCCTCTCGACCATCAACACCGGCGCCACCACTCCATCCAGCCAGGGCTACGCTTTCTACCAAGGCACCTCGATGGCTACTCCGCATGTTGCCGGCATGGTGGCACTGATGAAATCGGACAGCCCTTCCATGTCACCTGCCCAGGTGGAAACCGCGCTCAAGAACGGAAGCCGCCCAATGCCTGGCGGCTGTAGCATCGGCTGTGGCGCTGGATTGATTGACGCCACCAAGATCATGACCGCTTTGGGCGGAACCACCCCGGAACCAACCCCGGAGCCAAGCGGCAACCTGCTGAAGAACCCAGGCTTTGAAAATGGCGGCGAATCATGGACCGCCAATCGCACCGATGCCTTCGAAACCGGCACCGCGGCTCGCTCGGGCAACGGGCTGGCCGGACTGAACGGCTGGGGCTACTCCAGCACCTACACCCTGGATCAGAACGTCGCCATTCCTTCGAATGCCACTGCCGCGCAGCTGAAGTTCCACCTTCGGGTACTGACCAACGAGACCACTTCCTCGACCCAGTACGACAAGCTGACGGTGCAGGTACTCGACGGTTCTTCAACCTACAACATTGGTTCATGGTCCAACCTCGACGCAAACTCGACCTACGAGCAGCAGAGCGTTGATCTGAACAACTACCGCGGCAAGACCATCACGCTTCGGTTCAAGGGCGTCGAGGATAGCTCACTGGCGACCACCTTCCGCATTGACGATACTTCGGTATCCACTAGCTAGCCTGTTCAGCGGATAGCTACCCGCAAAAAGTGAAGCCGGCGCTCGCCGGCTTCACTTTTTGCGTGCCAGGAACATCACTCGCCGATTAGCTCAGGATCCACGAGCGCTTCGAGAGCCCGAACCAGAAACCATCGATGGCTGCCTTAGCCTCGATTCTGCCCGATGCGTAGGCCGCGCCGAGTGCCATATATAACGGTGCCCAGTGCTCAGAGCGCTGATGCGCTTCACGGGCGGCCGGGTTGGACCAACGCAGGTTATGACTGGTGAATCCCGAACCGGCAATCAGCGTCCCGCGGTCACGCAGCGGCGCCAGGCTCCTGCTTAGTTCGATCGGGCCCGTGGGTTCCAAGGTCGGCAGGGCCATCTGCACCGCTGGAACATCGGTGTCCGGGAACACCTCCTTCAGCGGAACCCAGGCTCTATGGTTCTGGTCGAATCCCCAAAAGCCATCAACTTTTCCATTCTTATCTTGCGTTGCATTCAGCATGACCGGGGCGTTTTCCCAGTGGGCCGAGGTCATCAAGAATTCTTTCGGCTTCTCAAATGCCCCCGACCAACTAGCCAGTTCCCGGGTCAAGCGCTGATCCTCGGCCGGCGACGGTGCGCGGCGGCTGAGGAAGCGGACCGGCGGTGCACCTGTCTGCTGTGCCGTGCCTCCAAGGCAACGACAATTACTTGAAACATCCATTAAATTAGACATAGCGCATTCCGGTCCCCGCTCCAGCGCTAGGCGTTCACCGCCAACCCGGCCTCGGCCGCCGATTGAACCGGGAAGTGGCATTCTGCAATCTGTTGTTCTTCGCTCCGGCCAATTGAAGGCATCCCCATCGAGATCGCTCCATCAGCAGCACGCACACGGTTATCGGGCCGCTCAACAGAACAAATCGGTTGCGCTTTCCAGCACCTGGTACGGAAGCGGCAGCCCGAGGGCGGATCTAGCGGCGAAGGCAATTCGCCTTGGAGCACAATGCGATTCTTCGGCCTCAAGGCGGGATCCAGCTTGGGCGAGGCCGACATCAACGATGCCGTATACGGATGCAACGGCGAATCAAAAACCTGCTGCGTGGAACCCGTCTCGATAATGCGCCCCAAATACATCACCGCGACTCGATCAGTCACATGGCGAACAACCGATAGATCATGGGAGATGAACAAATAGCTGACTCCCAACTGCTGCTGGAGATCATTGAGCAAGTTCAGCACCTGCGCCTGCACCGACAAGTCCAAGGCGGACACCGGTTCATCCAAGATGACCAGGTCTGGCCCTAAAGCCAAGGCGCGGGCAATGCCGATACGCTGGCGCTGGCCACCTGAAAATTCCTGCGGCGACTTGTCCGCATCGCTGGCGCGCAGCCCGACCAGCTCAAGCAGTTCTTTCAACCGCTGTTTTCGGGCAGCAGCCGTGGGATACAGGTCCTTGTGGGTTGCGAAGGGCTCCGTGATGATTTGCCCTGCCGTCATGCGTGCATTGAGCGAGGCAAATGGATCCTGGAAGACCATCTGCACCCGGCGGCGCCAGGCGCGCAAGGACTTGCCCCGCAACGCGAATGGATCTTGCCCGTCAAAGCGTACCGTTCCGCCATCGGGTTGTTCCAGCATCATCAGCGTCCGAGCCAAGGTGGACTTTCCGCAGCCGGACTCCCCCACCAGCCCCAGGGTTTCGCCGCGCTTGACGCTCAGGTTGATCCCATCCAAGGCTTTCAGTTCGCGGGTCCCGGAGCTGCCCGAGGCCACGTGGAAAGTCTTGGCCAGGTCCTCGACTTCGAGAACGGTGTGTTCCGGCTCGGTCTGTGTCTCGATATTCATCAGTGCGGATCCTGTCCGTTTGCTGTTTCATCCGTGGACTGCATCGTCGATACTTGCTCTGCGAAGTGGCAGGCGGAGCGCTGCCCGGGGCCGGTTTCACGCAACGCGGGGCGCTGTTCGCGGCAGATCGCGGAAACCAGCGGGCAGCGGTCCTGGTAGACGCACCCGGCAGGGATCTTGCTCAGCTCGGGCGGGCTGCCCGGAATGGAGGAAAGCCCCTCGCCGCGTTGCGCATCGGCAGGCACCGAGGACAAAAGCCCTTTGGTATAAGGGTGCGTTGGCCGAGTGAACACGTTGTCGACGCTGCCCTGTTCCACCACGTTGCCGGCATACATCACGCACACGTCGTCAGCTTCTTCGGCGACAACCGCCAAGTCGTGGGTAATGAGCACCACGGCCATCTGCTCCTCGCTGCGCAGGTTGCGCAGCAACTGCATGATCTGAGCCTGCACCGTCACGTCGAGGGCCGTCGTAGGTTCATCGGCAATCAGCAATTTGGGGCTCAGCGCGACCGCCATCGCGATCAGGATGCGCTGACGCATGCCGCCAGAGAACTGGTGCGGGTAGGAATTCACGCGAGTTTCCGGCTCTGGAATGCCCACACGGCGCATCAACTCGATGGCTTCGGCCTTGGCCTGCTTCTTGCTGGCACCTCGATGGATCCTGAAGGCTTCGCCAAGCTGGGTGCCGATGCTGAACACCGGGTTCAAGGCCGCCAAGGCATCCTGGAAAACAATGCCCAGGCCCTCGCCGGCCACCGCGCGACGCTGCTTGCCGTTCATGGAGAACAAGTCACTTGACTCCAGATAGGCCTTGCCTCCGGCAACGGAGGCCACCGGGTCAAGGAGCCCAGCAATGGCCTTGGCAGTCATGGATTTTCCGCAGCCGGATTCACCCAGCAAGGCCAGGGTCTTGCCACGGCGAGCGCTGAACCCGACGTTGCTGACCACGCGCACGGTCCCCTTCGGGGTGCGGATATCTACGTCCAGGCCCTGGACTTGCAGTACCGCTTCATCCTGCGGCTGCATGTTGGACACTGGTTCCAGCATCTCGGTCATCATCAGTCATTGCCTTTCTTTTCCTGCATTCTGGCCGCCTGGCGGGTGGCTTTCTCAAAGGCCTTGGTGCTCTTGCGGTCCAGTTCCAGACGCCAGCGCTGGGCCGGGTCGGTGGCGATGCGCATCCACGCAGCCAGAACATTGGCAGCCACGGCAGTGAGCACGATGGCAAGGCCTGGAAGGATGGACAGCCACCATGCGGTCTGCAGGTATTGGCGTCCCTGCGCCACCATCAGGCCCCACGAAACATCCGGCGGCTGGATGCCGATGCCGAGGAAGGACAGCGAGGATTCGGCGAGCATGACAAAGCAGAATTCCAGCGTGGCCAGGGTCAGCAGGGTTGGCGTGACCACCGGGATCACGTGGCGCAGGATGATCGCATTGGGCTTGGTGCCAAAGGTGCGGGCGGCATCGACAAAGGTGCGCGACTGCAATTCGGCTGATTCGGCCCTGGCGGTACGCAGGTAGATGGGGATGCGGGTAATTGCAAGGATCAGCACGATATTCGCGGCCGAAGGGCTGAAGACGAAGAGCACCACCACTGCCAGAAGCAGCGACGGGAAGGACATGATGATATCGGCGATGCGCATCGATGCCGCTTCGCGCCGGCCCCGGTGATACCCGGCCCAGACGCCCCACAGAGAACCGACGATCAAAGCCGCCAGCACCGCAGGCACCGCGACCAAGAGGGTGGTCTGGGTGGCGACCACCATGCGGGCGAGCACCGAGCGTCCCAGTGAATCGGAACCCAGGATGTACAGCCAGCCGTTGGCTGGCTCGAAGGGCGCCTTGTTCATGAACATCAGATTCTGCGCTGTCGCGCGCTCACCCATCACCGCTGGACCGAAAATCGCGGTCAATACCACCAACGCGAGGAAGACCGCGGCCACGGCGGCGAAGCGGTCACGCAGCAGCATGGTGAACATCGAGACCCGGCCGTCTTTGGCTTTTGCGGCCTTGTCTGCTGGCGCGGCCTGTTCAAGTGATGCCATCATTAGTTCCCCCTTGGGCTATCGGCGGCCATGGATACGGCTGCCAGCTGTGGCGTTTGCTGATCGGATCCCTGCGTAGGGCCTTGGACGGCACGGGCCTTGCGGCGCTTGCGCGCTCCGGCGCTTGGCCGCACGCGTGGATCGAGCAACGCGTAGCCCAGGTCGATCAGGATATTCAGGATGAAGATCGCCACCGCGGTGAGCAGGACGCAGGCTTGGAGCACCGCGAAATCCCGCTGCAGGATCGAATCGATCATCAGCTTGCCAATGCCCGGCCAGCCGAAGATCGTTTCCACCACTACGGCGCCGTTGACCAGTCCAACGGTCAGGTCGCCGGCAACGGTCAGCCCTGGAGCTGCGGCATTGCGCAGCGCGTGCTGCCCGATGACCCGGTATTCGGTGGCGCCCTTGGATCGGGCCAGCTTGATATAGGGCTCGGACAGGGCCGAGACCATGGCTCCGCGGATGACCTGCACCAGGGTGCCGAAGGGGCGCATCACCAAGGTGGCGACCGGCAGGAACCAGGCCGCCGCACCGGCAACGCCGGAGGTCGGGACCCAGCCCAGGGTGATCGCGAAGACCCAGATGCCCACGATCGCCAGCCAGAAATCCGGGATGGAGGCGGCGGTCATGGAGAGGAAGGAGCTGCAGCGATCAAGGATCCCATTGGGCTTCATCGCGGAGGCTGAACCGACCATGACCGCCAGCAGAATGGCGATGACCATCGTGGTGCCGGCCAGTTGCAAGGTGGCCGGGAAGGCCCGCAAGGCCATCTCGGCGGCATCCTGGCCGGTGCGCATGGAGGTTCCGAAATCCAGCCGGAAGATCCCGCCGAAGTATTGGGCCATCTGCACGAGGATCGGCTGGTCCAGTCCGTTGCGTGCCGCGAATTCCTCGCGCATCGTTTCGGTGGCGTTCAGCGGCAGGTAGAGCGCCGCCGGATTGCCGGTCATTCTCGCCAGGGCGAAGACGCCGATGATCACCACGACCAAGGGCAGCGCCGAGGCGATAATCCTTTTACGCAAATAGGTAAGCATGATGCTGTGCTTTCAGTTGCCGTTGATTACTTGGCCGAGGTGGCTTCAGCCAGGCGCAGCTCATCGCCGCTGGATGAGTTCGGCTCGTAGGCCACTGCCTTGGAAATGCCGAGCATGCCGGTCTGGTGGGCGATGTGCGCGAACTGGACGACTTCGTCATTCTGGTACTTGAAGACCTTTTCGAATGCTGCCTGGCGGTCGTCACCGGTCGCGGCATCCGCCTGGGCGATCAGCTCGTCCAGCTCCGGAGTGCCGAAGGCCGACTGGGCGCCGTTGGTGGTCATGTACTGGTCCACGGTGAAGGCCGCGTCACCGGCCTGGTTGCCGTGCTGGGTCATGAGCATGATGGCTCCGTCTTCCTTGGTGGGGAAGGGACGGACCTGGTAGGTCAGGTGCTGGCTGGTTTCGAGCATCTTCAGGTTCACTGTCAATCCGGCCTGGGTCAGCTGTTCCTGGATCACCTGGGCCAGTTCCTGGATCTTCGGGAACTGCGCGGTGCGCACCACGAGGTTGATCGGTGCCGAGACATCGGTGCCGGCGGCCTTGGCCTCCGCGACGAGGTCCTTGGCCTTCTGCGCGTTGTACTCCCACACCGGAAGATCCTCGCTATGTCCTACGACGCCGGAGGGCACCAGCTGGGCGGCGGCCTTGTCGCGTCCTCCGTAGAGGGAGGCCACAATGGATTCCTTGTCGATGGCGTAGTTCACCGCGCGGCGGATGCGGATGTCGTCGAAGGGAGCCTTATCGGCATGCATGCGCAGGGCGACGGTTTCATTATTCGGGTAGGAAACCCCCAGATCCCCGATGTTGTCTTCCGGGCTCAGGCCCGTGGCGATATCAGCTTCGCCCGAGGTGATCATGGCTGCGCGCACGCTGCCTTCGGAACGCCATTGGTAATTGGCTTTCTGGAATTCAGGTGCTTCCCCCCAGTAGTCCGCGAAGGCGCTGGCGTTGATGCTCTGTCCGGCCTGCCAGTCATTCAGCTTGTAGGGGCCGGTGCCAATTGGCTCGCGCACCTTTTCGGTGGCCGAGGTTTCCTCTGGCACGACCTCCAGGAAGGACAGGCGCAGCGGAAGGATCGGATCCTTCTTCGCGGCGGTGACTTCAACCGTGTAGTCATCGACTTCCTTGAGCTTCAAATCGGCATCGCCGAAGACGTAGCCTTCGACGTTGCAGCCGAGCTTGGAGTTGACCGCGCGGTCGATGGTAGCCACGGCATCAGCCGCTGTGAACTCGGAGCCGTCGTGGAATTTGACTCCCTCGCGAAGCTTCAGGGTCCAGGTCTTGTCGTCCTTGCTGGACCATTCGGTAGCGAGCTTCGGTTCCAGCTCGCCGCTGGTGGGGTTTCTTTCGATCAACGGTTCGGTGATGGTGGAACGGATGACCACCCCGGTGCTGGTCAGGTTGGATTCGCAGGCTTCCAGGGTCGGTGGCTCCTGCTGGAGCACGACGCGCAGCGTGTCGTTGGGAGCTGAGGATCCGCCGGAGGCTGCCTCTTCCGAGTTTGCGACAGAGCAGCCAGACAGCGCGGTGGTGCCCAGCAAAGCGGAGGCGGCGAGGGCTAATGGGATGCGGCGGGATCGAGCGGTTCGATTGTGCATTGTGGTTCCTTCGCGACGGTGCGATGTGCAAGGTGGATCAAGCGGGAATTCCGCGGAAGTTCGTAAGCACAGCCTTGACCGCGCGCCGGGCCGGGTCAAGGTTTTGCCGGCCAGTTGCAACCGACGGCAGGGCCCGGCGTGAAGGTACCGCACGGCAGACGAGCTGTGACTTGCGCTACATTCCGGGAGCAATGGGGAATCCATGCCTCAAGGGCATGGATTCATCCAATTTGCGTGTTGGACGTGAATTGATCACGATCCCTACGATGCAGTTATGCCCACTCATACCAACGCCGCAGCGCAAGAACAGAGCACCCCGATCACTGGAGAGCAGATCCTTCGTGTTGGCCCGGTGAATCCCGCCGTGGCCGAGAGCCTGAAGGAGGAATTCTCGACCCTCGTGTTGCCCGATCCGAGCGCGGAACGCTCGGCTTTTCTGGCCTCGCACGGCGAGCGGATCCGGGTTGCCGTATGCTCCGGCCGCTTCGGCGTCGACAGCGAGCTGATGGCCCAGCTGCCGAATCTGGAAGCCATTATCAATTTCGGCGTCGGCTACGACGCGACCGACACCCAGCAGGCCGCTGAACGAGGGATCGCGGTCAGCAATACCCCGGACGTGCTCAACGACTGCGTCGCCGATACCGCACTGGGACTCTACCTTTCCACCTTGCGCAGCCTGGGTGCCGCTGAACGATTTGTGCGCGATGGCTCGTGGGGTTCGGGTCGGAATTTTCCGTTGGCCACACGCGCCAGCGGCAAGAAGGCAGGGATCCTCGGCCTGGGACGCATTGGACAAGCGATCGCCACTCGGCTGGAAGCTTTTGGGTGTGAAATCCACTATCACAACCGCAATCAAAAGCCGGAAGTGAGCTACCAGTACCACCCGTCGGCTACGCAGCTGGCGGCGGAAACCGAGGTCCTCATCATAGCCGCGGCCGGCGGCCCGCAGTCGGCCAAACTGGTCAACCAGGAAGTCCTTTCGGCCGTGGGTCCGCAGGGATTTATCATCAATATCGCCCGAGGCACCGTCATTGACGAACAGGCTCTGGTCGAGGCGCTGCGCTACGGCGAAATCGCAGGAGCAGGATTGGATGTCTTCGAAAACGAGCCGCAGGTTCCCTCCGAACTATTGGACCTGGACAACGTCGTGCTACTGCCCCATCTCGGCAGTGGCACCCGGGAAACACGCGCAGACATGGCGTCGCTGACCCTGGAGAATCTCCGGGCGTATTTGACGCAGCGGAAGCTGATCACGCCAATTTCCTAGCCTTCCGCACCCCGGAGCTCGTGCCCCGCAGATCTGGATTACCCAGATCAGCGGGGCATTATTTGCGCAACGAGACGACCCGCAAGGATATCTGGTTTCCTATCGAAAAATTACTTGTTAGATAAGTTGATAACTTGTACTATAAGTTCAGAAGCTCAAACACCCCACTCCCAGGAGCATGCTTTCCATGACCTACACTCCAGATGCCATCCGCCACGTCAAGCTCTCCACCGCTCGCTTGCCGCTGGCCACGCCGATCTCCGATGCCAAGGTATTCACCGGCCGCCAAAAGCCAATGACCGAGGTAGTCTTCCTCTTCGCGGAAATCACCACGGAGCAGGGCTTTGAGGGCATGGGGTTCTCCTACTCCAAGCGAGCAGGCGGGCCAGCCCAGTATGCGCACGCCAAGGAAGTGGCCGAGACGATGATCGGCGAGGACCCTAACGACATCTCCAAGCTGTATACCAAGCTCTTGTGGGCCGGTGCCTCTGTGGGCCGCTCGGGCGTGGCAACCCAGGCGCTGGCCGCCCTGGACATCGCGCTCTACGACCTGAAGTCCAAGCGAGCCGGCCTGCCACTGGCCAAGTTCCTGGGTTCGCACCGCGATTCGGTGCGTACCTACAATACTTCCGGCGGCTTCCTCAATGCCTCCATTGAAGAGGTCAAGGAACGCGCCAGCCAGTCCATCGAAGAAGGAATCGGCGGCATCAAGATCAAGGTCGGCCTGCCGGACTCGGCTGAGGATCTTCGCCGCGTCGCCGCCGTCCGCGAACACATCGGCAACGACGTACCTCTGATGGTGGATGCCAACCAGCAATGGGATCGCGCCACTGCCCTGCGCATGGGCCGCAAGCTGGAGCAGTTCGATCTGGTCTGGATCGAAGAGCCACTGGATGCCTATGATGCCGAGGGGCACGCGGCACTCGCCGCAGCCTTGGATACCCCTATCGCCACCGGTGAAATGCTAGCCTCCGTTGCAGAGCATGAGCGGTTGATTGCCGCTCGCGCCTGCGACATCATCCAGCCCGATGCCCCACGCGTTGGCGGCATCACCCAGTTCCTGCGCCTGGCCACCTTGGCAGATCAGGCTGGCCTGGATCTGGCGCCGCACTTCGCCATGGAAATCCACCTGCACCTGGCTGCCACATACCCACGCGAGCCATGGGTGGAGCACTTCGACTGGCTGGATCCGCTGTTCAACGAACGCCTTGAAACCAAGGAGGGCCGCATGATCGTGCCAGACCGTCCGGGCTTGGGCTTCACGTTCAGCGACCAGGCTCGCGCTTGGACCACCGACACCGTGGAATTCGGCCGACCATAACCAGGTAGTGAACTAGTGCCGGTGCCCGCTTCAGGCGGTCACCGGCACTTATGCTTTAAGGATGCAGAGCATGAAACCCAATTTGGCTTCTTCGCTGGTTGACCACCTGCGTGAACGCATCAGTTCCGGAGACATTGCGGCGGGCGAAAAATTACCGAGCGAGAATACCCTGATCGCTTCCCACGGGGTCTCGCGCACAGTGGTCCGCGAGGCAATCACCCGGCTGCAGACCGAAGGATTGATCTACACCCGCCGCGGTGCCGGCAGCTTTGCGCTGACTCCTCCCCCGGAATCATCCCCAGAATCCCTGACGCTGATCCCTCGCACCTTGGATGAGCGTCGCCAACTTATCGAATACCGCGTGGGATTCGAGACGGAAGCCGCGGCCAGCGCTGCCCTGAAGGCTTCCGAGGAGGATCTTTCGGCTATGGATGCGGCCCTGCAAGGTTTCGAGGCTTCGTTGGGCAACGCTTCGGTGAGCATGAACTGCGACTTCGAATTCCATTTGGCGGTGGCTCGCGCCACCGGGAATCCATACTTCAGCCAGGCGGTCCAAAGCTTTGGACCCGCGATGATTGCCATGCCGCGCCGACGCTTGGATTCCTCGGACTCCTTGCCTTCAGGCAGGCTGGATTCAGTTGCCGCAGAGCATCGGGCGATCCATCAGGCAATTGCCGCGGGCAATCCGCAGCTGGCTTCCGCCGCGATGAGACTCCACCTGTCCAATTCCGTGGCCCGCCTGCAGGCCGAGGCATAGGACGCCAGCAGATAGCAGTGTGTCCCGAACGGAATTCCGTTCGGGACACGGCGCTATCTGGCAAGTTAGCCAATGAACTGGCTGAGCAATAAGACCCCCAGCAGCCCCAGGATAGCCAGGGTGGTGGTGTAGGTAGTTCGCACCGTGAGCGCCTGCCCGACATTGAGGTTGAAGTACTCTTTGAACATCCAGAAGCCGGGATCGTTCACGTGGCTAAAGGCGATGGAACCGCAGGCTGTGGCCAGAACCATCAATTCCGGCGATGCTCCCGTGGCTGCGACCAATGGCGCCGCAATGCCCGCCGCGGTCGAGACGGCGACCGTCGCCGACCCCAAGGCTATGCGGAGGATCACGGCGATGAGCCAGGCCAGGATCAATGGGCTGAGATTCCAGCCCGAGGTGGTCTCCGCGATGTAATCGGCGATTCCAGCCGAGACCAGAACTTCCTTGAACGCGCCGCCAGCGCCGATGACCAAGAGAATCATCGCCATGGCTCGGGCTGACTCGCTCATGGATTTCGCGACCTGGTTCATGGAACGATTGCTCATCGGCCCGAAAGCGATAATGGCAACGATCAAGGCAATCAGCAAGGCTATTTCTGCCGAACCCAGCAGCTTCAAGACGTTGCCAACGGGTTCGCTCAGTTGCAGCGACATCCGTGCCACCTCGGAGCCGGCAATCAGCACAATCGGCAGCAATGCGACGATGAAGGACATTGCCGTGGATGGCAGCTCTTCATCCTTGAATTCCTTCTCAGCCAACAGGCCCGCAGGCATCTGGGGATTCATCTTCCGCACGAAGGGCAAGCGCGGCCAGGTCATCGCAATGGCAATGCCCACCGGAATGGCGATCAGCAGCCCATAGGCCAGCGTGAGACCGACCGAAGCGTTGTACAGGCCTGCCACGGCCGTCGGACCAGGGTGAGGCGGGAGGAATGAGTGCATGGTGGACAGCGAGATCGACATTGGCAGCCCGACCCACAGCAGGTTCACCTTCGTGGCACGCACCAGGGTGAAGGCCACGGGAACCAAGATGACGAATGCCACCTCGTAGAACATCGTGACGCCGATGAGCATGGCCGAAATAACCATGGCCCACTGCACGCCGCGTTCCCCGAAGACCGCAAGGATCTTTTTCGCGATGCGCTGGGCTGCGCCGGCATCGCCCATGACGCGACCGATCATCGCGCCCAAGCCGATCACGATGGCGGTTCCGCCCAGCTGCCCGCCCAGGCCCTCGGCAATGATTTCCGGGATGTCCGCGATTCCTGCAGGTTGCCCATCGAAGGTGAGCGAATCAGTCGCTACGGCCCAGAAGGCAACGAGGGTGGCGACAAGAATGAGCGAGATAAAGCCGTTGAGCTTGAACCTCATCATGAGGATCAACAGCACAACGACAGCCAGCGCGACAATGAGCAATGGCATGGGTGACTCCAATCTGCTGGGCTGCGGGAAGAAAAGATGCGAGGCACTGGATGGGATGCAAAGGCAATTCGGAAAGGTGAACTGGCGCATAGCTCTTTGTGCCAGCAATCACGTTAGTGAGTTCAATTCATCCCGTCCAAGACTCGAACCGCATACATTGATACCCAGCTGGCATCAGTCTCCTGCCTCGACACCATCAATCAGCCCGGCATCCCCGAAAATCCGCTATTCATGCCCTACGGTGTTCAGCTTAGGCGGCAATCAATTCGAGCTGGCGAGTCGGATTATTGTGACCAGCATCACTGCCTGACAAGCCGTTTTTTCGTACGTATCAATCGTGGTTTTGACATGGAAAAGCAGGCCATGCCTCGCTCCTGAAAGGAGCGGAACATGGCCTGCTAGTGGTGTCTTCGAGCCGCTGAGGTGCCCTTAGGAAGCCTTGACCGCCAGCACCGGGTGTTCTGCCTGCAGCAGGATCCGTTGGGCCTGTGAACCCATGATGAACTTGCCTACTTGGGAGCGTTGGCGCAGGCCGATGACAATCAGCGAAACCTGGTGCTTGTCGGCCAAGCCAAGGAACTCCTCGGTGAGGTCGTCTCGATAAGTTGATTCAATGATTTGGGCTTGAACCCCTGCCTTGAGCGCAGCATCCAGCACTCGCGCCAGGTCCACTTCCGAGGCAGTGTTCTTGTCCACTAATGATCCCTCTCGCGAGGAGTTGACGATGAGCAGTGTCTCATCGCGCAGCTTTGCTTCCTTGATCGCTGCTGCGACTGCGGCTTCGCCAACACTAGAAGGAACGTATCCGACGATGATGCTCATGCGTTTTCCTTTACCTTGTTTTCGGCAACCGCAGCTGCCAGCGAAGAGTTCTTCCGCTTGTCAATGGCGCTCTTGATGATTGGCCACACGGCGACGACAATGAACAGAACCAGCAGGGTGGCCGAGATCGGCCGAGTGAAGAATCCTGTCGGATCTCCTTCAAGAACCAGCAGCGAACGACGCAGGTTGGATTCAAGCAAGCTTCCCAAGACGAAGGCCAGTACCAGCGGGCCTGGTTCGAACCCGAACTTTTTCATCAGATAGCCGATAGCTCCAAAGAGCACCACGAGCAGCACATCGAACATCGAGTTGCGGATGGTGTAGGCACCGAGCATCGTGATGAGCGCGGTAATCGGCGCCAGGATCGCGGCACGCACACGCAGAATCCTCACAAAGACGCCGATCAGCGGAATGGACATGATCAGCAGGAGAATATTGCCGATGTACATCGAGTTCACCACGCCCCAGAACAGCTGCGGATCGTTGCTGATCAGCTGTGGACCTGGCGTAATGCCCTGAATCAGCAGGGCTCCGAAGATGATGGCCATGGTGGCGTTGGCGGGAATCCCCAAGGTGAGCAACGGAATGAACGAGCTGGTGGCAGCAGCATTGTTGGCGGACTCTGGGCCGGCCACGCCCTCGATGGCGCCTTTGCCGAAACGCGTGGGGTCCTTGGCGGTCTTCTTCTCCATGGCATAGGAAGCCAATGAGGCAATGGTTGCGCCGCCACCGGGAAGAATGCCCAGGAAGAATCCGAGCACGGACCCACGGCCTATCGCGCCGGATGCTTCTTTGATGTCCTTGCGCTTGGGCCAGATGTTAGAAACCTTCACCGGAGCATTGGCCGCTCGATGGCGTTCCTCGAGGTTGTAAAGGATTTCGCCGACGCCAAACAAGCCCATTGCGATCGGCACGAAGTCGATCCCATCAGCCAGCGACAGGTTGCCGAAGGTGAAGCGTTCGGCGCCGGTAAAGCCGTCGCGGCCAATCGTCGCCAGGAACAATCCAACGGCTGCTGCGATGATGGCCTTGATTTTGGTGCCGCCCGAGATGGTCGCGACCAGCAGGATGCCCAGCATTGCCAAGGCCGTGTACTCCGGCGGACCGAAGTCCAGCGCGAAGCTGGCCACCAGCGGAGCCAGGAAGGTCAACCCGATGATCGAGATGGTGGCGCCGAAGAAGGAACCGATGGCGGCAATGCCCAAAGCGGCGCCCGCCCTTCCCTGCTTGGCCATCACGTACCCGTCGAAGACGGTGACCACCGAGCTTGCCTCGCCGGGCAGCCGCAGCAGCACCGAAGTGATGGTTCCGCCGTATTGCGCGCCATAGAAAATGCCGGCCAGCATGATGATGGCGGTGACTGGTTCCACGCCATAGGTCATCGGTAGCAAGATGGCTATGGTTGCCGCTGGCCCCAGGCCAGGCAGCACGCCGATGAGCATGCCGACCACGACGCCCAGCAGGCAGTACAGAAGGTTTGCAGGGTCCAAAACGACATTGAAGCCGTCGAGGACCGGTCCGAAGAATTCCATGCGAATAAGCCTTTACGTGCTTTAGAAAAGTCGAGGGATCGTGGTGCCCAAGGCGGCGATGAAAATTGCGTAGAAAGCGAGAACGATCAAGATCGAATAGATAGTGGCTGACCTCCATCGTTCACCGCCCAGCCAACGCATCCACACGAAGCACAGCAATAACGACGGGATTTCGAAGCCGATGACCGGCATGAGGAACACCATCACGATCAGCGTGCCGAACCCGATCGCGGCATACCAGCTCAGGGCGCTGAATTTCTCCCCATCTTTGCCGCCACGGCGTCCGACGATCACTTGCGCGATCGCCATCACGGAAGCAATAAGCGAAATGATAAAAGGCCACATGCCCGCGGCGGGCTCGGACGGGGTCCCCAATCCAAGCCCGGCCGAGAGCACCATGCCGGCGATGCCCAAGCCCAGAACCACTAAGGAGGAGAGCAAGTTGGCAATCGGGCCAGCGGGTTCCGCTGCCTCCGCTTCCCACTGCGCGGCCAGCTCTTCAGGGGTTAGCGCTTCTTCAATGTCAGGTGCCTGCGCCACCTGGGTTTCGTCAACGCTGGCTTCAGCAGCATGCCGCGCGCGTTTCTCGTCCATAAGTTTCATCCTGAGATTCTCGCTTTCGCGTCTCGATGCCGGCTCGGTTGGCTACTTGCCAGCGAGCGAGATCCCGTGCTCGTCGGTGAGCTCCTTGTAGGTCGAAGCCAGTTCCTTCCATTCGGAAACCACTTCTTCGCCGCTGATCTCGTGAGCGGTCAGCATGTTCTTTTCGTTGAACGACTTGTAGCTGTCGGCCGCGGTGGCGTCCTTGATCGATGCCACCAGCTTCTCCTTGGCCTCGTCACTCAAGCCCTTGGGAGCGGCGATGGCGCGGTACTGGGAAACTGGGACTTCATAACCGGCTTCGATGGCAGTAGGCACATCAGGCAGGAACTCGTTGCGCTCCTTGGAGAATACGACAATCGGGGTCACCTTGCCGGCATCAATCTGCGGCTTCGCTTCGCCCAACTGGATGGTCGACACTTGGACCTGGTCCCCCATGACCGCGGTCAATGCCGGTGAGCCGGAATCGAAGGGAACCGTGGTTCCGTCAATGTCGGCCTGAGCCATCAGAAGTTCCTGGGCCAGCTGCGAACCGGTCCCCACGCCGGTCGTGCCGAAGGACAGCTTCTTCTTGCTCTTCTTGATGTCGTCAATGCTCTTAACACCTGAGGCGGTGCTGGCAACCATTACGTAGTCATCCTGGGACAGCCCCATCAGCACATCCAGGTCATCGAGCGAGACGGTTTCTTCTTCAGAAACAGCTAGCGGCGTAATGGTGATCAGCGACGCGTTCAGCAGAACCAGGTTCTGGCCGTCCGGTTCCATGGCAGCGACTTCCTTGGTGGCCAACGCCCCATTGGCACCTGCCTTATTTACCACTGGCATGGATACGCCGAGAGAATCTGCCATGCCTTCGGCCGCAGCGCGGGCAATCAGATCCGTTGATCCGCCTGGAGCCTGGCCCACGGTCATGGTCACCGGGCCGAAAGGGAAGCTGCTGGATTCATTGCTTCCTGCTCCAACGTTTCCACCGCAAGCGGTCAATGCCAGGACGGCACCGGTGGCGGTCAGCGCGAGCATCGTGCGACGAGTCATACGGTTTTTCATGATGTTCTCCTGCGGATTCGAGTGTATGTGACCCGGATCCTTACCTTGCGTGAGGTAAGTCACCTTGCTGGTCCCGGATATAGCCTAGAAACTAGAAGTGATGCATGTCCAAGGCTGAATGTGCATAGAGTGATTCCCGGAAGGTATTGAATGTTTACTCTGGATCAGGCCAGAAGCTTTGTTGCGGTGGCAGAAGAATTGCATTTCGGTCGCGCGGCCGAACGGCTGAACATGACGCAGCCGCCGTTGAGCCGCCAAATCCAGAAGCTTGAGCGTACGGTGGGCGTCGAATTATTGGAACGCGATAACCGCCGAGTCTCGCTCACCGCTGCAGGCCAGGCATTCTTGCAAGATGCCCGGCGCCTGGTCATTGCCGCCGAACGCGCTCCGGATAACGCGCGGCGGATCGCCGCCGGACAGCTGGGAGAATTGCGCATCGGCTTCACCGCCGCTTCCGGATTCAGCCTGCTGGGACCGTTGCTAGGAGAAATTTCCGCCCAGATGCCACAGGTTCATGTGGAACTCGCCGAAATGGTGACCAGCGAACAGGTCGATGCGCTGCTGGATGGCGACCTGGATTTAGGGCTGGCCCGCCCGCCGTTTGATGAATCGCTCTTCGAATCGGCGCTCCTGTTTTCCGAGGGGCTTGTGGCGGCGGTTCCGGCCAATCATCCACTGGCACAGTCCAAGCATGAAATCGCTTTTGAGGACTTGCGCGATGAACCGCTGATCATGCATTCCCCGACAAAAGCACGCTATTTTTATGATCTCGTGGTGCGCTTGATCGATGTCGAGCACAAGAACGTACGCCATACCGTGAGCCAGATCCTGACCATGATCGCTCTGGTGTCAGCCGGGCGAGGCATTGCTTTCGTTCCAGAGAGCGCCAAGCTCCTTGGTGTTCCCGGCGTGAGCTACCTTCGCCTGCCTGAGGTCCGCGAAGATCCCGTGCAGCTGCATGCGATCTGGAGCCGGACGTCCAAAAACCCTGCGCTGGAACGCCTGGTCAATATCGTCAGAGGCAGTCTTCACGGCAATGATGCCGACTAGGTATCAAACAATACAAATATGGGCTTGGACAGGCATCATCGGGTGTTCCTACTCTGAGAGTAATAGCTGATCAACTCTCACTTCTTTTCCGCTGTCTCCGGACGCGGGATACGAAACAAAGGAATCCTCTCATGGCCCAGTACACCCCTGCCGAACTTGCCAATAAGCTCAAGGACGGGCTGCTTTCGTTCCCAGTCACAGCTTTCGACGCCAATCTCGAAATCGATGAGGCAGCCTACCGCAAGCACCTGGCATGGCAGTCGAGCTTCGATGTCGCGGGCCTGTTTGCCGCCGGCGGCACCGGAGAAGGTTTCACCCTTACTCCGCAGGAAGCGTCCAAGGTTGTGCGCATGGCAGTTGAGGAAGCAGGCTCCAGCGTGCCAGTGCTGGCCTCGGCTGGCGGCTCCACCAAGCAGGCCATCCAGAATGCCCAAGATGCTGAGGCTGCAGGCGCCGAAGGACTCTTGCTGTTGCCTCCATACCTGACCGAATGCGACCAGGAAGGCCTCTACCAGCACGTCTCGGCTATCTGCTCTTCGACCAAGACCGGCGTCATCGTCTACAACCGCGCCAACGCCGTCTACTCGGCAGACACCGTGGCACGCCTTGCTGACAATCACGAAAACTTCATCGGCTTCAAGGACGCGCTAGGCGACATCGAGCAGATCACCAAGGTCTACGCCAAGAATGGCGACCGCCTGTTCTACCTCGGCGGCCTGCCCACCGCAGAGACCTTCGCTTTGCCGCTGCTGCAGCTGGGCATGAGCACCTACTCCTCTGCCATGTACAACTTCGTCCCAGAATTTGCTCTGGACTTCTATAAGGATGTTCGTGCTCAGGACCGCGTAGCCATCAACGAGAAGCTGAACCGCTTCGTCTTGCCATACCTGGAAATCCGCGACCGCGTAAAGGGCTACGGCGTATCCATCGTCAAAGGCGGATTGAAGGCTATCGGCCGCGACTCCGGCTCGGTGCGCCCACCACTGCAGGATCTGACCGAGGCAGACCTCGCGGATCTCTCGGCACTGATCCAGAAGGCAGGCATCGTTCCTGCGGCCGCAGCACTCTAGAACTGAACTGGCAATTTTTCGAATCGCAAGGAGCACCATGACTACCAACACCGAGCAACTTACCGGGCAGTCGATTCTCGCTGGTGAAAGAATTACTGGCACCGGACGAACCGTCAACGGTTTCAACCCTGCCACCAACCAGCCGCTGGAACCGGGCTACAGCCTGATCGATACCGAACAGCTGAAGATCGCCACCTCGGCAGCGGCTGAAGCATTCGATTCTTTCCGCGCGCTGGATCCAGAAAAGCATGCGGCTTTCCTCGAAGCCATCGCCGATAACATCGAGGCCGTCGGCGAGGAACTGGTAGAGCGCGCCATGGCCGAAACCGGCCTGCCAGCAGCCCGGTTGACCGGCGAGCGCGGACGCACCACGGGTCAACTGCGCTTGTTCGCAAAGGTAGTTCGCCAGGGCGACTTCCGTGGCGTGCGCATCGACCCGGCACTGCCTGAACGCACCCCATTGCCACGCGTGGATATCCGACAGCGCAAGATTCCTCTGGGACCGGTCGCCGTTTTCGGCGCCTCCAACTTCCCGCTGGCCTTCTCCACCGCCGGTGGCGATACCGCGTCGGCATTGGCTGCCGGCTGCCCGGTGGTCTTCAAAGCCCACAATGCGCATCCAGGCACCAGCGAAATCGTTGGCCAAGCCATCACGCAAGCTGTCGCCGACGCCGGACTGCACCCAGGCGTGTTCTCCCTGGTCTACGGACCCGGTGCTTCGATCGGCCAGGCATTGGTCGCTGACCCGGTGATCAAGGCTGTTGGATTCACCGGTTCGCGTTCCGGTGGCACTGCGCTCATGGCTACCGCCGCTGCCCGTCCAGAACCGATTCCGGTCTACGCCGAAATGAGCGCCATCAACCCGGTGATCTTCTTCGAGGGCGCGCTCTCCGAGGATCCTGAAGCACATGCCAAGGCCTACCTCGGCTCGGTCACCGGTTCCTCGGGACAGCTGTGCACCGCACCCGGCCTGGTCTTCGTTCCTGCCGGTGCCGCCGGTGATGCATTTGTAAAGGCCATTGCCCCGGCCACTGCGTCCAGCGCTGGCCAGACCATGCTGACCGAAGGCATCTACAACGCATGGACCGAAGGAGTCTCGGCACTGGAAAAGCAGGACGGCGTTGAACTGCTCGGACGCGGTACCGAAGGTGCCAGCGAAAATGCTCCAGCGCCGGCAATCTTCGCCTCCGGTGTTGAGCAGCTGCTGACCAATCCTGTCCTGCAAGAAGAGATCTTCGGCGCTGCTTCTCTCGTGATCCGCTACAACAGTTCTGAAGAACTGGTCAGCACCTTGTCCAAGCTGGAAGGGCAGCTCACCGCCACCTTGCAGCTCAACGACTCGGATCATCAGCTCGCGGCCCAGGTGCTGCCGGTTCTGGAAACCAAGGCTGGACGCATTCTGGTCAATGGCTGGCCTACCGGTGTTGAAGTGGGTGACGCAATGGTGCACGGCGGTCCATTCCCAGCCACCTCGGCGCCTCACACGACTTCGGTTGGCACCTTGGCCATTGAGCGCTTCCTGCGCCCCGTGGCTTACCAGAACTTCCCGGAAGGTCTGTTGCCTGCGCCGCTGGCTACCGACAACCCGTGGAATTTGAATCGTCGCGTGGATGGCACGCTGAAGCTTGCAGGAGAATAACGCATGAGCGCACAACCAACTATTGCGTCCGTAGAAGTCATCCCCGTCGCCGGACACGATTCCATGCTGTTGAATCTCTCGGGAGCCCACGGTCCTTTCTTCACAAGAAATATCTTGATCATCACCGACTCCGAGGGACGCACCGGTTTGGGCGAAGTGCCTGGCGGTGAAGCAATCCGCTCAACTATTGAAGAAGCCGGAACGCTTATCAATGGTGCACCGGTAGCAAAATACCGTTCATTGCTTCGACAGATCTCCAGCCGTTTCGCGGACCGCGACAAGGGCGGACGAGGAGCGCAAACATTCGATTTGCGCACCACCGTTCACGCCGTCACGGCGGTGGAGTCGGCGCTGCTGGATCTGCACGGCCAGCACTTGGGTGTGCCGGTTGCGGAACTGTTGGGAGATGGCCAACAGCGCGATGCGGTGCCGATGCTTGGATACCTCTTCTACGTGGGCAACCCGGATGCTACCGATCTCCCCTACCTTCGTGAGCCACATGGCGCAGACGATTGGGAAAAGATCCGTCGTGAAGAAGCCATGACTCCAGAAGCCGTAGTGCGATTGGCTGAAGCGGCGCAGAAGCGGTACGGGTTCAAGGACTTCAAGCTCAAGGGCGGTGTGCAGCAGGGCGATGCTGAAGTAGATGCGGTGATCGCGCTCAAGGAACGCTTCCCCGATGCACGCATCACACTGGACCCTAATGGCGGTTGGCTGTTGGAAGACGCCATTCGCTTGGGCAAGCGCATGCGTGGAGTGGTGGCTTACGCCGAGGACCCTTGCGGTCCAGAAGGCCGCTTCTCAGGACGTGAAGTGATGAGCGAATTCCGTCGCGCCACCGGACTGCAGACCGCAACGAACATGATCGCCACCGATTGGCGCGAAATGTCCCACGCGGTCCGCACCAACGCGGTAGATATTCCATTGGCAGACCCGCATTTCTGGACCATGTCCGGTTCGGTGCGAGTAGCACAGCTATGCAATGAGTTCGGGCTGACGTGGGGTTCGCATTCGAATAACCACTTCGATATCTCGCTGGCCATGTTCACCCAGGTTGGCGCCGCGGCACCGGGCGAAATCACCGCCTTGGATACCCACTGGATTTGGCAGGACGGCCAGGGGCTCACCGAGGAACCGCTGCAAATCCGAGATGGGCAGATCGAGGTGCCACAGCGCCCAGGTCTGGGTGTTGAGCTGAACCGCGAGCGGGTCAACGAAGCACACGAGCTGTACTTGGAGCACGGCCTCGGTTCGCGGGACGACTCGGTATCAATGCAGTACCTCATCCCAGGCTGGACTTTTGATTCCAAGAGCCCGGCGTTGGTTCGCTAAGCGTTGATACTGAATAAGTGAAAGCCATGGGACGGCTGGGACAGCATTCATTGTTGTTCCGGCCGTCCCTGCTGTGCTGCCTGCAAGGAATCCTTGGGACGCGGCGCAAGTGCAAGCGGGAGAATAAATGCAAGGCGTGATGCAAGGTTTCGCGATAGTCCTGATTCTTATCGGGGTAGGTCTGGCGACGGCAAAATTTCTCCCGGGCAAACGCCAGTCAATCTCTACCGGCCTGACTCCGCTGATCTTCTACATCACCAATCCGGCCTTGATGTTCATCTTGTTGGCCGATGCGGATCTGGGATTGGTCCTGGGTGTTTTCACGCCTATCGCACTGCTGACTGCCGCGTTCACTGGAGCGCTATTTGCTGTGGTTTCCAGGGGCTTCCTCAAGACGCCGGCCCGTGACCTGCCAGCGGCCGCCATGGCGACAAGCTACGTCAATGCCGGGAACATCGGCATCCCCTTGGCGCTGTATGCAGTGGGAAGCACCACTCCCGCCGTCTCTGTTTTGATCGCGCAGTTGCTGGTGATCGCACCGGCGTACCTGTGCATGTTCGCGCTGATCTCGCGAAAGCTCAACCCGGAGACCCAAGATCTTCCGCTAGGCCCAACTATCCTTAAATCCATTGCCAACCCGGTCACGGTGGCAACGGCCATAGGCGCCTGCTTTTCCTTCTTCCACCTCAAGCTCCTTGAAGTGCTGCACGCGCCTCTGGAGATGTTGGGCAACGCATCCATCCCACTGCTATTGATGGCTTTTGGCATGTCCTTATACGGCCAAAAACCGTTGGCCGAAAAAGTGGGCCGGCCAGAGGTGTTCCTGGGTGTCGCGTTCAAAGTTCTGATCATGCCGTGTGTTGCATGGGTTTTGGGAAAGTTTGTTTTCGGCCTCGAATCAGTGGAACTCATGGGCGTCGTGGTGATGGCCGCGCTGCCTACGGCGCAGAATGTTCTCTTGTTCAGCCAGCAGTTTTCCCTGAAGCCAACAGTGCCTCGCGAAGTGATTCTGGCCAGTACCTTCTTGTCCATCCCGGTAGCATTACTAGCAACGTTCCTGTTGAGCTAGGAGTTCAAGCCCGTCTCATGTTTGGTGTCTTTGAGGGATTTTTCGGTATCTGGGCCATCATCGGTATTGGCTACTGGGCTGCAAAGAAGAACATCTTCGGCCCTGAAGGGCGAATGATCCTCAACCGGCTTACGTTCTTCATTGCCTCCCCGGCCCTGCTGTTCACGACCATCGCCGGTGCCAATCCCCAGGAAGCATTAGGCTCCCAGCTGTTCATCGCCGGCATCTCAGCCCTTTTCGTGTTCGTGCTTTTCCAGTTGCTCTCCCGCTGGTTCTTCAAACGCTCCGCGGCCGAACGAACCATTGGCGCGATGGCGGCTTCCACTGTGAATGCCGGCAACTTGGGGCTTCCCATTGCGCTGTATGCGCTAGGTGATATTTCCCTTGCGGCCCCGGTCGCGCTATTCCAGATGGCCATCATGACTCCGGTCTCGCTGTCGATGATGGAAAAAGCGACAAGCACTCGGGAAGCGGGCAAGCGCAGCGTATTAATCCGGACCCTGTCCAATCCGATGATTATCGCCTCGGCCGCCGGGTTGGCCTGTTCAATTTTCCACTGGATGCCACCGCAGCTGATATTAACTCCCATCGAGTTGCTGGCCGGCGCGTCCATTCCGGCGATGCTTCTCGGCTTCGGCATTTCTCTGGTTGGTTCCAGGCCATTGCAGAAGGCAACGCAGCGCCGGACCGAGGTATGGACTGCGGTAGCACTGAAGCTGGTGATTCACCCGTTGTTGGCATGGGCACTGGCGGCCTGGGTTTTCCGGCTTGATTCCTCGGGGCAATACATTGCGATCATCATGGCCGCTCTGCCCACCGCACAGAATATTTTTGTCAATGCCGACCGCTACAACGCCGGCATCGCCATCGCCAAGGACACCGTTCTGGTGACCACGATTCTTGGCATTCCGGTGATGCTGGCTTTTGCGGGGTTGCTGCATCACTAGCCGCTCGAAGACCGCGATGCGCGCAGAGTCCGATCAGGACTTCTCAGGAATGGGAGTTCCTTCGACGTTCTCCAACGAGTCAATGAAGATCTCCCGCAGACGCTGCGCCGCAGGATTCACCGATCCTTCTTCCCAGGCAATAAAAATGTCGGAATGGTTCAAATCCTGGAGTCCGTCGGGGCCTGTGAGTTCCTCGAACACCACTCCCGGCGGAGCAAAGTCCATCGCGCTGGCCGGTACCAGGGACACGCCCAGTCCGGCGGCCACCAAGGCCAGAAGCGCTGGTATCTGGCTGGCAATCTGTGTGATCGTCGGTTTGGTTCCAACGGAGTCAAAGAGCCTGATCACCAGATCGTAGAAGTATCGGGCTTCATTCGTTGAATACATCATCAGAGGCAGGCCCACCAGCTCCTTGATGAGTACGCCTTTGCCCGTAACCAGGTGATGTCCTGAAGGAAGAGCTGCCACCAGGCGGTCCTTCTTCACCAAGCACGATTGAACCCCTGCCCGGCTCACCACGGGACGCAATAAGCCAACATCGATATTTCCGCTGCTCAATGCATCGAGTTGGTCAATAGAGACGGCCTCGCGCAATACCAGCGTCACCTCTGGCAGGTGGCGTGCCGCGGTCGAGAGCAATGCCGGTAGCACCGACTGGCCCGCCACCGATGTGTACCCGACAACCACCGTTCCGGAATCCCCGGTCGAGACTCGTGAGACTTCAACGCTGGTGCGCCGGCTCAGCTCCAAGAGCCTGCGCGCATTGGGCAGCAAGACTTCTCCGGCGGTTGTGAGTTGCACGTTGCGGGAGGTCCGGGTGAAGAGCTTGGCTGAGAGTTCGCGTTCCAGCAACTGGATCTGCCGGCTCAACGGCGGCTGAGTCATGTTCAATCGTTCGGCAGCAGCGCCGAAGTGGAGTTCTTCAGCGACGGCTACGAACGACTCCAATTGAATAAGCGAAAACATCAATGCTCTCCTTGAATCGTTGATTGCATAAGTTAGCTTGGACAGGTATCGATAGGGGCTTCTAAAGTGATTCTAGACCTAGAGAACCAAGGGAGCCCTCCATGCTGGATGCAACGACGCACCATGTCTCCACCGAAGAGCAGCACCGCCGCAGGGCGTCCTGCCGCATTCAAGAAATCGCTATCACGCCGGTAGCTTTTGCCGATCCGCCATTGCTGAATTCGGTGGGCGTTCATGAACCTTTCGCGCTTCGGGCCATCATTGTCGTTCACACCGAAAATGGACATTACGGGCTAGGCGAAACCTACGGGGATGAAACGCACGTGGCGCGACTGCGCCGGGCTGCCGAGGAACTTATCGGCGCTGATCCATTTAATCTGAACCTCATCGCCCGGTTGGTATCCCAGTCGCTAGCTCAGGACGACGGCCAGGGCGGGCACGGCACCGGCGGCATGGTCACCACGACATCGCTTGATGACAGGGTGCTCTCCGCATTCAACGTTGCCTGCCTCGATATCCAAGGAAAGATCCTCGGTCTGCCCGTGTGCACTCTGCTGGGAGGAGCCGTGCGAGATCACGTGGATTTCAGCGGATACCTCTTCTACAAGTGGGCCAATCATCCAGGCCAGGAACCCGACCGCTGGGGCGCCGCCGAGGACCCGTCAGGCATAGTCTCCCAAGCCCGCACCATGGTCAACGACTATGGCTTCCGAGCCCTGAAGCTCAAAGGCGGGGTCTTCCCGCCGGATCAGGAAGCTGACGCCATCGAGTCATTACATAAAGAATTCCCGGACATTCCGATGCGACTGGATCCCAATGGAGTGTGGAGCGTGCCGACAGCTATCGAGGTCGGACATCGCTTGGAATCCTCTCTTGAATATCTTGAGGACCCTTGTTTGAGCATTGCAGATAATGCTGCGGTGCGTGCCGAAATCGCGTTGCCGCTTGCCACCAATATGTGTGTGGTTGCCTTCGACGACCTGCCGCCGGCCATAGAAGCCAAAGCCGTGGACATCGTGCTGTCTGACCATCATTTCTGGGGTGGGCTTAGCCGATCGAAGCTGCTCTCCGGGATGGCAGAAACCTTCGGGCTGCGGCTTTCCATGCACTCTAATTCCCACTTGGGAATCAGTTTCGCCGCGATGATCCATTTGGCCGCTGCCACCGAGAATATCGACTACGCGTGCGACACCCACTGGCCCTGGAAGCGCGAAGAGGACGACGTGATTGTCCCCGGCGTACTGAGCATTCACGAAGGCCGAGTCAAAGTCCCCACCGCGCCAGGGCTTGGCATCGAGTTGGATGTCCAGGCATTAGAGCGCATGCACCAGCAGTATCTGGACTGCGGCCTGCGTCAGCGCAACGACACCGGTTACATGCAATCCATCGACCCCAGCTACGAGCTGGAGAGCCCGCGATGGTAGACGCACTCAAGATCGTGGTCACCGATCCAATCGTGAGCCGCTTCGAATCCCGCTTTCGCGAAGTGGCGGCTGGCTTCGAATGGCATTTTGTGGCCGATCTGCCGGCAATAGAGCAATCATCCCGCATTGCCGAAGCCGACGTGCTCATCTGCTCCAAGCTCTCGCCCGAAGATGCGCAACGATGCCAGGCACGGTTGGTGCATGTCACCGGCTCGGGAACAGATCGTGTTGCTTTGCAGCAGCTCCCGGCAACCACCAGCATTGCCACCACCTCGCATCACGAACGCTCCATCGCCGAGTATGCACTGATGGCCATCCTTGCCCACGAACGTCGCCTGTTTGAAGTTACCGCCGAATTGCGCGAAGGCACCTGGAAGACGGTGGCCACCGACCAGTCAGCGCCAATGTTCCGCACGTTCAAGGACCTGACAGTCGGTTTCATCGGGTTGGGCGGAATTGGCGCACAGACATTAGCTGCCGTCTCAGCTTTGGGTGCGAAAGCTGTTGCCGTCCGCCGCAATCCGTCAAGGTCTTCAGAAACCGATCAGAACCTGGCGTGGGTCAAGTCCATGGAGCATCTGCCTGAGCTCTTGGAATCCAGTGACGTTGTAGTTCTCTGCCTTCCCCTGACAGATGAGACGCGCTGCCTCATTGGCGCGGAGCAACTCGAACTAATGCGCAATGATGCGCTCCTGGTGAATGTATCGCGTGGACCGATCATTGATGCCCAAGCGCTTATCGCCGCCTTGGAGCAGCGGAGCATCGGCGGAGCTGCCTTGGATGTATGGTGGGATGCGCCCACCGGCACTCAAGCACCCGAGCTGACACGGCAGCTCGCTGCCAATCCACGGGTGATCGCTACCCCGCATTATTCTGGACATGCCCGGAACACTTTTGAATCCAGAGTGGACGAGATCTGTGAAAACATCCTCGCCTTCGCAGCTTTGCCCGGATCCCTATCCGCAGCGCCTGCAGCCGATAGCTGAGCCGAAAGAACCATTAGCACCGGGAATTCACAAATGCCGATTCGTGCCGAATGAAATTCTGTCATGGGACTGTCCACTCCATAGAATGGTTCCCATGCAAGATGAAAAGCTGCTGCACATGGTTGAAGAAGAATTCACCGCCATACTTTTGCACGCTCGGGATATGCTCCTGCGCCGCGCCAAGGCCGTGCACCCCGACCTTCAGGCACCTGGCTATCGGGTGCTGGCGCTCGTCATCCGCGATGATGCCCAGCAGCAAGGAGCACTGGCAGAAAAGCTTCGCTTGGACAAGGCCACGATCTCTCGGCTGGTTCAGCATTTGGAATCGCTGGGGCTCGTCACTCGCACTCAAGACCCTTTCGACGGCCGGGCACAACTTGTCTCCGCCACCCCGCTGGCACACGAGAAGTGGAAGGCCAGCGGCAACACCCTACGCCAGGAGCTTCGCCGCCAACTCACCGAATGGGAACCTGACGAGCTGCAGAACTTCGGCGTGCTCTTGCACCGCCTGAACATCAGCTTCGACGAACTCGCATAGCGGGGAAGCTACTCCATCAGCGCCAGGAAATCATCTGCGCTGAGCGCTGCTGGTTGGCCCGCCTGGGCATTGTCCCCTAGGACATCGTTGAACAGCTGGGTCTTCTTCGCTTGCAGCGCCAAGACCTTTGACTCAATGGTGTCCTTAGCGACCAGACGATAAACGTAGACCGGCTTCTCTTGGCCAATGCGGTGTGCGCGGTCAATGGCCTGGGCTTCAGCCGCCGGATTCCACCATGGGTCCAACAAGATGCAGTAGTCAGCAGCGGTGAGGTTGATGCCAAACCCGCCAGACTTCAGCGAGATGAAGAAGACCGGGAAGTCCCCATCGGTGAATCCCTCGATCAGTTCCTTGCGCTTGGCACCACTGGTCGAACCATCCAGATAGCCGTGATCAATGCCTAGTTCTACGGCGATATCCTTCGCCTTTGTCAGGAAGCCGGTGAACTGGCTGAAGACCAGGATCTTGTGTCCCTCAGCCACAGCATCGCCCATCATTTCACGCAGCAACTCTAGTTTCGCGCTAGCGCCATCCCCTTCGCCAACCAGCGACGGGTCCAAAGCCAGCTGACGCAGCAGGGTCAAAGATTGCAAGATCTTGAACCTGTTCGAATCAACGTCGTCCACTAGACCGAGGACTTCCTGGCGCACGCGCTGGAAACGGCGGTCATAGGCTTTGCGGTGGCTTGGTTCCAGTTCCACTTCCAGGATCTGTTCGGTCTTGGCAGGGAGTTCTGGCACAACTTGTTCTTTTGTACGTCGAAGTACGAAGGGACGCAGACGGCTCTTGAGCCGATCCAGCCGTTCTTTGTCCCCATCTGCGATCTGCTTTTGGTAATTGTCTTTGAAGGCGTTTTGACCGCCCAGCAACCCGGGAGCAGCCATCGAAACCAGAGCCCACAGTTCCATCAGGTTATTTTCCATCGGGGTGCCGGTGACCACGAATTTGCATGGAACCGGCAGCTGCCGAGCTTGCTTGTACCCCTTGGAAGTATGATTCTTTAGCTGTTGCGCCTCATCCATGATCATGACGGAGAAGCCGGCGGCTTCGAATTCCTCATAGGACAGCCGGAAGATCGTATAGCTGGTCACGATCAGCTGGGCATCGCCCAACTGATCAGCTACTGTTTGGCCGGCTTTCTTGGCTGTCGAGGTAATGCCCCGCGTTTTGAGGTTCGGGGTGAATCGGTGGGCTTCATTGATCCAGTTGCCTACGACCGACGTCGGAGCCAGGACGAGGAACTTCTGATCTGGATTCTCAAGGCGGGCCTGTTCGAGACAAGCCAGCAATTGGACGGTCTTGCCCAGCCCCATGTCATCTGCGAGTACCCCGCCCAACGAGTGGGTACGCAGGAAATTCAACCATGAAAGCCCCTGTTCCTGGTATGGGCGAAGGTTCGCTTTGAAGCTTTCGGGAAGCTCCACCATTTGAAGTTCTTCACCGCGGCTGAGCTCATTCATGTTCTGCAACCACTGGCTATGCTGGGCTTCGATGATGCCCAGATCCAGCAGCTCGTGCCACCAGTCAATGCTTAGCTTGTGGACTCGAATCGTATTGCCTTCGACTTTGCCTAGTTCGCCAGCTTCTGCGATCAGCTGGCGCAGTTGCGCGAAGTCTTCACTCGCAATGGGAATGACCGTCATGTCTTCAAGGACCAGGTAATCCAATCGCAGAGTGAGTGCTGCCAGCAACAACGCGAAGGGCACCTTGATGTCATCGATGGTGACTTCGACCGTTAGATCAAACCAGTCGCCGGAGTTTTCACCTGCCTCGATAGAGACTGTTGCCGGCGTATCAAGGATCCGATATCTAGGCAGCTGATTCTGCGCTTCGATGAGAATATCTGGGTGCTCTTCAAGTAACGGCAGGGTGTAGACCATGAAGTCGATGGACTCATCGATGGTCAATTCACGATCCTCGTAAATCCCCTGGGAGTTCACCTGACCCAACGCCGAGTCGTCACCCAATTTGTCCTTGATTGAAGCCAGGATCTCTTTTTCGACGCTGCGCTGCTTGGTCGCTTTGGGCGCGTACTTCCACGAATAGTGCAGGTTCACCGTTTCGGCAGTGCTGGAAACTCGCAGCCGCAACACCGGGCGAGGAGGCTCGGGAATGACGTAAGAAACGTCAGCGCTTTTCAGAGGTGCCAATGCCCTCATGCGATCCAGGTGAGAATCTTCGAATCGTTGGACGTCGGTTGACGGAATGAACTGCACACCAGAAGCGATAAAGGTCGCCAGCTCGCCCGAAACGGGCTCGGCAAATTCGGCTAGTCCCCAGTCCTTGGATTTCTCCAGCGGTTTCGACGAATACGCCAAAAGAGTTGGCGGGTTGCCGATAGGCAATAAGTGAGTGTGCTCCTCTTCAGGTCCTCTGAGGATGCCTTCTACCGTCAACCCGTTCTCGCCGCGACGCATATCCAGGTAGGCCTGAGCCTGTACCTCGCTGAAGTTCACTTCAGCTTTGCCCGAAGTAGCACCATTGATGATCGCTACGCCAGCGTCCCGAAGCTCTCCAAATGCGGCTATCAAGTCCTTGCCGGGCACTTCCATCAAGGAAATCCAGTCCTTGGCTTCCCAGAAATGGCCATACTTCTGCTTTTCTGCGTGCTCTCGCATACGGTTCAGTTCAATTACGGCTCGGCGCTGTTCCCTAGGGAAATGTTCGTCAAAGGCTACTGATTTCCAGCTCACACCGGACTGCACCCAAGGACTCTTGCTTCCCCGCTTAGCTGGGCGCGCTTGAAGAGTCAGCAGGTCGTCGCCACCATACCGAGGCGTTCTGAGAATCTTCAGGATCAGACCCAAAGGTTCTTCAATAATGTCTATTTCGTCCTGGGGCACCGGCAACAGTCGGTTAAGGTTTCGCTCCCACTGAGGTACTGCATTGCGACGCCACGCGTATGGGTCCGATTCGACGTCAGAAACGATCAGTGGATCATCCTCGTCACTGAGGACCTCTAGGAGTAAAGCCGCCACCTCTGCGCAGCTATTTTCGGAAGGATGCCCTGAGCAAAATCCTTCAAATTCAATGCGATCCCCCGCAATGTGGAAATTCGCCACCACTTCGAGACCTGCGACCAGGCCGGTGACGCCTGAACTGCCAACCCTTTGGTATCGGTCAACGTCTTGAACGAGACCCGCTTTGTGATACATCCGTCCAGCACGAAGTTCATCGTCAGACACCAATAAGTCCAGAGAGCCAAAGTTCAGCTGGAATTCCATCATCGCCATCCAAAAGTAGTGCGTTAGAGCGGATTGCTACCCTCCATCCTATCGATGCATAGGGACAAGACAGCCATGACGAAACGTTAAGTGGATACTTTACCGAGCCCGCTGTTAGCGGATAAAAAGGAACTACTGAATCACGAGTTCCACTCATCAAGGCCCTGGCTGAGTGGACGGCAACCCTTGAGCCATTGTGCGGGGTGCCCCAGGTGACGATTCGACGCATCTTGAAATCCAAGATCGTAAACGATGGCGCCCCCTGCGCCAGAAAGGGGATGACTCCCCCATGTCTCACGCAACAGCAAAACTCTCAGTAGCCGAGGACCGTTCACAGCGCCTTCAAGAAGCAGGTGCAGGTTGGGGCGAACGGATTTCCGCCGCACCGCATAGCGCCGCGTTGACCTTTACGGTCCAGGGCGAAGGCTTTGATTCGGTTGCCAGCAATATCCGCGCCGGCAAGCACACCTTCACCGTGGACGAACCGGCAGCGCTCGGTGGCAGCGACATCGCGGCCAGCCCAGTGGAATACGCGTTGGCGGCCTTGGTCTCCTGCCAGGTAGTGGTCTATCGGCTCTACGCTGAGAACCTGGGAATCCAGGTTGACGATGTCCAGATCACCGCCGACGGGCAGCTCGACGTCCGCGGGCTCTTCGGCATCGATCCTTCCATCCGACCCGGATTCTCTTCGGTGGATCTGAAGGTGCAGATTGCTGGCCCGGAATCCGCCGAACGCTACGAGGAATTGCGCCAGGCAGTAGATACACACTGCCCGGTGCTTGACCTCTTCGCCAACCCGGTGCCGGTCACCACCTCGGTGCAGCTGATCGAAGCCAGCTAGCCCAAGCTGGATACAGCAATGCACTGTGGCGGCCATTGATATTAATGGCCGCCACAGTGCACTTTGCGCCTAGGGAAAACTACTGTTCCAGGAAGTTGAGCAGCACCTTGCCCGAGGTCGAGGAGTCCTTGGCGGTTTCAAAGGCTTCAAGTCCATCGGCTACCGGGAACTCATGGGTGACGGCTGCCCCGATCTGCAGGGAGCCGTCGGCCAGGGCTTCGAGCACCTGATCGATTTCGCCGTTGAAGCGGAAGGATCCGACTAGTTCCAGTTCCCGAGTGATAGCCAGTGAAATCAGCGCAGGCTGTTCGCCGGAGGGCAGCAATCCGACCATGACGACGCGCCCGCCGCGCACCGCACCGCGGACCGCTGATGCTAAGCCGCGGTAGTTGCCGCTGGCCTCGATCACCACATCCGCGTTGACTTTGGCGATGGCCTCCTGGTCATCGGCGCGCAGGGTGGAGGTGGCGCCCAGTTCCCGGGCGATGGCCAGTGGCTTCTCGTGCATATCCACTGCGATGATCTCGCTGGCACCGGCACGCTTGAGCACTGCCACCGCGAGCGCGCCGATGGGGCCGGCGCCAATGACCAGGGCCTTTTTGCCTGAGACATCTCCGGCACGCGAGACTGCATGCCACGCCACCGCTGCCGGTTCGGCCAGTGCGGCGTCGCGCAGCGAGAGTCCCCCAGGCAGTTCGCGCAGCATGCGCGTTGGCAGGTTCACTTCACGGGCAAAAGCGCCTTCGGTATGCGGGTAGCGGGCGGCCGAGCCGAGGTAGGTGCAGCCCGGGGAAAGGTTCGGGCGATCTGCCGGGTATGGTTCCCCGGTGTCCACGGGGGTTGCCGGGTATGGTTCCCCGGTGTCCCCGGGGGTTGCCGGGTGCACGGCGATCTTGGTTCCGGCCGCTGGTCCGCTGCCATCGGCGGCGGCTTCGATGACGGTTCCCACAATCTCGTGTCCGAGCACCATGGGCGCCTTGAGGATGGATTCCCCGGCGGCGCCATGGCTCCAGTAGTGCAGGTCCGATCCGCAGATGCCGCCGTAGGCGATGGCGATGCGCGCTTGGTCGGTCTTCGGAGCTGGCACATCGATCTGCTCGATGCGCAGGTCCCCGGCGGCGTGGGCGACCACGGCCAGGGCCTTGGTGGAAAGGCTGCTAGACGACAACGCTCATGCCTCCGTCGATGAAAATGGTTTGCCCGTTCACATAGTTGGACCCGTCGGATGCCAGCCAGACGGCCGGGCCGGCCAGGTCCTCGACGGTGCCCCAGCGGGCGGCCGGCGTGCGTCCGAGGATCCACGAGTTGAACTTCTCGTCGTCCACCAGGTTCTGGGTCATCTCGGTGTGGATGTAGCCCGGGGCGATGCCGTTGATCTGCAGACCTGCGCCAGCCCACTCGGCGGTCATGGCGCGGGTGAGGTTGCGCAGGCCACCCTTGGCTGCGGTGTAGGCGGAGATGGTCGGGCGGGCCAGGTCTGTTTGCACCGAGCAGATGTTGATGATCTTGCCTTCGCCGCGTTGCACCATGCCGCGGGCAACTTCGCGCCCCACCAGGAAGGCGCTGGTCAGGTTGGTATCGATCACGCGCTGCCAGTCGGCAACTTCTAGCTCCAGCATGGGAACTCGGTGCTGGATGCCGGCGTTGTTCACCAGGATTCGGATGGCGCCAATATTCTTTTCGATGGCTGCGATGTTCTCGCGTACGGAGGCGTCATCGGTGACGTCAAAGCAGACGCTGTGGATTTTTTCGGCGCCGTAGCGGGTGGCGAATTCAGCGGCGGTTTCGGCCAGACGCTGCTCATCGCGGCCATGCAGGATGATCGTGGCGCCGGCATCGGCCAGGGCGCGGGCAAGTTCGCGGCCGATGCCGCGGGAGGACCCGGTGACCAGGGCCAGTCGTCCGGACAGGTCAAAAAGTTGGCTCATGAATTCCCTCGCATGAAAAGTCGATGGTACATCGACGGGAACTCATCACCGGTGAAAACCAGCTGTGGTATCCGAATTTCAGCCCCGTCGCTTCTCCAAAACATATCAGATATATGGGGTGCAATGGGCAATAAAGTCCGACTTATTATGTTGTTACTTCTACTTCTGCTTCTATATCTACCGGGTCTGCGAGTAGAACCAGGTGATGTGCTCTTCGAGCAGCTGGGCGGCGCGCTCGCGCTGCCCCGTGGCAAAGGCATGGTGGATGGCCTTGTGCTGGCGGCGCAGCACCTTGACCACCGGTTGCCAGGATTCGTCGTCCGGGATCGACGCGGCAACATATTCGCTAATCGAGTTGCGCAGGGATTCCATCATGGATTCGACCACCGCGTTGCCCGCCATGGATGCAAGCAAAACGTGGAATTCGGCATCGATGCGGTGGAAGGATTCGCGGGAGAGCTGCGCATCATCCATGCGCATGATCAGCACCGCGGTCCGGTCAATGACCTGCTGGGCATGGATGGGGTCACGCGGCGTCATCTGGGCCGCCCAGGTTTCCAGCAGGATGCGGGATTCGACAATCTCGCGGACGTTGATGCCCTTGGCCGCCAGGTGCAGGCGCAGCGCCTGGGAAATCCCGGCCGAGGGGTTGGAGATGATCACGGCCCCGGAGTTGGGTCCGGAGCCCGTGGAGGTCTTGATAATGCCCATCACGTCAAGGATGCGGATGGCATCGCGCACCGAGGCGCGGGAAATCCCATGCTGCTCCGCGAGCGCACGTTCGCCGGGAAGCTGGTCCCCCACGGACAACTTCTCGGTACGCAGATCTTCCTCAATGGCCTGAAGCACGATCTGGTACGCACGCGGAGCTGGGTTAATTGGCATCGGAACTATTTTAGCTGTTTAGCACCCTATGGAAGCATCCATGAAAGCACCGGGGTGGACTGCAGGTAGACCAGGGCGCACAGCACCAGCAGCATGCCCACCGACCATCCGGCGACCTTCTTCAGGATCACCGACTCCTGGCCTTCCATCTTCACGCTGGTTGCGGCGATGGCCAGGTTCTGCGGGGAAATCAGCTTGCCGACCACGCCACCAGAGGTATTGGCGGCCACCAGCAAATTGGGATCGATTCCGGCATTCACCCCGGCGGTCTGCTGCAGCTTGGCGAACAGCGCGTTGGCCGAGGTATCCGAACCGGTCACCGCGGTGCCGATCCAGCCGAGGATTGGCGAGAGGAAAGCGAAGAACCCTCCGGTGCCAGCCAGCCAGGTTCCCACGGTGATGGTCTGGCCAGACAGGTTCATCACATAGGCCAGGCCGAGCACCGAGAGGATGGTCAGCGCGGCGAAGCGCATGCTGTAGATGGTCTTGCCGACCTCGGACAGGCCCTCGCTGAAGGTCATCGCGTACTTGCCGCCGGCGGTGTTGCGCGAGTAGACGAAGGCCACGATCACGCCGGTGATCAACAGCAAGGTGCCCGGCGAGGACAGCCAGGAGAAGGTGTACATGGTCGAGGAAACGGCCTTGCCGCTGGCATCCACCACCTGCCCGTGCAGGCCGGGCCACCCGAACTTGATGTCGGTGCTCGCCAGCCATGCCGGGATATCAATGCCCAGCTTCCACAGCTTGGCCAGGCCGAAGATCAGGATCACCAGCAGGTAAGGGAACAGCGCCATCCAGGTGTTGGCCTTGTCCAGCTTGGTACCGGTCTCGACCGGCAATGCGGCGGCTTCGGCGGTCAGCACGCGTTTGCGGGCCTCGGCAGCGCCCTTGGGAGTCCAGAAGCGCAGCAGTATCACGGCGGCGGCCAGGCCAACCAGCGAAGCGACGATGTCGGTGAGTTCGTAGGAGAAGTAGGTGGAGCACAGCCACTGGGCAATACCGAAGGAAATGCCGATGGTCACCGTAGCCGGCAGCACCTGGCGCACACCGCGCCAGCCATCGAGGATCAGCACCAGGATGGTGGGAACGAACAAGGCCAACAGCGGGGACTGGTGGCCGACCACGGCGCCGATTTCCTTGGCAGGGATGCCGGTCAGCGCGCCTGCGGTGGTGATCGGGATGGCCACTGCGCCAAACGCTACCGGTGCGGTATTGGCAATCAGCACGGCGCAGGCCGCGCGCAGCGGCGAGAGGCCCAGGGCCAAAAGCATGGTCGCGGTAATGGCTACCGGAGCGCCGAATCCAGCCAGCGCCTCGAGCAGCCCGCCGAAGCAGAACGCAATCAAGACGGCCTGGATGCGCACGTCTCCGCCGCCGATCACGTCGAAGACGCGGCGCAGGTCTTCAAAGCGTCCGGACTTGACGGTGACCTGGTAGAGGAAGATGGCCATCACCACGATCCAGACGATCGGGAAGGCACCAAAAACCATGCCCATGGCCCCGGCGTTCAGGGCCATGGCCACCGGCATCTTCCAGCCGAGAATGGCGACAATGATGGCTACTGCCAGCGATCCCAACCCGGCCCAGTGGGCCTTGGTCTTGATCACTGCCAGCAGCACAAAAAAGGTGACAAGAGGAATGAGCGCGATCAGCGCAGAGATCGCAACACTTCCTGCTATCGGTTCAGTAGAGGGAGTAAACACGGTGTGGGCGTCCTTGCTCGAGTATTGGTCTGACCATATGTGGTCCGACCACCAAGGGTACAAGGGTGAGTGGCATCACAACAAGTCTTGACTATTGCAAAATTTTTCGCATAGTATGGTCAGACCACACATGAAAGAGTCTTTTATCATGCGAATCGCCCTCTTTGCCACGTGCATAGTCGATGCCATGTATCCGGAAACGGCCAAGTCGACAGTGAGAATCCTGGAACGCTTGGGCCACGAGGTCATTTTCCCCAAGGCGCAAGCCTGCTGCGGGCAAATGCACATGAATTCCGGCTATATGCCAGAAGCGCTGCCCGTCGTCGAAAACCACATCAATGCCTTCGACACCGACGACTACGACGTCGCGGTCGCCCCTTCCGGCTCCTGCGTCGCGTCCATCAAGCACCAGCACCCATACCTGGCGCAGCGCCTGGGCAAACCGGAATTGAAGAACCGCGCCAAGGCTGTTGGCGCCCGCACCTATGAGCTGACCCAGCTGCTGGTGGACGTTCTGGGCATCAGCAACGCGGCCGAGCAGCTGGGCAGCTACTTCCCCGAAACCATCACCTACCATCCCTCCTGCCACGGCATGCGCTCGCTGGGCCTGGGCGACCGCCACCTGGATCTGCTCAAAACCGTCGGCGGCATCACCGTCAACGAGCTTCCCGAAGCAGACCAGTGCTGCGGTTTCGGCGGCACCTTCTCGATCAAGAACGCAGACGTCTCCTCGGCCATGCTCGAAGACAAGGTCAAGAACATCTGCTCCACCGGCGCCTCGGCCTGCTCCGGCGGGGATGCCTCCTGCCTGATGCACATCGGCGGCGGCCTCTCGCGCACCGGCGCCAAGCCGAAAACCCTGCACCTGGCCGACATCCTGGCCAGCACCATGGAAGAGACGGTGTCACTGTGACCCAGGTATTCCTCGGCATGCCCGCCGGAGGACAGGGCAACCTGTTCGAGACCGAGCCCTTCCCCCAGGCGGCGCACCGCGAGCTGGGCAACACCCAGATGCGCAAGAACCTGCGCCATGCCACCCACACCATCCGAGACAAGCGCTTGAAGGTCGTGGGTGAGCTTCCCGACTGGGAGGCGCTGCGCGATGCCGGCAGCGCCATCAAGAACAATTCCATGGCCACCCTTGCAGAGCGGCTCGAAGAGTTCGAGAAGAACTTCACCGCCCGCGGAGGCGTGGTCCACTGGGCCCGCGACGCTGGCGAAGCGAACAGGATCGTCACCGATCTGGTCAAGGCCACCGGGTCGACAGAGGTGGTCAAGGTCAAGTCCATGGCCACCCAGGAGATCGGCCTGAACGAGCACCTGGAAACCGAGGGCATCGATGCCTTCGAAACCGACCTCGCCGAGCTGATCGTCCAGCTGGGCCATGACAAGCCAAGCCACATCCTGGTTCCTGCCATCCACAAGAACCGCACCGAGGTGCGCGACATTTTCCTCAGCCAAATGCCGGTCGTGGATCCGAACCTCACCGATGAGCCGGCCAAGCTGGCCGAAGCGGCCCGTTCCCACCTGCGCAAGAAGTTCCTGGCCGCCAAGGTCGCGATCTCCGGAGCAAACTTCGCCCTGGCCGATACCGGCACCCTGGGCGTGGTGGAATCCGAAGGCAACGGCCGGATGTGCCTGACCCTGCCCGAAACCCTGATCACCGTCATGGGCATCGAGAAGGTTCTGCCGCACTGGGAGGACATCGAGGTTTTCATGCAGCTGCTTCCCCGCTCCTCCACCGGCGAGCGCATGAACCCGTACACCTCCTTGTGGACCGGTGTCACCGAGGACGATGGCCCGCAGAACGTGCACATCGTCCTGCTGGATAACGGGCGCACCCGCGCGCTGGCCGACCGCTTCGGGCGCACCGCGCTGAATTGCATTCGCTGCTCGGCCTGCATGAACGTCTGCCCGGTCTACGAGCGCACCGGCGGCCATGCCTACGGCTCCACCTACCCGGGCCCGATCGGCGCGATCCTCTCCCCGCTGCTCACCGGCATCGAGGTCGAGGAAAACGGCTCCCTTCCCTACGCCTCCTCGCTGTGCGGGGCTTGCTATGAAGCTTGCCCGGTGAAGATCAACATCCCGGAAATCCTCGTGCACCTGCGTGGCGAAGATGTGGATGCCAAGCGCGCCAAGCACAAGCTGCCAACCCAGATGGACCTGCTGATGAAGGGCGGCTCCTGGGCCTTGGGCAAAGGAAAGAACCTTGGCCTGCTCGAAAAGGCGCTGCCGCTGGGCCGGCTGGCTGCGGGCAAGGACAAGAAGATCAAGAAGCTGCCGGGCATCGCTGCCGGGTGGACCCAGAGCCGCGACATTCCAGCCCCGCCGCAAAAGTCCTTCCGCGACTGGTGGAGCGACGAAAAGGAGTCCAAGTGAGCGCGAAAGAAGAAATCCTCTCCCGCATCCGTTCGGCCCTGGCCGATACCCCGGCGACCGAAGAGGTTCCCCGCGGCTACCGCACGGCCTCGACGCTGGGCGAAGAGCAGCTCATCGAATTGCTGGTGGACCGCTTGGTGGACTACAAGGCAGGCGTTGAGGTGATCGAGGCGGGGCAGATTCCGCAATTCGTTGCCGCCAAGCTCAAGGATGCCTCCAGCGTGGTCTACCCGCAGGGACTGGATGCCAACTGGCTTTCGGCGCTGGGCCAGAACGTGGAACAGCGCGTTGATGCCCCCGGCGCCCGGTTGAGCGTCGCCGAATTGGATGCCACCAGTGCCGTGGTGACTTCTTCGGCGGTTTCCGTCGCCGAATCGGGAACGATCATCCTTAATGGCCAGCCCGACCAGGGGCGCCGCGCCATTTCGCTGGTTCCCGATCACCACGTGTGCATTGTGCCGATCTCCACGATCGTGCAACTGCTGCCCGAGGCCATGCCGCGCCTGTCCATCACCCGGCCGCTGACCTGGATCTCCGGCCCTTCGGCGACCAGCGACATCGAGCTGGAACGTGTTGAAGGGGTGCACGGGCCGCGCACCTTGGATGTTCTGATGGTTCGCGGCCTGTAGCAACTCGCGCATGGCATTATGGCCGGTTCCCCACCTGGAAAAGCCCGGGGAACCGGCCACAAGTTTTCATCAGGCTGGCGCTACTTGGTAGTCACGGCCATTTCGTTGTGCTCGGCATCCAGGAGCACGGAGGCGGTCTTCTTGCCGGACTCCAGGTCGATGGCGTAAACCGACTTCTTGGCTGGCTCGCTAACGTAGGCGGTGTTGCCGTCGATCCGCAAGGACGGGTGGGTTTCCTTCCACTGGCCAGGTCCTTCCCACACGTCGATAGCATCGAGATCCCGGGTGATCTTGCCGGTGCCCGGGTCAATAACATGGATCTTGCCGCCGGTGCCCGACAGGGAGCCAAGGTCTTCAGGTGCGCGAAGTGGCATCTCCATTGGTGGTCAACAAGGACCCATTTTCCAGGGCCGCAGATGCCCCGTGGCAGGCCGGCGATTCAAGGGTTTCAAGCTCCGGCAATTTCCCATCGGCCTCTGCCAGCGTGCGGAACCAACCGTCCAGCAGCGACGGCGGCAAAGGCAGTTTCGGGTAATTCCGGGGTGTGCAGCATCGGAGGTCCAGCGGAACCACGGAGGTGCAGCGCAACCATCAGATCGCCGCGTGCGTTTGGCTCAAGGCCCAGCCCCGCTCTACCTCCCACAAGTCCTGCTCTATGCGCCGGGTACTGCCGTCATCGATAACAGCACATTCGGGATGAGTCTGCTTACATGAGTGGATAGGCTGAAGCATTTTCCGAAAGACATCCATGGCTGAGCAGCACCCACCAGTGCCGGCGCACTCCGTTCCCGATTCCGCCCTGCGCTTCATCGGATTCCTTTCGTTTTTTGACCGCTACGGCACTCCGCCGATGCTGCTGGCGCTCTCGCTGAGCACGTCTTTGGACTTCTCCCAAGCGGTTCAGCTTGTCGCCGCCTACTCGTTGTTCTACGCCATCGGGCAACCGCTGTGGGGACTAGCCAGCGATCGCTTCGGACGACTTCTCGTCCTGCGTTCAGCGCTCATTGGTGCCGGGGCCGGCGCCCTGGCAAGTGTCATGTTCAGTGAATATGCACCTTTGCTCATTGCACGAAGCTTCACCCGACTGATGTTCGGCGCGCTCTATCCGACGCTCCTGACCTTGCTCGGCGACACTCGCCACGGTGTTGAACGGGCACGCGGGCTATCGGATCTTCAGATCTATTCTTCCTTGGGCACCACCTTGGCCACGCTCTCGGCAGGAGCGCTCGCTACCTATCTGGATTGGCGCCTGGTCTTCGCGCTTCCAGCGCTAGGGAGTCTCGCAGCGCTGTATTCCTTGCGTCGTTTGCGAGAGCCACAGCACTCGCGCAGCAGTTTTAGCCTTGCAGCGGCATTGCGTCCAATGAATTTAGCCTTGTACACCATCGTCTTCCTGGAAGGCGCGCTGCTGATGGGCCTGCTGACCTACGTTGTACCCGCCTTGCAGCGCTCGGGTGCATCCATTGAAGTAGCGGGCGTCTTGGGGTGCGGCTTTGCAGTGGGAGTAATTTTGGGTGCCCGGCTAATGCGACGGCTGTTGGCGCGATTCTCGCGGACCTGGCTTATCGGTGTCGGCGGATTGCTGCTCTGTGGAGCTTTCCTGCCATCCGCGCTCTGGCCTTCAGCCGGTTCCTATGCCGCCACTGCCCTGCTCCTGGGGGCCACGAATGCCATCATGCACTCTTCGATGCAGGGCTGGGCCACCGACATCGCACCGGATGCACGGGCAACCACGGTATCGTTCTTCGTATTTTCGCTTTTCGGCGGCGCCTCGGTGGCCACTTATGTCAGTGCCGCCACCGCAGAACAGGGACGCTACGCGCAGATTTTCGGCTACGGCCTGGTCTTCAGCCTCGTGTTAACTGCTCTCGCGACCATTACCCATGCGCTATGGCGCAAGAAGACCCCAGGCAACTAAACTGTCCGCGACTTGGCAGCACAAACGGCCTCTGAATGGGCAACGCCTTACTGCACTTTGAGCGGAGCCTATTTGAACGCGCTGATGATCACGCCTGCACCCATCAGGAACAGCGCCGCACAAGCCGCCCACTCCAAACGCAGAGCGATCTCTGGTCGCTTGAACCAGTGCATTGCCTTGGACGCAGCAGTACTCAAAATCAGCATGTAGCTGAAGCCTACGGAAGCGAAAATTGCACCTAGCCCCATCCCCCAGAGGAAAGTATTGGAATCTTTCGGGATGAAACTTGGCATCATGGCGAGAAACAGCAAGCCCAGCTTTGGATTTAATGCAGCAGAAAGCATGCCAGCGGCAAAGGTCTTTCCCAATGAGTGAACCTCTCGACGATGCCCCTCACGAGTTTCAGTGCGAGCGATCGCGCTATCGGCCTTGGCAACCGCTCGCGATTTCAGGAAGCCGCTGAGCCCCAGATACGCCAGATACAGTCCGCCGAGAATGGCGATAATGGTTTCGACCATGGGAAACCGTTGAATTACCGAAGCCGCGCCAGCTCCCGCCAAGGTAGCCCAAGCGAAAATGGCGACCATCATTCCCAGCGCTGCAATAATTCCGTGCATCTGCCGCACTAGCGAATAGCGCAGCACGAGGAAAGTATCTGGTCCAGGTGAAAGTGTCACCATCACGCACACGCCAAGGTATGCGCAGAACGAAGCCCAAGTCATAATGCACCAGTTTAGAAACGAAATGGCTTCATCGGCTAAACGGTGACGATGGCATCAACCAGTTTCACGGTTGGCAGCCGCCCTTGTCCACAAGGGCTTCTGGGGCTCGAGCAGAACATTTTCGCCAGTTTGTACGAGAATTGACCCAAGCATTGATTTAATAGACTCACCATCAAGTTTGAAAGCAGGCGGCAATGTCTACTCCGAATGGCGAACCGCAGAATCCATACACTGCGGGGCAGCCAAACCAGGGCCAGAATCAGCGGTTCGGGCAGCAAGGGCAATACCAGCAGTCGCAGTATCAACAGTCCCAGTACCAGCAGTCTCCATACCAGCAGACTCCTTACCAGGCTGGCTATCCGGGATATCCAACGCAGGCTCAGTTCGAGGGAAGCCAGCTGGCCCAGACCTCCATGATCCTTGGCATTCTTTCGATCTTTATCTTGAATGTCATTTTGGGTCCCATAGCAATCGTCAAGGCCAACCGGGCCGAGCGCGAATTTAATACCGCGGCAACCGTGGGCAAGGTGACTGGCTGGATTGGCACCATTATCGGCTTGTTCTGGGTTCTTGGCTTCGTGGGCATGATGGCTCTGGCAATCTTCGCGCCAGAAATGTCCTACGACACCTACGACAACGGCTTCTAGGCTCACTAGAAAATCCGCTTAACGACAAAAGCCTCCGAACCATAACTGGTTCGGAGGCTTTGCCGGTATCGGCCCTCATACCGCCAACCCCATGGCGGTTCTCGGGAAGCTATTTAGGCTGCGGCAGGCAGTACGAAAGAAGCATCGAGCTCGATCTTGACCTTGTCGCTGACCAGAACGCCACCGGCTTCCAGTGCTGCGTTCCAGGTGATACCGAATTCCTTGCGGGAGATGGTGGTGGAGGCGAAGAAGCCAGCGCGGGTAGCACTGAAGGCGTCGACAGCCTGGCCGCCAACCTCAACTTCGAATTCAACTTCCTTGGATACGCCACGGATGGTCAGGTCGCCAACCAAGATGAACTCGTCGGCGCCGCCCTTGAGGCCGGTCGACTTGAAGGTCATGGTTGGGAACTGCTCGGCGTCGAAGAAGTCAGCGCTCTTAAGGTGGCCGTCGCGGTTTGCATCCTTGGTGTTGACCGAGCTGATCTGAACGGAGGCTTCAACGCTGGAGGCTTCCAGGGTTTCTGCGATGTTCAGGGTGGCATCGAATTCGGTGAAGCTACCGCGCACCTTGGAGATGCCAGCGTGGCGGACCGAGAAGCCAACCTCTGAGTGCGATGCGTCGAGGTTCCAGGTACCAGCGGTCAATGCAGTTGCAGTCATGTCTAAATCCCTTCGTTACGCCAACAAGTAGTTGACGTTTCAATTTGTTTCGATGACACCAGTATTGCACCAATTAAGTTGAAGCGTCAATGAGTTTTCTCAAAAATCTCCCCAGAGCGCACGAATGAGACCAGGATTCGCATGTTGACCTCAATCTTTAGGCTACAAAATTCTTTTTGAACTACTTGCGCTCTCGATCGATTTTGACTCAATCCGGCGAATTGGGTGCAACCTAGCTCATTCATTCTGCAACCACGGCGGAACCGGGGAAACCAACCCGGGATGAACCTTCAATGGCAAAAGCTGGACCCCGACTTCCAAAGAAGTCGAAGCCCAGCTTGCGAGGTCATCCACTATCGAACGCTATATCAAGGGTTGGAAACCAGCCCTTGATCAACCATCCATTCAAAGGCAACATCTGCTGGCTCGCGGCCAACGACATCCACCTGGTAGTTCAGTTCCATCAGGACTTCATCGGTGAGCAGTGGAGCGATCTGAGCCATGATGCCTTCGACTTCCGGATGCTCTTTCAAGAATTCGCCATTAAAAGCTGGAGCGGCATTGTAGCTCGGGAAGTACTTCTTGTCGTCTTCCAATACCGTCAAGTTCAAAGCCTTGATTCGGCCATCGGTGGTGAACACTTCGCCGAAGTTGCAAGCACCGTCGGCTGTTGCCTGATAGATAGCGCCAACGTCATAGAGGCCAATATTGCTCTCTGGAACTTCAGCCCCGCGGTCAATGCCATAGTGCTCCAGCATTGGCGTCAGGCCATCCCGGCGCGAATTGAATTCAGGGTCGACGCAGAAGGTCAGATCCTTCGGATCCACATCCTTCAGCTCTGAAAGCTTGGTAACCCCCAGGCGTTTTGCCGTCTCTTCATTCATTGCCATGGCATAGGTGTTATTCAGTGGTGCCGGGTCGCCCCAGTCGATGCCATTGGGAATGTCGTCATTTTTCACCGCTTCCCATTGTGCTTGTTCCCCATCGACCGGTTCTTCATGGCCAAGATAGGTCAGCCAAGCGGTGCCGGTGTATTCCCAAAGCACACTAGCGTCCCCGGAGAGCAATAGCTGCCGGGCTGGCTGAGAACCTGGCACGTTGGTCAAGTCGGTGACGTCGTAGCCGGCGGCTTCCAGAGCGATCACGGTGATCTTGCCCAAGAGCAACTGCTCGGTGAACGACTTGGAAGTCACCGTCACCTTCGACTTTTCCTGTCCATCGGCGACCGGCTGGATTTTCCCGGGCCCCACCGCGGGGACGGTACCCGTTGACGGGCTCAGGCCGCAACCGGCTAAACCGATCACCGCAGCGATCGAGACCAGGGACAGTTTCATTGCGTTTTTCATGACAGTCCCTTCGGCCGTGCAACCTGTTCGACGACGCGTCCCAGCCAATCAATGGTCAAGGCCAGCAGCGCAACCAGAAGCGAACCGGTAATCAGTACGACGTTGAGGTTGAGGTTCACCCCGGTGGTGATCAAGATGCCCAATCCGCCACCGTTGATGAAGGTCGCCAAAGTGGCAGTACCCACCAGGAGAACCAGCGCGGTGCGAATGCCGGAAAGCATCACGGGCACGGCCAAGGGCAGCTCCACCTTGAACAGCACTGCCATCAAGCTCATGCCAATGCCTCGCCCGGCCTCTACGATGCGCTGGTCTACCTGTTGCAAGCCCACGATGGTATTGGACAGCACCGGCAGAATGGCATAGATCACCAAAGAGACGATGGCGGTCTTGGCGCCGAATCCAAGCCAGAACGCCAACAGCACGACAACGCCAATTGCTGGAGCTGCCTGGCCGAAGTTGGCAATGGCCCGCACGACCGGCGCCGCACGGCGCAAGCCCGGACGGGTCAGCACAATGCCCAGGGGAATGGCGATGATCAGGACGATCACCGTGGAAGTCACCGTCAGCTTCAGGTGCTCCAGGGTGTACCCCCAGATCGTGGCCGGATCCAATGTCTGGCGTTCGGTCTCGGTCAGGTCAGCGGTCAGCAGCCACGCCATGAGCACCGCGAAAGCCGCGGCGATGGCCACGATTTGCCATATAAGAGTTCGTTTTTCTGCGCTCATACAGGTTCACCATCCGGATTGGCGGCCCCGCTATCGATGTCCACGATGTTGATAGCTCCAGAATTCAACCCGACCGGTGCCGAGCGGTCCCCGTCTTGGGCGCCATTGGCCGCTGCGATCGCTTCCATCACCGTCTGGACGGTGATGGTGCCCAGCAGCACGTCGCGCCGGCCGGTGACCAGCGCCGATTCGGAACTGGCCACCAGCATCGTGTCCAGGGCATCGTTGAGCGTTGCCTGCTCGCCAACGACCGGAAGGCTCTGGTCAAAGGTGCCGTCGATGATCTCCGCACGCGAGAGCTGCCGTCGATCCAACCGGCGCAAGGGACGCCCGCGTGAATCCAAGACCACGGCGTACTTGCGGCCAGCGCCTTGCACTTGCGAGAGCACATCGGAAGCCCGCTTGCCCGGCGATGTCGTGATCGCTTCTTCCAGGTCCACCTCGTTGACCCGGGTCAGCGTCAGCTGCTTCAAACCTGCGCCGGAGCCAATGAAGTTCTCCACGAATTCGCTGGCCGGATTGGCCAGGATCCTTTCGGGAGAATCGTATTGCTCCAGCTGCGCGCCTTCGTTGAAGATGGCGATCCAGTCCCCCAGCTTCACCGCTTCGTCAAAGTCGTGGGTGACGCAGACAATGGTCTTCTGGACCTCGGACTGGATGTTGAGCAGCTCATCTTGCAAGCGCTGGCGGGTGATCGGATCAACCGCGCCGAAGGGCTCGTCCATGAGCAAAACCGGAGGGTCAGCCGCCAAGGCACGGGCCACTCCAACGCGCTGCTGCTGGCCACCGGAAAGCTCCTTCGGGAAGCGGTCCCGGTACAGCTCGGGATCCAGTGATACCAGCTCCAGCAGCTCATCGACACGTGCCGCGATCTTTTCCTTGGACCACCCCAGCATCTTGGGAACCATGGCGATATTGGTTGCCACGGTCATATGCGGGAAGAGCCCGCCAGCCTGGATGACGTAGCCAATACGCCGGCGCAGCTCGTCGCCATTCATGCCGGTGACGTCTTCACCGTTGATCACAATTTTTCCGCTGGTAGGCTCGATCAGCCGGTTGATCATTTTCAGGGTCGTCGTCTTGCCGCAGCCCGACGGGCCAACGAACATCACGATGGATCCGGCGGGGATTTCCAAAGTGAGGCCGCCAACTGCGGATTTCTTCTGCCCGGGGTACGTCTTGGTCACTTCTTCGAGCATGATCGACGCGCCAGTGACATCCTGTGCGGTCATGGTTTCGGAATTCTTATTTTCAGACACGGATACCTCGCGGGGTAGTCAGTCGGCCGATGCCGAGCAAAATCAAGTCAAGAATGAGCGCAAGAATCACGACGCCGGCCACGCCGGTCACGACAGATTCCAGGGAGTTGGCTCCGCCAAGGCGGGAAAGGCCCTGGAAAATGAAGCCACCGAGGCCCGGGCCCAGCGCATAGGAGACGACCGCGGCTACGCCCATGACCATTTGGGCCGAAACTCGCACGCCGGTCAGGATGACGGGCCAGGCGATGGGCAGTTCCACGGCGATGAGGGTTTTGAGCCGGCTCATTCCGATGCCCTTGGCGGATTCGACGATGGACGGTTCGATATTATTCAGGCCCACGATGGCATTGCGCAGAATTGGCAGTGCCGCGAAGAATGTCACCACGATCACCGCTGGTGCAACACCAAAGCCAAAGGGAACAATCAGCAAGCCGATCAACGCGAAGGACGGGATGGTCAGCCCGATGGCGCTGACGGAGTTGGCGATGCCGGAAAGGGGCTTATTGCGGTACACCAGTACGGCAATAAGAACAGCAATGATAGTTGCCAGGATCAGGCACTGAGCTACCAGCGAAAAGTGCTGCCACGAGGCGAAGAAAATATGGCGATATCGCTCGCCAAAATAGTCACCCACATTAAAACCTACTTCACTTTAGTTACGTATCCAGATCGATCTCGGGGCAGCAAGACTGCCCCGTTCATGCCTAGAGCTTACCGGGGGTAACTCAGGTCACCAAGATTATTGGGGCGGGGCAGGGCGTCCCGCACCATGATTTACTGGGCACAACAATCCTTGTGGGGAGCTGAAACAGGGTGTGAATTCGACCCGAAATGTAGTGAGATAGGAACATGAAACTTGCTACGCTCCGCCTCGCCAGCGAACCCGGCCATACCACGGCAGCTCTCATCGACGATGGCAGGGCCTACTATCTGGACAATCTAGACACCGTGCAGCGTTTCCTTCGGCTCGATCCCGAAACCCAGCAGGAAGTCATCGCCCGCGCGCTAGTCGGCGAGTCCATTGCAGAGGGCGAAGCCGACTACGCCCCCTTGATTCCCCAGCCGTCGAAGATCTATTGCATCGGCTTGAACTACAAGTCGCATGCGGCAGAGGTCGGCGAGGAATTGCCCAAGTACCCCACCGTATTTGCCAAGTTTGCCTCATCGCTCTGCGGTGCCAACGACGCGGTGGAGATCCCGGTAGAAGACCATCGAGTTGATTATGAGGCCGAATTGGCCATCATCATCGGTGCACCGGGCCGCCGAATCAGCGAGGAGTCCGCCCCGGAACATATTGCCGGCTATGCCGTTTCCAGCGACGTTTCCATGCGCGGATACCAGGGGCGCACGCAGGAGTGGTTGCAGGGAAAGATCTGGGATCGTTCCACACCCCTTGGTCCGTGGCTGGTGACTCCGGACGAATTGGATCCAGCAGCAAAAATCACCAGTTCCGTCAACGGCATGGTAGTCCAGGAGGCCCGGATCGACGATTTGATCTTCTCCGCGAGCGAGCTGGTCTCCTACCTCTCGACCTTCAACGAGCTGCAGCCCGGTGATGTCATTCTGACCGGCACCCCTGCAGGTGTAGCCCTGGGACGACGCGACGAAAATGGGCGTCACCCGTGGCTCAAGCACGGCGATGTGCTGGAGACCCGGATTGAGGGTCTTGGAATGGCCCGGACAACGTTCCACGCACCACAGAACTAGCCATTTAGCTGCAATGGGTCTGCCGGTTGGTCCGGTGGGCCCTTTGCCTTGCGATCGCCTCTACGCTTGTTATTGAGAACGATTCTCATATAAGCTGAATGGTGTGAAAGTCATAGTTCTCTCTTCCCTCGACACTTCCTGCCGTGATGCAGGGCTTAAACACCTGCTGGGCCACCATCCGCAGGCCGTGGTGCTTTCCTACGACTTCGTCGAAGGCAACCGCCTGGTGCGCACCGTCTCAGGAAATGCCTCCGCAGAATACGGCGAGGCAGTTCTCGAGCATCCGTGCATCGGCTGCGCGGTCAAATACGAGATTTTCCCTGCCATCCAGCGGCTGGCACCACGACATGCCGACGCCACAATGCTCCTGGGACTGCCAGCAACTTGGCACAGCGGATCCGTGCTTGAAACCCTTGCCGAAAAGCTGGAGCTGGCAGGCATCAGCGTGGGCAGCAATGTCCTGTCTTTGGATCCGGTCGAACTTGAAGACCAGATGTGGGATCGGCACACGCTCTGGGAATCGGGTTTCAGCTCCATGCAGCAAGACCAGCGGACCCCCGGGGAGTATTTCTTCACCGAGCTCATGCAAGCTGACACCCTGGTTCCGGTGGAGGGGATGCAGACTCAGCTTCTTGAAGCACCGGACAGCCCCCGCCGCGATGGCGGAAAAGACTTCATCGCAGGGTTAGAGCTTGCCCAGCATCTGGCCCCGCATGCCGCGTTGTGCCGCCATGGCAGCGAACTCGGCTCCTTCAGCTACGAGGCCGTCCAATGGCGAACCCGGGCAGGCCACGTTCCGATGGCCCGCCACCTCGCCCCTTCTGGCCGGACTCCCCTTCACTTGCACGCTGAACGCCCGTTGCACCCGCAGCGATTCCGCGAAGCGCTCTCCGAGCTTGCCGCGTCCTGCACTTGCCTTCGGGGCCGGCTTTGGGTGGCCAGCGCGCTCAGTGAGCGAGTGGCTATTGGCGGCGCCGGGCCACGCATCTGGATGGAAAATACAGGTTCATGGTCGACAGAAATTGCCGCCTCTGAACTGATGCTCTATGGCTCGGAACATGAAGCCGGACAGATCTCCAAGATCTTCGAGAACTGCCAAGTCACCGAGGACGAGCTCCAAGACCTGCTGGCAACTGCTCCTGCTCCGGCCAACAACCCTGATCTGCAAGGAGGTGAATGAAATGAAGGTTCGCAACTCACTGCGCTCGCTGAAAAACGAGCCAGGTTCCCAAGTTGTCCGCCGCCGCGGACGCGTCTTTGTCATCAACAAGAAAAATCCTCGGCTCAAGGCCCGCCAAGGATAGCGGCTTGTCCTGCCAGCAAGTCCGTGCAACTTGCTGGCAGGAGGACCGCCCAACGCGTGATTCACGCCACTCACCTGCGCATTCAGTGACATGGGTCGCACTCTGGCCTAGGATGTGAGCTATGAAAGCTTGGGCTTTCGTGTCATCACCCACTCGCGCAAAGGATTGTTGAGCTTATGGAAGCGCTGGGAACACTCTTCGGAGATATTTCCTCATTTATTTGGGGGCCTTTTTGCCTCATTCCGCTATTGCTGGGCACCGGCCTGTACCTGACCATCAGGCTCGGCGGACTGCAATTCGTCAAACTTGCAGCTTCCCTTCGCCTCGGGCTGCTCAAGCGCAAGGACGACGGCGCTGAAGGCGACGTCTCCCAGTTCCAGGCCCTAACCACTGCACTGGCTGCCACCGTGGGAACAGGCAACATTGTCGGTGTTGCCACCGCTATTGGCATCGGCGGCCCCGGCGCCCTGTTCTGGATGTGGGTAACCGGCCTGCTGGGCATGGCTTCGAAGTATTCTGAAGCATTCCTCGGAGTCCGGTATCGCGGCACCGACGCGGCCGGCGAAAAATCCGGCGGCCCGCAGTACTACCTGCAACGCGGTATCCGCGGCCCGCTGGGCAAGTTCCTTGCCCTGTTCTTTGCCATCGCCGCCACCCTGGCCAGCTTCGGCATCGGAAACATGACCCAGGGCAATTCCATCGCGGCCAACCTGGACAACTCCTTCGGGGTCACGCCTTGGGTTACCGGCCTCGTCTTGACCGTCCTGTCCTTGGCCGTGCTTGTTGGCGGCATCAAGTCCATCGGCAAGGTCACCGCAGGCTTCGTGCCAGTCATGATCGTTTTCTACGTTGCAGCTTCGATCTTCATCCTGGTCTCCAACGTTGCTGGCATTCCGGCAGCCTTCGCCGAGATCTTCTCCGATGCCTTCACCGGCACCTCGGCAGTTGGCGGATTCACCGGCTCGGCCATTATCATCGCCGTTCAGTACGGTGTGGCTCGCGGTATTTTCTCCAATGAATCCGGCATGGGCTCGGCAGCTATCGCAGCGGCCGCAGCGCGGACCACCCACCCGGTTCGCCAGGGCCTGGTATCGATGACCCAGACCTTCATCGACACCATCATCGTTGTTACCTGCACCGGCCTGGTCATCATCACCACCGGCACATGGAACAAGATTGATGAAGCCACCGGCGAGCAGGTTTCGGCCGCGCTGATGACCGGCGAAGCCTTCACCCACGGCCTGCCCGGCCAGTGGGGCCACTGGATTGTCACCATCGGACTGGTGATGTTCGCCTTCTCGACCATCCTGGGCTGGTGCTACTACGGTGAACGCAATATCGAGCGCCTGATCGGCCGCAAGGCAGTCATGCCGTTCCGCGTGCTGTTCTCGCTGATCGTGTACGTAGGTTGCACCACCGAGCTGACCGCCGTATGGAACTTCTCCGACATGATGAATGGCTTGATGGCCCTACCGAACCTGATCGGCTTGCTGATCATGTCCGGCCTGATCGCCCGCGAAACACGCTGGTACCTGAAGAACGATCCCCAGCTGGAAGCCGGCAAGGCCCAGATCGAGGACTTCATGAGAGACCGCGATGGCTGGAGCGAATGGAAGTCCGGCGATGTCGTGGGTTCGTCCCACAGGCGCTAGGACTTCAGCGCACCCCTCATAAAAATCATCCCAGCGAGACCCTTGATTCAGGGTTTCGCTGGGATGATTTCTATGTTCAGCGCAGTGCGGTATCTACCGCGCTGCGGCTACGCGTTCCACAGGCCGTAGGAGTCTGCCAAATCCGCGATCTTCTGTGCACGGGCCAGGCGCGGCAAGTACGAGCCATCGCCCACCGAGGCGCCAGCTGCGTGGGCTTCGAGCAGTTCCATTGCCCAGGACAGCTCGTCCTCGCTGGGAGCCAGGGCGGCATTGATGCCATCAACGTGATCTGGTGAGAGCGAGAGCTTGCCGGTCATGCCCATGGATGCGGTGACCCGGGTTTCCTCGGTGACCTTGGCAGCATCGGAACCTGCTGGCGGCGGGCCGTCAATGGCGCCGGGCAGCTTTCCGACGCGGGATGCGATGACCAGCTTGCCCCGGGCATAGGCCAAGGCCAGCGGGTCGTCGGAGACACCGGTGTCCTTGCGGAAGTCGTTGACACCGAAGGCCAGGCGGAAGGTGCCCGGGGCTGAAGCGATGGACGTCGCATTCTCGATGCCCAGTGCGGTTTCAATCAAGGCAAGGACCGGAGTACCTGCGCGCAGGCGCATGGCGCTGTAGGTCACCTGCTCTGGCTGCTCGGTCATGGCGAGCATGATTCCGCGAAGGCCCGGAGCCTCGGACAGAGCTGCGAGATCGTCAGCCCAGAAGTCGGTATCAATTCCATTAACACGCACCCATGCGGTCATGCCATTGGACAGCGCGCGGACGACATTGTCGCGGGCTTGAAGCTTCTTGTCATCCGGAACGGCAGCTTCCATATCGAAGATGACCGAGTCCGCTTCACAGGCAAGAGCCGGAGCGAAATCCTCCTCTTTTGCTGCGTTCACCAAAAGCCAGGAACGGGACAGTTTTGCTGGGAGAGCCGCTGCTCGACGATTTCGAAATGCCATAGTTCCCAGACTACTCACTCGTGCCATGGTGCTTCCACTAGGCATGTACACTATTTGCCTCAAATCGGCTGGAATTGACTCCCAGTGTGAGAGCAATTACAAGTTGTCGGCGCATTTCCGGTAATGTCACACGACGGCGGTCTTTTGTGACCGTTCACCATCGAGTTTTACGCTTCAGTGGAAGCCGCACGACAAAGGACCTGCGTGGAAACAAAAGAATCAATTGCCCCCGCAGAGACTGGACCCAAGCTGAAAAGGGCATTGTCCAATCGACATATCCAGCTCCTAGCCATCGGCGGTGCCATTGGCACTGGCCTGTTCATGGGCTCGGGAAAAACCATCTCTGTTGCAGGACCATCGGTCATCCTGGTCTACATGGTCATCGGATTCATGCTCTACTTCGTGATGCGAGCTATGGGCGAATTGCTGCTTAGCCGTACCGATTACCGCAACTTCTCCGATTTTGCCGGGGATATCCTTGGCCCCTGGGCCTCCTTCTTTACCGGCTGGACTTACTGGTTCTGCTGGATCGTGACCGGCGTTGCCGATGTCATCGTCATCGCCTCGGTGTATGTCACCTATTGGCTGCCGCTCATCCCGCTGTGGATTCCGGCCTTGGCCGTCATTGTGCTGCTGGTCCTGCTTAATCTCCCGTCAGTGCGCGGATTTGGCGAGACCGAGTTCTGGTTCGCGCTGATCAAGATCGTCGCTATCGTGCTCTTGATTGTCATTGGGCTGATCCTGATTTTCACCGGCTTCGAACATGACGGCGCCCAGGCGTCGTTCCTGAACTTGTTCAACGTCGAGGGCGGGTTCTTTGGCGGCGGAGTCATGGGCTTTGTCATGGGCTTCCAAATTGCCGTATTCGCCTTTGTCGGCATCGAGCTCGTGGGCACGGCTGCTGCCGAAACCAAGAACCCGGAGCACAACCTGCCGAAGGCCATCAACGCCATCCCGGTCCGCATCCTGTTGTTCTATGTCGGCTCGCTGGCCATCTTGATGGCCGTCGTTCCATGGAATCGCTTCACTGCTGACGAATCGCCGTTCGTGATGCTGTTCTCGCTCGCCGGCTTGGGAGCCGCTGCCCATCTGGTCAACGCGGTTGTGCTCACGTCAGCCACCTCGTCGGCAAATTCGGGAATCTACTCGACTTCGCGCATGATCTTCGGACTGTCCACCGAGGGCAATGCGCCGAAAATCTTCAGCAAGCTCACGAGCCGACAGGTTCCCCGCAACGCGCTATTCCTCTCCGGAGTGGTGTTGCTCAGCTCGATTGTCCTGCTGATTTTTGGTCTGGATAAGTCGACCGGATTCTCGATTGTTACGACGATTTCCTCGCTGTGCTTCATGTTCGTCTGGACGATCATTCTGGTGAGCTACCTGGTGTATCGCAAGCGACGCCCAGAAGCGCACGATCAGTCGGTGTTCAAAATGCCTGGCGGCACCTTCATGCCGTACGTGGTGATGGCGTTCTTCATGTTCCTGCTTTGGGCATTCACCCGCGATGCAGACACCTTGGCGGGCTTGATCGCGACGCCTATCTGGTTTGTCATTGTAGGCATTGGATACCTGTTGCTGCGCAACAATCCCCAGCACCACAAGCTGCGCCAAGCGCATGAGGCACGTGTAGCCGAAGAGAAGCGCGAGGCGGCTGCCTACCTGGCTTCCAAGCAGGGCTAAGAGCTGCCTGCATCTGTACGCCGGCAAACCGGGGCGATCCATCAATATGAAGATCGCCCCGGTTTTCTGCACCCCGGCCGGCTCTTCAGTTAATGCGCCGCGACAGGCAGCTGTAGGGAAGGTCCCTGCCAAGAAAAAGTACTTCCAGCAAGCTCATGCTCTCGCCGTAGCGGCTGTAGGCCCACGGTGCCTCGTGGCCAATCCGGGATGAGATCTTCGCGAAATGCAAGATCGTATCCTCATCCCAGCGGCATGTATGCCCATGGGCAAACACTTCGTTGTGCTCCAGCACTGCTCCGGAGAGCCCGTTCAGCATTTGCACGCTTTCCTGGTTGTCCAACCCCCGAACCAGGAATTCCGGATGTCCTACGAGGCTTAGCCCGATGGTGTACGCGAAGGGCTGGTCATATCGGCCAGGCTCCACGAACAGCACCTGCCGCCCGTAGTCCCGGATGCATTGATCGGTTCTCGCATCGGCTTCTTCGATGCTCATCCCGTCACAGATATCGCACATGGTCCGTCTCCTCTCCCTGGCCCGCGACTGCCGAAAGCCGCTAGGCGGCGCTGCGGAAATCCTGGTCTTGCTCATTGGCATTTATCGAACCCACGTTCACCGGTGCCTCGCAAAGGATCCATTCCGGATCCAGGCCCTGAAGCGCCTGATCGAAAAAGCCCAAAAAGTTCAGGTCCAAGTCCAATTCGCGGAAATTCAGTTCCTTGAAAAAGGGCGTTTCACCCCGCCCTATGTCGAAGGACTGCTGATGGGCGGTCACCTGTTCCGCCAAGTGCCGCAAGAGCGCGAGCACCTCTTCCACCGTGCCGGTCGTGCTGGCAATTTCAGGATGGCCCAGCCAGCTCAATCCCAGCGTTGTCCCGATGACTCGCTGGGAGTGCGGCAAGCGAAAAGCGGTCAGAGCATAGCCATTTTGCTCGATTTCAGCGTTGAGGCTCAGAGCAATTCGATCCTCAGCAGATAGAGTCCACTTGATCCAGAACTCCATGTTCTCGAAGTCTTCCACGGCATTCCTCCTAGGATGCTTTGCTATGGGCTAGTCTCACGGCAAATCAACTCATCGGAGTCTCGGATTCAGCGAAGTGTGGAAAACAAAGAACGCGCCGCCTGCAACCACAATTGGTTGCAGGCAGCGCGTTCAGTGCAACACCGCCAAGCGGTGCGCCGGAAGCTACTGGGCGGACTGCGCCTCAGCAGCCACGGCAGCAGCCACAGCTGGCATCACTCGCTCATCGAGAGCAGAAGGCACGATGTAATCTTCTCCAAGATCCTCACCGACCAGATCAGCAATAGCGTGAGCAGCAGCGATCTTCATGCCTTCGGTGATCTTCGTGGCACCCGAGTCCAAAGCGCCGCGGAAAATGCCCGGGAAAGCCAGAACATTGTTGATCTGGTTGGGGAAGTCGCTACGTCCGGTAGCAACCACCGCAGCGAACTTCTTCGCATCCTCCGGCATGATCTCAGGAGTTGGGTTGGACAGCGCAAAGATGATCGCGTCCTTGTTCATCTTTGCCACGGCTGCCTCGTCAAACTTCGACGAGGACAAGCCAACAACCACGTCAGCTCCGTCCAAGGCCTCAGCCAGTCCGCCCATGACGTCGTCGCGGTTGGTGCGGCCGGCAAGTTCAGCCTTGATCGGGTTCAAATCATCACGTTCGCGGTTGATGGTTCCCCGCGAGTCGAGCACAATCACATCGGCGACGCCGGCCTTGAGCAACAAGTTCGTGACCGCAACCCCGGCCGATCCTGCGCCGGAAACTACAACCTTCAGCGAGCTGATATCGCGCTTGGTCTGGCGTGCAGCACCAATCAGCGCTGCCAGCACCACAACTGCGGTGCCATGCTGATCATCGTGCATCACTGGGATATCCAGCGCTTCGATCAGCTTCTGCTCAATTTCAAAGCATCGCGGCGCTGAGATATCTTCAAGGTTTACCGCGCCAAAGCTTGGGCGCAATCGCACAATCGTCTCAACGATTTCATCAACATCAGTCGTGTCCAGCACCAGCGGGATGGAATCCAGCCCGCCAAACTCCTTGAACAGTGCGCACTTGCCTTCCATCACGGGCAGCGACGCTGCTGCCCCGATGTTTCCCAGGCCCAGGACTGCAGTTCCGTCCGAAACTACGGCTACCAGGCGCGATGCCCAGGTGTGGGTGGAGTGCTTGGCTGGATCATCGGCGATCGCTTGGGAAACCTTGGCTACTCCGGGGGTGTACGCAATCGACAGATCGCGCTTGGTGTTCAGGGGCATCTGCGACTGGACAGTGAGCTTGCCGCCAATGTGGGCGTCAAAAATTTCTGCGTCGGTGATGGTGGACAGGTCTTTGGTGGATTCAACAGACATTGAATAGCTCTTCTTTCAAGAAAGTTCTGAATGACGAAAACGCAGTACCCACGAATTGGGTGGCAGAGCGTAGGAACGCGCATGACCATTCATCCGACCGCAATGGAGCTTGACCCGCACGCAATTAAGGAGGGCATCAGGCTTCCATGTACACAGTTCCCAGATGGGCTCCGCCGGGTAAGGCTGAAGACTCCCTCGTGGTGTGCCGGAAGATGGCTGGTCAGTACTTTCTTTAGACCTACAATTTCCACCATACGGGAAATGTTTGTCGCAAATCAACCCCTTTTCTTCCATTTGGGCCAATATGACCTCCGTAGCAATGCATCCAGATCACCAGCGTTATGTGCGGTTATCCTCCATCTCGGGCAAAATAAACCTCATGGCATCACCGACTTCAGCTCTGGGCAGGGTCCGTACCTTCGAAGCGCTCGACGACAAGACCACAGCACGGTTGCGGCGCGCGCTGGATGAATCGAATGACACCACTGTATTTGTGAACGGAACTGCACTGCAGCTGCCAGAGGAAGCGCACGAAGCGCTGATCGAGGTGCTCTCGCGCTTTGCCGATGGAGAATCAGTCAGCATCGGCACCCCGGAATTGCTTCTGAACACTTCCCAAGCGGCCCAGATGGCTGGCATCTCCAACAGCTACCTGCGCAAGCTCGCCGATGCAGGAACCATTCCAGTGGAATACCGCGGAACGCACCGCCGAATTCGTCCCAGCGCCATCCAGGCTTGGCTAGATTCCCGAGCCGATAACAGCTAAGAGCCAACAGGATGAGTAGGACTGCGGGCGTTCCACAAGAAATAGCCTGGTGGGATCGAATGCTCATCCGGTTCCCCGGCTATTCGCTGATCGCTTGGGCAGGGTGCTACGGGCTTCATCAGCAGGGGCTGCCCCTGAAATCAGCGGTGCTGATTTTCTTCCTGCTCGCCGTGCCGCTGTTGGCTGCATGGCAAATTCTCCATGTTTGGCAAAGCCGCAAACGCCTGCGCGCTTGGCGCAAGGAACAAGTGCTGTCCCAGCCAGAGCTGGGTGTTCCATATATTCCGCAGATCCGCGGAAAACTCGCTCAAATTGCCGCGGAGAAGACGCTGAGCCCGGAGCCGAAGAAGCCCCGCTTTGGAGCATGGAGCATCTTCCTCCTGGCAACGCTCATCGCTGCCATAGCCATCGCTGCCGGAATTTTCCTTGCCAAAGCGGGGGCGCCGAAGATCGCCGCCTTCGCCATCATTACGCTGCTCTTGGGCGGGCTGGGCCCCTTGCAGATCATGGGCGTGCAAAACCGTGCCTACCGCGCCATAGCCAGGATGCCCAAGAAGCTATCGGAGATTCAGGATTTGGTGACTGCTGAGCGGCATATGCCCAGTTCCCAGCGCTCCACGCAATCCACCGACAGCACTTTGGATGCCGCGGTGCTGATCATCAATGAAGCGCTCGGCCACGCTCAAGATGGTTGCCAACGGGCCGCCGTCGATTGCATCGACCTCTTGGCAGTGCTGGCCAGGGACAGCTGGCCGGCGTCAAGCAAACCCCGGACCTTGGCCGAGAACCTGCATCGGCGGATCAATGGTGCACTGGCCCAGCTCAGTGTTGAAGAGCGTAAATCGAGGAAACGGGGCATGAGGTTCTGAGGCTGGGAACATTGGTTCTTGCCAAGCACTGGATTTCCTGTTGGAATACCAAAGTATTCTATTTGAAAACATGCCTTCACGCGGAGCCTGAACGCGAGGAGCACGCTCCGGCAACGCCTGGAGCCTTGGCCAAGGAGGACCATGACCACCGCACCGCAATCCCTCGCCACCGCCCACGAGGCACTGCTCTCCGACCGCGCTTCCGGCATCAAGCAGTCCGCCGTCCGCGATGTCTTCGAGCTCTCCTTGGATCCATCCCTGGTCTCCTTGGCCGGCGGCAACCCGTACTTGCAATTGCTTCCCCTGGAAAAAATCGGTGAAATCAGCCGGCGCATCATTACCGAGCATGGGCCCGAGGCCTTGCAATACGGTTCCGGCCTGGGCACCGTGGAATTGCGCGAGCAAATCATCGATGTCATGGCAGCCGAGGGAATCAACAACGTCAAGGTAGAAGACGTCGTGGTCACCAACGGATCCCAATCCGCGCAGGACATGGCCTGCAAGGTGTTCTGCAACCCCGGCGATACCGTGCTGTGCGAAGACCCCACCTATGTGGGCGCGCTGAACACTTTCGAAGCCTACCAAGTCACTGCACAGCCAGTGGGCACCGACGAAAAAGGGCTTATTCCCGGAGCCTTGCGCGAGCGCATCAGGCAGCTTCGCGCGGCCGGAGAGCGCATCAAATTCCTCTACACCATCCCGAACTTCAATAATCCGTCGGGCATCACGCTGGCGGCTGAGCGACGCCAGGAAATCGTGGATATTTGCCGCGAAGAAGGCATCCTGATCCTGGAAGACAATCCCTACGGGATGCTGCGCTATGAGGGCCAGGCAGCACCGACCCTGCGCAGCCTGGATCCGGAGAATGTCATCTACATGGGCTCCTTCTCCAAGATCTTCGCCCCGGGATTGCGCATCGGCTGGGCGGCAGTCCCCACGCATCTCTTCCGCCGTTTCTATTTGGCTGGCGAAGCTGTGGCGCTGTGCCCGCCCACCTTGAACCAGATGATCATCAGCGCCTACCTCAATGAGCATGATTGGAAGGGGCAGATCGCTAAGTACAACGACCTCTACCGCTCTCGTCGCGACGCGATGCTCGAAGCGCTGGCGACGTACCTGCCCGCTGAGGTCAGCTACACGCGGCCCGAAGGCGGCTTCTTCATCTGGCTGACGCTGCCGGCGGGAATCGACACCTACAAGCTGCTGCAGCTCGGAGTGAAGGCTGGAGTCATCTTCATCCCTGGCGCGGCCTTCAGCCCTGGCGGACAAGCCGATAACAAGCTCCGGTTGGCCTTCTGCTCCGTCGACGAGGCAACCATCAGCGAAGGCGTCCAGCGCCTGTCGGGATTACTGGCGACCGCCATCGAGTCCAACGGCGCCTAGGTTGCCGCTGGCTGCTTAGCCCAGGCGTCCGCCAAAGTCATCGGCGATGGCTTTGGCGGCGCCTTGAAGCTTCGGCAGGAGCTGATCATGGATATATGCGGGATTATTCCTGCTGGTCTGCACCGAGACGTTCAAGGCGCCCAGCAGCTTGCCGCCACGGATCACCGGAACCGCCAAGCCGCGTAGCCCTTCGTCCAGTTCCTGGTTGACCAGGGACCATTCCTGCTGGCGCACCGTCGCCAATTCCTTTTTCAATTCCTCGATGCTCGATACCGTGTGCTCGGTGTACTTCTGCAGCTCAACGCGCTGCAGGAAGGCTTCCTGCTCGGCGGGCTCCAGGTAGGCGATGAGCACGCGGCCCATAGAGGTCACCCAGGCCGGAAGCCTGTTTCCAATGGACACATTCAACGCATGCAGTCGTGGCGCGGCGACGCGTTCCACGTACAAAATGTCCTGGCCTTCGAGCACGCACAAGGACGCAGTCTCTTCCAACTCGCGCGCCAATGACTGCAGGTGGCCCACGGCCGCCTGTGGAAGGGTCAGACCCGACAGGTAGGCAGCCCCGACATCCAGGACCCGCGGAGTCATCCGGTAGGCATTGCCATGGGCCTGCAGATACCCGAGGTCAACGAGCGTGAGCAGGAATCGGCGCGCCGAGGCCCTGGTTTGATCTGTCGCCGCAGCAACCTGGGATACCGTCAGCTCGGAATTGCCTGCCGAAAATGCCAGCAGCACGGCCAAGGTCTTTTCCGCTGACTTAACGAAATAATCCGGCCGCTCTGCCACTGTTTGCTCTCCCAGCTTTACAAGTTTCTGCTCCAGCGATTGCTCTCGAATTGAGAGGCAAGCCTGACCGGCGCATTGGGCGCCCCATACCCATCGTAGCCAGAACGCCGTTCAACTACCTCCAAGAACATGTTGCCAAGGGTCTTGGTGTAGAAATGCAAGAACTCGCCGGCCTCATCGCGGTCGTACAACAGCTGCAGTTCCTTGAGGGTATCGAGCAATTGCGCCTCAAGGTCGAAGCGGGCCGCCAGGTCCTCGTAGTAGTTGTCGGGGACCTGCAGGAACTCCATGCCGCGTGCGCGCGCATTGCATGCCACCTCGATGATGTCGTCGGCCCGCAGGGCCACATGTTCCGGGTACTCGTGGTTGCGCTCGATGATGCTTTCCAGTCCCTGCGGAACAATGTTCAGCGCCAGCCGAACACCGGAATCCGCCGTGGACAGAACCTGTGAACGCACCAGTCCCATCGGGCTGGGGACCTCTGTTCCGGGTCGTGCCTTAAGGTTCAGGACACTGCTGTAGAACAGTACGGATTCGTCGAAGCATTGCCATGGCTGGGCGATGTTGATGTGGTCGATGCCCAGGATCGGCCCGCTCGGCACCGCGGATGCCGCAGGCCCGGCATCTTCGAATTCCAGGACCCAGTTCCGGGTATTGGCCGGTGAGCTGAAGAATACTTCGGTGCTATCGGGCGCCACGAAGCCAGGCAGGTCTTGTTCATTGTTGGTTTGCTGGCGGGGCACTCGCGTCGCGAGCAGGGCCCCACCGCGTTCGCCGCTGGCCACCGGGTCCGGCACCAGCACCCCGAAGCCGGAGACGGCGGCTTCCACTCCTCGGCTTCGCTGCGAATTGATGATGATCTTCGCCTCGCCCGAGCTCCACAGCTGCACCGGCTTGCGGCGGTGCTGCCCGCTGAAGCTGAAACCGAGTTGTGCCAGCATCCCTGCCACGCGCTCTGGGTCCTCGGTCCGGATCTCGGCAAAGTCGAACCCGGTGGCGTCTTGGTCTCCGGGCAGGGCCTTGAGGTCCAAGGCGTATTGCTCCCCTGTCGAGCTCAACAGCTGTGCCGTTTTGGACTGCAGCCATTGCAAGGACCGCAGCCCGTCGATGGCGGTGCGTTCCACGTTTGATTGGCGGAAAACATCATTGAAGATTTCCAAGGAAATGATGCCGTCGTAGCCTGAGCGCACGAGTTCTGCCAGGAATTGGTCCAGCGCGAAGCCGCCCTGTCCCGGGAAGAGCCGATAGTGGCGGGACCAGGAAAGGATGTCCATGGAGAGCACCGGCGCATCGGCCAGCTGGACAAAGAAGATCTTCTCTCCGGGAATTGCGGCAATCTCCGAGGGATCATCGCCGCGCGAGAGGATGTGGAAGCTGTCGATGCACAATCCCACGTTGGCTCGGTCTACCCGCTTCACGATCTCCCACGAATGCTGGTAGGTATCAACATACTTGCCCCAAGCCAACGCTTCATAAGCAATGCGCACATCGTATTGGGCGGCAAGATCCGAAAGCTGCCGGATTTGATCCACAAACAGGCCATCGTCGTTGATGGTGGCGGTGCCGACATTCGAGCACAGCAGCATCAGGTCCATGCCCAGCCGCTGCATGAGCTGGAACTTGGCTTCTGCGCGGTGCAGGTTGGCCGGCAGCTGTTCTTCGGTGACGCCTTCAAAATCGCGGAAGGGCTGGAACAAATCCAAGGTCAGCCCCAGCCGATGTGCCATGGCCTTGACTTCCTCGGGCGACATCGGGCTCACCAGGAGATCCTGCTCAAAGATCTCGATGCCGTCAAAGCCGGCTTTGGCGCAGGCCAGCAGTTTTTCTTCCAGGGTTCCGGACAGGCATACCGTAGCGATAGAGGTGCGCATTACAGTCCTTTTTCCAGCAGTTCCAGCAAGTGTCCACGCACCTGCTGTGTTTCCGGCCTGATGCCGGTGATGATTTCGAAGGCGTCCACCGCTTGGCCAACGGCCATGTATCCGCCGTCCAGCACCTGGCATCCAAGGTTGCGGGCGGCAACGATCAGTTCGGTGTCCACCGGGCGGTAGATGCAGTCCGCGACCCAGTGCCGTGATTCCAGTGCTGCGATATCCAGCGGAACACCGGGATGGTGGTGCATGCCGATCGGGGTGGCATTCAATAATCCATCGACCTCGCCCAAAAGCTGCGGAACCTGGGCAGGGGTTGCGGCATGGACCAGGACTTGCGGGAAGTTCTTGCGCAGCTCTTGGACCCGGTGGTTGACTCGATCCTCGTCGAGATCAACGATGTGCAGCTGCTCGGTCCCGGAAGCCAGCAAGGCGTAGGCCACCGCGGCGCCGGCGCCGCCAGCGCCCAGCTGGAGCACTTTCTGCTTCTTGGCTCCGGGAAGCCCCTCGGCCAGGCCGCGGGAGAATCCGGAAGCGTCGGTGTTGTGCCCGATGAATTTCCCGTCCTGGATCACCACGGTGTTCACCGCGCCAATGGCCCTCGCCGTTGGCGAGATGTCATCTAGGTGGTCCAGAACAAGTTGTTTGCAAGGATGGGTTACATTGAAGGCGTTAAATCCCAGCTTGGCTCCTGCTTGGAGCAATTCCCCGATGCCGCTTGCCGGAAGTTCCAGTTCGGTGAGGTCAATCGGCCGATACAGGTAGCGCAGCCCGTGCACCTCGGCGGCGCGTTCGTGCATCGGCGGGGTCAGCGATGGCATGACGCCGTCACCGATCAGACCGACCAGATAAGACTCAGCACGTGTACTCATGTTCTCCCGCAGCTCTTCTTGATGACGTCAGGTATTGCCTGAGTTGTGATTTACATCTACTGTAATCCAATGAACACATTCCGAACAAGTGTACGCATAGCGAACATCTAGGGCGGATTGTCACCTTCAAAACACTCGACGAGGAGTCACCCGATGCCATCGCCACACAACTCCGACACATCTGGCGGCACTGCCAGCACAGGACGAACACCGGTCAAGGCGGCCGTCGCCAGCTTCATGGGCAGCGCTGTTGAATACTACGATTTCTTCATCTTCGGCTCAGCTGCGGCCCTGATTTTTCCGCATATCTTCTTCCCCGACACCGATGCCAACGCTGCGGTCATGTCGCTGGCCACCTTCGGCTTTGCCTACGTAGCCCGCCCCGTGGGAGCCATCTTCGTGGGGCACTTTGGCGACCGCATCGGCCGGCAAAAAGTCCTGATGTTCACTTTGATCCTGATGGGCGCATCCACCTTCCTCATCGGTTGCCTGCCCACCTTCGAGCAGGTAGGCTGGCTGGCCCCGATCCTGCTGGTCCTGGCCCGGCTATGCCAGGGACTCTCGGCGGCCGGCGAGCAGGCCGGAGCCTCATCGATGTCGCTGGAGCATGCCCCGGATCACCGCCGCAGCTTTTTCACCTCGTGGACGCTCACCGGCACCCAGGGCGGCCAGATTCTTGCCGCGATGATCTTCATTCCAGTGGTTGCCCTTCCGGATGAGATCAAGTTCGGCATCGGCTGGCGCATCCCGTTCTGGCTCTCGGCAGTCGTAGTGGTTGTCACCTTCTTCATCCGCCGTTCGCTGCACGAAACCCCGGAGTTCGAAGAAGCCAAGAAGAACAATGAGATTGCAAAGCTGCCGCTGGCAGTTCTGCTGCGCTTCCATTGGAAGGACGTGCTGCGCGTAGTGCTGTGCGCATTCATCGCCGCCGTCTCCACGGTGTACGGAACCCTGGCGATCTCCTACGGCAAGGTCATTGGAAACATGGATGAGTCGATCACCCTTTGGCTTGTTGTTGCCGGCAACATCGGCGCTTTGATCTCGCAGCCGCTCTTCGGCATGCTGGCTGACAAGATCGGCCGCAAGCCGGTCTTCATCTACGGCGCGCTGGGCTCGGCGGCCATCATGCCGTTCTATCTGCGGTCCATGGAATCCAGCAACGCGTTGCTGCAATTCACCCTGTCGGTCCTGGTCTTCTCCTGCGCCTACGCCGCGGCGAACGCCGTTTGGCCAAGCTTCTACGCTGAAATGTTCTCCTCGCAGGTGCGCTTCTCCGGCTTGGCCATCGGCACCCAGCTTGGCTTCCTCATGGCAGGTTTTGCCCCGTCCATCGTGGCCGCTTTGGGCGGGCTAGAAGCCAACGGCTGGGTCCAGATCAGCCTCTTCACAGCGGTGATCGCGGTCATCGCTTCGCTCTCGGCACTGACCGCACGCGAAACCTATCGTGTCCCGACCAAGCAGCTGGGCCACGCCGTCGAGAAGGTCTCCTAGCCGGCCTCGCAAGCATCCCGGCCCGTTTGGCCTGCCTTCCCTTCAAGGAAAGCCAAACGTGCCGGGATTTCGCTTTTAAGAGGACGCAAGAGTGCCGCTCGGGACCGCCTGGATCTCAAGCGCTGGGCGACTGGATGATGGCGATGCCAAGGAGCATCCGCTCATTGGCATTCAGCGCACGCTCTTCACGCCAAATGGCGCGCAGCTCGCGCATTAGCGCCGGGCCGGCAAACGGTACTTCAACCAACGACCCTTGCTTGAGCTGGCTCTCCACCGCCAGCTGGCTGAGTACTGCCGGCCCCATGCCTCCGGCTACCAGCTGGCAGATGGTCGCATTGCTATTGAATTCTGCAATCGGCTTGGCCCGCTCGACGGCGGACAAGGAGTTCAAAAAGGCCCTGGTCCCCGAGCCTTCCTCGCGCTCGATGAGCGCGGTTTCCTGCAGCTCTTCCAAGGTCACCGGGTCCTTCCGCGCGGCCCAGGGGTGGGCAGGCGAAACCACGACCAGCATTTCATCGCGGAACACTTCACGGCTCCTGAGCGACGCGGGCAGCTGTGGCGTTTCAACAAATCCGAAGCTGAGCTGTTCCTGTTCCACCGCCTGGATCACGTCGTGGGAATTCATGATCCTCATTCGCGGAATGACGCTGGGCAGCTTCTCATGCAGCTGCCCGATCCATGACGGGGCCAGGTATTCTGCCACCGTCATGCTGGCCCCGAATTCCAGCTCCTTGTTGCCATGTTCGGCCAGCGAGCGCACACCGGCGGAAAATGCGTTCAACCCGGCGAGCGCCTCACGCGCCCACTGGACGGTCAAGACTCCTTCTGCGGTCAGAGTTGATCCGCTGGTTTTCCTGGTCACCAGCGCATATCCCAATCGGCGCTCGAGGGTTTTCAGCGCCCGCGAGGCGTTGGATTGCGCCATGCCGGCCGCCCGGGCGCCTGCGCTGAGGCTCCCGTGATCGGCAATGCCAACCAGCAACTCCAATGATGAGAATTGCAGCCAATGAGACAGGCTCTGCCCTGCTGGCGAATCGCTATCCATATCATGATCATATGCCCGCGATAGCCAGGAGGCGAATACCGCTGGCTAGCGCATCGGCGGAGAATGGTGAGCATGAACCACCTCTCGGGCTCGACCAGCACTGCTTCTGCTTCCGATGCCGGCATGGCCAGCAGAACGCCGCTGGCCACCCGGCTGCTCTCCGGCCCGGTCCCTGGAGTGCTGCTGTGCCTGGCCGTCGGCGTGCTGTGCATTCTCGCCAGCCATTTCACCCGTTCCGTGAGCGCGTTGCTCATCGCCATTGTGCTTGGCGCCCTGTGGCGCAACCTGGCGCCCGTGCCTCATGTTGTTGATTCCGGGGTAGCCCTTTCGGCAAAGAAGCTGTTGCGGTGGGGAATCGTCTTTCTGGGATTCCAATTGTCCTTGGAATCCATCCTTGCTCTTGGTCCTGGCGTGCTGCTGGTGGTGGTTTCATCGGTGACCGTCACGTTCCTGCTCACCGCCTGGATCGGCAAGCTGATGGGCATGGACCTGGAGCAACGGCTGTTGATTGCCATTGGCTTTTCCATCTGCGGTGCGGCAGCTGTGGCTGGGGCTGAAGGAACAATCAAGGCCAAGGAGCATCAAGTAGCCACAGCAGTTGGCCTGGTGGTGCTTTTCGGAACACTGATGATTCCGGCCATGCCCGCGCTGGGTCTGCTTTTGGGTTTGGATGAACGCGGCATCGGCATGCTCGTGGGCGCTTCGACCCACGAGGTGGCACAGGTTGTTGCCGGTGCTGGCTCGGTGTCGGCAGCCGCCTTGGCCGTGGCCGTCACCGTGAAACTGGCCAGGGTTCTCCTGCTCGCTCCGGTGGTTGCCGGAGTCGGAATCTATATGCGGCGCAAGCACAGCGTTCGCGGCGACAAGAATCCGCCGCTGGTGCCCCTGTTCATTATTGGTTTCCTGGCCACCATGCTGGTGCGCACCACCATGGATCTCCCAGAGGTGTTCATCGACGGCGCTTCCACCATGCAAACCCTGCTCTTGTCTGCGGCCATGTTTGCCCTGGGGCTCGGGGTCCACCTGCGCAGCATCTTCACCTCCGGGATCAAGGCATTGCTCTTGGGACTGGTTGCAACGCTGATCATCGCAGCCGTGGCCGCCAGCGGAACAGTTCTTTTCCCTCCTGCATAGTGCCCGGCGGTGGCTACCGCGCGCTCCAGCCTCCATCCATGGTGTACGAGGCACCGGTGACCATTCCCGCCGATGATGAGCTGAGCCAGGCCACGAGGGAGGCGACTTCTTCTGGCTCAACCAGCCGCTTGATGGCCGCCTCGGTCAGCATGATCTTTTGCACTACCTGTGATTCGGGGATCTGATGCAGCTTGGCCTGATCGGCAATCTGCTGTTCCACCAATGCCGTACGGACATATCCCGGGTTGATGCAATTGCTTGTGATTCCGTGCTCAGCACCCTCCAGCGCGGTGACCTTGGACAGGCCTTCCAGCCCGTGCTTGGCCGAGACGTAGGCGCTCTTGAAGGCGCTGGCGCGCAAGCCGTGGATCGAGGAAATATTGATGATCCGACCGAAGCCGCGTTCGCGCATGCCGGGCAGGGCAGCACGGATGAGCAGAAATGGCGCTTCCAGCATGAGCCGGTGGATCAGCCGCCACGCCTCGGGATCAAATTCATCGATGGCTGCCACCCTCTGGATGCCGGCATTGTTGACCAGGATGTCGGTGTCGACGCTGCACTGTTCAAGGGCCTTGGTCTGCGAAAGATCCACCGCCCAGGCGCTCCCGTCCAGGCGGGCCGCGGCCTCGCGGGCAGCCTGCTCATCCCTGTCCGCGATCGTGACTGCGGCACCTGCCTGGGCCAGTGCTTGCGCGCAGGCGAATCCAATTCCGCTGGCACCCCCGGTGACCAATGCGCGCCGGCCGCGCAAGCCGTCATTGCTGGTGGCCGGCAATTCTGTTTCCTGGGTCATGGCCCGTGATATCCCTTCTTGCGCACCGTTGCGGCAAGGGCCCGAATCTCGGATGCCCACTGCCAAGCTATGGCCAATTTCCAACTCGGGTCAACGATTCGCGCTGTGCAGATTCCGCAGGTCAATGTGCGTTCATGCACAACTCCCGGAGGATGCTGGCACGCGCTGGGCAGGCGCTGGCAGTTATGCTGGCAGAAGATCCACCATTCCTTTCCGCTAGCCACCAGGGCGGCAGCCAATGGCGCAACAATCAAGGACCCGGAAGACAATGACGACTTCACCGATCAGCAATGCCCCACTTGACGTCCCGATCCGCCGTGCGGCCAGCGTGCTGATGCTGCGCGAAAACAATGGCGGCTTCGAAGTCTTCGTCCAGCATCGGGTGTCCACCATGGACTTCGCGGCTGGCATGGTCGTGTATCCCGGGGGCCGCGTTGATCCCAAGGACAGCGCAACGGCAGCCAGCGGACATCTTGGCGACACGATCATCAGCGCACACTGCAAGCAGTGGGCCGGCACTGCCGTGTGGGACGAAGGCGAAGCGGCAGCCCCGCAGAAAGCCGGGGAAATCCTGGCAGCCGCCCTGCGCGAGGTGCATGAGGAAACCGGGCTGTCCCTTGAGCCCGGGCAGCTTTTCCCGTGGGCCAACTGGGTGACTCCCACCGGCTTCCCGCGCCGATTTGATACCTACTTTTTTGTCGCGGCATTGGCCGCGGGCCAGGAGCCGGCGCACCAAACCACCGAGGCCGTGCGATCCCACTGGGCCAAGCCCGAGGAGCTTTTTGCGGCGCTGGAACGCGGCGAGCTGAAGATGATGCGGCCAACCCAGCGCACCTTGCTTGATGCCATGGCGCTGGGCACCATCGAGCAGATTGCCGCCGGCCGTCCGGTCATCAAGGCGGTGCATCCTGATCCGCGCGATTCCCACTCGTCGCACCCGGTGCGCTCCACCGAAATCAGCGCTCCGCGATCCTGATCGCCGCTCAGTCTTCCAGCAGGATCCGTCCCACGATCAGCGACATGATCTCGTTGGTTCCTTCCAGGATTTGATGCACCCGCAGGTCCCGGAAGATCTTCTCCATGCCGTAGTCCGCCAAGTAGCCGTAGCCTCCATGCAGCTGGATGGCGCTGTTGGCGACGTTGAAACCGGCATCGGTGGCGACCTTTTTGGCCATGGCACAAAGCCGCACCGTATCCGGGCTCTTTGCATCCAGGGCACTGGCCGCGCGGCGCAGCAAAGAACGGGCCGCTTCAAGCTCCATATCCATGTCGGCCAGCTTGAACACCAGGGCTTCCTGCTTGGCCAGGGGCCCGCCGAAGGCCTGGCGCTCCTTGAGGTAGGCGGCCGATTTGTCCAAAGCCAGCTGGCCGCCGCCCAGCGAGCAGGCGGCAATATTCAGCCGCCCGCCATTGAGTGCCTTCATGGCCATGGAGAATCCCTGGCCTTCCTCGCCCAGCAGGTTTTCGGCGGGAATGCGCACGCCTTCCATGATGACCTGGCGGGTGGGCTGGGCCTTCCACCCCATCTTCTTTTCATTGGCGCCAAAGCTGAGTCCCGGCAGATCGGCGGGGACCAGGAATGCGCTGATCCCCCGGGCTCCGGTATCCGCGGTGCGAGCCATGACGATATACAGTCCCGAGCTTCCGGCCCCGGAGATGAATTGCTTGACGCCGCTGAGCACATATTCGTCGCCATCCCTGCGGGCGCGGGTGCTCAATGCCGCGGCGTCGGAGCCGATGCCTGGTTCGGTCAGGCAATAGGAGCCCAGCTGTTCCATGCTGATCAATTCCGGCAGCCAGGCGGCCCGCTGCTCTTCATTGCCGAAGCTGTCCACCATCCACACCACCATGTTGTGAATGGAAATGTAGGCGGCCAGCGTGGGGTCCGCCTTGGCCAGCTCTTCAAAGACGAGTACCGCGTCGCTGCGGGTGAGCGCCGAGCCGCCGTGCTCCTCTGAGGCGTAGATGCCGCCCATGCCCAGCTGGCCGGCTTGGGCGAGCACATCAATGGGGAAATGCTGTTCCTCATCCCATTTTTGGGCCATCGGTGCGATCTTCGTTTCCGCGAAATCGTGGACCATGCCGATCAGCGACTTCTGGTCTTCGCTTATTTCAAACACCACCGGCTCCTTTGCCCGTTATTGCTCCATGTGAGCTCAGTCTATGTGACCGGCGCTACAACTCAAGTTCCGCCGCTTGCCCCCACCATCACCTCCAGCAACTAGGCTGGCCGGTATGCAGATCCGAACAGCCACCGCCGACGACTGGCCGGCCATCTACGCGTTCTACCGCGAAATCATGGCCGATGGGCAGAGCTATGCCTTCCCCGAGGACCAGAGCATGGACGACGCCGAACCCTGGTGGATGGAACTCCCGCCAGGGCAGAGCGTGGTGGCCGTGGACGACGGGAGAATTATCGGTTCGGCCAAGATGGGGCCCAATAGGCCCGGGCGCGGTGCACATCTTGCCACGGCCTCCTTCCTGGTTGACCCCGGCTACCGGAACCTCGGCACTGGCCGGCTGCTAGGCGAGCATGTCATCGCCTGGGCAAGACAGCAACAGTATCGCGGCATCCAGTTCAACGCCGTGGTTGAAACGAATTACGCCGCGGTGCACCTGTGGCAATCTCTGGGCTTCCAGATTCTGGGCACGGTGCCCGGAGCCTACAACCACCGGGCGGACGGACTGGTGGGCCTGCACTTCATGCTCAAAGAGCTGTCCTAGCCGGCCTCGCGGCTGGCCGCTCGTCGCGGGCGTCGAACTCATCGCGGGCCTTCAGCACCTTGGATGCATGGTTCTCGGACCATTTGCGCAGCGTTTCCATGGGGCCCAGCAGGCTGTGGCCAACCTCGGTGAGCTCATAGTCTACGCGGACCGGGACCTGGGCAAAGACCGTGCGCTCCACCAGCCCGTCGCGCTCAAGGGTGCGCAGGGTGCTGGTGAGCACTTTTGGAGTGACGCTGCCGATGCGCTGGCGTAACTCGGAGAAACGTTGCGGCCCGCCAGCTAGGCCAAGCAGGACCAGCGGTGTCCATTTATCCCCGAGGCGCTGCATAATTTCACGTGAAGGACAGTTCTGCACGAAGACATTAAATGACTCATGGCTATCCATTAGGAAACCTAGTTTCGTTGTAGTAGTCGGTATCTAAAAGATATCATCGTGTTGTACGTCAACCAATCAACAGGAGAATCACCATGAAGATCGCAGTCTATGGAGCCACCGGCATGGTCGGCACTGAAGTTGTTGCCGAAGCCATTTCCCGCGGCCACGAAGTCACCGCGGTAACCCGTTCCGGCACCGAGGTTGCCGGCACCACCGCCGTCAAAGCAGAACTGAATGACGCCGCCACCTACCGCGAGCTCGGCAAGAACAATGACGTCATCGTCATCTCCGTTCCGCCATCGCGCACCGGCGGAGACCACCAGGAATACCTGGACGCATTCGAGGAAATCACCGAAACCCTCACTCCGGCGCGCCTGATCGTCGTTGGCGGCGCGGGAGCCACCGAAGTCAACGGTGTCCGCCTGGTCGACAGCCCGGATTTCCCCGAAGCGTACAAGGCCGAAGCACTCACCGCAGCTGCCGTCTACGACATGTTCACCTCCGTCTCCGGAATCACCTGGACCGTCGTTGCACCAGCCCCGGTAATCGCACCGGGACGCCGCACCGGAAGCTACGCCAAGGGCACCGATTCACCGGCCGGCGACTTCGTTTCCAGCCAGGACTTCGCGGTGGCAATCCTCGACGAAATCGATACCCCGGCACACGAAAACCGCCGGCTGACCGTAGCCAGCGAAAAGTAGATACTCGACGCCCGCAGCAGTGCAGTGCATTCGTCGGATCCGCGCCACAGGGCGCCGATCTGACGAATGCAACGTACATGGCTAAAGTTGGAGTGGTCATTCCACTAGCACACCGAGGTAAGTTCCTTCCCATGCAACGCAACTCGCGCTCTTCGCGTATTCTGGCCGGCGCCTTCGCACTGCCATTAATCGGCGCCCTCTTGGCCGGCTGCTCGACAACAGGCAGCTCCGACTCCACGGCACAAGGCAAAGAACCGGTCACCGGCGGCACCATGGTCTACGCCTCGGGCGACGCAGAGCCAAGCTGCCTGGACCCGCACGTTGGCGGCAATTACCCGCAGGCGCTGGTGGCCAGCCAATATCTGGAATCCCTGTTTACCAAGGATGCCAACGGCGAGATCATCCCATGGCTGGCCGAGAGCACGGAAGTCTCCAAGGACGGATTGACCCGTACCATCAAGCTGCGGGAGGGCATCAAGTTCACCGATGGGACCAAGCTCACCGCGAACGCCATCAAGGCCAACGTCAAGCACCTCAAGGACCCCAATACCGCTTCCTCCACCGGATACCTCGCCGTGGGCAAGGTAGTCAGTGTCGAGGCCAAAGATGAGCTGACCGCCGTCCTCAAGCTGTCAGCTCCAGATAACGCCCTGCTCGAATCCCTCTCGATGCCGTGGACCGCCATCGAATCTCCCAAGGCCCTGGAAAGAGATCAGGCCACGAACTGCGCTGCCCCAGTGGGCACCGGACCGTTCAAGGTCGAGTCCTGGGAGCATCAGAAGGCCGTGAACCTGGTCCGCAACGATGGCTACGTCCTGCCGGTCGCTGATGAAAAGCGCACCAGCAGCACCGCCTACCTGGATGGCATTACCTGGCGGTTCATCCCAGAAGCCGCCACCCGCTACGCGGCGTTGCAATCCGGCGAAGTCGACGTGATCGATAACGCCCAGCCTGACACCATTGCCTCGGCCTCCGATGCCGGATTGGGCCACCTCGATGCACCGCGCCCCGGCGCCTCGAACCGCATCGAGCTCAACAGCTCCAAAGCGCCATTTGACGACCAGCGAGTCCGCGAAGCCTTCATCCGCGCCGTCGATGCGAACACCGGGGTCTCCGCGTTGTTCTTCGGCACCGCCAAGCGCAGCAATTCGCTGCTATCCTCGGTGGAGCTGCTGGCATACTCGGATGAATCGCTGTTCACCACCGATACCGCCAAGGCCAACCAGCTGCTCGATGATGCCGGCTGGAGCGAACGCGATGCCCAGGGTTACCGCGTGAAGAATGGCAAGCGCTTGAGCTTGGTTTTCCCGGTCTCCACCAACCAGTCGGTCCCGGCCGAGCAGTCCCTCTTCGAGCAGTTCCAGGCCCAGGCCAAGGCCGTGGGCTTCGAGGTGAAGATCGACCTACTGGATCTGTCCAGCTGGTATGGCGCGCTGGCCAAGCACGAGTACAACCTGGTCTCCGCTCCGTACACCAAGGTTGGCCCGTCGGTGCTGCGCGTGCTCTACCACTCCGATTCAACGGTTCCTGCTCCTTCGGGCTACTTCGCCAATAATGCACAGGTGAAGAACAAGCAGCTCGACCAGCTGCTGAACAAGGCCGAAGAGACCGAGGACGGCGCGCGCCGCGCCTCGCTCTACGAGCAGGCGCAGAAGATCGTGCTCGAGGGCTACTACGTGCTGCCGCTGTATGACCAGCAGAATCATTTCCTCTACGGCAAGAACGTGCACGGCGTCGGAACCACCACGGCGGTGTCCTCCCCGATCTACTTCGACACCTTCCTGGATCAGTAGCCTCTGATGGGCACAGTTGCTTGGGCTGGGCGCAAGATCTGCGGTGCCCTGGTGGTGCTATGGCTGGTGGCCACGGCCATCTTCCTCGCCATCCGGCTGATCCCCGGCGACCCGGCTGAAGCAATTATGGGCGGCCCGGGCTCTCAGGCTTCGGCCGAATCCCTGGCCGCTGCCCGGGCAGAATACGCGTTGGACCAGCCGCTCTTCGCGCAATACCTGCTGTATCTGGGCAAGCTGCTGGCACTGGACTTCGGCACCTCCTACTCCCTGAAACAGCCGGTCACCCAGGTCATGGGCGAGGTTCTGCCCAATACCCTGTGGCTCTCGCTGCTGGCCCTGGCCGCCGCCTGGCTGATGGCCCTATGCTTCGCCGCGGCCGCTATCCGGTCCAGCCGCTTTGGCAGCCAACTGGGCAGCCTGATGGAAATCATCGCCGCTGCGGTCCCGCATTTCTGGCTCGGCGCGGTGCTGATCATGCTCTTCTCTTCCGCATTGGGCTGGCTGCCTGCCGTGGACAATGGCTCCGCCCAGGGCCTGGTGCTCCCGGTGCTGACCCTGGCGCTGCCGCTGGCTGGTTTCCTCGCCCAATTGATGCGCGATTCCCTGGGCGAGGCGATGGGCAGCCAGTTCGCCCTGGCAGCCCGGGCCCGCGGCGAAAGCCGGCTCAAGCTCTTCTGGCGCCATGGCCTGCGCCATGCGGCCCTGCCTGCGTTGGGCCTGACCGGCTGGGCGTTTTCTTCGCTGCTCTCCGGAGCCGTGGTGGTTGAAGCAATTTTCGCCCGCCCTGGCCTTGGCCGCTCCCTGCTCTCCGCGGTCTTGGCCCGCGATATTCCGATGGTTACCGGCATCGCCTTGTTCTCCGCGCTGGTCTACATCGTGGTCATGGCCTTGGCCGAAGGTATCGAACGGCTCATCAACCCGGCAGGCGGGCAGCGATGAGCCGCACCGCAAAAATCCTCTCCGCCATCGTCGTCGGCCTCTGGCTGCTGATGGCCCTGGCGCCCTCGGTCCTGGCTCCCGGGGACCCGCTGGCCATCAGCCCGGTGCAAGCCTTCCAGAAACCAGGGGCGGCGCACTTCTTCGGCACCGACGAATCGGGCCGCGATATCTACACCCGCGTCATCCATGGCACTTCGGACTCGCTATCCATCGGCTTGGCCGCCACGGCCCTGGGCATGGGGCTGGCCATTATCCTGGGCACCGTTGCCGCGCTATCTCCGCGCTGGATCGATGACATCATCTTGCGCGTGCTCGAAGCGCTCTATGCCATTCCTTCCTTGCTGATGGCACTGCTGATCATTGCCTTCACCGGTCCGGGCGTGGGCCCGGCCATCGTGGCCGTCGGCCTATCCACGGCTCCCGGCTATGCGCGGCTGGTGCGCAGCCAAATCCGCAGCCTGAAGAATTCCGAAATGCTGGAGGCCGCCACCGTGCTCGGCCGCGGCAGCTGGCTCAAGGTCCGCAACCACCTGGTGCCCAATGCGCTCAAGCCGCTGCTGGCGCTGGTGACCCTGGGCATCGGCCAGGCCGTCATTTGGGCCGCTGCCCTCTCCTTCCTCGGCTTGGGCGCCGCCCCGCCCGCTCCGGAATGGGGTGCCATGCTTTCGGCCGGCCGCACCTACCTGCACTTGGCATGGTGGATGAGCCTTTTCCCCGGGCTGGCCATCGTGGCCGTGGCGGTGTCCGCAACCCTGATCGGCCGCGCCCTAGGCGGAAAGGTGAAGTCGCTATGAGTGAACAAGAGCTCATCACCGTCAAGGACCTGTCGGTCAGCTTCGACGGAGCACCCGCGGTGAAGAACATCTCCCTGGCCATCCGCTCTGGCCGGGTGCTGGCGCTGGTCGGCGAATCCGGATCCGGCAAATCCGTGACCGCGCGCAGCCTCTTGGGTCTCTCCGGAGGGAGAGTCAGCGCCAGCGAACTGGCCATTTGCGGCCAGGATGCGCTGGACCTGGATGACCGGGCGTGGCAGAAGATTCGCGGCAATTCGATCTCGATGATTCTGCAAGATGCGCTGATGGCCTTGGACCCGCTGCGACCGGTGGGCCGGGAAATCGCTGACGGACTCAAGGATCATGGCTCGCTGTCCAAGCCAGAACGTGAGCAGCGGGTGCACGACGTGCTCGAAGCGGTAGGAATGCCCGACCCCGGACTGCGCGCCAAGCAGCGCTCCCCCGAGCTTTCCGGAGGCATGCGCCAGCGCGCCCTCATTGCCCAGGCGCTGGCCGGCAACCCGCAGGTGGTGATCGCCGATGAGGCGACCACCGCGCTGGACTCGGCACTGACCGCCCTGGTCCTTTCGCAGCTGCGCAAGCTCAAGGAGCAGGGCCGCGGCGTGCTGATGATCAGCCACGATCTGGCGCAGGTGGCCCACCTGGCCGATGACATCGCAGTGATGCGCCACGGGGAAATCGTCGAAGCTGGACCGGCCGAACGGGTCTTGAACCATCCACAGCATGACTACACCCGCAAGCTACTGCAAGCGGTGCCCACGGGCGTCGCGCGCTTCGCGCCGCTCTCGGCAGCTGGCGCTGTGCCGCCGCCAGCACCCGCTCCGAAAATTGTTGCTGGCCCACCGGCCCTTTCGGCCACCAACCTGTCGAAGAGCTTTGGAAAGCACGCGGCCGTGGACGCGGTGAGCTTCGACTTGCCGCGGGGGAAAACCTTGGGCATCGTGGGTGAATCCGGGTCCGGGAAAACCACCACCGCGCGCATGGTGCTGGGTTTGCAGAAACCGGATTCTGGCACCCTGGACCTGCTCGGCGAACGCTTCGCCCCCATGGCCGAGGGGCAACGCCGAAAGCTTCGCGAGCAGATGGGCGCGATCTACCAGAACCCCCTGGGCTCCTTTGATCCGCGCTATTCCGTCGGCCAGCTGCTGGCCGATGCGCTCAGCGGCGGCAAGACCAAGCGGACCGCTGGCTACCGCAACGAGGTGGCTGGATTGCTGGAACAGGTGGAACTTTCCACCAGCCTGCTCCCGCGCTCTCCTCGCGAGCTCTCCGGCGGACAGCGCCAGCGCCTGGCCATTGCCCGCGCCCTGGCGCCAAGGCCTTCGGTGCTGGTCCTCGATGAGCCGGTGTCGGCGTTGGACGTGTCCATCCAGGCCACCGTGCTGGATCTTTTAGACCAGATCCAGCTCGAGACCGGCACCAGTTATCTATTCATCAGCCACGATCTGTCGGTCATCGAGCATATGAGCGATACCGTGGCGGTCATGCACCAGGGCAAAATCATTGAACAGGGCGACACTGCGTCCGTCTTCGCCTCCCCGCAGCATGAATACACCCGGATGCTGCTCTCGGCGATGCCCCGGCTGCGCTGAGTTCGTGTGCCGGGACAAGCCCTGGCCCGGACGCCCTAAATGGTTTCTGCCAGTTCGTCCTTGACCTGCTTGCGCAGGATCTTGCCGAGCAATGAACGCGGCAGTTCTTCGACCTGGACCACGCGCTTGGGCACCTTGTAGGCGGCGAGCAGCTCTCGGCAATGGGCACGCAGCCCGTCTTCGTTGAGTTCAACGCCGGGTTCCAGCTGCACCGCGGCGACCACCATCTCTCCGCCTCTGGCCAGCGGCTTGCCGAAGACCGCGGCGTCAACCACGTTGGCGTGCTGGCGCAACGCGATTTCCACTTCGGTCGGCGAGACGTTGAAACCGCCGGTGATGATCAGTTCCTTGGCCCGGTCCACGACCTGGGTGAATCCGTCCTCGTCTACGGTGACCACATCGCCCGAACGCAACCAGCCATCGACGGTTTTCGCCTTGGCGGTCTCTTCGGGATTGTTCCAATAGCCTTGGAACACCTGGGGGCCCTTGATCAGCAGTTCACCGGCCTCGCCTTGGGGTACTTCCTTGGACGGATCATCCACCTCGACAACCTTCATCAAGGTCGAGGGAAAAGGCACGCCGATGGTTCCGGTGCGGCGGCTGGGGTGGAAGGGATTGCCCAGCGCCACCGGCGAGGATTCGGTCATGCCATAGCCTTCGACCAGCAGCCCGCCGGACATGGATTCCCACAGTTCCACGACATGGTCTGGCAGGTTCATGGCCCCGGAAATGCAGTACTTGGCGCTCTTGAGCGACATGCCGCGCTCCTTGGCGGCCAGCACGGTGCGTTCGTAGATCGGTGGCACGGCGCAGTACACCGTGGCGGGCGACTTTTTCCACGCGTCCAGGATCATCTGGGCATCAAACTTCGGGAAGAGCACCAGCAGGCCCTGCTTTTTCACGCCAAAGGTCAGGTACAGCGTCATGCCGAAGGCATGGAACATCGGGAGGATCGCGTAGAGGATTTCCTCGCGCTCCTTGGCGCCGAGCATCCAGGCCTCGCCTTGCAGCGCGTTGGAGTACAGGTTGAAGTGGGTGAGCATGGCCCCCTTGGGATGGCCCGTGGTGCCGGAGGTGTACTGGATGACGGCCAAGTCATCCACATCGGGGTGCGGGTGATTGGCATCAAGCCGGCCGCCTCCGAGCAAGTCTTTCCACGCTGTGGTTCCCGAGGTGCCGGTGGTCAGCGAGGCCTTGGTCTCGCGCAGCTTCTTCACCGGGAGGTTCAGCGCCATCTTCTTCAGCGCAGGGAAGGCATCCAGCAGGTTAACCGCTACCACCGCGTCCAGCTGCACGGCCTTGGGGAACTCCTGCAAGGAGCCCACTACCTTGTCCCAGACGATGGCCACGCGCGCCTGGTGGTCTTCGAACTGGTGGCGCAGCTCTCGGGCCGTGTACAGCGGATTGTGCTCCACCACCACGGCCCCCAGCCGCAGGACAGCGTAGAAAGCCACCACATGCTGCGGGCAGTTGGGCAGGATCAGGGCCACCCGGTCCCCGGCACGCACCCCGAGCTTGCGCAGCCCTTCGGCCGCCTGCTCCACCTGTTCGCCGAGCTGCGCATAGCTGGTGCGCCGCCCGAAGAATTCTGTAGCCGGGCTCTGGCCTGCTTCAGCCACCGAGCGTTCGAACATGCGGCTGAGCGCTTCGGCAGGCAGGTCAATACTTGCAGGGACGCCGGGCTGGTAATTGGCCACCCAGGCGGGTGCAGCGCTGTTCTCCATAGCTCCCATCATGCCCTACGCGCCGGTAGCAAAGCGATTCTACTGGCCGCCAAGACCACTATGAGAACGGGCCTGCTCGATACGGAGCATTGGCCAGCTTTCCATGCTCGCGAGAATGAATTCTATGGCCATGTGCTTGGGTTCAAGGGGCTGGAGAGAAGCGTGGTCCTTCTTTGCGTTAGGGGCTTCAAGGACATGAACCGAGCCGCCGAGCAGCTGTATCTCGGATTCTCCCGGGCGCGCAGCCTCCTAGTGGTGGTTGGCGGACGCCAGCTGGCGGATGAAGCAAGCGGAGCGAACCTGCAGATTTCCCTGAAGGATGCCACCGTTTGGACCGTGCCGGATGCCTTGGCAGGTTAGAAATTCAGCCCGCGAGCAGCCACATCCCACAGCTCAGAACTTCCATCGGGATGCACTGCGAGCACCGAATCAACCAGGTTCACCGCTTGGCACACGTGATTCGGGATCACCTGCAGTTGCGTGCCGTGCGCGGGCAGCTCGAGGTTTTCTGGCCACAGCACCGTGGCGTGATGTTCCGAGAGCGCGCTGATCCGCGCGTCAAGGCACTCGGCAATGCGGCCATAGCCGGTAGCCCATGCGGGACGATCGCTTCCCAGTATTTTGCTTCCAGCATCCAGCACTACGCGGCGCGGAATCTGCTCATTGCCTTCATGGCGGCTGACCACGGTCGCGGCCACGGTCAAGGCGATCTCGTCAAAGCTGGTGCGGCCGAGCTCATACTGCTGGGCATCGCCGAAAACATAGACCCCCGGGCGCACCTCGGTCAGCACCGAATTATCACTGAGCGCCGCGGTGGGAGTTGATCCGCCACTGATCCGCTTGATGGTGAACCCGGCCGCGCGCAGAATCCTGGTCGCTTCGGCCAGCGTCTTGTGCTCATCATTGACGGCGCAGTCGATGCCGTCAGGGTTGTAGCTGTGCCCGGGGAAGGTGAAGACTCCATGCACGCGCATGCCGGCGGCACGCGCCGCTTCGGCGATAGCCAGCGCATCGTGCGGGCTGACGCCACTGCGATGATGACCGCTGTCGATTTCGATCATGAGGCGGATCTTGGCTGCCTGTGGCCCGAGCATCCGGGCCATTTGTTCCACAGCCTCCACCGAATCGGTGCCAATGCTGAGCTTGGCACGCTTCATCAATTCCTGGATCCGTTGCGCCTGGGACTCATCGACCCATAGCGGATAGGCGATGAAGATCTTGGCCACGCCTTGCAGGGCAAAACTCAATGCTTCGCCCACGGTGGCCACGGTGAGCCCGACCGCCCCGGCCTCCAGCTGGCGGCCGGCGACTTCGAGCATCTTGTGAGTTTTGGCATGAGGACGCATTTTCAGGCCTTGGCTGGCGACCCGATGGGCCATTTTTTCGATGTTCTTCTCCAGCTGCTCCACATCGATCATGATGTGCGGCGTACTGGTTCCAGCCGGGATTGTGGCCACGTCTACCGTTCCTTAGTGCTTGTTGTGCATCGCGGTGACGGTCCTGCCCGAAGTTGAATCCGCCGAACAGAGAGATTACCGCAGGTACCTATCAACACGCCAAGTGCTCACTGGCGCTGAGCTGGGCCGGTACGCGCAGCCAGCTTGGTGGACAGCTCATGGGCATGATGCAGCAACAGCTCGCCGAGTTCTTTTCTCCGTTCGGCCTCGAACCGCGTATGGATGCCGGTCAGGCTCAAGGCCCAAGCTGGCTGCCCGGAACTGTCGAAGACCGCCGCGCCCATTCCCCAGCTTCCCTCGACGATCAGTCCCGGATTGACCGAATAGCCAAGTTTCCTGGTTTCAGCGATCTTCTTGCGCAGTTCCCTGGCGCTATGGGCTGGCCCGTATTCGGCTTCCAAGCAGCTGCCAGCCAGATAGCGCTTCATGCTTTCTTCCGGCAAGAAAGCCAAAATTGCCATTCCCGCTGAAGCCACTCCCAGTGGGAAGCGCCGGCCTTCATAGAGCACAAAGGACCGGATCGGGAAGGCTCCGTCCTGGCGAAGCAAGCAGACGGTTTCATCGGAGCGCCGCGCGGAGAGGAAGGCGCTCTCTCCGGTCTGTTCGGCCAGCGCCGTGACGTGCTCGCGCGCCAGCTCGCTGACGTCGTAGCGTTCGGCGGCTACGGCTCCCATGAGGTACAGCTCCGGGCCCAGCAGCCATTTGCCGGTGCGATGATCGTGATCGCAGAATCCTTCGGTGACCAATGCCGAGAGCAGCCGGTGCACCGTTGGCCGGGCCAGTGAGGTGGCGCGGGCCGCTTCGGTGGTCGTAATGCCAGCGGGCATTGAGGTGCTCACGGTTCGCAGCACGGCAGCCAGCCGGCCGACAACCTGCGCTCCTGCCGGTAAATTGCTCATGGCCATATTATGGACGAAGTTTGTCCATTGCCCTGTATTTGTCCGAGCAGGGGCGCATAATGTGGGGCATGGAGAATTCATGGCAATTAGTCATTGACTGCACCGACCCGCGAACCATGGTGGAATTCTGGTCCCAGGCAATGCGCTACATTCCCGAGCCGCCTCCGGCACCCCACGCAACGTGGCGCGAGCATTGGCAAGCCATGGGCGTTCCGGAAGATGAATTGGGCCCCGGGGTTGGCGACCTGCCAGAGTCACTGGTCGACCCGCAAGGCAACGGCCCGCGCTGGTGGTTCCAGCAGGTGCCCGAGTCCAAAAGCATCAAGAACCGGCTGCATGTTGATCTCCTCGTTGGCGGCGGACGCAGCGTCGAATTCGAGACGCGCAAGGAGCGGGTGACTCAGGAGGCGCAGCGGTTGGCGGACCTCGGCGCCACCATCCGAGAGGTGATGGACCTGCCCGAGATGGACCATTTTGCAGTGTGCATGGCCGATCCCGAAGGCAACGAATTCGATGTCGTCTAGCTCCTAGTAAAAGCGTTCATATTATGGACAGAGAATCTGTTTTTCCTCACCATCCGATCAATAAGCAGGCAATGTCCCGTTCGCTATTGAATGCTCATCTGCGACTACGTAACTTTGGAAGTAGACACATCCGCACTCCACATAGTGGACGCAGGGAGATATCGATGACAACGAAGTTTCGAGAAGACGCGGCCGCAGAACTAGCCGCCGTCGTCAAGGATGGCATGACCATCGCCGTGGGAGGCTTCGGCCTCTCAGGAATCCCCAACAGGCTGATCACCGCCTTGCGGGACTCCAAAGCCACCAACTTGACCATCGTGTCCAACAATATGGGCGTGGATGGAAAAGGCCTGGGCATCCTCTTGGAAAACCGGCAGGTCTCCAAGGTCCTGGCCTCCTACGTGGGAGAAAACAAGCTATTCGCCCAACAGTTCCTCGACGGGGACCTTGACGTGGAATTCTGCCCCCAAGGCACCCTCGCGGAACGCTTGCGCGCAGGCGGTGTAGGCATTCCAGCCTTCTTCACTCCCACCGGCGTGGGCACTCCAGTGGCCGAAGGCAAGGAAGTCATGGAGTTCAACGGCAAGCCAGCGATCCTGGAACGCGGAATCTTCGCAGACATCGCGCTGGTCAAGGCCTACCAATCCGACTCCGAAGGCAACCTGCGCTATCGGATGACCTCCAGGAACTTCAACCCATTGGTTGCCATGTCCGGACGCCACACCTTCGCCGAAGCCGAGCACATCCTCGATGGCTACCTTGACCCGTCCCTGGTCGAGACCCCGGGCATTTTCGTGCAGACCCTGGTGCAGGCCGACGAGGTCAAGGACATTGAACAGCGCACCGTACGCAGCAGGCAGGAGGCCTAGGCATGTGGACTCGTGATGAAATGGCGGCGATTGCCGCCAGCGAACTGACCGACGGGCAATACGTCAACCTCGGCATCGGCATCCCCACCCTGGTGGCCAATCACCTTCCCGAGGGCGTCTCGGTGAAGCTCCAAAGCGAGAACGGCCTGCTTGGCATGGGTCCCTTCCCCTATGAGGGCGAGGAAGATGCCGACCTGATCAATGCAGGCAAGCAGACAGTCACCATCCTGCCCGGTGGAAGCTTCTTCGACTCGGCAACGTCCTTCGGCATGATTCGAGGCGGCCACGTGCAAACAGCCATCCTCGGTGCGTTGCAGGTAGCCGCAAACGGCGACCTCGCCAACTGGACCATCCCGGGCAAGCTCGTCAAGGGCATGGGCGGAGCCATGGACCTGGTTGCCGGCACGCCCCGGGTGATTGTCCTGACCGACCACACCGCCAAAGACGGAACGAGCAAGATTGTGGAGTCCTGCGACTTGCCCCTGACCGGTGTTGGCGTGGTTGACCGCATCATCACCGACCGCGCGGTTTTCGACATCGAGCAAGGGCGAATGACCTTGCGTGCCGTAGCCCCGGGCGAAAGCCTAGAAACCATTAAAGAGATCACGGCAGCAGAATTTGCCGTCGGCATCGTGGAGGACCCGAAAGCATGAGCGTCAAAATTGTGGGCTACGCCCGCACCCCCTTTGTGAAATTCAATGGCGTCTTCGCCAGCGTTCCAGCCTCCGAGCTGGGCGCCCATGCCGCCAAGTCGGCGCTGGAGCGTGCCGGTGTTGACCCCAGCCAAGTAGAGCAGGTCATCGTTGGACAGGTGCTTCAAGGCGGAGCAGGCCAGAACCCCGCTCGCCAGTCGGCCGTCAGTGCGGGCATTCCGCTGAATGTTCCGGCCATCGCGGTCAACGCCGTCTGCCTTTCCGGAGCCGAAGCTGTAGTTGCGGGCACTCGCCTCATCAACAATGGCGAAGCCGATATCGTCCTGGCCATCGGCCAGGAATCCATGTCCCTGGCACCTCACGTTCAGCGGGCCCGTGCCGGAACCAAGTACGGCGCCATTGAAATGATCGACACTCTGGAATACGACGGCTTGACCGATGCCGCAGAAAAGCGCTCGATGGGTGCTTCCACCGAAGAGCACAACGCCAAGCTGTCATTAACCCGAGAAGAGCAGGACAAGGTGGCCGCCGCGTCGCATCAGCGCGCCGCCGCCTCCCGGGACTTCGCCGCCGGGGAGATCGCCCCGTTCACCATCTCTACTCGCAAGGGTGAAACCACCTATTCCGAGGATGACGGCATCCGCGAGTCAACCACTGTTGAAACACTGTCTGCCTTGCGCCCAGCGTTCTCGAAAGATGGCAGCATTACCGCGGGCAACTCCTCGCAAATCACCGATGGCGCTGCAGCTGTGGTGCTGGCCAGCGACGCTGCGATTGCGCGACTGGGCCTGAGCCCGATGGCTGAAGTCGTTTCGCACGCGTTTGTCGCCGGACCGGACCGCACCTTGCACGAACAGCCATCAAACGCCATCGCCGCTGCGCTGCAGAAGGCTGGCGTACAAGCTGCAGATTTGAAGGCAGTCGAAATCAATGAGGCTTTCGCCGCGGTGGTCGTCCAGTCTGCCAAGGTTCTGGGCTTGGATGAGAAGATCGTGAACCAGCACGGCGGGGCCACCGCCTTGGGCCACCCTATCGGCGCTTCGGGCGCACGCATTATCGGAACGCTGGCCCGCCAGCTGCAGGACTTGCCGGCAGGCTCGCTGGGTGCCATCGGCATCTGCGGTGGCGGCGGACAGGGCACCGCCGTGGTGCTTCGCTCGCTGTAACTCGAACAACCCAAAAGGCTGCCGGCGA